>JBGPFC010000042.1:0-29083 GCA_041483195.1 Candidatus Eiseniibacteriota bacterium
CCTAGTTGTCGGTCGCGGCCCCCGGGTAGAGCCTCTCGAATTCGGGATCGCCGTGCAGCAGGGCGAGGTCGGGATCGCGGCGCGCCCAGGTCGGGTCGCGGAATCCCGCCTCCCACGACTTGCGCAGCGCGTCCATCGCCTCCGGCTTGCGCTTCATCGAGCAGAACGCGCACGCCGCGTTGTAGAGCACGGTGGCTTCGTTCGGGCGCAGCGCGATCGCGAGGCTCGCCTCGCGCATCGCGTCCTCCTCGCGGCCGGTGTCTGCGTAGTCGCCCGCCAGATGAATGCGCGCGCGCGCATCCTCTGGCACCTGTTTCAGGTGGTTCTCGAGCGCGACGATCTTCCGCTGGAGCACGTTGCGCTGCGCCTCGGCCTTGCCGAGCGCACCGAGGGCGTTCTGGATCGGGACGTACACGTTGTAGTCCTCTCCGCACGCGTCGAGGGCGGTGTCCGCCATCGCCGCGACGTCCTGATAGCGCCCCGACGCGAACAGCGCCCGGCCGAGCAGGTAGTACGCGCCCTCGCAATCGCGCTTGCGATCGATCGCCTGCTCGACGCATCGCACCGCCTCGTCGTGCTCGCCGGCCGCGTAGAGGATCCAGGCCTGCGCGACCTGGACTTCGGGAAGGTGCGGGCGCAGCTCGACCGCGCGCTTCGAGGCCGCCATCGCCCGCTCGAGCCAGACCGGATCGCGGCCGTAGTTGTAGTGATTCTGCGCGCACACGTTGGCGATCGCCGCGTGCGCGAGGGCGAACTCGGGATCCATCGCCACGGCGTTCTCGAACATCTGGAGCGCGAACTCGAGATCCTGCCGCGTGAGCCGGCGCGCGTAGCTCTTGCCTCTCAGATACAGATCGTAGGCCTGGAGGTTCTCGGTGGGCCTCGCGGCCAGTGCCTCCTGCTCCTGCGGCGTGAGCGTGATGCGAAGGGCCTCCGCGATCTTGCGCGCGATCTCGTCCTGCACCTCGAAGACGTCCTTCATCTCGCGGTCGTAGCGCTCCGACCACAGCGGAAAATCGGTCTGGGTGTCCACCAGCTGGGCGTTGATGCGCAATCGGTTCCCGGCGCGGCGCAGGCTGCCCGCCAGCACGTAGGCGGCTCGGAGCTGCTGTCCGATCTGCGCGGGCGTGACCTGCTTGTCGCGGTAGGCGAGCACCGTCGGACGCGAGTAGATGTTCAGGCCCTTGATCTTCGACAGCTCGGTGATGATGTCCTCGGTGATCCCGTCGCGGAAGTACTCGTCTTCCTTCACGCCGCTCAGGTTCTCGAAGTAGAGCACCGCGATCGACCGCTCGGCCTGCCTGCCCGCGCCGCCGCGCGAATCGCCGCTCTCCGCGGCGCGCTTGCGTCCCGAGTCCAGGTCGCGCTTGAGGCGCGCGATGTCGGTCTTGAGATCGTTGGCGTTCTGGTAGCGCATGCTCCGGTCCTTCTCGAGCGCCTTGTCGAGGATGCGCCCGAAGTCCGGCGGCAGCTTCGGGTCCAGCTCGGTGACCGGCCTGGGGTCGCGATTGAGAATCGCCTCGTACACCACCGCCGAGGTCTCGCCCTGGAACGGCAGCGCCCCGGTCGCCATCTGGTAGAGCACCGTGCCCAGCGAGAACAGGTCGGTGCGCGCGTCGGTGAGCTGCCCGCGCGCCTGCTCCGGCGACATGTACGACACCGTCCCCATCGCCGTGCCCGGCGCCGTCAGCTCGTCGCGCGCGCCCATGGTCTCCAATTGGGAGGCCGCGCCCGCTCCATCACCGGGCCGCCGCGCGCCCTCGATCTTCGCCAGGCCGAAGTCGAGGATCTTCACCTGCCCGCGGACGTTCACGAAGATGTTGGCGGGCTTGATGTCGCGGTGCACGATCCCTTTTGCGTGCGCAGACTCCAGCGCGTCCGCGATCTGCAGCGCGATCGCCAGCAGCGGCTCGAGCTCGAACGGCTGGCGGCCCATCATCTGCGCCAGCGTCTGGCCCTCGAGCAGCTCCATCACGATGAAATGCTGCCGCTCGTGCTGCTCGATCGAGTACACCGTGCAGATGTTGGGGTGATTGAGCGCGGACGCCGCGCGCGCCTCGCGCTGGAAGCGCTCCAGCGTCTGCGCGTCCTGCGCGAGGTCTTCGGGGAGAAACTTGAGCGCGACCCTCCGCCCGAGGCGGGAGTCCTCGGCCTCGTACACCACGCCCATGCCCCCGCTGCCGAGCATCCGGGCGATGGTGTAGTGCGAGATGGTGTTGCCGAGCAGGGAGTCCATGGCGAGGCCGGTCAAAGTAGAGGGTCGGTTCGGGAGGGTCAAGCGCGAGCGCTACGCCAGCCCGCGTTTCCTGCGCCACGCCCACTCGATGCTGAGCGCGCCCACCACGAAACCGAACACCCACGGCGATTCCCAGAGTCGCGTGGACTCGCTGCGCCCGCGCGCCAGGGTGCGCGTTTCGAGCCCGCGCGCCCAGCGACCGACATCCCGCGCGCCGGTCACCTGTCCGCCGGATGCGCCCGCGATCGCGGCGAGCGTCGCGCGGTCGGGCTGCGTGCGTGCTTCTTCGAGACTCCAGCGATCCACCGCGAACTCGGATGCAGCGTGGCCCAGCTCGCGGCCGCCGCGGGACGCGCGCGCGCTCACGCGGTAGGTGCCGGGCGGAAGATCGTCGAGCGAAACCGCGTAGCTCCCGGCCGCGGCGGCCTCGAATCGCACGTGGCGAGTGGTGCCGTTCGGGCCGGCCAGATCGCCATCGACGCTCGCGCCGGCCACCGGCTTGAAGGCCTCGTCCTGCAGCGTCGCGAACATTCGGGCCGGCTCGTCGCGAGTGAACAGCCGCCGCTCGGGCGTGACGCGCAGCGGCTCGCCCTGCACGGGCTCCGCGAGCCAGCGCGCGATGCGCCTCCACAGCCGGCGCCCGCGCTCTGGCGAAAGCTCGTCGTGCTGCGCGAGCGACCAGCGCCACAGCCCGGTGCCGTTCACCAGCAGCGCCTGCCCGCGCCCGATGCGGCGCGCGAACAGGATCGGCGGACCGTGCGGCGGCCCCGCGATGAGCACGCGATCGCCCGCCCCGGCCGCGACCGGCGTGAGATCCAGGGCCGGGGCCGCCGCGCGCCACGCCTGGTCGCCGCGAGCCGGATCGTCGTCCCAGGCGAGCAGCTCGCGCGCGTCGGGGGTGGGCAGCGGAACGCCGCTGCGCCCGGTGAACCCGCCGATGAGATCGAAAGCGAGGTCGCGGCCGAGCGCGCCGTTCTCGAAGCGCGTGAGTCCCGGCGGGCCGCCGCCGAACAACAGCAGTCCCCCGCCCTCCCGCACGAACGCCGCGAGCGCGCGATCGAACTCGGGGCTCACCGCCGGCGGCGCGATCCCGTCGAGCACCACGATCGCCTGCCCTCGCAGGTCGGAAGGACCGAGTCCCGCGGCGCGCACGCGATCGAGGTCGAACCAGCCTCCGCGCTCGCGCGCCACGGCCGTGACCGTCAGCGATGAATCGCCGCGCAGCGCGCGGCGCAGGAACGCGAGGTCCCAGTTGGGCCCGGCGCTCACGATCAGCACTCCCAGCTTGCCGGGCGCCACCTCGATCGCCACCTCGCGCGCGTTGTTCGCCGTCGAGATCTCGCCGGCGACCGAGTCCACGCGCGCGGTCCACACCGCGAGCCCGGCGCGCCCCGGCAGCGGTCGAAATTCGGCGGTGACATCGGCCCCGCTGCCGGGAGCGATCACCGTCGCGTGCCCGAGCTCGTGCCCGGGCTCCGTGAGCGTGACCCGGAGCGGCGTGCCGCGCGGCTCGCTGCTCGCGATCCGTACCCGCACCGGCGTCGCCTCGCCCACCCGCGCCCGCGCCGATGCATCGATGCCAGTGAGCGCGCGATCGAGTCCCGCGTCATCGCCGACGACCACCGCGTGCACCGGAAGTCCGAGCGCGCGGGCCGCGGCAACCGGATCCTCGCCGGCGTTGATCGCGCCATCGCTCACCACCACCACCCCGCTCGCCCGCGCGCCGGAGGGGGAAGCGCCGAGCGCCGCGAGCGCGTCGCCGAGCGCGGTCGCGCTCGCGTTCCCGGCACGCGCCGAATCGCTCGCGAGCCGGGACGCGAAGCTCAGCACCTCGACCGCGGCGCGTCCGCGCCACGCGCGCTTCAGCTCCGCGACCACCTGGCCGGCGAGCGCCGCCCGCGAAGCGCCGCCCGCCGACGCGGGCAGGTCCATGCTGCGCGAGCGGTCGAGCAGCACCACCACGCGGGTGTCGCCTCCCCGCACGCGCTCGACCACCGGCTGCGCGAGCAGCCAAGCGAGCGGCACCAGCGCGAGCATGCGCAGCGCGGGCAGCGCCCGGCGCGCGAGCCCGGGCAGCGGCGGGATCGCGAAGCGATACGCCCAGAGGCTCAAGCCGCCAAGCGCGAGGCTGAGCGCGAGGAGCGCGATCCACGGGGCGTTGGGTGCGAGATGAAACGAGAGGTCGGTCACGGGCTCGCGGGTTCGGGCGGGACTGCGCGGCGGGAGCGCTGCGGCAACGCAGACTAGGGAGTGAGGCGGGCAGCTGACAAGCGGATTGTGCGCGAAGCGCGCCGGCGGGCGCGGCGTCCGGAGCGCGTCAACTCCCCGCGGCCCCCGCCGGCCGCCGGCCGCCGCCCCGGGGGATTACTTCTCGGCGCGCTGCTGGTCGGCGAGCCGCAGGCCTTCGAGGATCATGCGGTCCACCTCGAGGTCGAGCTGGATGTCCTCGTCCTCGATCCGCTCGCCTGGAAAGAACCGGAACCGTCCCGCGCGCCACAACATGACGGCGTAGACGATGCGCTTCATCACGTCCTGCACCGCCTGCTGGAGCTGGTCGGGCGTGATGACCCCGTTGGCCACGAGCAGGTGGCCGATGCGCTCGCCGGGGCGATCCTGCTGGAGCGCGAGCGCCAGCTCGAGCGCGTCGGGCGTGATCACGCCGCGATGCACCAGCACCTGCCCGGCCTTGACCGCCTGCCCGTTGGTGCGCGCGAACACCGGCCGGCCGCGCTCGATGAAGAGATCGGTGCGCTCGCCGGGGCGCTCCAGCTCGAGCCGCCCATTGACCTGCGAGAGCTGGAGCAACTGCAGCACCTCGGTCGCGAAGAAGTGGCCGAGGTCGCCTTCGAGCGCCGGTTCGCTCATGCCGCGCTCCCTGCCGCGGCCGCGGAGCGTGCCGCCCCCGGCGCCCGGTCGCTCATCGCGCGCCCCACCGCACGTCGCCCACCACGCGGCCCTGGACATCGGCCTTGCCGGTCATGACCCGCAGGTTGTACCAGCCGAGCGCGACCGTGTAGCCAACGGTGGCGATCAGCAGCGCGCCGAGCGCGATCTCGGTGAGCGGGGCGAGCCGCTCGGCGAGGCCGCCCTGCACCACGTGCAGCAGGGTGAAGAGTGCCACCAGCGCCGACATCACAACGCCGGTGAGCCGGCCGAACAGCGTCGGCTGAATCCGCACCGGCCCGACGAACAGGTAGAAGCACGCGCCGCCCGCGAGCAGGATGCCGTAGCGCGTGCACGCGACATAGAACACCCAGGGGCTCAGCAGTCCGGCCGCCGCGAGCCCGCCGAAGATCGCGAGGTTGAAGACGATGTCCACCAGCGGATCGAGGATCGTGCCGAGGCTGGTCGTCTGTTTCCAGCGGCGCGCGAGCCAGCCGTCCGCGACGTCCGAGAGCGCTGCAATCAGATACGCCGAGAACGCCAGCGTGAATTCGCGCTCGACCAGGAACAGCACGATCCCCGGCAGCAGGACGACGCGCAGCAGCGTGAGCGCGGTCGGGAGATTGAGGGCGGACAGCCGGTAACCGTCGCGATCTCGCAGCAGCTCGAGGTGAAACGTGACCAGCGTGAACGCCGGGAGAATGCCGAGCGCCGTTGCGAGAAAGAAATCGTAGGCGAGGTGACGGTCGTACCGCAGCGCGAGCGCGACGGCCGTGACGAACGCCGCGGCGAAGAAGACCAGCGCGACGCTCCACACCGAGCGCACCGCGCCCGGGTTCGCCACCATGTTCTCCCGCACCCGCTGCGCGACGCGGCGCACGTACAGGACCCACGCACGCGGGGTGAAGCGGTCGCGGCGGAGATCCTGAAGGTATTCCTCGATGAACACGCGGCCCCCTCCCTGAACCCTGCCCGCAGAATAGGCCGCGACCCGGATCGCGGCAACCCGGTTGCGCACGCCGTCCGAGCCGTTAGGATGAAGCGCGTCCACTGGGGCGGTACGCCCGGGACCGGCGGGAGGCGGAGATGCGAGCAGGAGGGTCGCGTGCGGCGCGGCTCGCGTGGGCGGCGGTCGTGATCGTGATCGGGGTCATCGCCTGGCGGGGGCTGCGCCATCGGTCCGAGCCTGCGCACGCCCCCGCCGATGCGCTCGCCGCCCTCGACGCGCGGCAGGCTTACACGACCGGTGTCGCGCTCATGCGGCATGGCAACTCGCAGGCGGGCCTTCCCTACCTGCGGCACGCCCTCGCGCTGCGCCCGGAGTTGTGGCAGGTCCACACCGACTACGCCGCGGCCGAGCTGAACACCGTGGCCGACGCGCGCGAGCATCGCGGGCTCGCGGGGTCCGTCACGCGGTCGAGCTGGGAGCGGTCCGAGTTCATTCGAGAGGCCCTCTCCGAATTGGAGGAAGGCGCGCGGCTGGCGAAGACGCAGCCGGACCGGGCGTACGTCATCGGACTTCGCGCGCAGTTCTTCGCGACCTGGGGCGCGCGCTGGGACGGCCTCGCGCTCTACGCGGCCGCGCTTCGCATGAGCCCGGGATCGCCGGCGCTGGCCGCGAACCATCACCTGCTGCTCGTCCTGATGCGCGACCCGGTGCCGGGCGCGCGCGGGGTCCCGGGCGCATGAGCCGGCGCGATCGGCGTTCGCGCGGGGCGAGTGTCCGGGCCGCGCGCCCCGCGCCAGCACCCGCCGCGCGCGCGGGCCGCGTTGCGGCGCCCGGCATCGCCCTCGCGATCGTGGTCGCGGCGGCGGCGGCCGCGGCGTGGTGGGCGCTCAGGCCCCATCCATCGGTCGCGCCCACGACGATCGTTTCGCCATCCGAGGCGTACCGGCGCGCGCTCCGCCTCGGGCTCGACGGGCGATTCGATGAGAGCATTCCCATGTTCCGGCTCGCCGAGCGGGCGGCCGGAGTGGACCTCGCGCGGCTTCACGTCAACTTCGCGGCATCCCTCTACAACGCATGCTTCCAGCCCCGGCGCGGCGGCGGGAACATTCCCGTGTCGCGTTCCAGCTTCGAGCGCGTTGCGATGATGCGCGAGGCGATCGATCACGCGGACCGCGCCGCCCGCTACGACATGACGCCGGCCCGCCGTGTGTTCCTGGTCCGCGAACGAGGCGAGTGGATGCAGGCGTGGGGGTTCACGTGGGAGGCATTCGTGCAATATCGGCAGGCGGTGAGCGCCGATCCTTCCTCGCGCGACCAGGCGATGCACGCCCGGGCGTTCATGACGCTGATGCAGCACCCCGATCGCTACTCGCTCGAGTCGGTGCCCCTGACGCCCTGATCGCGGCGGCGACCCGGCCTCTGCGCACCGCGCTCGACGCGCGTGCGGAACCGCAGTAGCCTGCCCGGATGCTACGCCCCCCGCGCGTCACGACGGCCCGGAACATCCGAGCGAGCGAGCGAGGCGGTGCGATCGCCGCGTGCGCGGCCGCAGTACTCGCGGCCGCGGGGCTCGCCACCCTGTGCGGATGCGGCGCGCCCGTCCCGCCGCGCGCCGCGTTCGATCCCGACACCATTCCGAGCGCCTACGCGCGCCCGTCGGGCGCGCTAATGTGGCCGGGGGCGAGCCGCGCGTTCGAGATCACGCCCGCCGGCGACCTCTACAACGGCGACTGGGTGGTGCGCGTGCGACCCTCCTCCGCCGGGGTGCTCGCCGGTCCGCCGCGCGTGATCGCGAGCGAGGATCGCTGGCTGCCGGTCGAGCACTGGCGGCGCACCTCGGGCCCGGTGCGATGGGAGTTCGAAGCGCTCGCGCTCCCGGAGGAGGCCCCGCGCGACACCAGCCTGATCGTTTCGATCGAGGTGCGCGCGACCAATACCGGCCTGGCCCCGAGCGAGGCGCGGCTCGCATTGCGGATCGGCGCGCCGGATCCTTCCCCGCCGTTCCTCGCGTTCGACGCGCCAGACAGCGGGGCGGTCCCGTTGCGCTGGTCCGCGGGCGGCACCGGCGAATTCGCGCAGGGATGGAGCGACCTGATGGCGAGCGGCGACTCGTGCGTCGCGAGCTGGACGCTGGCCCCTGGCGAGACCCGAACCGCGCGTTGCGTGCTGCCGGCCTACGCCGCGCCCGCTCGCGCGCTCGCGTCCTGGGCGCGGACCCCGCACGCGCGGCGCGCCGAAGCCGCGCGGCGTTACTGGACGGGCGCGATCGCGGGCGGCGCGGGTTTCGCGCTCGGCGATCCCGCGCTCGAGGGCGCGCTGAACGCCGCGCGCGTCGTGCTCCTGGCCTGCCGCGAGCGGCGCGGGCGGAGCTGGGTGCCGATCGGCAATCCGTTCCAGTACCGGGACGTGTGGCTGCGCGACGGCGCGCGCGCGATTCAGGCGCTCGCGGTGTGCGGCCACACGCGCGAGGCACGCGAGCTCGCGGAGGGATTCCTGCACTTCCAGTGGCCGCAGGGCCCATTCCTCAGCCAGCGCGGCCAGCTGGACGGCACCGGGCAGGCGCTGTGGGCGTTCGAGCAGGCCCTGTTGCGCCCCGCTCCCGACGATTCCGTCGCCCGCTACGCGGACGCCGCGCTCCGCGCCATTCAGTGGTGCGAGTGGCAGCGCGATCTCGGGCGCCAGTCCGGCTGGCCGTTCGGTCGCATGATGCCGTTCGGCGACCCGCGCGACGCGGAGCTTACGCGCGCGCAGCTCGTCGGCAACGATGCGTGGATGATGGCCGGCTACCGCGCGGCCTCGCGCCTGCTGCGCGCGGCGCGGCGCGACGCGATGGCCGACAGCGTGGACCTCGCGCTCGCCCGCTATCGGACGGATTTCCTGCGGGCGCTCGCGATCAGTCGCAGCCCGGACCTCCCGGCCTCATGGCAGGGCGTGGGCAGAGACTGGGGCAATCTCGCGGCGGGGTGGCCGTGTCGCGCGCTCGATCCGGGCGATCCGCGTTGCGCGGCCCTCGCGCGCCGGGTGTGGGCCGCGGCCGGCGGCCCGGGGCTCACGTGGTACGGCGCGCGCGACTCGCTCCAGTACTACGTCGGCGCCGATCTCGGCACCTGGGCGCTGCTCACCGGGCGCCGCGCGCAGGCGGACAGCGTGCTCGATGCGCTGCTCGCGTTTCGCGACGCGAACGGCGGCGCCGGGGAACTCTTCACCCGCTCCGCTCATGAGTTCGGCGGCAACCTGCCCCCGCACGCGACGTCGGCCGCCGCGCTGATCACGCTGGTGCGCAACGCGCTGGTGTTCGACGACGGCGACACGCTCGCGCTCACGCTCGGCGCACGCACGCGCTGGTGGACGGGCGCCACCGTCTCGCGCGCACCCACCCGCTGGGGCGCGATCGACCTCGCGTTCCGCCGCGACGCGGCCGGCGCCGAGTGGACGTGGAGCGCGGTGCCGGTCTGGACCTCGCTCACGCTGCCGTCCGGCACCCGGCTCGGCGCGCCGCCCCCCGCGCCGCTGCGGGGCTGCGGCTCGGGCCGCTGCGTGCTCGCGCCGCCGGGAACCATCATGGCGCGCGTCGTTCTCGCCGCGGACGCCTCAGCGGCCCCATGAGCGCGCGGTCCCGGGGCCGCGCGCCCGGCCCGCGCCCCGCCGCGCCCGCGCGGCCCTCGCGGTGGCCCGCGGCCCTCGCGGGAACGCTCCTCCTGATCGCGATCGTCGCGTGGTGGCGGTGGCACGCGAGCGGCCCGCTCGCGCCGGCCGCGCGACTCGATGCTTCGCCAGCCCCCGATTCCGCGGCCACGCTGGACATCCATCGGGCGTACGCTGCTGCGAAGCTGCGAGTGGATCATGGCGATTGTCTCGCGAGCCTTCCCTACTACCGGCGCATCGGCGCGTTGCTGGCCTCCGACGCGTGGGAGTACCACCTCGAGTACGCGATCGCGCTGCAGGGCGCATCGGTCCAGATCCAGGCACGCTCGAGCTGGGAGCGCCAGCGGCTCATGCACGAGGCGCTGGATCAGATCGATCGCGCCGAGCCGCTCGCGCACGGTGCGCGTGATCGCGCCACGATCATCGCCACGCGCGCGAAGCAGCTCCGCATCTGGGGCCTCCCGTGGGAGACCCTGCTCGAGTTCCGGCGCGCGCAGGCCGCGGACCCATCGTGGCGCGAGTGCGCGGAATCGGCGGACCTCTACGCCGGAATCCTGCGCCGGCCCGCGAACCCGCGCGAGTAGCGCGCCCGGCGCGGCGCGCGGCAAACGGTTCGCGGCGCGCGGCCGCGCCTATCCTCCCAGCCGCACACGGGCGAGCGTGAAGAGGATCTTCCAGCTCGCGCCCGCGATCCCGCGCATCGTGCCCGCCACCTTCGAGCGCCCGAGCCGGCGGCGGCGATAGCGGACCGGCACCTCGGCGCACCGCATGCCCGCGAGCGCCGCGCGCGCCTGCATCTCGACCGTCCAGCCGTAGTCGCGATCGCGCATTCTGAGCCGTTCGAGTGCACCCCAGCGAACCGCGCGGAACGGCCCGAGGTCGGTGAAGCGCGCGCCGAACAGCCCGCGCAGCAGGAGCGTGGCGAGCCGGTTGCCGAACGCCTGCACCGGCGTGAGCGCCCCGGGCTCCCGAGTCCCGAGCGCGCGCGAGCCGATCACGAGATCGGCGCGATCCGCGAGCAGCGGCGCCAGCAACTCGGGAAGCTGGGCGGGATCGTCGCTGTGGTCGGCGTCGAGAAACGCGACAACGTCGGGTGGGTTCGCGCGCAGATGCGCGAGGCCCGCGAGACACGCCGCGCCGTAGCCGCGCCGCGGCTCCGCGATCACGGTCGCGCCGCCGCGGCGGGCCTCCTCGGCGGTGCGATCCCGCGAGCCGTTGTCCACGACCACGACTTCGCTCAGCCGCCAGCCGACGCCGATGCGGGGAAGATCGGCGAGGACGCGCGCGAGCGGCTCCTCTTCGTCGAGGGCGGGAATGACGACGGCGACGATCGGGGGCGGACGCGCCGCCCCGGTCTCCTCGCGCGCGAACGTGCCGCCGGCCCCGGGGGGCCGCGTTTCATCGCGCCGCGCGCGAATGGACAGCTTCAGCGTTGATCGCTCCCCGTCGCCTGGCCCCGGAGCGCCGCCTGGGCGGCCGCCAGCCGCGCGATCGGCACGCGGAACGGCGAGCACGAAACGTAGTCGAGCCCGGCCCGATGGCAGAACTCGACGCTGGCGGGATCGCCGCCGTGTTCGCCACAGATGCCCACGTGCAGGTGCTCGCGCGTCTTCCGCCCGCGCACGACCGCCCATTCGACGAGCGCGCCCACCCCATCGGGGTCGAGCGTGACGAAGGGATCGATCGGCAGGATCTTGCGAGCGACGTACTCGGGGAGGAACTTGCCGGCGTCGTCGCGCGAGAAACCGAACGTGAGCTGCGTCAGGTCGTTGGTGCCGAACGAGAAGAACTCGGCCTCCTCCGCTATGCGGTCGGCCGTCACCGCTGCGCGCGGCACCTCGATCATCGTGCCCACCAGGTATTCGACCCGGGTGCCGGTCTTCGCCATGATCTCGTTCGCGACGCCGCGCACAATCGCCGCCTGGTGCTTGAGCTCCTCGACGTGGCCGACCAGCGGGATCATGACCTCTGGGATCACCCGGATGCCACGCTTCGCGACGTCGCATGCCGCCTCGAAGATCGCTCGAGCCTGCATGGCGGTGATCTCGGGATAGGTGATTCCGAGCCGGCAGCCGCGATGGCCGAGCATCGGGTTGAATTCGTGAAGCGCCTCGACCCGCTCGAGCAGGCGCTCGGCCTTCGCGAGCTTTGCCGGCCTCGCCGCCTTGCGATTGCGCTTCCTCGCGCGCTCCCACTCGGCACGCAGCACCGCCACCTCGCTCATCAGCTCCTCGCGCTTCGGGAGAAACTCGTGGAGCGGGGGATCGAGCGTGCGAATGGTGACCGGGTAGCCGTCCATCGCCTCGAACAGTCCCTTGAAGTCCGAACGCTGCAGCGGAAGCAGCTTCGCGAGCGCCTGGCGGTAGGCCTTGAGCGGCGCCGACAGCTCCTTCTTGAGTCGCGCGATCTCGGCCCTCGGGCCGCGCGCCGCGGGACCGCTCTGGCCATCGAGCTCCGTCTGCTTCGCCGCGAGCTGCGCCTCGATCGCCTTCGCGACCGGCGCGGCCATGATCATCTGCACCACCCACGGCAGCCGGTCTTCAGCGAAGAACATGTGCTCGGTGCGACACAGCCCGATGCCTTCCGCCCCGAACGCCCGCGCCTGCTTGGCGTCGCGCGGAATGTCCGCGTTCGAGCGCACGCGCAACCGCCGCGCGGCGTCCGCCCATTCCATGAACGCGCCGAACTCCCCGCTCACCTCGGCCGGCAGCAGCGGCGCCTGGCCGACGAACACCCGGCCGGTCGAGCCGTCGAGCGAGATCCAGTCGCCTTCGCTCACGGTGACGCCGTTCGCGACGAACCGCCGCGCGTGATCGTCCACCCGCACCTCGGACGCGCCGGAGACGCAGGGCTTGCCCATCCCACGGGCGACCACCGCGGCGTGACTGGTCATGCCCCCGGTCGCCGTGAGAATGCCCTGCGCGGCGTCCATGCCATGAATGTCGTCCGGCGTGGTCTCCTTCCGCACCAGGATCACCTTCTCGGTCTTGCCGCGCTCGGCCGCGACATCGGCGTCGAACACCGCGCGTCCGACCGCCGCACCCGGCGAGGCCGAGAGCCCGTGCGCGATCGGGGTGAGCTTCATCTTCGGATCGAAGCGCGGATGGAGCAGCTGATCCAGCGAGGCGGGCTCCACGCGCATGATGGCTTCGTCGCGGCTGATGAGGCCCTCGGCCGCCATCTCGACGGCGATCCGCACCGCGGCCTGCGCGGTCCGCTTTCCGGTGCGGGTCTGGAGCAGATAGAGCGTGCCCTCCTCGATCGTGAACTCGAAGTCCTGGATGTCGCGGTAGTGCCGCTCGAGCCGCGAGGTGATCTCGCGCAGCTGCGCGTACACCGCCGGCATCTCGCGCTCCAGCTCGCTGATCGCCCGCGGGGTGCGCACGCCCGCGACGACATCCTCGCCCTGAGCGTTGGTCAGGTACTCACCGTAGAAATGATCCTCGCCGGTCGCGGGATTGCGCGTGAAGCCGACGCCGGTGCCCGACGTGTCGCCGAGATTTCCGAACACCATCGCCTGCACGTTCACGGCGGTGCCGAGATCGTCGGCGATGCGGTTCTGCTTGCGATAGTAGATCGCGCGTTCGTTCATCCACGACCGGAACACCGCGTCGCGCGCGAGGTCGAGCTGCTCGCGCGGATCCTGCGGAAAATCGCGCCCGGTGCGCTTCCTCGCGAGCGCCTTGAATTCCGCGACCAGCGACTTCAGATCCTCGGGGCCGAGGTCCTGATCCGTCTTCGCCTTGCGGCTGTGCTTGAAGGTCTCGAGGTGTCCCTCGAAGTCGCGCTTCTCGAGCCCGAGCACGACCGAGCCGAACATCTGGATGAAGCGCCGGTAGCAGTCCCACGCGAAGCGCGGGTTCGCAGTGCGCCGCGCGATGCCTTCCACCGAGCGGTCGTTGAGCCCCAGGTTCAGGATGGTGTCCATCATGCCCGGCATCGAGAACTGCGCGCCGGAACGCACCGAGACCAGCAGCGGGTCCTTCGCGTCGCCGAGGCTCCGCCCCATCAGGGTCTCGAGACGCCCGAGCGCGTCGCGCTGCTCGTCTACGAAGCCGGGAGGCAGCGTCTGGCCGTGCTCGTAGTACCAGCGGCACACGTCGGTGGTGAGGGTGAATCCCGGCGGCACGGGCACGCCGGCGTTCGTCATCTCGGCGAGCCCCGCCCCCTTGCCGCCCAGGAGCGCCTTCATCTGGGCGCTGCCCTCGGCGCGTCCCTCACCGAAAAAGTATATGTACTTGTCGGACCTGTCGCGCCTCGAGCGCGCAGGTGCGGACTCGGTCGTCGTGCTCACGAATGGCCTCCAGACGGGCTAGGGGGATGGCGCAGCATAGCGAGCCTCGGGCCCCGGCCTCAAGCGGGCTCGCGGCCGTGCCGGGGCGCCGCGCGGGAATGCGCGCCAAGCTGCGCGATGCGCCCTATTTGTTCGGCTCGCCGGGCTTCGCCCGCGGCCTGGCGAACTCCAGCTCGTTCAGCTGGAGGTTGAGCTGGACGTCCGTCGCGCGCAGATTCATGAAGCGCGCGCCGCGCAGGAAGCGATTCTCCTCAAACGGCCACTGCACGCCGTGCACGTCGCGGTAGTCGCTGTACACGCGGCGGGCGATCGCGCGATGACCCGCGGGATCCAGCTCCGAGAGGTCGATCGCGAACAGCAGGTTCCGGTCGCCGAGGTAGAGCTTGCGCCGCTCCCCGCCGGCCGTCACGACTTCGACCGCCTCCGCGTCGTGCCCTTCGACTCGCTCGCGGCCGCGCCACGCGGCGCGCGCGCGCGGATCGGCGGCGGCGAGCAGCAGGTGCGGGAGGTCGGAATCGAAGCCCGCCCGGAGCGCCGCCACTTCGCTCGAGTCCGAGACGTTCACCGTCTCCTCGCTGCCGACCATCGTCCACGCGTCCTCGCCGTTCAGAATCTGCCGGCTCTCGAAGCCTTCGAGGCTGGTGAGGTACATCATCTTGTATGGGTCCTTGCGCAGCTGCCGGAGCGTGCCGTTCGCGTCGACGCCGTTCACGGTGATCTTCACGTCGGCCAAGACCATCGACGAGGTGATCCCACGCAACCGGTCTGCGCCGCCGTGCGCGGTCACCGCCCGCGTGATCAGCTCGCGCCCGCGGGCCTGCTGCGCCGGGGTCGAAGGTGGCGTGGTGTCCGGTCGGGCCTCGGACCCGGGGATCGCGTCGATCTGGATCACCTCGACCTCACCGAGCGGCTTGAGCAGCGGCTCGAGGGTGCGCGCCGGACCCACCGCGACGATCGCGAGACGCTCCATGTCCGCGCCCTGCCGCGCGGCGTTCCACAGCTCTCCGGGTGTCAGGGCCGCGAGCCGGTCGCGATAGCGCTCGAAATAGTCCTGCGGCGCGCCGCACCGGTCGGCGGCGACCCACTGGCTCATGAGCGCGGCGAGCGGCTCGAACTGGAGGGGGAATGCCTGCCGCACCATGCGTCGCACCGCGGCGAGGTCGGCCACCGGCGCCGGGCCGGCGAGGAAGCGGCGCATCTCGCCGCGCAGACGGCGCGCGAGCACGCCCGCGGAATCCGGAGGACCCGAGGCCCCGAGCATCCAGACCCCTCCGGAGCACAGCGGGGCGAACGAGGAGCGCGCGTCCCGGCCGATCGCGAAGCCGCCGATGCGCGTCGCGAGCACGTTCTGGAAGACCCGCAGCGCGAAGGCGCGCGCGATCTCGTCGCTCGCCTCCCGTCCCGGTGTCGCGAGGCCGAGGCGCAGCTCGCAGACCGGCGAAGGCTGGTCGACGATGCGGATGCGCACGCCGCCCGCGGGTGGCGCCGCGGGCGCGGTCGCGGGCGCGGCGGGCGCTTCGGATTTCGACGTCCAGCGGCCGAACCACTCCTCGACCGCGGCCGATGCGCCTTCAGACGTCACGTCGCCCGCGATGACGAGCAGCGCGCCGTCCGGGCGGTAGTGATCGCGATGAAACGCGCGCACCTGCTCGCGGGTGAGCCGGTCCAGAGACTCGAGCGTGCCGAATGGCGGACGGGCCGCGGCCTCTCCCGGCATCGCCATCATCCAGAGCTGCTCCTCGGCGATCGTGCCAGGGCTCTGGTGCTGCTGCTGAATTCCTCTCCCCACCTGCGCCCCGACGCGCTGAAATTCCGCTTCGGGAAAGACGGGATTGATCGCGAGATCGGAGACCAGATCGAGACCGGTCTCGAGGTCCCGCGCGAGGAACGCGGCGCTCAGCGTTGTGTACTCGCGGCCCGCGCTGGCGAGGAACGAGCCTCCGATCGCGCCGAGATTGGATTCGACCAGCTGCGCGTCTCTCGATGTGGTGCCGGCGCGCAGCATCAGCGCGGTGAGGTTCGCGACCCCGTTCTGATCGGCGGCTTCGCGGTCGAGTCCGGCAGGCAACCGCAGCTGCACCTGCACCACGGGAACGCGCGGGTCCGGAAACACCATGACCTTGAGCCCGTTCGAAAGCGTGCGGACCTCGGGAGCCGGCACGCGATACGGACCCAGGGCACGCGCCGGCACCGTGAACGCCGGCAGGGCGAACAGCGATACGAGCGCGAGCCGCGCCACCATCGATGCGACACGCCCGCGCGAGCGCGGGTCAAGCCCTGGACGAATCATCGCGCCACCTCCCTCTCGGTCGGGCTGCGTTTCGGCCTGGGCCTGGCCGCCGGCGGCGCAGCGGGGACCTGCCCCGGCAGCATCCACACGACGGTGCGCCGCGCGGGCACCAGCACCGAAGCCGCGACGCGCTGCACCTGCTCGGGGGTGAGCGCGCGGATGCGCTCGAGACGGCGGGCCGCCATGCGCCAGTCTCCGAGCACGGCCTCCGCCTCGCCGATCGACTGCGCGCGGCCGCGCGGCGATTCCCAATCGAGCATGAGCGACAGCTCGGCTTCGCGCTTCACGCGCTCGAGATCGGCGGCATCGACCGGAGCCGCGGACAGCGCAGCGCTCACCGAGACCAACGTGCTCTCCACCGCAGCGCTGTCCGCATCGGGGCGGAGCGCGGCGGCCGCGAACAACAGCGAAGCATCGCGTCGTGCGTCGAACCCGCCCTCCACCACCAACCCCAGGCCAGCGCTGCCGAGCAGCGCCCGCTGGAGCCGCCCGGCCTGCCCGGTGCTCATCAGGCGAGCGAGCAGGTCGAGCGCTGCGCTCGATGAATCGCGGCCGCCCGGCGCGCGCCAGCCCACCAGCACGACCGGCACGGGCGTGCCGCCGCGTACGCTGGCGCGCCGCTCGGCGGGTTGCGCGGGCGGGGCGGCGGTCGGATCGCGCGGGGCCTCTCGCCTCGGGAGCGGGCCGAATGCGCCGCGCACGAGACGCAGCGCCTCCGCCCGGTCGAAGCGGCCGACCAGCGTGAGCACGGCGTTGTTGGGCGCATAGCGCTCGCGATCGTAGGCCTGGCAGACGGCCAGCGTCATGCGGTCGAGATCGCGCTCGCGACCGATGACCGGCGCGCCGTACGGATGTCCGGGAAACGCGGTGGCGTAGAGCAGCTGCAATCCGAGCCCCACCGGATTCCCCGCGTTCAGTCGCCCCATCTCCGCGCGCGCGATGCGCCGATCACGCTCGACGCTCTCCGCCGTGATCCTGAGCGCGCCCATGCGATCGGCCTCGAGATCCAGCGCGAGACCGAGCGCGCTCGCGGGAAGCGTCTCGTAGAAGCACGAGACGTCGGAGGTCGTGAAGGTGTTGAGGCTCGCGCCCTCGGCGCGCAGCAATCGCTGGTGCTCACCCGCCGGGTAACGCTGCGAGCCGCGAAACATGAGCCGCTCCATCAGGTGGGTGAGGCCGCTGGAGCCCGGCTGCTCGGTGCGGGCGCCGGCTCCGTACCACACCGCGACGTCCACGGTCGCGGCGAGGGTGTCGGGGGCGAGGAGCACGCGCAGGCCGTTGCCGAGCGTGACCGATTCCACGGCGGGGGGCACCACCTGGGCAAGACACGGCGCGGCGCAGCAGCAGATCAGCAGGGTGAGAGCCACAGACCTCATCGCATGTCGTCCTTTCGTATCGGTTCCGTCGCGGCTCTTCATCGCAGCGCCGCGACCCGGGCCGCCGTGACCTGGCCGCCCACCTTCAAGGAGATGAAATAAATGCCCGGCTCGGCCGCGCGCGAGGCGCCGTCGCGGCCGTCCCACCCCACGGTGATGCATTGTCCCCGCGCGAGCATCCCCGACCACAGTTCCCGCACGGCCCGGCCTGCCAGGTCGAGGACCTCGATCCGGGCCGGATTCGATCCGGGAAGGAATCCGCCGGCCGCGAATCGTACAGCAGTCGCGGGTCCATCCGCGCGGTGCGGATTCGGCCCGAGCACTTCGGCCGCCGGAACGGATGAAGGCATGGAAGACGCCGGCTGCCAGCACAGCGCGCGCACGCCGCTCGGAATGCCGTACCCCACACGGTCGTCCGGCCATGAGGCGCGCGATGCGGTTTCGCGCAGGGCGCGGATCACGTCGACCGGTCGCCACGTCGGACGCGCCTGCATGACACACGCCGCGAGGCCGGCCACCAGCGGGGCCGAGAACGAGGTGCCGTCGAGGGACGTGTAGCCGGCGGGCCCGGCCACCGGATCGATCAGCGGATTGCCAACGCCGCGCGCGGCGAGGTCGGGCTTGACGCGGTTGTCGGCGCTCGGACCGTACGACGAGAATCCGCCCGGGGTCCCGAAGTCGTCCACCGCCCCCACCGCGATCACGCTGTCTCCGTTCGCGTCGGCGGGCGCGACCAGGTATTTCCACGGCATCTGGCCCGCGTTCCCCACCGAGTTCACCACCAGGATCCCCTTGCTCGCCGCGATCTCGGCGGCGCGGGTCACGATCGTGGTGGAGCCGTTCAGGTTCGCGTAGACGTAGCTCGGGTCGGGCGCGTCGAACTCGGTGTATCCGACCGACGACGAGATGATGTCGGCCCCCAGGCTGTCGGCCCACTCCGCCCCCATCCCCCAGTAGACCATCTCGACCTGGTGCTCGCTGGCGTGGACCTCGGTGCGCCCGAGTGCGTAGCTCGCGCCGTAAGCTGCGCCCACGTACGCGCCGCGCCGGTCGGCGGCGAGCAACCCCATGACCTGCGTGCCGTGATTGTAGTCGCTGAAGTTCGCGGGATCGGTCACGTCCCAGTCGCCGTCGACGAAATCACGCTGGAAGCCGGGGCCGATCGCGACGCCGCTCAGTGCCTCGTGCGTGTCGTGGGCGTTGAATCCCTCGTCGAGGATGCAGACCAGCACGCCGGTCCCCGCATAGCCTGAGTCGTGCAGCGCGGGCAGGGCGATCTGTTCGAGCTGCGCCAGGGTTCGCCCGTAGTCGATCGCCTCCGCGCGCCCCGCGCGCTCGCCCGCGACGCGAGCGGGCCACGCGGCCGCCCCGGTGCCCGGCGGATCGGCCGAGCGGGCCGCATGCTCGACCTCGCGCAGGCCCGCGACGAACGGCAGCGCGCCGATCTCCAGCAGCCGCGTGCCGGGGACGCGCACCGCGACCTGGTTGAACCAGCGCGAGGCACCGAACGGCGCGAGACCGCGAGCGGCGAGGGCCGCGACGTATGGCGCGTGGATCGGGATGTCGCGCTCGTCCACCAGCGGCTGGACGCCGGCCCGCTGGCGTCGCGCCAGCGCGCGCGGCGTGAGCGCGGCGCGCGCCAGCGCCAGCGCGCGCGCGACGTCGCCGGGTCCAGCTTCTCCCTTGTCGCGAAATCCCACCCACACCGTGACCGGCTCGGGGCTTTGCGTCGCGGCCATCAGGCGCGGATCGAGCTTGGACCGGAACGTTGCGGAATCGGCGGCGACCGCCGCCGGATCGCACGCCGCCGCGAGCCCCGCCGCGAGGCCGAGGCCCGCGATGATTCGAGCCGGATGGCGCATGGCGCCCCGCGCTCAGGACGCCGTCGGAGCGAGCACGCGCACGCTGGCCTCGAGCGCGCCCACCTCGAGCCCCGCGTGATTCTTCATCACCGGCCGCCGCCACTCGCGCAGCCGGCCGAGTTGCCGCGCCGAAATCCATCCCAGCTGTTCGAGCACCGCGAGCGTGGCGGGCGGCACGCCGCGCGCCGCGCCGTCTTCGCACTTGAGCGCGAGTCCCTGCCCGCGTTCCAGCGAGCCGACGCACTCGAGACCCTCCGCGCCTCCCTTCGCGACCAGCGCCCCCTCGCTCGCTTCCATGAGCGCTGTGCCGAAGCGGCCGACGCCCCCGACCGCGCGCGGATAGGTCTGCATCGCGCCGCGAATTCGGGCGAGGGCACCGGCACGCGCTTCCCCCCCGGGCGCCGCGGCGGCCAGCCGGGCGTAGGCGCGCGCCATCGCGGGGAGCGGCACGCCGAACACGCTCACGCTGCAACCGTCGATCGCGATCGCGACCCGCGACGCCGGCAGGCCGCAACAATCGGCGACGCTCTCGAGCATGAGCCGCTGCATCGGATGCTCCGCGCGCTCGTAGCCGGCGGTCGGCCAGCCCTCCGCGAGCGCGAGCAGCAGCATGCCCGCGTGCTTGCCGGAACAATTGTTGTAGAGAGCGGTGCGTTCCTCGGGGCGCGTCGCGAGGTGCCTGAGCGAGTCCCCGTCGATCGGATCGTGGTACCCGCAGGCCAGGTCACGATCCGTGAGCCCTGCGCGCTCGAGGATGCCGCGCACCAGCGCCACGTGATACGGGCTCCCGGTGTGGGAGGCGGACATGACGGCCAGCGCCTCCGCGTCGAGCGCGAAGCGATCGGCGTGGCCGCGCTCCACCAGCGGCAGGAGCTGAAAGGGTTTCGCGGCGGAGCGAAAGGTGGTGACGCGCGCCGCACCGCCGGTTTCGGCGATTCCGGCGCCGGACGAGTCGCTCACGGCGGCCTCCATGCGATGCAGGGATTCCGCGATGGCTCCTCGCAGCACCGTGACTTCGATCTGCAATCGCATGGCGCGCGAGCGGGGGATGGTGCGGTTCGCCGAGGATCCGGCCTAGCGGATCACGATGAAACGGTTCTGGAAGCTGAACGGCAGGCTCTTCACCGTGGACTCGATGCGGTAGACGTAGATCCCCGATGCGACATCCTTGCCGTCCCCGTTCTTCAGGTCCCAGCGCTCGAAGTCGCGCACGGAGTCGGTGTGATCGAGCTGCGCAACGAGATCGCCGGCGACGGTGAAGATCTTGATCGTCGCGCGCGTCGGCAGGTTGATGAAGTGGATCTCGTGGCCGCCGGGCCGATCCCACTCCTCCTGCGCGCGGAAGGGATTGGGAACGACGCGCACCCGCTCGAGGTTCGCGGTGGGCCCGCCGGTGGGCTCACGGATCGGGTCGCCCGCCGGACTGACGAACGTCGGGCGGGACAGGTTCAGCAGCTTGTGGTTGATGTTGATGATCGGGCAGGTCAATGGGTCGCCCTTCGTGCCGCAGCGGGCGAAGTTGTCGGCGGTGTCCCGGCCCGCGACGTAGAGATCTTCGAACGTGCCCTCGGACGGCGCGTTCCGCTTCTCGTAGGTGATCGAGTAGTAGACCGGGAAGCCGTCGTGCGGACCGGGCGGCTTGATCAGCACGAACACCGAGTCCCCGTGCGACAGGCAGACGCCGGTCGTGTCGTTGCGGAAGCGGCAGACCTTCACGTAGTGCCCGTTCGAATCGGGGTCCACGAAGGTCACAACGCTGTCGTTCACCACCTGGTTCCCGCACTTGAAGGGACGGGCGGGATCGAGCGTGTCCACCTTCGAGAAGGACCAGGTGACCTCGTCCCCCTTGTTGCGGGAAAAGCGCCGGATCAGCTCCATCCGCGCGGAGTCCGGCGAGTTCGTGACGCGATAGATGCGGTAGCCGCCGAAGTCGGCGCGCGACTCCGCCAGGCGGTCACGCAGGAAGCGCACGGTGACCGTGCGCGGCTCCGCGCGGAGGCTGTCCGGGCGATCGGGAAGCGAGCCCGGGCAGTCCACGCTGCCGATCACGTGGTACGAGGGGTCGTCCTGATACGCGTAGGGATAGGACCACACCGGGATCCGCGGAAATCCCGGCGACTGGGCGGCCGCCGGCGTCCACGACCCGGCGCCGGCCGAGAGGGCCAGCGCCAGGGTCATGACGATTGCGCAGCTGGATACGCCGGGGTGCTGCCGTGTCATGCGGCTATTCTCCGTGGGACGGCGATGGAGCCGCGGGGCTCACCGGCGCCCGCCTCGCCGGCAGGGCGCCACCCGCCGCCGCGGGCCGCACGGCGGCCCCTGGCCCCTCGCCCGCCGGCGGGTGCCACGCTCGAGCCAGCGGCTCGTTCGACGGCAGGTTCCAGAGCTTCTGCAGCACGAAGTCCACGAGCCCCTGGCATTCGGTTCGCTTGTAGTTCCAGATGTTGAAGCCGGTCAGGATGGTCGTGGTGTTGTCCAGGCCGTGGTAGTACGTCATGCACGCAGCAATCTGCCCCGGCGGCAGCGTTGCGCCGATCGCCGCGTAGAGGGTGTCGAGCGTGAAGCGGAAATCCTCAGCCGGACCCGGGTCGTAGTCCTCGATGATGTTGTTCGACGTGCTGAGGAACTCCACGCTGATCTGCGAGCTCCCGTAGAAATTGGTGGCGGTGCGCAGCGGCGGTAGCGGATCGGTCGCGGCGGTCTTGATCTCGATCTTGAGCGGCAGCGTCGAGTAGATGCCGGGGCTCGAGTTGAACCTGCCCAAATTGCGATTGATCTGCATCGTCGCCTTCAGCTGCTTGAACTCCGAGCGCCAGTGGAACTGATCGTAGACGAACCGTCCCGGGATGAGCTCGAGGTTCGGATTCGAGAACGTGAGCGTCGCCGTCGGGAGCTGCGTGTCGTTGTTGGTCCTGTTCCAGGGTCGCATCGAGGCGGTCGGAGCCCCACCGCCCACCAGCCACACCTGCCCGCCCTGACGGATGTAGGCCGCGATGGTGTTCGAGTGCCCGGACTGGTTCATGTAGTACATCGCGGTCATGGGATCGCTGCGGTCGGTGCCCACCTTGAAGTTGCCGGCGGCATTCGCGTCGGTGATCCAGATCAGGTGCTGGTAGTGGCCGAGCGTGGAGAGCCGGACCGACATGTCCTGCAATCCCAGCTGCGTCCCGATCGTGTCGAAGTCGTAGTGGCTGAAGATCCCCGGACTGCTCAGCGTCCCCGCGGGATAACACTTCCAGGGCTTGCCCCCGCGTGCGTAGAGGAACGTGTCGAGCTCCGCCGCCGTGGGCCACAGGCCCAGCGGGGCATCCATGCACGGAATGCCAATGCTCCGGCTGTCCGTCACGTATCGCGTGTCGTCGATGATGCCGAGGCTCTTCTCGAGCGTGGCCTGGACGGTGTTGAATCGCACGATGCCAAGGCTCTTCAGCGTGTTGATGTCTTCGGCCTCGAGATAGAGCCGATGGGTTTGCCCGCCCGGGTACGGGCCGATCACGCAGCCGGTGACCTCCAGGTTCTTCGGGCTCCAGTGGGCGAGATCGTTGTCGTCGGTGCGCTCGCTCTCGTCGTTCAGATCGACGATGTCCACGGCCCAGCGGTAGCTCCGGACCGCCGACCCCGGGATGGCCGTCGCGAACCAGTTGAACGCGATCGGGATCCCCGCCGGAACCTCGATGGGGATCTCGATGGCGGGATTGTTCGGCTGGTAGGAGCCGCTCTTGTATTCATACTGGAAGAACTCGTTGAAGAGTCCGATCGTGGGGTTGTTGGCTCCCGCGAACGTGACGCGGAAGTACAGCATGTTCGTGTTCAGATCGAAGGTCGGCGAATAGGCCCCGGCCTCGTCGAACGCGATCACGCAGAACATGTACTCCTGGTCGGGGACCAGGAGCGTGAACTGCTTCGAGGTGGTGTCGGCGCTGGTCGAGTCCCAGCCCACCCAGTTGCGCGGGGCATAGTAGCGCCTCACGGAATCCGGCTTGGCGCGGGCGAGCGTCGTCGTCACCTCGGTCTGGTCGCTCAGGACCTTGAACTTGTACTTGATCGGTCGCTTGGTGAACACGCCGTCCTGATCCTCGCCGGTCCAGCTGATGAGCACGGCGGGCGTCACGTAGGCGCGGCTCTGGTCGCTGGGCGTGGGAGAGGTGATCCGCACCGTGGGCGCGAGGGTGTACGAGAAGAAGGCCCGCGACACCGGCGGCGAAGCCTTTCCCCGCTCGTCCACCGCCTTGATGACGAACACGTGAAAGTCCGACCCGCCCCGCTGGTTCGGAATGGTGTTGTCCGGGTTCGTGGACGGGAAGCTGCGCGTCACCTGGTTGCGGGTCGTCACCTCCCACGTCGTGTCGGAACCCGGGTCCTTCGGCGGGTCGATCGCGAACAGGAAGTGGTCGATGCGACCGTCCGGATCGAAGCCGATCCAGTTGATCGTGATCGAGTAGTAGTACCGGGTGACCTCGCTGTACGGAGCGTTCGTGAGCCGGACCGTCGGAGGCTGGTCGGGGAACAATTTCCCCCCTGCCTTCTTGCTGCACCCCAGAATGGGAATGAAGAGCGCGCCCAGCGCGATCAGCATCAGCGCACACGCGGTACGGCGGGCATTCATGGCTGCTTGCTCCCTCTTCGACCTTCGATGGACCCCGGTCCTTCGGAAAGCGATACACCCGATGCCGGCGCAGACTGCTGAGCAGGCAGCGCTGGCACCGTGACCGGGATCGTGTACTTGCGGCAGCGTCCCGACCCCGGAAAACCCTCGCAATCCTTGCAGTCGCACAACTCGATCAGCACCGTGACGTTCGGCCCGCGGATGTAGCTCGGCACGTCGATGCTGGTGCTGATGGCCACGCCGGTCCTGCGCCTGAACAGGTCGGGCGCGTAGACGGTGTCGCGACCCGTGTAGATGCTGGCACCGATGAGATTGACACTGTAGCGGAAAATGAAGTTCACGGGCGCCCCCACCTCCGGCCCCCCCACGGTGCGCTGGGTGGCCGGATCGTAGGGATCATCGTCGAACACCAGGTCCAGACGGAGCGGAATCGTCCGGGTCGGGTAGTTCTTGTTGGGCCGGGGCTCGAACGCCGCCTGGTCGGTCAGCAGGTACGGGGCGCGATTCACGTAGAACGTCAGCACCTTGCTGCGGAGCGCGTAGCGCGGCGAGGACGGGGAAATCTTGTTGGTCTCGACGGAATCCACGAAATCGACCGGATCCCCGATCCGGGTGTCGAGCGCCCCGTCGCCGTCCTGCGCGCGCACGATCGCGTAGGCGCGACCGGACTGCTGCATGCCCTGGTAGCCGCCGATGTGGGGCTCCTGGACCAGCGTCGGGTCCGACAGCGGATAGGTCTGGCTCTGCGGGAATCCGCTCTTCGGGCCGATCGAATCGAGGAACACGGGAAGGTAGTAGCGGAAACCGATCGGCGATCCGTTCGGCGGCCGGGGTCTGAGCACAGGCGCCACGCTGCTGTCGGGGAAATTCGGGGCGGGGTTGGCGCCGACGATGCGGACCTTGTACGGCGAGTCAGGATCGAATCCGCCGTTGTGGAACAGCACCCACGAGTTCATGTCGATGGTGTCGCCTTCGGCCCGCACGTACACCCGATTCTTGTAGAGCTCGAAGAACGTCCTGTTGGGCTTGCGGCGTGCGGGAAGGATCTGCACCGAGTCGGGGTGCAGCAGGCTGCCGGGATGCGCCTCGACGCTCCGCCAGTTGGGGCCGTTGATGTCGTGGTAACGCGTCGAATGGCCGTTGCCGTCGGTAATCGTGGTGTAGAAGCTCGGATTCGACGCGGGAACGCTGTCGGGCCCCGCGAACCAGCTGTCCGGGCTCAGGTTCATGAGGAACTTGCGCGTGGTCTCGGGTGAGGCGCGGGCTCCGCCCGCCTGATCGACGGCCCGCAGGGTGAAGATCTTGGGGCCCGGGGTGACGGTGTTGCTCAGGTCGGTGTTGTACTGCTTTTCCGTGACCGTCCCGGGAACGGTGACGAATTCCGGGTTGTCGAGCTTGAACCGGTAGAACTGCGCGGGATTGTCGGCGATGGTCAGGTCCGCGTGCCAGCGGAACAGGAGCTGGCTCCCCGATGCGACCGTGTCCCTGGCGAACGGAACTCTCACGTTGAACGTGTCGGTGATGGTCCTGGTGTACGCGTGCCGGGGGGCGTCGAGGTTGTTCGGATCGAACACCAGACCCGTCGCCTGCGCGACGTCCAGGATGGGAACGGGCGGAAAGCGGTCGAGGGCGTTGAAGATGATCCGCGCCGGCGTGGCATCGGCCTTGCCGCTGTTGTCGACCGCGTAGATGAAGAACGCGTGCTCGCGCGTGTTCGCCCCCTCGATCACCGAGAAGATGAACGTGCTGTCGCGCCTCGTCGTGTAGTGGTAGTCGCGCGGCTTGGGACCCGGCAGGGGAGGCGTCGGCAATCCGGGGGTGCCCACCGTCTCGACCACGGCGAAGTAGAAGCCGGCCACGTCGCCGTCGGGATCCGCGCCCGCCCAGTAGAGGTGATAGCGGAAGGGGATCGTTCCGGGATGCGGCTGGACCGGCACGCCGTTCTGGTCGCGGGTGGTGATCGTGTCCTGCGGCGCCGCGGTGATCCAGGTCTCGGGTGCCAGGTTTCTGTCGATGTTGGGGGTCAACGGCTTACGGCAACCGGCGCCCACCAGGATTGAAAAAAAGCAAAGTGCTAGCCCTGCACGAAAGCGCATCCACGCCCCCAAGCACGCCGGTCTTCTCGAAGGGAATGCGTTGAAGCTAGCAAGCGCGGAGGAGAGCGTCAAGCGGGAAAACCATTCACGGAACCATCTTCGCGCCGGCGGCCTCCGGGCCGGGACGCCGCAATTCGGGTGGGATCGGCCCGGCGAGCCGGCGGAGGCCCGCACCCGGAGCCGCACGAAGCGCGGGGATCAAAAAACGGCGGGCGGGGCATGAGGCCCCGCCCGCCGCCACTGCTTACCCGACTGCTGGACTACTTCAGGACCACCATCTTGGTGTTGTTCTCGAACCGACTGTTCGCGAACTTGATGTGGGTGAAGTAGACGCCGCGCGCCACCTGACGACCGCCGTTGTCCAGGCCGTCCCAGGTGAGCTTGCGAGGACCGGCATCGAACAGCTGCCCGTCCGCCAGCGTACGGATCAGGCGCCCGCTGACATCGAAGATCTTGACATCAACCCGATCCTTCTTTGCCAGCGTGAGGTTGACAGACGCCTCACCCTGACGCAGGGGGTTGTTGCCGATCGAAGCGAAGTCCACGAACGACTTGGGTCCAGCGTTCGGCTGATCACCAACAGCAGTCGGAGATCCGTAGATGATGCAGATCTTCGAGAAGATGTTGGTGTACACGTTGAGGAAGTACGCCAACCGGCCAATCGTCTGACCGCAGTAGCGGCTCCTGAGGTTGAAGATGTTCCAGCCGTCCACCAGCGACTGCCAGTAGTTCGGACCAATCGCGTCCTTGAACACACCGGAAATGTACGGCGCCAGCAGCGGGTTCGCGCCTACGGGATCGTAGTACGTGGCCACCGCCGCGTCCGGACCATCCAGGTCGAGAACGTCGTTGGTGAACGTGCAGGTCGTCCGGACACCGTACAGGTCTCCGGTGGTCGTGATCGCAGAGGTCGTCACCAGATCCGGACACGGATTGATGTTGCCCGACAGCTGCAGATACGACGGGTGACGGAACGCGACACCCAGCAGCGGGAGCAGTGCGGAGCCGTCAGTCGCTTCGACGAATCCGTCGCCCTGGATGAAGATGCCGCGATGCGCGCTGACTCCTGCGCCCAGCAGGAACTCACGAATGATCCGCTCGTCGTCCTGGCTCTTGTCGTTGAACGGACCCAGGATCGCCGAGTTGAGATCACCCGTCAGGATCATCAGGACGCGGTAATAGGCTTCCAGCATCGTGATCGTCGGAGCGTCCTTTGCCCAGTGGTCATCCAGCAAGCTCGGCGTGCCCCGGTAAGCGAAGCGGGCGCCCAGCGAACCGGCACTGGTGTTGAGCGACTCCGAAGCCTTGACGCCGTACATGTCCCACGTGGTGCCCGGCTGCGCATTCTTGTCGTACACGAAGCCCGCGGGGCTGTTGACGCTCACCCCGTTTGCCGCGTGCCAGCCATTGTGCGCGCCGTACTTGTTCGAGCCCGTTGCGCCGATCGAGTCAGCCACCGACACCCAGACTCGCTCGTTGCCACGACGGTCGTTCTGGTCCACATAGAGCATGCAGGCCCCACCCAGACCACCGTACGTCGAGAACTTCCACGCGTCCGGCAGAACACTGAACTCCTGCCAGCGGTGGCCGTCGAGGCTCGGGCCTTCGAGATTCTGCGGCGAGACCGTCGTGGTATCCGGGCAGAGATACACGTTGGTCGTCCCCAGATCCTTGCGCACGTAGAAGTACTCGACGTGCGAGCCAGGAGTCAGGAGGCCGTCCGGAATGATCTTGGTGCCTTCGTTGGTGTACGGGTTGCCGTCGTACCCGGTGCGGGTACCCGGAACCGTGGTCACCCACGCCGGCTCGCTCGAGCACGTGATGTCCGTGACCGCGCCGGCCGTATCGTTCATGAAGCAACGATGGCGGGAGAGACCGAGCAGGTTGTACTTCGGATCGAGCTCGTGATAGATCGAGGCGAAGAATCCTGCGTTGATCGAGTTGTTCACGTTGCGAGCCGCCACCGGGAACAGGTTGGCTTCCGCGGTGTCGCAGCGCGCGCTGTTCCAGACCAGATTGCTCCACCTCGTCTTGTGCGTCCCGGCCGGGTGACCATCGGGCACCTTGCCGTTGTCGAGGATGTAGAGCGTCCAGAACGTGCTGTCGCTCGCGTCGATCGGAGTCGGATCGGTCGCAACCTTGCGCAGACCCGTCGAAGGATCGCCAGGCGTCGAGTAGTTACCCGGGCCCGGCAGGATGCGGAACACCAGCTGCACCTCGACGCTATCGCCAAGTGCCTGGATGAGCGTGCTGTCGCTCGGCACGTCGTAGCGGGTGAGGTCGCTGGTGGTCTGAGCGTCGTTACGACCGGTCTTGATCAGCGCGGTCGTGGTGTCGAACGCCGCGAGACCCGGCAGACCAGCATCTTCGCTCGCCGGGAACGTGTCGTTGAACCACTCCCAGATGTCCACCGTGATCGGCGCACCCGCCGCACCGTCGACGATCGCCAGCGCTACGTCATCCCAATAGCCGCCGTCGGTCGAACCGCAGTCCGTCGTGATGCCGAACCGGTAGCACTGACCCAGCTTGCGCAAACCAATCCGCAGCGAATCCGGCTGCAGCCCGGGATTGGCGGTCCGGATGCAACCCCAAGCCTTCGCCGCGTCCAGATTGTCGAAGCACTGCTTGTCCGGGTTGAAGTACTGGAACGGCGGCAGGCGGAACTCGCCCCACTGCCGGTTGCCGGTACCGGGACCCGGGATATTGTTGCCGCCCTGCTGCGTCGCCGGGTAGCTCTGGAACAGGAACTGCCAGCCGGCGCCCAGGTTGAACAGGTCGAAGTAACCCGTGTAGCACTCGTACGCGATGTAGAAGTCCTCGGTCGGGTGCGCATCGGGATTGTTCAG
>JBGPFC010000043.1:0-29000 GCA_041483195.1 Candidatus Eiseniibacteriota bacterium
ACACCTCGCTCGTGAACGAGGTGGACGCGCTCTATCGCGCCTGGCAATCGGAGCGGGAGCCGGTGGCGTAGCGGGGCGGGGGGCGGCGGGATCGAGGGCGAACCCGGCCTCCTAGAGGTAAACCGTCGGCCGGGTTCGCCCTCGACCCCGCCGCCGCCCCGCTATGCCACCGGCTCCCGCTGCGACTGCCAGGCGCGATACAGCGTGTCGACCTCGTTCACGAGCGAGGTGTGACGCGGCACCCAGCCCAGGTCGCGCCGGGCTCGCGCCGCGGTGGCCCGGACGCTCGTGAGCAGCGCCTCTCCGTAGTCGCCCAGGCGCGCGCGCACGTCCGCGGCGTCCCACGGTTTCACGCTCGCGCCCGAGACCCTGGCGATCGCGTCCGCGATCTGGCGCAAGGTGAGCGCGGATTCATCGGACAGCAGGTAGCGCTCTCCGCCGCGCCCGTGCTCGAGGGCGAGCGCGTAAGCGTCGGCCACGTCGTCGCGGTGCACCAGGCACCAGTGCTGGCTCCCGTCGCCGGCCACCGTGATGGTCTTCTTTTCGCGGGCTTCCGCGAACATCGCGCCGATCATGCCGCGCGATTCGCCGTACACGATGCCGGGCCGGAACACGGTCACCTGCACCTCGTGCTCGGCGAGATCGAGCGCCACGTCTTCGTGGGCGGCGCGCCATTTCACGAGGGCGAGCGGGGCGAGCGGGGTGGACTCGTCGAGGATCTTGCCCCCGCCATCGCCGTGAACCCAGATGCCGCTGGTGTAGAGCAGGCGGCGCACGCGGCCGTCCTGCGCAGCGGTGCGAATCGCCCCCAGCGCCCGCTGGTCGTGAATCGACCACTGCGCGCCGCTGTCGGCCGCGGCATGCACCACGACGTCGCAGTTCTGGAGCACGCCGATCCAGTCATCGGGGTTCGCGAGGTCGCCGATCACCGGCGTGATGCCGAGCGCCGCGAGGACGCTCCCACGCTCGGCGTGACGGGTGAGACCGAACAGCTCGTGGCCGGCCCGCTTCAGACGCGCGGCGATCGCGCTTCCGAGGTAACCGGTCGCTCCGGTGACGAAGATGCGATGATCCATGATGAGGCTCTCCGCGAAACAGGATCGATGTCAGTACGAGGTCAGGCTCGTCGCTGGGAAGGTGTCTGTTGGATAGCAGGCGCTCCCGACAGGTGCGATTTCGTTTCCGGCGGCGTCCTCCGCGCGCGCGCTCACGTGCCGCGATACGCGCATCGCGCGCTGCACGTCTCGTGGACCGTGACGACGCTGAGCAACGGCAGCTCGGGGCGAAGCCGTTTCCACAGCCACGCGCACAACATCTCGGCGGTGGGATTCTCGAGGCCCGGCACGTCGTTCAGCGTGCGGTGGTCGAGCTCGCGCTTCAGCAGCGGCTCCACCACGGCGGTGATCTCCGCGAAATCCTGCAACCAGCCCATCGGCTCCTCCACCTCGCCCGCGATCGTGATCTCGACGCGATAGGAGTGACCGTGCACCCGGCGGCACTTGTGATCCGCAGGCACCCGTGGCAGGTGGTGCGCGGCTTCGAATCCGTAGATCTTGCTCAGCTCGACGCGCATGGCCTCAGGTTCTCGCTCCGGACGCGTAGCGGGTGGGGTCGGCGATGCCCGCCTCGCGGAATCCGCGCATTCTCAGGCGGCAGGCGTCGCATCGCGCGCAGGCGCCACCATCGGGGCCGGGATCGTAGCACGAATGCGTGAGCGCGAAGTCCACGCCGAGCGACGCGCCGAGCCGCACGATGCCCGCCTTGTCGAGCGCCATGAGCGGCGCGTGCACGGCGTAGCGCGCGCCCCCGACTCCCGCCCGCGTCGCGAGCGCGGCCAGCGACTCGAAGGCGCTCACGAATTCCGGCCGGCAGTCGGGATAGCCCGAGTAGTCGATGGCGTTCATGCCCGCCACGATGTCGGTCGAGCCCAGCGTCTCGGCGAGCCCGAGCGCGATCGCGAGGAATAACGTGTTGCGCGCCGGGACGTAGGTCGATGGGATCGCGTCGCGCATCGCGCGCTCGTCGCGATCGCGCGGCACCTCGAGGTCGGCGGTGAGCGCCGAGCCGCCGATCGCGCGGAGGTCCACCCGCACCACGCGGTGGTCCGCGACGCCGTTCGCCGCGGCGACCCGGCACGCGGCGTCGAGCTCGATGGAATGGCGCTGGCCGTAATCGATGGCGAGCGTCACGCACGAGAAGCCCTGGCCGCGCGCCCACGCGAGACAGGTCGCAGAGTCGAGTCCGCCCGAGAGCAGCACCACCGCGGTCCGCATCACACCCCCCGCCGCGCGCCCCACAGCCACACGTGGAGCCTCGGGCCCAGCCGCACGCCGAGCCGCTTGCACGCGACCGCCAGATCCGTCGCGCGCGCGCGCAGGGCGTCGGGGGTGATGCCCTCCGGCATGAGCATCACGCGGTCGTGCGGAAGCCGGTGCTCGGCGATCAGTCGCTCGGCATCGTCGAGATCGGGCGCATCGCCCACCACGATCTTGAACGTGGCGCGCGGCTCCTCGAGCCACGCCGGGATGTGCGCCCAGGTGTCCCGCCAGCGCGGCGTGGCCGACGGGAGCTTGGGCGACACGTTGTAGCCGAGCCGCGGGTCGTGGAGCGGCGGCGCGGCGATCCCGCTGGTTTCCACCTCGACCCGCGCCCAGCGCGAGAGCGCGTCGGCCAGCAGCGGCGCGAGGGCGGGATGCTCGAGCGGCTCGCCGCCCGTCACGACCAGCAGCGGCGCATCGCCCAGCGCGCGCGCGCGAGCCCAGATCTCGGGCGCCTCGATCGCGTCGCCGCGCGCGGCGTCCCAGCTGTACTTCGTGTCGCACCAGACGCAGCCCACGTCGCAACCCTGCAGGCGTACGAAATGGGCGGGGGTTCCGGCGGACGGGCCCTCGCCCTGCAGGGACAGGAAGATCTCGCTGATGCGGTAGGGCTGGCTCAGGGCGCCTTGAATTCGTTCGGCCCGAACTCCTTCACCGTCTCGACCTCGTTCGTGAAGATGTTCACCTTGTCCTGCCGATGCGCGGTCGGGAACCACAGGCCGTCGTGTTCCTCCCAGCCCTCCCAGGAGTACGTGCGGGGCGGAGGCTGATCGCCCTGCAGCACCATGTCCCAGCGCTCGACCCGATGCGTCTTCGAGTTCACGTACACCCAGTAGTGATCGCCCGGCGTGTCGCCCACGTTCTCGAACGAGAGCGCGAGCCGCTGATAAGCGGTGCCGCTCACGGTCGTGTCGCCCGCCATCGCGAGATGGACCCCGGGGTCGCGGAGCTTGTAGGGCATGAGCATCCAGTAGGTGTCGTTGATCCAGATCGAGTTCGCGCGCTTCATGAGCTTCTTGAGCGAGTCGCCCTCGATCGTCGTGCCGTTCATCCAGGCCATGCCTTCATCGGTGCCGAGCCTGTGAATGAAGACGAACTTGTCACCCGCGCGCGTGGTGCCCTCGATGCGGTGCCATCCAGTGCGCCGGTCCCACGCGTGCCGCCGCGCGCTGCGCACGGTGTCGTTCACCGAGGATCCGAACGTCCAGCGCACGCCGGGGAGCGCGTCCCAGCGCTGCTGGCCGCCGAGCGCCTTCATCACCTGATCGGCGAGGCGCGCCGCCTTCGGATCCGCGGTGCCGGCGGCGCCGAGCGCCTGGGGGGCGAATCCGAGCAGCAGGACGGCGGCGAGCCAGATGCGGGATTTCATGTGGGCACCTCGGCGCGCGTCAGTGCGCGCGCGTGCGCGAGAGATCGAACGTCTTGCCGCAGTTGAAGCACTTCCAATGATAGGTGGGCTGCCCGGCCGGCCAGCTCACGGTGTCGTTGCGTCCGCAGCCCGGGCACGACATGCGCACGCGCTCGGGATCGGCATGACGGGTTTCGGCGGTCGGTTCGCTCATGGGCTCACGGGATGGATGCACGCGGTGGCGATGCTGCGGGACCTCGGCAGTATAGCGACCCGCCAGGATCTCCGCGAGTTTGGTGCTGAACGCGGAGCGCGGCATGACACGATCCACCCCGGCCGCGAGCGCGGCCTCGCGCAGCGGCTGATCGACGTGCGCGTAAAACCCGACGATCGCGATCGCCCGCGTCGCGGGATCGGATTTCAGCGCGCGCACCGCGTCGAGCGGGCCGCCCTTGGCGTGCAGGTCGACGATCACCAGGTCCGGTGGCTCCGCGCGGCACGCCTCGAGCGCACCGGTCATGCCGGTCGCGCGCAGCGTCACGCCCAGCGCCCGCGCGGTGGCGTCGATTCGCGACGCGAAGAAGACATCAGGCACCAGCACGACCACGCGCCGCGGGCTCATCGCGCGGCGCCGGCGCGCGAGTCGGGAGGAACCGACGTGCCGGGGTCGCGGACGCGGCTCGATCGGGCAACGAAATCGCCCGGCATCCGGAGCGCGAAGCGGGCGCCAGGATGCCGGGCGTTCGAAGCTGCGTTAGCGATAAAGCGACTTCAGCCGGCCCCACGTGGAACGACTGACCGCCGTCGTGGGAGACAGATCCCACTTGCCGTTCGGGTGAGCGCTGTAGCCGGTCGGCGTGCAGCCCGCCAGGTTCGCGCACCAGTTGCCGCCGTACGCGCCCTCGCCGTCGCCCACCGCGTTGAACAGATTACCCACGGGCGGAGGGCCCGGGGCATTGGGGTTCGTGAAGTGATACGTCGCGCGGAACGAGCCCCCGACGATGCTGCCGGTCTTGCTGACGTTGGTGTGGAAGCCGCACAGCGTGCCGGTGAGGATCGCGGTGCCGTCCTGGAAGTTGGCCGGAACCGTCAGGCCACCCGGCGGGTTGCTGTTCATCGTGCCCGCGGTCGGCGCGTTTCTCGGCGAGCCTTCCCAGATCGTGAACGACCCGACGGTGAGGCTGTCGTAGTTGGTGTCGTAGTTCGTGGTCGGTCCGTTGAGCGAAACGATCGTGCCCTGCGACGTGAGCCCGGTGACGACGAACGTGTATTCCTTGAGCGGGTCGGCCGCGTTCAGGAACCCGAGCGGCGTATTGAACGAGGTGATGATGCCCACGATCGTCATCTGGCTTCCGGGCGACGAGTTGAATCCGGTCTTGGTGTAGGCCGTCTCGTAGGCGAAGCAGTCCGCGTCGAACTGGATGAACACCGGGCACGGACCGCCCGAGCACGGAAGCAGTGCGTTGCAGACGCTGAATGCGTTGGTGGAGAGGGCGCCGACCGCCAGCAAGCTCAGCAGCGCCGCCACCCCGATTTTGCGATTCATATGGAGGACCTCCATCTCGCGTTCCGCGGCGATCGCCGCGGGCGGAGTTCAGGGTTAGCGGTAGAGCGCCTTGACGGCTCCCCACGTGGTGTGGGCCGCCGGGGTCTTGCCAGGGATCCGGCACTCGCCGTCGACCTGGTGATCGTAGCCGGTGGGGATGCTGGGATTCGGAGCGCCGAGCAGACCGCCGAGAATCCAGCCCGCGTGCTGGCTCGGCGGGATGTAGATCAGGTCGGGGCCACCGTCGAGCGTCATGTTGCCCGCGAAGTTGCCCTGTCCCGTGTTGTAGTTGTAGACGAGCACCATCCCATCGATGTCGCCGGTGATCCGCTCCGAGCCGTCGATGAACGTCGAGGGCGCGGTGGCGTTCGGAGGATTGATCCCGTAGGTCGCCGCGGTTCCGCCATTGTAATCAAAGTCGTCGCGATAGTAGCTGCCGCGGCCGTTGTCGGCGAACGTGACCGTGAGGTTCGGGAACGTGAAGAAGTTTCCGTTCACGGTGAGGTCGCGGACGTAGATCGTGTACTCGTACGAGGTGAAATCGATCCACGTGGAGATGATCGGACCCGCGCTCGTGACGAAGCCGACGACCTTGTAGCCTTCGCCGATGTCGAGGTACGTGCTGCTCGGGTTGGGATTCTGGTAGTCGAACCCGGTGAATCCGATCAGCAGTTGATCATCGGTATTTGCGAACGCCGGCACCGCATACAGCAGGATTGACGACAAGAGAAGTAGCAAGGCCTTACGCTTCATCGGCCACCTCCAAAGGGGGTATCGGATGTCGAGCCAGAGGCTGGTTCAGAGACGGCGATCATGCCGCCAGAAGCGCCTTCTCCCACCTTTCTGGGGTCCTGCGTCCGCGACCTGCGACCCCGACTGAGTTGCAGTGGTCGGCTCCGAATGAACGAAGCCAATTCTCTAGCCCGGGCAAAACGCACGCCCGCGCAAAATGGATGTCACGAAGTATAGGCCCGAAGGAGTAGAAATCAAGACCCAAAAGTAGGCCCGCGACCGTCGTTCTCCGAAGGCATGAAAGAGTTTAGCAAGAGTATTCACGGCCCGCGATACGCCGGATCACGGCCCGGATGGGCAGTGCCGCGAGAGCCAACGCTGCCCCTGCCGGCACCCAGATCGACAATCCTTCGGACCCGCCGGCGGCGCCCGGGCCGGGCCCCGCCGCCGCGAACATCCATAGTCCCGCCTGCAAGATCATGAGCCCCGCGGCGATGAGCCGGCCATTCAGGGTGAGCATCGCGCGCGGATTGGTCCATCCCGGGTCGGCGAAGGTCGCACCCACCCACAGGCCGACCGCGACCGAGAGGCCGAGCGCCGAGCCGGCCGTGAGGGCGGCCGTCCCCCATTGGCCGGCGGTGAGCCCGCCCGAGAGCCCGAGCGAGAGGGCCGCGATCGTCACGAGCGGGAGCGCAAGCAAGGTCGCGCCCGCGAAGCGCGCGAGGACCCAGCTCCCGGGTGCGACGGGCGCGAGCCTCATCCACGCCTCGCCCCGCCGCTCGATCGGAAACGCGCGCGCCGCGATCTCGTAGCCCATCCCGACCGCGAGCGTGGTGAGCATGGCGCGCACCAGTCGAGGCGGCGGCATCGAGTGGAGTGCCGCGCCCGCCAGCGGAAGCAGCGTCCACAGCAGCGCGGCGGTGATCACGTCGGCGAGCACCGTCCAGTCGCGCGCGAACAACTTGATGTCGCGTGCGAGCGCCACCCCCACCAGCCCCGCGCGCCGCGATGTCGCCCCGGGTCGTGCGCGCGCTCCCCGGGTCGGCCCCCGCGCGGCGGGGGTGCGCACCGCGGCCAGGACCGAGTCGAGGTGCCGCCCGGCGCGCCACGCGGCGAGCCCCGCGGCGGCGAGCGCCATCGTGACCAGCGCGCCGCCCGCGCGCAGCGTCGAGCCCAGGTCGCCTTCGCGCGCGCCATCGAGCGCCGCGGCCGCCCAGCTCGCGGGCGAGAGCGCGAGCATGAGGGGCTTCGATGCGCTCCACGCGCGCAATGGGGCGAGCGCGTCGCCGGTCTCGGTGACGAATCGCGGCAGCACGATCAGGTTCGCGAGCCACAGCGCGGTCACGGTGAGAGTCGAGAGCAGGCCGAGCGCCTCGCGCGCGCGATGCGCGGGCGCGAGCCTCAGCAGCTCGATCGCGATCGCCAGCCCGAGCGCGAGCGGAACGATCCACAGGCACGCGAGGGCCGGCGGGACGAGCAGCCACGCCCAGGCCGGGAGCGGCCGCACCGTGCTCCACGCCAGGACGGCGGGCAGCGCGAGCACGATCAGCGGGCCGGCGGTGCGCGGCAGCGCGTCCGCGAGCTTGATCGCGAACATGCGGCGCGGCGCGATCGGCGCGCGACGGAGCAGATCGAGGTCGCGATCGAGGAGCAGCGTCGCCAGCGCGCCCTCGAGATCGAAGGCGAGCAGCGCGACGAGGGCCGCGCCGAGCGCGAGCGCCAGCAGCCCGGCGAGCTCACGCGGCGACGCGCCGCTCCGATCGAGCGCGCGGAACAGCGCGGCGAGCCCGGCTCCCACGACGCCCGCGAGCGCGAACACGAGCAAGGCGCCCGCCGCCGTCCGCAGCGCGGCGCCGCGGCGGCCGAAGAGCGCGGCGCGCGCCAGCCGCGCGCGAGCGAGCAGGACGCCGCGCGCGATCAGGGCGCGGCCCCGGCGCCGCCCGTGAGCTCGAGGAACACGTCTTCGAGCGTCGCGGAGCCGCGCCCGCCGCGCAGCGCATCGAGCGTGCCTTCGGCGAGCTTGCGGCCGTGGTGCAGGATCGCGACGCGATCGCACAATCGCTCGGCGACCTCGAGCAGGTGCGTCGAGATCAGCACGCCGAGGCCGCGTGCCGCGCGCTCGCGCAGCAGATCCTTGAGGGCGCGCGCGGCGCGCGGATCGAGGCCGGAGAGCGGCTCGTCGAGCATGACCAGCGGAGGATCGTGCAGCAGCGCGGCGGCGACCGACACCTTCTGCCGCGTGCCGCGCGAGCAGCCCTCGAGCAGCCGGTCGGCGGGTTCCAGCTCGAGGCGCTCGCACAGCTCGTCCGCGCGTCGCGCGGCGAGCTCGCGCGGGACGTCGTAGAGCGCCGCGATGAACTCGAGGAATTCGCGGGCGGTTAGCAGCTCGTAGAGGCAGGGCTCGTCGGGAACGAACCCATTGCGGCACGGGCCGCGAGCGGCCGCGTGGCGAGCGGCTCCCCCGCGATCACGACCCGGCCCCGATCGGGCGCGATCAGCCCCGCGCACATGCGGAGCGTCGTGGTCTTGCCCGCGCCGTTCGGCCCGAGGAATCCCAGGATCTCCCCCGGGGCCACGACCAGGTCGAGGCCATCCACCGCCGTGACGTTTCCGAAGCGGCGGGTGAGGGCGGAGGCGGCGAGCGGGGGCGGAGCGGTCATGGGTGATCCCGGGGTGAAGCGGGCAGTCTAACAGCCGCACCGCGCTCCGCGCTCCGCAGGAAATGCGGAATTCGCGCGCGATCCGCATCACGAGCGCCGCGTTCGGCGCGCGGGCGCGGCGTGCGAGGCCCGCAGCTGGCGCGGAGTTCGAGCGCATCGTGCCGTCGAGTCGTGCGCTGGCACATCGGCTGCATTCGTCACGCGTGACTTCGCGGCGCACGCGCGGGGTCTCGAGTCCGCGATCGCCTTCGAACGGGGACCGCGCCGCAAGGCCGGAAGGATTTGAAGGTGGGTCGCGGGCTCGAGATCTCACGCGGGCCGTCCGCGAGCGCGGAGCGCGGCCGGGACTCGCAGCCCCCGGCCGCACCGCGCGGATCGAACCGGGCCCGCGGGTCGCCGCCGCGCGGGCGAAACGCGGCGCTCACACGATGAGCTTCGCCACGCGCTCGAGCGCGCCCTCGTATCCCGCCGGCAGCTTGCCGAAGCGGCGCCGCATGGCGGAGCGATCGCCATCCGCGGCGCGCACCGCCTCGATCACCTTCGCGACCCGCGCCGCGACCCGCGGCAACAATTCCTCGTCCCCGGCGATCGCGCGCGCGGCGGCGTCCGCATCGCCCTCCGCGGCCACCAGCGCGCTCAGGATCTCGCCGGTCACGTAGTACGAGATCGCAGAGCGTTCCGTGAGGGGTGCGGGCTGGCCCGCGCGCTTCCGCCGCCGCAACAGCCGCGAGACCTCGATCAGGTTGAACCGCGACTCGCGCGCCCGCTCGATCACCCATTCGCCGAGCCGGCCGCGCGGGGCGGTGGGCGCATCCCGCCACGGCGCCGTCTCGCCCGGGTGCTGGCGATGCCACACGTGCTCGAGATCCTCGCGCGTGACGCGGCCCGCGTCGCCCGCTCGGACGGCGAGCGTCGCGCAGATGTTCGCGAGCTCGCGCACGTTGCCCGGCCACCGATGGGTGCGGAGCGCCGCGAGCGCTTCGTCGTCGATCGCCCACTCCGCGCCCCGATCGAGCCGCGGCAGGAAGTGGCGGACCAGCGGCTCGATGTCGTCGGGCCGCTCGCGCAGCGGCGGGAGGCGCACCGCGAACACGTTCAGGCGGTAGAACAGGTCCTCCCGGAAGCGCCGCGCCGCGACTTCGGCGCGCAGGTCCCGGTTGGTCGCGGCCACGATCCGCACGTCGCTCTCGATCGGCCGTTCGTCGCCGACGCGCCGGAAGCGGCCCTCCTGAATGAAACGGAGCAGCCGGGTCTGGAGCTGCAGCGGCATCTCGCCGATCTCGTCGAGGAACAACGTGCCGCGGTGCGCGATCTCGAAGGCCCCGCGGCGGTCGCGGTGCGCTCCGGTGAACGCGCCGCGCACGTGGCCGAACAGCTCGCTCTCGATCAGCTCGCGCGGGATCGAGCCGCAATCCACGAGCTCGAACGGACCCGTCGCGCGATCCGACATGGCGTGGATCGCCTGCGCCGCGAGCTCCTTGCCGACGCCCGACTCGCCGGAGAGCAGCACCGGAAATCGCGTGCGCGCGACCGCGATCAGGTCTTCGCACGTTTCGAGCAGTGCCGCGCTCTCGCCGACCATGGGCTCGAGCGCCGGATGATGCTCGCGCAGCGCCCGCAACGATCGTGGCGTGCGGCGCGCGGGTTGCGCGCGCGGCGTGCCGGCGCGGGCGCGGGGGGCGCGCACGTCGAGCGCGAGCGCCGCGAGCCCGGCGAGCGCGTCGAGCATGGCCCGATCGTCCGCGTCGTACGGGTGCGGGATGAGACGCGGGCCGAGCACGAGCAGCCCCGCGAGCCCGTGGGGGTCCGCGACCGCAGCGCCCATCGCCGCCCCGTGTCGCTCGGCGAGACGCTCGCGGGCCGCTCCCAGGCTGCGCGTCGCGGCCGGGCCGGCGAGCGCGAACACGCCCTCGCGCAGGATCCACTCGCGCGCCGGCGCGTCCAGCGGCAGCGTCTCGCCAGCCGCCGCCTCGTGTGGCCCGTAGGCGTACGCGAGGCGGAAGCGGCCGCGGTCGTCCGCGATGAACATCGCGCCGGACACCGCGCCGAACGTCCCCATGCAGGCGAGCACCATGCGCGAGGCGACGCGCTCCGGATCCCGGGCGCCGAGCAGGGAACGCGCGACCTCGTACAGATTGCCGAGCTCGGCGAGGCTCCGCTGCAGCTCGGCCGGGCTATCGGCGGGAGGATCGGTCGCTTCGCGGCTCATGGGGGATCGTCGACCTCCGGCGGCTCGGAAGGGCGCGTGGCTCGCACCGAGCGTAGCAAACGCCCGCGGGAGACGCTACGCCGGAGCCAGCGCGCGGGCCAGCTTCGGCAGGCTCACGTCGTAGCGGTAGCTCACGTTCATGTGGCCGTCCGCGAACTCCTGGTACTCGTGTGCGATGCCGAGCGCGGAGAGCCGACGGGTGAAGATGCGCGCGCCGTGCTGCAGGTGAAACTCGTCCTTCGTGCCGCAGTCGAGATAGAGCAGCCGCATCGCGCGCAGCGCGGGGGCGTGGCGATCGAGCAGGGTCAGCGGATCGTGCTCGAGCCAGCGGCGCCACACTTCCTCGCGCAGCGCGCCGGTCTCCATGTCGCACGGCAGGTCGATCCCGAGCGGCGTCGTTGCCGGATTCGGCGAGTAGGCCGCGGCCATCGCCAGGATGTTGAGCACCTCCAGGTCCTCGTGTTTCTTCTGCACCTTCGATTCGAAGGCCGCGAGCCACGCCGCGATTCCGCCGGCGTTCTGCACCGCCACGCAGAATTTCGGAATGTCGCCGCGGTAGCAGTAGTCGAAGTAGACGTCGCCGCTGTGGCAGGCCATCGCGCCGAACACCCCGGGATGCCGCATGCCCAGCACCAGCGTGCCGTAGCCTCCCGACGACTTGCCCGCCACGCCGCGGTGCGCGCTTTCCGCGAGCGTGCGGTAGGTGCGATCGACGTGCGGCACCAGCTCCTCGACCAGGTGGGTTTCGTAGCGCCCGGTGGCGGTCGAATCGAGGTATTGCGAGCCGCCGAAGCGGGTGAAGCAATCGGGCATGACGAGGATCATCTCGCCGCACAGCCCGCGCGCGATCAGGTCGTCCATGCGATCGGAAAGCCCGGGCGACCATGGATTGTCGTTGAGCAGCATGCGCCCGCGCCCGGTGAACCCGGTCAGCACGAACACCGCCGGGTAGCGGCGCGCGGGCGATGCTTCGTAGGAGGGCGGCAGGTACACCGGCACGCGGCGAACGTGCGGATCGCCCGCGGGATTGCCCTTGAGAACCGCGCTCTCGAATTCCTCGACGACCACCCGGCCGCGTTTCATGATTCGCTCCGATGGAGAGAGTTGCCGCCCGCGACGATTCCACAAACCGGCGCGCGGGGCCAGCGCAAGACGCGTTCAGAACTCGATGACGCCCGATCGTCCTCCGCCTCGCCGCTCGAGGGCGTCCCGCACCGCCGCGATCGCCGGATCCAGCCGCGCACCCGGGTCGATCCGATCGAGCGCGCGCAACTCCTCGACCGCGCGATCGTCGAGCCGCGCGGCGGCGAGCTCGCGCACCAGTTCGCGACGCGCCAGCCAGTCGCCGGGCTTGAGCCACACCGCGACCATGGTCTCGAGCGCCGCGTACTTCGGGCGCTCCCGCTCGAGCAGCGCCGCGAGCACGGCGTGCGCCTCGGGCCGGCCGATCCCCGCATGGATCGCGCCCATCAGCAGGCGGCGCGTCTCCAGGGTGTCGCGATCGTCGTGCAGCGCGGTCTCGGCCCGCCGCAGCTGGCGGAACCACATCAGCGAATCGTCGGATGCGCCCCACGCGCGCCACGCCGCCTCGGCCGCCCCCCGATCCCCGCGCCACAGCTCGGCCCAGCCCAGCCAGTACAGATGGTCGAGCGGATTGCCGCCCGACGCGAGGCCGCGGCGAAAGGCGTGTGCGGCGCCGGCGGGCCGGCCCAGCAGCAGCAGATCGGATCCGATCTGGAAGAGCGGATCGCGTGCGCGCTCGTACAGGGGTTCGAGCCCGATTCCGTTCCAGAACAGAAAACGCACGGGGTGCTCCGCGGCGGTGGACTCCGAGTACTGCGAGAAGAAGTAGGAGCCCAGCGAGGGATCGCGGTAGAGCGTGCGAACCAGCGGACCATTGCCTCGCTGGAATCCGGCCCACGGCGGGAGCGTCGCGAAGAAGAATCGCGTGCCGGCCGGCGGCGACGGGTCGAGCGTCCGCAGCTGGCGCGCGAGCGTGTCGGAGAGTGCGGCGCCCCGCTCGAAGTAGAAGCTGGTGAGATGCGAGGTCCATACCCAGGGACGGTCGGCGAGTGCGAAGGCGCGCGTCGCGGTGCTGCCCGCGTGCCACCACAACAGCCCCGCCGTGAGGCCGAGCCACAGCCAGCGATCGATCGCGCGGCACGCGAGCGCGAAGAGCACCGCGCCGCCCACCGCCGCGAGCGTGTAGTAGTAGGCGCTCCACGAGTGGGCGACCGGCCCGGTGACGATGGCGAACGCGATCAGCCATGCTCCCGCGAAACGGGCGACGTCGCGGACCGGCGGCCGGGAACGCGCGTCGCCGTGCGTCCCGCGCGTGGCCGGCATCCAGATCGCGAGCGCCCCGATCACCAGCAGCGGAATCGGAGCCGGGCCGTGCTCGGCGAGGCCGCGCGCGATCCCGCCGGGATGATCGAGCCCGAGCAGGCTCTGCGCGCCGTGTGCGAGCCCCGCCAGGAAATCTCCCGGCCCGAAGCGCAGGAACGCGGCGGCTTCGGGATTGTGCGCGCGCACCACGAGCAGCACCACGCACCACGCGCCCACCACGGCCGCGGACGGCCACGCGCGCGAGACGATCGCGCCCGGAGCGCTCCGCGCGATCCAGTGGTCCCACGCCGCAAGCGCGAGCGGGAGCGGCAGGGCGACCTCCTTGCTCGCGACCGCCGCGAGCGTGGCGAGCGCCGCGGGGCCGCGGTGACCGCGCCGGTAGAGCGCGAGCGCCGAGAGCGAGAAGACCAGCGCGAGCAGATCCTGGCTGCACGAAATCCAGGTGAGGTTCACGCGCTGGAACGGAAGCAGCGCGAAGTAGAGAACTCCCGCCATCGCGGCGGCGGGCGCGACCAGGGCGAGCAAGAGATCGAGCAGCAGCGCGAGGGCGAACAGCCAGACCGCCGCGTTCGCGAGGTGGAACGCGAGCGGGTTCCCGCCCGCGACCGGCGTGAGCAGCGCGAAGTAGAGCTGGCGCGAAAGCGGCCGGTAGAAGTTGCCCAGAATTCCGAGGCGGGTGAGCGACTCGAACAGGGAATGGGTGCGGGCCTCCTCGAGGAATAAGTAGTCGTCGTTGAGGAAGCCGCAGCGCAGCGCGCCGGCGTACAGGGCGAGAAGCGACAGCGCCGCGAGCACGGGCGCCGGCCACCAGGAGAGTCTGCGGGCGGTCACGGTGGCGCAATCTATCAGTCTCGTGCCGGCCGAACCACGCCGCGCGCCCCGCGGGCGCGGGCGGGCGCGGGCCGAAGCCCCGCGCTTCGGCCGACCCCGATGCCGTCTCGCCGGCCTAATCCCGCGGCCGGTCCCCGCCGATAACTGCCGGGACCGGTCGTATCGCATGATCTGGGACAACGGGGCAGGGGGGCCCTTCCATTGAACGTTTCATTGGGATCCAAGCGGGATCGCATCAATCGGCGCGGCTGGTGGCTCTGGGCGGTGACCTTCACCGTGGTCATCGCGCTGGCGGCCGCGGTTCCGCTCCTCTACGTTCCGTTGCTCCGGATGATCGAAGAGCGCGAAGGGGGCTCCGGGCTCGAGAGCTATTACGCGATCATCGGGCTCTCCGGGCTGGTCGCCATCTTCTGCCTCTACACCGCCCTCAAGCAGCGCGAGCTGAACAAGACGCGCGAGCACCTCGAGCGCGAAGAGCGGGACAAGCAGGAGACCGGGAATCGGCTCTCCGAGCTCTCTGCGCTCTTCCAGGTTTCGACCACGCTCAACCTGCAGCTGCAGCTCGGCGTGATCCTCGAGATCATCGTGCGCCGAGTGGTCTCGACCCTGCGCGCGCAGCAGGCCTCGATCATGATCTTCAATCCGGAGGACGGCATGCTCGAGACGCGCGCCTCCTACGGCCTCGAATCGGAGTTCGCGCGCCACGCGCGCAAGCGGCTGGGTGAGGGCATCGCGGGCTGGGTCGCGGAACGCAAGGAAGCGGTCCTGCTCACCGGTCGCGACGCCCCTCCCGGGCTCAGCCAGCACTTCAAGCCGGACCGCAACATCACATCGGCGCTCTCGCTGCCGCTGCGCGTGGGCGAGCGTTGTGTCGGGGTGCTCAACGTCAACCGCATCAACCATCCGGAGCCGTTCCAGGAGCACCACCGCGAGATGCTGCGCCTCTTCTCCGAGCACGTCGGCGCCGTCATCGATCGCGCGGAGAGCCTGGAGCGTCTGAGCAGCCGCACCCGCCAGCTCGAAGCCGCCAATCTCAGGCTCAGCGAGATGAACCAGATGAAGGATGTGTTCCTCTCGACCGCGAGCCACGAGCTCAAGACCCCGCTCTCCTCGGTGATCGCGTACGCGGAGCTGCTGGAGGACAACGACGAGCAGCTGCGGCCCGAGCAGCGCACCGAGTTCCTGCGCCGCCTGCGGGGCGAGGCCGGCCGCCTCCTGAACCTGATCGAAGACATCCTCGACCTGTCTCGGATCGAGAGCGGGAAGCTGGTGCTGCGACGCATGTCGATGCCCGTGAACGAAATCGTGAGCGCCGCGATCGAGACCTCGCGCACGACCGCCGGCAAGCACGGGATCGAGATCGTCGAGATGCTCGCTCCCGATCTGCCGCGCATGATGCTCGACGAGGTCAAGATGCGGCAGGTGGTCGTCAACCTGCTCGTCAACGCCGTGAAGTTCAGCCCCGAGCGCGGCACCGTGAAGATTCAGACCCGCGCCGACGACCAGTACGTGCTGATCGAGGTGATGGATCAGGGTCCGGGCATCCTTCCCGAGGAGGCCGTGCACATCTTCGAGCTGTTCGGGCAGGGCGTGCGCGGGCCGGACGGCAAGGCCGGAGGGCTCGGAATCGGGCTTCATCTCGTCCGCCGCATCAGCGAATTGCATGGCGCGCACGTCGGGGTGAACAGCCAGCCCGGAGACGGCAGCACGTTCTGGGTGCGCCTCCCGCTCGCGCTCGCCGAAGAGGCGAAGCACACCGCGGAGATCGCGGCCGCGGACGCGGCGCAGCGGGCTCAGGGCGTGGACGCGCGCGCGGCCGCCTAGCGGCGGGTCCCCCGCGGAATCATCCGGGCGGCCGGAGGCCTTCGAGCCTCCGGCCGCTTTGCGTTGCCGGGGCGCGCCGGGCCCGGCTCACGCCGCGGCGATGCGCTTCGTCCGCCCGCGCAGCGAGAGCGCGCACCCGCCGCTGGACCGCGCGGTGTCCTGTGCGATACTCGCGCCGCCGGCCGGCGCCGCCCGCGCGCTGTGAAAATCGAGACCCCGATCCACGATCCGCACGCACGGAGGAACGCTCCGAGTGGTTGCCCCCATTCGCACGACACAGAATCCGCCGGCTTCCGTACCACCTCGCGTGGGCCGGGCGGAGCCGGCTTCGGTTTCTCGTCCCGGATCCGAGGCGGATGGGAGAGCGACGCGATCGGGCGCGGCACGCCCCGCGCTCCCGCGCGAATTGCTGGAGCGGGTGCGGTCGCGCGATCCGGATGCGCTCGCCGAGTTCTTCGAACGGTACTTCGATCAGGTGTACGGCCTGGTGCGCCATCTGCTCGGCGACCGGACGGCCGCGGAGGACATCACGCAGGAGGTCTTTCTCAAGGTGCACCGCGCCGCCTCGCAGCTCGATCCCAGCCGGGATCCCGCGCCCTGGCTCTGGGCGATCGCCGCCAACGCCTGCCGCGATGTCTGGCGCTCGGGGGCGTATCGCATGGGGCGGCGCAGCGCGTCGATCGAGCAGGACGAAGCGGTTGCGTTGCGGCTCGCGAGCCGCGGCGACGACCCGGAGCGCGCCGCGATCGCGGCGGAGCTCGGACTCAACCACGCCGCGGTGCGCAAGCGCTACTCGCGCGCGCTCGCCGCGCTCGGCTGCGTGACGCGTTCGTGAGCGGAACGTTCGTCGCGCCGCGGCCGGAGCGCCGCCGGCCGACCGCTCGCCTGGCCGCGCTCCGCTGGGCCGCGCTGCCGCTCGCCGCAGCGGCCGCGCTCGCGGCGGCGAGTGCCCTGAACCAGGGTCCGCCCCTCACGCTGCGCGCGCGGATCGGCGAGGGCGTCGTGGTGGTCGATGGCGTGCCGGTGCCGATGGCGGACGCGGCGCAGCTCGCGCGGCGATTGCGCCCCGGCGCGCGGGTGCGGGTGCCGGACGGCGCCCGGATCGAGCTCGTGAGCGAGGGTCAGCTCGCGATCCAGCTCGCGGGCGGCACCGACGTCGCGTTGCCGGGTGTCCCCGGCCGCTGGTTCCGGCGAGTCGCGCGCGCCGAGGTGCGCGGAGGCGAGCTGCGGATCGCGACCGGCGCGCGATTCCACGGGGCGCGCCTCGAGATCGAGACCCCCGAAGCCGCGGTCACGGTGACCGGCACCACGCTCGCGGTGATCTGCGAGCCCACCGGCACCTGCGTCTGCGTGCTCGATGGACGCGTCGCGGTCTCGCGCAAGGGCGAGAGCCTGGTGGTGGTCCCCGCGGGCTGGCGGCGCTACGTGTACAACGACAATCGCGCCCCCGAGATGAACGGCATGCGGCCCGACGAGCACGACCAGCTCGGCGAGTTCCGCGACCGCCGGCGGACCGATCTGGGCGGGGCGGCCAGGGAGTGAGTTCCCGCGGCGCGACTCAGGCCGCCGCTTCGCCCTCCGGCTCCTCGGGATATTCCTCGGCGCGCAGCGCACGGCCGACGTTCAACTCGGACGGAATCGGGCGGTATTCGCTCGGTTCCTCCGGCGTGAGCCGGCGACGGTCCGCGCGCGCGATGACGCGAACGTGGGGGCGCTCCAGATCCTGCGGGTTGGGCGAGAGCACGAGCGCGATGTAGCCGTTTTCGAGGACCACCACCTGCCCGGGCGGATAGAGTCCCACCGTCTGGACCAGCGCCCACAGCATGACGGGATCGAAGCTGGCGCGCATCGGGCCGAGCATCATGCCCAGTGCCTGATAGGGCGTCACGTTGGCGCCATGGCGGCTGCGGTAGGTCTGCAGGCTCACATAGCAGTCGGCCACGGTCACGATTCGCGAGAGCAGGCTCGTCGACCATCCCTTCGGCGCTTCGGGGTAGCCATCGCCCGCCGGGTACATGTGGTGCTCGAGCGCGACGCGGATACAGCGCAGCGTGGTGGGATTGAGCGTGGTCGTGCGCGCCAGCAGCTTGGCGCCCTCGACCGGATGGCGCTCGGCGGCGATCTTCTCGTCGTCCGTGAACTCGTCGAACGGCCGCTGGATCAGGTCCGCGACCGCATTCTTGCCGACGTCGTGAAGGAGCGCGGCCACGCCCAGGTCCGCGAGCGCGCGACGGTCGAGGCCGAGCGCGTGGGCCATCGTCACCGCGACCATGCACACGTTGACGCTGTGCGCATACGTGTACTCGTCGTGATGACCGAGCGTGGTGAGGCCCACCACGACCGGCTCCTTGTCGAACGCGCCGTCCACGAGCGGCTGCACCACGCGCTTGGCGTGCCGCAATTCGATTCCCGCGCTGAGCGAGGTCGTCGCGAGCAGCGAGCGCGTGCCCAGCATCGCGATGCGATAGCTCTTGTGCGAAGCGCCGCGCGGCATGCGGGATTGCGTCTCCGGCTCCGGCTTCTCGGGGATCGCGCCCCACGTGTCTTCCTCGGGCTTGGCGTCGCGCTCGGGATCGCGCTCGCCATCGAAGAACTCGCTCTCCGGCGCCTCGGTGCTGGCGTGGATGACCGGCAGCATGCGGTCGATTCCGGCGGCGAGACAGGCCTCGAGCATGCTGGTGCCGTAGTAGACGTCGGGCCGCATGAAGAACACGAAGAAGTTCTCGACCTCGAGCGGCTCGACCCCCTTCTCGATCCTGATCCCGGCGATCTTCCGGCGCCGGAATTCCTCGAGCACCGTCTGGTGGAACCGCAGGTTCGCCGTGCGGATCGGGATGCGGAAGCCGTTCAGGTACAGGTCGGTCTCCAGCGAGACCAGCACGACCTCTTCGGCGTCGGCCAGCACTCCGCGCGCCGCGTCGAGGAAGCTCAGGATCTGCTTGGTGAAGATCTGATTGCCGACCTGGTAGGCCCTGCCGATGCGGATCAGCGCCGAGAGCCGCATGATGATGCGCAGTCCCATCTCGCGAATGTTCTGCTCGGCGCGCCGCGGATCGGGCGTGGCCGGGAGCTCGGGGGCCGGGCTCACGCGCTGGTCTTTCTGCTCAGCGCGTCGAGACACGCCACGCGCACCTGTTCGTTCCTCGCGCGCAGCCCCGCCTCGAGCACGGCGATCGCACGCTCGCTCCCGATGCGGCGCAGGGTGCGGGCGGCTCCGATGTGCACCCGCGAGGGTCGCGACAGCCAGCCGCCACGACGGAGCAGCTTCTCCAGGTCCGGGACCAGGCTGTCGTCGGCCATCTCGGCGAGCGCGGCGAACAGCGCGCGCTGATTCTCCTCGCTGAGATCGTCGAAGCGGGGCGCCGCGATGCGGTCGAGAATGGCCCGCACCACGCGGGGATTCGGGTCGCGGGTCAGCATGTTGAGCGTGGCGGCGAGCAACTGCGGATCCTCGGTGGTGAGCATGCTCATCAGGACCGGGGTGCGCTCGGCGCGCGACACGCTTCCCAGCGCCATGACCACCTGACGGCGCACGCGGGACTCCGGGTGCTGCGCGGCCGAGCGCAGCATGTCGAGCACGGCCGAGCCGCCGATCTGCCCCAGCACGAACACGACGTTGCGCACCACATACCAGTGTGGGCTTGCGAGCTGGGGGACGAGCAATCTCGGGTTCTCGCTGCACAGATACATGAGGGCGGTGCTGGCCGCGGCGCGGGCGCGCGCGCGGGTACAGGTGCTGAGCACGGCGCACGCGAGGTCCACCGCCGGCGGGCCGAGCGCCACCATGAGCGATGCGAAGCGGGCCTGCACCTCGGGCTCGACCTCATCGAGCTGCTCCGCGATCTCTTCGCTGTTGAGCCGCTTGAGCACGGCCGCGAGGTCGGTGCCGCTGCGCGAGCGGTCGGGATCGAACTCGCACAGCAACTCGAGCGCCTGCGAGGCCTCCTCCCACGCCGAGCGCTGGATGGCGGACGCCACCCAGCTCATCGCGGCGTGCGACACGCTCTGACGGGTGTCGTCGGCCGCATCGAAGGCCAGCAGCTGGCGAAGCACGAGGGGTGCCTGCTCGGTCCATTCGATCGCGCGCTCGTCCTCCCAGGCCGCGAGCGTTCCCGCGCGCAGCGCCTCCATCACCGGCAGCAGGGCGCGATAGGCCTGTGGGGTCTGGGCGTGCACTTCGGGGAGCGGCCAGTCGTCGAAGGTGTCCCGATGGAGTCCCTGCGCCCCCACGACCTGGCCGAGGTCGGCGTGGATCTCCGAGCCGGAAGGCGACCACGCGTAGGTCTGGCCCCGAAATCCGGGATCGGCCTTGGCGCGGCCCCGCCGCGAGGAGAGGAAGATCGTCTGCTCGAGCGGCACCGCCTCGATCTGCACGTGCGTGAGATTCGCCTGCCAGAGCAGCGTCACCAGGTCGTCCTGAGTCATGGCGCTCGATCCCGCCAGACGCAGCGCCTCGAACAATGCGTCGATCTCGCGGCGCGAGATCCCGGGTTGCAGCGTCATGCCCCGGACCCCGTCGCGGTAGAAGAGGAACGGCATCTGCTCCTCGGGCGCGACGATCGGGGCCTCGCCCCCCGGCTTGCGGGCGCCGGGGCGCACCAGGACTTCGTCGTCGAACCGGATCTCGCTCGAGGTGAAGCGCAGCTTCCATGCGCCGCAGCGCTCGAGCTGCTCGGTCAGCGTGTCCGCGATCTGGTCGCGAATTCCCCGGACGGTGGGATTCTCGGTGCGATAGAGCCGCGCGGTCTTCAAGCCTCGCGCGAGATGGCGGAACCACAATGCCGCGGCCTGCGCCTCGGGCGAAAGCTCACGCCCGGCGGATACGAGAGGAAGCGGGGCATCGGGAGTGATTCCCATTGGCGTCGCGTCCACTTTCCGTCGTCGGCCCGGCCTGCCGGTCCGGGCGCGCACGATGCATGGAGCCCCCGGCCGTGCATGGGCAGGGGCTCTCACGCCTCCCGTGCCATGCGTGCGGGAGGCCTCCCCGGGGTTATCGGCCGGTCGGGGGGCTCACTTCAATCGAAGCCGCCTTGACGGGGGCGCCGCGATTCCCGTAGTCTGCCCCGTCTTTTGGCAGCGTATCCCTTTGCCGTTTCGAGGCCTCGATACCCATGAAGCGCACTTATCAACCCCGCAATCGCCACCGCAAGAAGACCCACGGCTTCCGGGCGCGCATGAAGACCAAAGGGGGCCGCAAGGTGCTGGCGGCCCGCCGCGCGCAGGGCCGCAAGCGTCTCACCGTCTCGTCGGCCTAGCCGCGAGCCGCGGCTCCCAATTTGCGGTTGAATCCAGTCGCCATCACTCCCGTCGCGGGCCGGCGGTTCACTGGTCTTGCCCTCGGGCCCGGGGCGGTCCCCGTATGGAGCAGCATGAGCGTCGAGCATCCCGAGCGCCTGCCGCATTCGCATCGGCTCACCCGTGAGCGGGAATTCGCGGCCGTGAAGGCCTCCGGCACGGCGTTCCGCGGGCGCTGCTCGTTGCTGCTGGTCCTGCCCCGCCCCGGCGAATCCACCCTCATCGGATTCATCGCGAGCAAGAAGAGCGTGGGGGGCGCGGTGCAGCGCAACCGCGCGCGGCGCAGGCTGCGTGAGATCGTGCGCAGACGCTGGCCGCGGATCGTGCGTCATGGCTACTGGATGGTGTTCATCGCGCTGAGTGGTGTGCTCACCGCCGCGCACCAGGCGCTCGCGACCGATGTCGAGCACCAGCTCGCGAGTGCCGGAGCGCTGCGTCCGATCGACGCGCTCCGACCCTGACCCGATGCGAACGCTCGCGATCCTCCTGATCCGCCTCTACCAGCGCTGGATCTCGCCGCTTCTCGGGCGGGGCCACTGCCGCTTCACCCCGTCCTGCTCCGAATACGCGTGCCAGGCCATCGAGCGCCACGGCCTGCGCGGCGTCGCGCTCGCGATCCGCCGCATCGCGAGCTGCCATCCGCTGGGTGCCGGCGGATTCGATCCGGTGCCCTGACATGGACCGCAAGACCATCGCTCTGGTCGTCGTCTGCGTGCTGTTCCTGCTGTTCTACTACCCGCTGCTCAAGCTCGCGGGTCTCGGGGGCATGCTTCAGCCCCAGAGCCGGACGCCGGTTTCGACCGTGGACACGCTCGCGCGCGACAGCGCGCACCGCGCGCAGGAGGCGCCGGGCGGACTGTCGGGCGGTGTGGTCCCGAAGGCCGCCCCGATCGCGACATCGAGGCTGGCCGCGGCTCCGCCGATCCGGCCCGCCGCGAGCGTGCTCGAGCGCGCGTTGCGCATCGAGACGCCGCTCTACTCCGCCACGTTCTCGAATCGCGGCGCGCGCATCGTTTCGGTCGAGCTCAAGCGCTACGCCACCGCCCACAGCTATAGCGCGGGAGGCAGGACGCCGCGATCCGGACACGGCGGCATCGTGCCAGAGGGCTCGCGGGTCTCCCTGAACGGCGCGCCGATCTTCGGCGTCGACCTGGGTTCGGGGCCGGCGCTGCGCTCGCTCTCCGAGGTGGTCTATGCCGCGAGCGAGAGTCTCGACGCGGCCGGCGACACGCGCGCCATCACGTTCACCGCGAGCGACAGCGCGGGCCTGATGGTGCGCCAGACCTATCGTGTCAGGCCGCAGGGGTACGCGCTCGATCTCGAGGTCGAGATCCGCAACGTGCCGGACGCCTGGCGGCTCACCGATTACTCGCTGACGTTGCGTTCGTGGCCGCTGCTCAACGAGGCCAATCAGCAGGCCGACGAGCGCATGCTGCGCGCGTCGAGCCTGGTCGGAACCAACATCCGCCGGGACCCGGCGGCCTCGTTGCTGAAGGGCGACAAGCCGCTCGAGGGGAGCGCGCGGTGGGCGGCGGTGCAGAGCCGCTATTTCCTCGGCGCGGTCGCGGACATCGACGGCACCGCTCGCGGCGCGCGTGCGAGCGCGGACCGGCGCCAGCTCACGGATGAGCAGCTGGCGACGCTCCCGCCCGGCGCGAAAGCCGAAGAGCCGGTCGCAATCAACTCGCTGGTGATGGGTCTGCCGTCCGGCGATCGCCCGGTGAATCACTTCCTGCTCTACGTCGGACCGAGCGACTACGTCGTGCTCGCCGCATACAAGCTCCAGATCGAGCGCGCGGTGGACATGGGCTGGAGCTGGATCCTGCCGTTCAGCATCCTGCTGCTGCGCCTGCTCAACTGGCTCGAGGGGCTGCTGCGAAACTACGGCGTGGCGATCATCGCGCTCGCGACGCTGGTGCGCGTCGTGCTGCACCCGCTCAACATGTCGAGCATGAAGAGCATGCGCGCGATGCAGAAGCTGCAGCCCGAGATCGAACGCCTGCGCGGGAAGTTCAAGAACGACGCCCAGGCCCTGAACACCGCGATGATGGCGCTGTACAAGGAGAACAAGGTGAACCCGGCGGGCGGGTGCCTGCCCATGCTGATGCAGATGCCCCTGTTCCTGGCGCTCTACCAGGTGCTGTTCAACGCCATCGAGCTGCGCCAGGCCGGCTTCGTGGCGTGGATGACCGATCTCTCGGCGCCCGATCTCCTCTTCACCGCATTCGGTTTTCCGATCCGCCTGCTGCCGCTGCTCATGGCGGGATCGGGATTGCTGCAGCAGAAGCTCGCGCCCACCGATCCGCGCCAGCAATCGAGCATGTACCTGATGAACGTCGTGATGGTCGTTTTCTTCTACAACCTGCCCTCCGGGCTGGTGCTCTACTGGACGGTCATGAACCTGCTCACCGCGCTCCAGCAATGGCTCGTGCTGCAGCAGGATTCGGGATCGTCGCCCGCCGTCGAGGTGGTCGCGGCCGCGGGGAATGGCCGGCGCCGGGGCGCCGGTCGCTGACAGGATCAGCCGTGGCCACGAAGGCCGGGGAGAAGTAAGCTAGGGATATCACCGTGGGCGTAAGACGCGACATGCGGGCAGGGCCGGACGCCGTCGAACCCGGCGCCGGACGAAACCGCTCGGCCCTCGCGCCGCCCTCCACACATTCACGGTTCGCCACTCGCCGGGGTCGGGGCTCACGCTCGCACGCATCCCCCCCGCGGCACGCCGAGAGGTAACACATGGGGCCATCGGGCTCGATCTTCGAAGGCAAGACGCTGGACGACGCGGTACGCAAGGGACTCGACGCGCTGGGACTCTCCCGCGCCGAAGTCATGATCACCATGCTCGAGGAGGGCTCTGGCGGATTCCTCGGGCTCGGGGCCAGGCCATACAAGGTCCGTGTGATGCCGCGTCCGGGAGGCGCACCGCACGAGCCGGAAGCGCGGGGCGACCGCGACGGCCGCAGCCGCCGCGATCGTGACCGCGGCCGGAGCGGCCGTGGACCGCGCGGCGGTCGCGACGAACGGCGCGCAGCTCCCGCCGCGGGTGGTGACCGGCCGCCGCGGCACGAAGCTCGCAGCGAGGATCGCCGCGGCACGCGTGGCCGCGCGCCGGAAGGCGAGCGCGCTCCGCGCGCCGACGCCCGCCCGACCGAAGAGGTCCGCCCACCGCGCGCGGCCGACGATTCGCGTGCTCCGCGTTCCGCCGAGCGCGCGGAATCCGGTGATGCCGCGCCCGGGGACGCGGGTGAACGCCGCCGCCGTCGCGGGCGCCGCGGCGGTCGCGGCCGGGGCCGCGAGAACGGCGAGCGCGAAGGCGCGATGGCGCGCGAGGATCGCCCGCGGGAGTCGCGGCCCGGCGCGGCGGTCGCGGATGCCGGCGAGGCCCCGCAGCCCCGCGCGGAATCGAGCATGGAAGACGCGCCCCGCGACGTGGCGCCCCGGGCTCCACGCGATCTCGCGCCGCGTACCCCTCGCGATGCCGCGCCCCGCGAGGATTCATTCGAGGGCCCGATGATCTCTTCGGCGGAGCTCGAAGCCGAGGGCAAGCGGTGGACCGAACAGTTCCTGGCCGCGATGGGATTCGAAGCCACGGTGACCGCGACCGCGGCGGACGGGCGGGTGGACGTGACCGCGGTGGTCCCCAAGGACGACGAGCTGCTCGCCGGGCGCAAGGGCGAGGTGCGGCAGGCGCTGCAGCATCTGCTCAATCGCATGATCAACCGCGGCGAGGGCTCGCGCTATCATCTGCAGCTCGAGATCAACGATTTCTGGAAACGCCGCGAGGAGGAGCTGCACTCGATCGCTCGCCAGCTCGCAGAGGACGCCGTCGCGAATGGGACGGAATCGGTGAGCGAGTACCTGAACGCGCAGGAGCGCCGCATCATTCACGTCGCGTTGCGCGAGGATACGCGGGTCAAGACCTACGCGCTCGGCACCGGCATGATCAAACGTCTCGCCGTCGCGCCGGCCGACTATCCCGAGGGCCCGAGCGACGACGAGTAGCCCGAATCGCGCACGCGTGAGGCGCCGGGCTCTCGCGAGTCCGGCGCCTTCGCATTGGCGGGGAGCCTGACCATGAATGCGCTCGAAGACACGATTGCCGCGATCGCGACCGCGCCGGGCACCGCGGGACTCGCGGTGGTGCGCCTGAGCGGCCCGGCGGCCATCGCCATCTCCGACGAGCTGTTCCGGGGCGCGGCGCCGCTCGCCCAGGCGGCCGGGAACACCCTCCATCACGGCTGGGCGATCTGGCCGGAGCGCGCGATCGGCGTGAATGGCGCGGGCGAAGCGCGCGGCGTCGAAGCCCCCGGCCGCCGCGGGGCCGAGCCCCGCGCCGTCCGCATCGACGAGATCGTCGCCGCCGTGTTTCGCGCGCCGCGCTCCTTCACGCGCGAGGACGTCGTCGAGCTCTCGTGTCACGGCGGGCGCATCTCCGCGGCGCGCGTGCTGGCGGCGGCGCTGCGCGCCGGAGCCCGCCTGGCGCGCCCCGGCGAGTTCACGCTCCGCGCGTTCCTCAACGGGCGGATCGATCTCACCCAGGCGGAGGCGGTGGCCGACTTGATTCATGCCGAGACCGAGGCCGCGCACGCGCTGGCGCTGGCCCAGCTCGGGGGCGCGCTCTCGCGACGGCTGGACGCGCTCGCGGAGCGCCTCACCGACGCGCTCGCCGAGGTGGAAGCGCGCGTGGATTTCGCAGAGGACGTGGGCGGCGTGGAGGTGCCGGGGCACGTGGTCGCGACCGTCGCCGAGGTGGATCGCGCGCTCGGGGCGCTGCTCGCCGACGAGGCCTATGCGCGTGCGCTGCGCGAAGGCGTGCGGGTTCCGATCGTGGGCCGCCCCAACGCGGGGAAGTCGTCGCTGTTCAACGCGTTGCTCGGCGAGGAGCGCGCCATCGTAAGCGCGACGCCGGGCACCACCCGCGATCGGGTGAGCGAGGCCATCGAGATCGCGGGGGTGCGCGTCACGCTCTCCGACACCGCAGGGCTCCGCGAGCGCGGCGAAACGGTGGAGATGATCGGCATCGCCCGCACGCGCGAAGCGCTCGATCAGTGCGCGGTCGCGCTGTGGGTGGTGGATGGCGCGGCGCCGCTCGCCGACGAGGACCGCTGGATCGCCGCGCGGCTCGCGGGGAAGCGCGTGCTGGTGGCGCTCAACAAGCGCGATCTGCCCCCACTCGCTGACGAGACCGCGCTCGCCACGCTGCTGAACGGCGCGGCGTACGGGGTGGTGCCGGTCTCCGCCGCGCGCGGCGAAGGGCTCGACGCGCTCCGGGCCGCGCTGGCGGCGCTGCTCGGCTCGAGGTCCGCGGCGGGCGCCGGCGATCTGGGCGCCGCGGTGGCGAACCTCCGCCACGCCGAGGCGCTGTCGCGCGCGCGCGCGGCGCTCGGCCGCGCGTGCGAGATCGCGCGCGCCGGCGCGCCGGGCGAGATCGTGGCGCTCGAGCTTCGAGAGGCGCTCGATGCGATCGGCGAGGTGACCGGGCGAACCATCGGCGAAGATCTTCTCGACCGGATCTTCAGCCGGTTCTGCGTGGGCAAGTGATCGCGCCCCTGCCGCTCGCGCCGGATCGCGCGCCCGGCGACGCCGGCTTCGACGTGGTCGTGGTGGGCGGCGGCCACGCCGGGTGCGAGGCGGCCGTCGCGTGCGCGCGCATGGGCCTCCACACCGCGCTCCTCACCGTGAACCTCGCCGACGTCGCGAAGATGTCGTGCAACCCCGCGGTGGGCGGCATCGCGAAGGGTCACATGGTGCGGGAGATCGACGCGCTCGGCGGCGTCATGGGGCTGGTGACCGACCGCGCGGGGATCCAATTCAAGATGCTGAACCGCGGCCGCGGCCCGGCCGTGTGGTCGCCGCGCGCGCAGTGCGACAAGTCGCTCTACTCGATCGAAATGGCGCGCCTGCTGGCCGGCGTGCCGGGCCTCGAGCGCGTCGCGGGGATCGCGCACCACGTGCGTCTCGAGGGCGGCGCGGTCGCCGCGATCGAGCTGGACGACGGGCGCAGGTTGCGCTGCCGCGCGGCGGTCATCACGCCCGGCACGTTTCTCAACGGGCTCATCCACATCGGCCCGCGCCAGATCGAGGGCGGACGCATCGGCGAGCACGCGGCACGCGCGCTGAGCGAGTGCCTCGCCGAGCTGGGCCTCGAGCGCGGGCGGCTCAAGACCGGCACGCCGCCGCGCCTCGATCGCGCCTCGATCGACTGGGACGCGATGACGCCGCAGCCCGGCGACGATCCGCCGCAGCCGTTCTCGCATTGGACCGAACGGCTCGAGCTCGATCAGGTGCTGTGCTGGCTCACCAGCACCAACGCACGCACCCACGGCGTGATCCGCGACAATCTCCGGCACTCGCCGCTGTATTCGGGCGCGATCAAGGGCACGGGGCCGCGCTATTGCCCGTCGATCGAGGACAAGGTTGTGAAATTCCCGGAGCGGACCTCGCACCACGTCTTTCTGGAACCCGAGGGCCGCGAAGTTCGCGAGATCTACGTGAACGGCATGTCGTCGAGCATGCCAGAGGAGATCCAGCTCGCCTTCGTGCGCACCGTGCGCGGGCTCGAGCGCGCCGAGATGCTGCGTCCCGGCTACGCCGTGGAGTACGACTTCGTGCTGCCGCACCAGCTCCGTTCCACCCTCGAGGTGCGGACGGTGCCGGGGCTCTTCCTCGCCGGCCAGATCTGCGGCACCTCGGGCTACGAGGAAGCGGCGGCGCAGGGGTTCATCGCCGGCGTCAACGCCGCGCGTCGCGTGCGCCGCGAGCCGGCTCTGGTGCTGCGCCGCGACCAGGCGTACGTCGGCGTCCTGATCGACGACCTCGTCACGCGCGAGCATCGCGAGCCCTATCGCATGTTCACATCGGCCGCCGAACACCGGCTGCTGCTGCGCGCGGACAACGCCGATGAACGGTTGAGCGAGATCGGCCACGCGCTCGGGCTGCTGAGCCGCGAGCAGCTCGATCGCGTGCGCGCGAAGGTCGCGGCGATCGAGGCCGAGGAGCGCCGTCTGACCCGCGTCACGCTGAGGGCGCCCGGGCGCGCCGATCCCAGCGAAGGCGAGGTGCCGGCCGATGCGGCCGGCATTGCGCCCCGCGAAGAGCACGAGGCCGCGGGCCGCGACGAGCCCGGCGCCGCGCCCGTCCCGGCGCCGCGGGCGATGCGCGCCATCGATTTCATCGCACAACCGGGCGGTTCCTACGCCGCGCTGCGGACGCGGGGCGTGGAACCCGCGCTGCCCGCGCCATGGGGCGAGTGCCTGGAGGTGCGCGCGCGCTACCGCGGATACATCGACCGCGAGCGCCGCATCGCCGCGCGCTCGGTCGAGACCGGCCAGATCGCGCTGCCCGAAGCGCTCTGGTCGGGTTCGCTCACCGGGCTATCCCACGAGGCGCGCGAGAAACTCGTGCGCTGGAAGCCGGAAACGCTGGGACAGGCGGCGCGCATCGCGGGGGTATCGCCCGCCGACATCGCGGTGCTGATGGTTCACGCGCGACAGGCTTCGCGATCCTCGGGCGCGCGGCGCGCTCTGGAGCGCGGGACGTGATAAGGTGCGCGCGTGAAATTCCGACGCGCTGCGCCGCGCAAGCCGGCTGAAGATTCCGGCGCGGGTGGTCGAGCCTCCCAGTCGAGCAGGCGCCGAAATCCGAATTACGGCCCGCAATCCCGGGGACCGTCATCCCGGCGATCGAGACCCGGTTCCCAGCCGTTTCGAGGGGCTGGGGCCAACGCGCGCCCCACCGATTCCGATTCGAGGCCCGGGCGATTTCGCCGCGCAGGGGGCGATCCTCGATCGGCGCGGCCCGACACGCGTCCGCCGCGGTTCCGCCGCGCGGGGGGCGATGCGCGATCGGCGCGGCCCGACACGCGTCCGCCGCGGTTCCGCCGCGCGGGGGG
>JBGPFC010000044.1:0-28528 GCA_041483195.1 Candidatus Eiseniibacteriota bacterium
CCCGACCTATTCATGAACGCGACGTCGTCAGGGTCTGGGGACGAGATCGCGGTGACCGACGCGATCGAGAAGGTACTCCGAGGAGCTTCGCAGTGGTGAGGAGTATCGCGACGCGACGAACGGTGAGCGGCGATGAGCTCACGGCAGCGTTGCAGGCAAGGCTCCGCCCCGAGGCGTGACGAAGGGAGCGCGATGCGAACGAGGTGCGCGGACTCAGCCGGGACTTGCGCCGCTCTGCAGGGCGATGCGACGCCAGCCGTCGCGGAACGGGAACGTCTCGGGCAGCCGCAGCACGAGCCGGCGCACCGAGGCGACGACCTGCACGCCGATCTTGAGCAACTCGAGGCGCAGGGTGGCGACCTGGGCGCGCGCCCAGGCGGTGCCGCGGGCGGCGAGCCGCAGCTCCTGGAGCAGCGCGTAGGCGGCCGCCGCGAGCAGGACGCGCAGCTGGTTGGCGCGGAAGCGCGTGCAGCTGGTGCGGTCGATCGCGACGTCGAACAGTTCCTTGATGCGGTTCTCGATCTCGCCGCGCATGCAGTAGAGCCGTTCGTAGATCCGGCGGGGCGAGCGCTGGAGGTTGGTGACGACGAAGCGCGGGTTGTCACGCATCTCACGGCCCTCGAGCTGCACCACCTCGGCCTTGAGAATGACGCGACGCTCGCGGTCCCAGGTGCCGGCGGCGTAGGTGAGCTCGGTGTAGACGTGTTCGGTCTGTCCGGAGGCGAGGCTCCGCTCGCGGGCGGTGAGCATGTCGAGCGCGGCGAGCCGCACCAGCACCTCGTTCTGGGGCAGGCCGACCACGTAGTCGACGTCGACCTCATCGAGGAAGGTGAACAGTTCGGTCTCGGCGAAGCCGCCATCGAGGCGCACCAGGATGCGCGCCTGCGGGAACCGTTCCTGCAATCGTTCGAGCAGGGGCTTGAGGATCGCGAGCGCGCCGCGCTGGGTGGGGGCGTTGCCCGGGCGCAGGACCGCCGCGCACAGGTACTGCTCGCACTCGTGGTCGAAGTTGAGAAACGCCAGCATCGGCAGGTAGCACCAGGTGCCGTAGAAGCCGTTGAAGAAGCTGAGCTGCTGGGCGCCGTGGGTAGGATCGTCGGTGATGTCGAGGTCCACCGTGATGCGCCGCACCTGGCGACGACGGCGAGCGTGGCGCTCCAGCACCGCTTCGAACAGCGCCTCGCTCATCCCCAGCAACTCGCCGCGGGTGACGCCGTTCTCGAAGCGCGACAGCGTCGGCTGCGAGGCGAGCGCGTCGCCGGCGACCGGATCACGACCGAGCAACAGCTTGTGCATCGGGTCTTCGGCGAGCCGGGCCGCGTCGTTCGCATCCTCGTAGCCCAGCGCGAGGCCGAAGATGCGCTGGCCGAGCAGGTCCTCGAGCCCGTGGCGAACCTTGCCCGCTTCGCGCCCGTCGTCGAGCGCCGCCGCCAGTCGCGCGATCAGGCCGAGCCGGCGATCGGCGGCCTTGAGCAGCACGGCGCCGCCGTCGGAGCTGGCGTGGGGGACATCGAACCTGGCGGTGAGGGGCTTCCCGAAAAGATCCGGGAACAGTACACAGGGTGTCGTGGTAGAGTGCGACACGCGAAGACCTCCGTCCGTGGAAGAGAGTGGCGTCGACAACCGCTTTCTACCACACGGAGGTCTTCGTGTTCCTCACTTCTTGTGAATAATCCGGGTTAGGAATACCAGCGACCACACATCAAGACCCAAAACCCCGGTGGGTGCGACGCTGCTCGGCCACGGAGTCTTCTTGCCCGCAGCGGGGCCAGATTACGTACCGCCTCGGCCTGAAGCCGCGGCCGTTGTGACGTCGGAGCCACCAAACCGACCTCATTCGAGCACGACTATCTTGCGTGTCACGCTCACACCTGCCGCCTCAAGTCGGCAGAAATAGCAACCTGCCCTCCATCCGTCAGTTCTAATTGTCACGTCGTAGGCACCCGCGGGGCGCAGCTCACCGTCGAGGAGCACTGCGACCCGGCGACCCTGGAGGTCGTACACGACCAGCGATACGGGCGCGCGAGACGGGAGCGTGAAGCGGATCAGAGCCTTCGATGTCGCTGGGTTGGGGACCGCCTGCCCCAGCGACAGCGAAGGGGCCACTTCGCGCAAGGGAACGTCGACCGTGGTCGAAGTGATCGCCGCCAGATAGGACTGTGGCTGCCTGCCGATAGACGCGAAGTCACCTCCTGCATAGACTCTAGCCCCGACCGCCGACACGGCGTACACATGCCAGTCGGCGTCCGGGTTCCACGGGGTAGCAAGACCGGTTGTGGCGTCCAACGCGGCGATGTAGTTGCGCTGCTGCCCGCCTATGCTCTGGAATTCACCGCCCACATAGACTGTGTTTCCACTCGCCGACACGACGTGCACCCAGCTGCTCGCATTCGGGTTCCACGGTGTCAGGACATCCGTTCGGGTGTCCAATGCGGCGATGTGGTGCCGAGACTGCCCAGCGAGAGTGTTGAAGTAGCCGGCGATGTAGACCGTAGTTCCGCTCGTGGCCAAGTGGTAATACTGGCCGAATGTAGTCGGGTTCCAGGCGGTCGCGGCCCCCGTTATCGTATCCAGGGCCGCGAGGTGGGAGCGGGATTGACCGCCGATCCGCGCGAAGTCTCCGCACGCGTAAACCTTGCCTCCACACACCGCCACATCGTGCACCTCCGAGCTCGCGTCCGGGTTCCAGCCCGTCGCGGCGCCCGTCGTGGCATCCAGTGCGGCGATGCGGTGGCGTACCTGCCCGCCGATACTGGTGAAGAACCCGCAGGCGTACAAGACATCCCCGGACGGCACCACGCGGTCCACAACATTGTCCGCATCCGGATCCCACGCCGTGGGCGCGCCGCTCGCGGCATCCAGCTCGGCGATTCGGTTGCGAACCTGCCCACCGATGCTGGTGAAAGACCCGCAGGCGTAGATCCGGCCCGCATTCACCGCGAGATCGTAGACAGGCCCGTTGGCGTTTGGGTTCCAGTCGGTCGGCGCGCCCGTCGTGGCATCCAGGGCGGCGAGCCGGTTGCGCGTCAATCCGCCGAACATGAACTCTCCACCGAGATAGATCCTGCTCCCGTTCAGTGCCGCGGAATAGACAACCCCACTCATGTTTGGATTCCAATCAGTCACGAGGCCGGTCGCGACGTCGACCGTGGCAATGCGATTTCGCGCTTGCCCGCCGATGTGCCACATGTTCCCGGAGACGAACACCGTGGATTCACTCGCCGTCAGGTCGAACACCCAATCATCCGGGTCCGGATTCCAAGCGGTCGCGCCCCCGGTCGCAAGATTCAGCGCCGCAAGATAGTTGCGCGCCTGCCCGCCGATGTTCGTGAAGATGCCACCGGCATACACCGCGCTGTCGTTCAACGCAATAGCAGACACGATGTCATCGGCGTTCGGATCCCAGGAGGTGGCAAGCCCGGTCGAGGAGTCCAGCGCGGCGATGTAGTTGCGCTGCTGCCCGCCAATGTTCTTGAAGTCACCACCGACGTAGAGTGTGTTGCCCCTCGTGACGATGGCACGCACCTCGAGATCCGGATTTGGGTCCCAGGGCCTCGCCGCACCGGTTGCAAAATCCAGTGCCGCGAGCCAACTGCGCGCCCTCCCACCAATGATCGAAAAGAATCCCGAGGCATAGATGGTGTTTCCGTTCACGGCCAGCGCTTCGACCAGGCCACTCGCGTTTGGGTTCCACGCGCTAGCCGCGCCCGTGGTGGCATCTAGCGCCGCAAGCTTGTTGCGCGTCTGCCCGCCGATGCTGGTGAAATCCCCGCCCACGTACACCGTTGATCCGCTCACCGCGAGGGCGAGGACCACGTTGTCGGCGTTCGGGTTCCACTCCGCCACGATGCCGTTCGCAAGAATGTGACCCAGGTTGGAGCGAGCGAGCCCTCCTGCGGACGCAAAGTCGCCGCCGATGTACCAGCCTCCCGAGCCATCCGGAGCCACTGCAAGAACCCGGCCCGCGATTTTGGGGAATAGTTGCGAGATCGCGCCACTCGACAGGTCAAGTTGCACGCCCCCACCTGTGGCGCGTCCCACCCGCGTGAAATATCCACCAATGTAAATAGTGTTATGGTCGCGCACGATTGCTGACACGGTGCCGTCCGTCACCCACAGTCTCGTATCAATGGCCTGGGCACAGACCGTCGTCGCCCCAATAAGCAGAGCGCACGATGCTCTCAATACGAGCGACGTCATATACCTCCTCCAATGGCCCTGGTCACTACGTGTGATCACCTCGCTCGTGCCCCTGGCAATGCGACGGCCGTGTCGCAACAGCCACGGGCGCTGGGGAATCACCGAGGCACCGATCACGAAAGGGGCGAATGTGGAGACACTCGCGACGCGGCGGGGAAACGCACCGCACGGGCGCGGTATGACATTGCGATTGAACATGAGCCACCTGCTCATGCCGCAGGAGCATCACGTCTCGCGTGCGGAGCGGCTCACCCCACGCGGGGCGCGCGCGTCGAAGCCGATGGCGTCAGAGGGTGGGTTCCGGTGAGCGCCACGATTCCAGCTGTGGCGTGCCTCAGACACGGAGAGGGTAGCACTCCCCCATGGCGAGTCCAGTGCGCGTCTACCGGCTGCCCCTAACGGAGCATGACCAGCCTCTTGACCGCGACCTCACGCCCCGCGCGGACTCGCAGGACGTAGACGCCCATACGCGTCATCGCGCCCGAGTCATCCCGCCCGTCCCAGCGGATTCTGTGCTCGCCCGGCGTCTCGAGCCCCCCGGACACCAGTGACCGAACCTTGCGTCCGGCGAGATCGAACATGCTCAAGTCCACGGTGCACGCGATCGGCAGTGCGTATCGAAACTCGTTCGTTCCGTGAGAAGGATTGGGAATGGGTGCTGCAAGCTGAAGAAACTGCGAAGCGACGAATGGCGCTTGATTCACATCGAGTGTTCCAGGTCCGATGTTCATGAGCACCACAACTCGGTTGTAGGTCGCCACCGCCAAGTCGGGCCTTCCGTCTGCGTTGAGATCCCCGATCGTTACCGTGGAGGGTCCGGCTCCAGCTCCGAAGTCCGTCTTCTTCCCAAAGCCCCCGTCACAGTTCCCGAGCAGCACCGAGACCGTGTTGGAGCCGTTCGCTACAGCTAGGTCGGGTTTTCCATCCACGTCGAGATCCCCAATCGCCACGGAGCTGGGCTGGCTCCCCGTGCTGTATTCGGTATTCACTCCGAAGCTCCCGGCGCCGTTGTTGAGCAGTACCGAAACCGCACTCGAGTAGGAGTTCGCTACCGCCAGGTCGGGGTTGCCGTCGCCGTTCATGTCGCCGATCGCCACGAAGCTGGGATAGTCCCCCGTGCCGAAGTCGGTCTTCGCCCTGAAGGTTCCGTCGCCGTTTCCGAGCAGGACCGAAACCGTATTGGAGCGGCAGTTGGCCACGGCGAGATCGGCTTTCCCGTCCGCGTCGAGGTCGCGGATCGCCACGTACGCCGGGACTTGCCCCGTTCCGAAGTCGGTCCCCATACCGAAGGTGCCGTCCCCACGACCGAGCATCACCGACACCGTGTTTGAGGTGGAGTTCGTAACCGCCAAGTCAAGCTTGCCATCCATGTTGAGATCCCCGATCGCCACGGAGAAAGTGACCCCCCCAGCCCCGAGGTCAGTCTTCTCCCCGAAGGTCCCGTCGCCACGGCCGAGCAAAACTGACACTGTGTTAGAGAAGTAGTTTGCCACCGCCAAGTCGGGGCTGCTGTCGCCGTTGAGGTCCCCGATCGCCACGGAGATTGGACCATCCCCCGTCCTAGAGTCCCTCTTCGTCCCGAACGTCCCGCCACCGCTGCCGAGCAGCACGCACACCGTGTTGGAGTCCGAGTTCGCTACCGCCAGGTCTAGTTTCCCGTCCGCGTTGAGGTCCCCGATCGTCATGGGGCCGAACCCACCGCCCGTCTCGAAGTTTGCCTGCGTCCCGAAGCTCCCGGTGCCGTCGCCAAGCATCACGGACACGGCACTCGAGGTTGCATCCGCCACAACCAGGTCGGGTTGCAGATCGGCGTTCAGATCCCCGATCCGTACGGATTGGGGGGTAACCCCCGCCCCGAAGTCGGTCTTTGCCCCGAAGGTCCCGTCGCCGTTGCCGGGCAACACCGACACCGTGCTGGAGGCTGAGTTCGCCACCGCCAAATCGGTGTTGCCGTCGCCGTTGAGATCCTCAATCGATACGAAGGTGGGAGATCCCCCCGTTGCGTATTCGTGCTGAATGCTGAACGTGCCATTGCCATTGCCAATGAGAACCGACACCGCGCTGGTACCGTAGTTCGCCACCGCGAGATCGGGGTTCCCATCCGAGTCAAGGTCCCCGATCGTCACGGAGAACGGCAGGCTACCCGTTCCGAAGCCAGTCCTCGCCCCGAAGGTCCCATCACCATTTCCGAGCAGTATCGACACCGTGTTGGCCCCCCAGTTGGTCACCGCCAGGTCGGGTTTCCCGTCGGCGCTGAGGTCCCCGATCGCCACAGAGGTGGGTCCACTCCCCGCCCCGAAGTCGGTCTTTGCCCCGAAGGTCCCGTCGCCATTGCCGAGCAGCACTGACACGGTGTTGGACCCGCGATTCGCGACTGCCAGATCGGGCTTCCCGTCCATATTCAAGTCCTCGATCGCGACCGAAAAGGGCTGGGCAGCCGTGTGGAAGTCGGTCTTGCCGCCGAAGGTCCCATCGCCATTGCCGAGCAGTACTGACACTGTATTCGAGCTTCCGGTCGCCACCACCAGGTCGAGCTTCGCATCGGCATTGAGATCCCCGACCGCCACCGAGTAAGGCTCGCTCCCGGTTTGGAAGTCCATCCTTGCCTGAAATGTCCCGTCCCCGTTGCCGAGCAGCACCGACACCGCATGGGAACCAGCGTCCGCCGTCGCGAGGTCGAGCTTTCCATCCCCGTTGAGGTCCGCCATCACCATGGCGAAGGGCTCCCTGCCCGTGTCAAACGATAGGAACGGTGCGGCGAACAAGGGAGCCGCGACAGCGACTCGCAGTTGAGCTGTGGAGATGACGACTGCGCACAGGGGGAGCGAAGAGATCATGGCGACGCCGCGGGCGAACCCACCGCGCGTGCGTTGTGTCGCTTTTCGATTGAACATGAGCCACCTGCTCATGCCGCAGGAGCATCACGTCCCGCGTGCGGAGCGGCTCACCCCACGCGGGGCGCGCGCGTCGAAGCCGATGGCGTCAGAGGGTGGGTTCCGGTGAGCGCCACGATTGCGACTGTGGCGCGCCTCAGACCCGGAGAGGGTAGCACTCCCGCGGGGAGAGTCCAGGGTGACCAAAGGGACCGGGGCCCCGCCCGCCCCATTCGCGAGGCCTCACCTCAACACGACGGACTTGGCCGAAAGCGCTCGGCCCGCCTGCGTGAGACGGATGACGTAGACCCCGCCCTGGAGCGCGCGCCCGGCGGCGAGATTGACTTCGTGCCAGCCCGGGCCCAGTCGCCCGCATTCTCTGGAGGCGATCCTTCGACCGGCGACGTCGAACAGCTCGAGCGTCGCAGCATCGTCGGTCGGCAGCTCGACCGAGACGACGATCGCATCGCCGCTCGAAGGATTGGTCTGCGGCCGCGCCGATAGCACGAGCTGCGCCACGTGCACCCGGGCCCCCACGATGACGTCGGCTCCGTCGATGCTCGCGCGCAGGCGGTACTCGTAGTCGCCCGGGGACACGCTGCTCTCTTCGTACACCCACCTCCCGCTCGCGTCCGATACGACCCTGCCGACCTGCTGCCACGGGACATCAAGCGCCCTTCGATCCACTTCGGCCTCCGCCCCCGACCCGCGCGGTCCGGCCCAGGTCAGTTGCACCCGGCCGCCGCGAACCTCGGTCCCGACCAGTGAGATGTTGGTGGCCGTGATCGTCCCGCTCCGCACGAGCGTCGAGCAGGTGTCCTGGTATCCGGGAATGAACGGGTCGCGAGCGGTGAAGCGGACCACGGTCGAATGTCCGTCGGAGCCCGCGGGCGGGTGGAGCGTCGCCGACACGTTCAGCGTTCCCCCGTTCGCGGCGAGCGTCTGCGATCCCGACATCGCGGGGGCGGCGCCGGTGATCCAGCCCGCGTCATCCGAGAGCGTCCACTCCAGCGGCGTATCGAAGTTGCACCCGTTCGCCAGGGAGAAGTCGATCGCCGTGTTCTGATCCGCGGGGATCGTGCGCGCTCCGGGGCACACGACGGTCGTGCTCAACACCGAGGCGTCCACGAACACGTCGGGATCGCCCAGTCGAGAATCCGTGAAGGCGGAGTAGAGATGGTCGCCATCGATCGCCAGCTCGGCGAAGTCTCCCTGGTTGTTGCTATTGCACGAGGCGAGCGCCCCCCACAGAGATGACGCATCCGAGAGCCTGCGATTCGCGCCCCATGTCGTCCCGCCATCGCCGGACGAAGCCAGGTACTGGTCGGAGGTCGCGCCGCACGACGGATCGCCGCGGTAATCCATCCAGAAGCAGTGCACGCGCCCGCGGCCGTCGACCGCGATCGACTCGAGGTGTCCGTCGAACCCTACCGCGCTGTCGTTGATGCGCACCGGCGCGCTCCAGGTCAACCCGTCATCCGAGTGCGCCACGAACTGGTCTCGGATGTCGCGGGCGAGGTCGCCCGGGGCCGGCGGGTCGAGGCCCGTGACGAACGTGTAGGTGCCGACGTTCGCGAATGGAGACTGGATCTGAAGATAGTAGCGGCCGTCGTACGGCAGCCCGGCGACGAAGCCGTACGGATAGGTGGCGAGGACGTGGTAGTTGGCCAGCGTCGAGGTATCGGAAGGACAGATGAGACGCACGCGCAACGTGAGAGTCTCGGGGTTGAGCGAATCGGCGAAGATCGAGATCACCTGGCCGTGCTTGCCGGTGAACGTGAACATGTCGTTCTCGACCCCGGGAACTGAGCCGCGAAGCTTCACGCCGGGCGTGAAGGGCGTCGGCGATGCGAAGAAGTTGTTGTTCTCCCGCTCGACCACGACCGTGGATGAGTCGAAGACCGTGTCGAACACGTCGGGCATCTCGTTCCAGGTCAGATAGAGGCGCCCGCGATGCGGGCCGTGGCTCATGTCGACCGCCATGGACATCAGCGGCTCGAAGAATCCCCGCTGGTCTCCCGGCGGAATGGCCTCCACGTTGAAGCTGAACGTGTGCGCCACCGCGACCGGGCCGAACGTGGCGCCGAAGTCGTCAGAGCGCACGACCTCGAACGCGCTCGAAGTCGGGGTGGTCCCGTCGGTCGTGGCGCCCCAGCCGACGTACACCCTGCCGTCGGGGCCGGCGACCCCGTAACTGCCCTGCACGTCGAACTGAGGAATGGCGTTCGATCGAAGCACCTGACGCGAGCCGAGTGGGGCGAGGTTCGCGTCCAGCCGCTGGAGCTCGATGCCCTCTGAATCCGTCGCGAAGTTGAAGTTCGTCCACGTGACGTAGACATCTCCGGAGAGCGAATCGACCGCCACCCACGGCTTGTCGTGGAGTTCGTCCGGGGTGGAGAGCGAGACGACGGTGCGAACGTCGATCGAGAAGGTGTCCGCCACGAAGTGCCCGCGCAGTGCCACGACGCCGCCGAAGGTGCCGCTCGAGCCCGACTTCATCAGCCCCGTGATATAGAACGCGCCGCTCTTGCGATTGACCGCCACCGAGGGATCACCGGCGAAGAGGTATTGCGAGGAGGGACCGTACAGCAGTCCCCCCTCGCGGAACGTGGCGCCGAAATCCACGGAGTATCCGAAGCTTTGCCCCGGATTGGTCCCGCTCATGCAGCGTCCGCGCGGCTCGTTCCAGCTGACCAGCACGTAGCGGCCCCAGGCGTCGACGGATTCCTCCGCCTGGTTGAGCGGCCGGCCCGAACAGGTGCAGATGCTCAGGCTCCGATTGTTGACGATGGCGTCGGGCCCCAGCGCCGGCGGCGCGCTCAGGCCGATGATCGAGGATTCGGTGGAGACGCGTTCGGCGGGCGCCGCCTCCCGCAACGCATCGAGCGCCTCGAGGCGCTCGATGTGCGCGCGTACGCTGGGAATGTGGTGATAGGCCCCGGCGTCCCACAGATCGAGCAACAGGCCTTCGCCGGCGGATGAGAGCGGAACGAACGCGTCTGGGGGTCGCGCGCGGGGACCGAATCGCGCGGAGGCCGCAGCCGGAAGGAGGGCCAGCCACGCGAGGATGAGCACGGCCGGGGCAAGCGCTCGACGTGGCATCGCGGTCTCCAAATGTGCTACCGGCGGGGGTGTGCCACGATTTTATCACGAGCGCCGTGCGTGCGGCCACGCCCCGGCGGCCACGCCGCCCGTCGCCTACGGCAGCCACCTCGCGAGCAGCCACCTGCCGAGGTGCAGGGTGCCCAGCGCGGTCGCGCCCGCGATCACGTCGTCGATCACCACGCCGATGCCGCCCGGCAGCTTCTGCGCCTCGCGCGCGCCGAGCGGCTTCCACACGTCGTAGATGCGGAACAGCACGAACGCCACGCCGAAGTAGATCCATTGATGCGGCACCGCGATCAGCGCGAGGCTCTGGCCCACCACCTCGTCGGCCACGATCGGATGCGCATCGTGACCGAGTTCCTTCTCGGCCTCGCCGCAGATCCAGATCGCTGCGGCGGTGCCGGCGACGAACAGCGCGACGGTCACAGGCCAGGCTGGCACCGGCAGGAACCATCCGATGAGCGCCACGACCAGGCTCGCGACGGTGGCGGGGACGATCGGCGAGAAGCCGATGCCGCCCAGCGTCGCGAGCGCGCGGACCAGCGCCTTCATGCGCTCGCCGCTTGCGCTGGGACCGGCTGGGGGCCGGCGAGCCGCGCGAGCACCGCCTTGCATGCCGCGCGCAGCGTCTCGGTCACGCCGCGGCCCTCGCACGCGACGGCCTCGAATTCCGGAGCGCCCTCCGGATTGAGCGCGGCGCGCAACCGCTCGATCGGAACCGCGGACGCGAGATCGCGCTTGTTGTACTGGAACAATCGTGGCACGCGCCGTACCTGATCCGCATTCAGTCCGTTCGCGGTCAGGTGCTGTTCGAGATCGACGAGCGAATCGCGGTTCGCCCCTTCACGCGCGGGATGCGAGTCGGCAACGAACACCAGGCCGTCCACGCCCTGCAGCACCACGCGGCGCGAGAGCCGGTAGTAGACCTGCCCCGGCACGGTATAGAGATGGAAGCGCGTGGTGAAGCCGTTCACCTGCCCGAGGTCGATCGGCAGGAAGTCGAAGAACAGGGTGCGCTCGTGGTCGGTGGCGATGGAGATGAGGCGGCCGCGCCGCTCGGGCGGGAGCCGGTCGTGGAGCTGCTGGAGATTGGTGGTCTTCCCGCACAGACCGGGGCCGTAGTACACGATCTTGAAATGAATCTCGCGCGCCCGATGATTGATGAGCGCCATCTCGCCCCCGTGGCGGCCGCGCGATCCGCCGCGGCGGGCCCGCGCTTCAGTCGCCGAACAGCGCGTCCACCTCGCGTCCGGCGGCGTCCGCGAACTCGGGCGAGGTCTCGGCGGTCTCGCCGATGCCGATCTTCTCGAACAACCCGCGGAACACCTCGTCGAGCTGCCCGCCGGCACGCCGCGCGCGGAAGCGCACCAGGCCGAGCGTGCTGCGCTTGTCGAACACGGTGCACATGATGACGCGATCCGCCAGCAGGCACGAGTGCACCGATCGGGTCTTGCCCTCGCTCACCACGGCTTCCACGCCACGCTCGCCCAGCAATTGCGACAGCTCCGCATTCGCCGTGAAATCCGCGGCGACCAGGCTGGCGAATGCCGTTGCGTCGAAGTCGCCCGTGCGCCCGGCCGTGGTGATCAGCTGGCCGGAGCGATCGACGAGGTGCACCGAGAGCGCGTTGGTGCGCTCCAGCAACTCGCTCAGGACGAGGTCGATGGCCCGAAAGTCATTTTCGAACAGAGTCCATTGAGGCATGGCACCCCCCCCGCGCTCCGGCGGTGTGTGGGTTGGCCGAGGAGACTCCGTGGCACGTCCTTGTGAAGCCGCGGCAATGGGTATCACGCGCGGGGCGTCGGGGCAAGGAAAGTTTTTTATGGCAGCAAGTTGGAGGCGCCGGAGGGGGTCCGAAATGGTCGCGGCGGCCGCCGGAGCGGCCGCCGCATTTCGCTGCGCCACGTGCACGAGCGAGGTGAAGCGCGCCCGAGCGCATCGTGGGGACTTACCCCGCGGCGGGCCGGCGGGTTCCCGGCGGGGCGGGTGGGGCCTCCGCCCCCGTGCGCACGGCCGAACGCACGTCGTGCTCGTCCTCGATCTCCCCCACGATCTCCTCGAGGATGTCCTCGAGGGTCACGATCCCCAGGAACCGGCCGGCCGCGTCCCGCACCGCCGCCATCTGGCGGCGTTCGCGGCGGAACGTCTGGAGCAGCCACGCGACGCGCTGATCGGGGTGAACGAACAGGGCGGGGTAGGTCGCGTCCACCAGCAGCACCAGCCCCTTCAGGCTGAAGAGGTGGAACAGGTCCTTGGTGTTCACGATCCCGACGATGTTGTCGGGGTCGCCCTCCCACACCGGGAGGCGGGTGTGCGCCGTCTCCCGCGCGGTCGCGAGCACCTCCTCCTCGGAGGCCGCGATCGAGAGCGTCACCACCTTCTCGCGCGGGATCATCACCTCGCGCACGTGCTTGTCCGAGATCAGGAGCACGTTCCGCACGTAGCGCGCCTGGTCCTCGGGGATGACGCCGGCGTCCTTGGTTTCGTCCACCAGCATTCGCAGCTCCTCGACCGAGTGCACCTGGCGCTCGGGCAACAGCGGCGGCAACCGCAGCGCGCGCACCACGGTGTTGCTCGAATTGCGGATCACGCCGATGAACGGGCCGCACAGCCGCCCGAACGCGAGCAGCGGCGCCGCGACCAGCAGCGCCACGTCCTCCGCGCGATCGATCGCGATCACCTTGGGCACCTGCTCTCCGAGCACTACGTGGAAATAGGTGATGAGCAGGAAGCCGACCCCCACCGCGACGCCGTGCGTCACGACCACCGCCCAGTGCCCGGGCAGGGATTGAAACAGCGGCTCGAGCAGGCGCGCGATGACGGGCTCGCCCAGCCAGCCGAGCGCGAGGCTCGCGAACGTGATGCCGACCTGCGCCGCGGCCAGCGAGTCGTCGATCTTCTCGGCCGCCACCCGCAGCGGCCGCGAGCCGAAGCGGCCCTCGCGCACCAGCTCCTCAACGCGCGTCCAGCGCACCGTGACCAGCGCGAACTCGGCCGCGACGAAGAACGCGTTGAGCGCGACGAACAGCGGGACGGTGATCAGCCGGAACAGATCGAGAGCGGTGTCGCTCATGGGAATCCGCGGCCGCGCGCGGCGCGGCTACTCGACCTCGCGGCGGCCTTCGAGCGCCCGGGCGAGCGTCACCAGGTCGGAGTACTCGAGATCGGACCCCATCGGCACGCCGCGCGCGATGCGCGTCACCTTGACCCCGAGCGGGCCGAGCAGCTTCGAGAGGTAGAGCGCGGTCGCCTCGCCCGCCACGTTCGGATTGGTGGCGAGGATGATCTCGCGCACCTCGCCCGAGCGCAGCCGCTCGAGCAGCGGCTTGATGCGCAACTGCTCGGGATGCGTGCCGTCGAGCGGCGAGAGCGCGCCGCCCAGCACGTGGTAGCGGCCGCGATATTGGCCGGTGCGCTCGAACGCGAGCACGTCGCCCGGCTGCTCGACCACGCACACCAGAGCACCGTCGCGCTCGGGATCGCGGCACAGCAGGCAGGGATCTTCTTCCGCGAAATTGCCGCACACGCCGCAGAAGGACACGCGCTCCTTCACGGCCCGGATCGCGTCGGCGAGCCGGAGCGCGTCCTCGCGCGACACGCGCAGCAGGTGGAGCGCGAGGCGCTGCGCGCTCTTCTGCCCGATGCTCGGCAGCCGGGCCAGCTCCTCGATCAGGAGCTCGAGGTATTTCGAGCTGTACATGCGGGGGCGGCGGCCGCTAGAAGGGCAGCTTGAAGCCGCCGGTGAGCTTGCCGATCGTCTCCTGCATCTGCGCCTCGGAGGTGCGCTGCGCCTCGCCCACCGCGGTGATCACCAGGTCCTCGATCATGGTGACGTCGTTGTCCTTGAGCAGCTCGGGGCTGATCTTCACCTCTTTCAGCATCTGCTTGCCGTCCACCACGACCTTGACCAGGCCGCCCCCCGCGCTGGCCTCGAAGCGCTCCTCGGCGAGCTTCTCCTGAAGATCCGCCATCTGGCGCTGCATCTTCTGCGCCTGCTTCACCATGTCTCCGAAGCTCTTCATCCGTTCGCTCTCTCGGTTCGGGTTGGCTTGCGCTCGACCACGTCGCCTTCGAACCACGCGATCGCGCGATCGACCAGCGGCCGCACGTCCTCGATGGATGCGGCGCGGGGCGCGATTCCCCCGCCGTCGCCGCTCACGCAGCGCACCTCGAGGGTGCGCCCGAAGGCGCGGGAGATCTCGGCCGCGATCAGCGCGCGATTCTCGCTCTCCTCGACCACCGCGCGATGGAGATCGTCCATCGCGACGAGCAACCGCGCGCCGTCGATGCCGACGAACCGGCTCTCCTCGAGGAACGCGCCCAGCATGCGCTTCTTCGCGTTGATGCCGGCCAGCGCATCGCGCCAGCAGGCGGCGGTGCTCTCGTCGATCGCGGCGGCCGGCTCGGCGAGGCCGGTGGCGCCGCCCGGCGCCCGCGCGGCCGCGGTGGCCGCGGCGGGCGCGGCGCTCGCGACCGGCGGGCGCTGCGCACCCGGCGCCGGCGCGGTCGGCAGGCGCGGCGCGCCGGACTCCGCGCGTGGCGGGGTGATGGGCCCGGAGGGACGCGGCGCGGTCGATGCCGCGCGCCCCGCGGAGGCGGGCGATGGAACGGCGCCGGCCAGCCGCTGCTCGAGCGCTTCGAGCCGCGCGAGCAGCTGCGCGAGCGTCTCGCCCGGCTCGAGCGTCGCCATCTGCATGACGGCGGCCTCGAGATGGATGAGCGGCTGCGGGCTGTCGCGCATCGGCCACGGCGCTTCGGATGCGAGCTTCAGCAGTCTCAGCAGATCGCTCTCGCTCCAGCCTTCGCCCTGCGCCTTGAGGCGCGCGATGTCCTCGTGCCCGAGGGCGACCAGGTCGTCCCCCTTCGGATCCACCTTCAAGATGAGGATGTGACGGACGTGCTCGGCCAGACCCTCCGCGAGGTCGCGGGCGTCGAGGCCCTTCTCGAACGCCGCGTGCACCGCGCGCAGCGCGGCGGCCGGATCGCGCTTCACGATCGCCTCGGCGATCGCGAAGAACGCCTCGCGGTCGGCGAGCCCCAGCACGCGCCGCACCAGCTCCTCGTCGATGCCGGCCTCTCCCGCCGACACCACCTGGTCGAGCGCGCTCACCGCGTCGCGCATCGAGCCTTCCGACTTGTGCGCGATCAGCAGCGCGGCGTCCTCGGTCAGCGTGAAGCGCGTGCCCTCGCGATCGGCGGCCTCGCGCTTCTGGATGTCGAGCAGCCGGTCCGCCACCTTGCGCAGCGGCACGCGCGCGAAATCGAACCGCTGGGTGCGCGAGCGAATGGTGTCGGGCAGCTTCTGCGGATCGGTGGTCGCGAAGATGAACACCAGGTGCGGCGGCGGCTCCTCGAGCGTCTTGAGCAGCGCGGCGAACGCGTCGTTCGAGAGCTGGTGCACCTCGTCGATAATGACGACCCGGAAGATTCCGCCGGTCGGGGAGAAACGCACCTTCTCGCGCAGTGCCTGCACGTCGGCGATGCCGCGGTTGGAGGCTCCGTCGATCTCGGCGACGTCGAGCGAGACCCCGGCCGTGATCTCGGTGCAGCTGGTGCAGGCGTTGCAGGGGTCGGGGCCCTTCTGGACCCCCGCGCGGCGGCGCTCGCAGTTGAGCGCCTTGGCGAGGATGCGCGCGCTGGTGGTCTTGCCCACCCCGCGCGCACCGGTGAAGAGGTACGCGTGGGCGATGCGCGCGCCCTCGAGCGCCCGGCCAAGCACGGAGCTCACATGGTCCTGGCCGATCAGATCGGCGAAGACCTGCGGCCGGTACTTGAGGGCGAGAGCGCGATGGGCCATAGAGTTCCGGTTCCGCGGCGTGCAAGAAGGGCCAGGCGTACAGCGGCACACCCGAGGGATTGCTTACCGCTGCTACCTTCCGGTCCTGACGGGGTTCACAAGTTCGGGTTGCGCTGGGCCTGGCCCAAGAAAAATGGTGGAGATGAGCGGATTCGAACCGCCGACCCCCTCGTTGCGAACGAGGTGCTCTCCCAGCTGAGCTACATCCCCACGACGTTAGGGGTCCGGCCCGCGCGCCTCGGAGGAGGCCGCGCGAGCGACCGGGAGCGCATACTAGCAGGCGACCGGGAGAGGTCAAGCATTGGGTGGCGGCGCGGCCGCTCGCCCGCCTCATGCCTCGGCTGAAATATCTGCGCGGGCCTGGTCGCCCTCGGCGCGGCGTTCCTGACTGACGGATCGTGCAGTTCTGTCAGCCCGGGGCACGGATCGGTTTCGCAGGCGTCCGGTCTCTGTCACGCCGCGCGCGCGCGCCCGGGGCACCCGTCCCGCTCATCCCGCAGACTGGACGCACGTTCCCGCGCGCGGCGCATTTCGGGACACCCTCGCGCGCGTCCCGGCACGGTCGATGCCCTGTGTCATGCCGGCAGTCGCACCTGATGTCACGGCGGAGATCCGTTCCCCGGCGGGTTGGCTTCGGGGCACACCGATCATGAGTCGCAGGATCTTCGCCGATTGTACCGGGCTCGCGGAGTTTCGCCCCGGAGGTTGGTCTTCTTCCGCCGTGGCGCAACCCGGCGCCACGCGCCGCGGGCCCGGCTTGGCATTCCGGTCGCGCCCCGCCCCGGGGCTCGCGGCAATCCGACCGGACGCCCCTCACCGCGCCGAGAGCCTGCCTAGCCAGTCGAGCACGACGGTGGTGGCGCCCAGCTTCGCCTCGCCCTCGGGCGTGACCATCAGGAATCGCTGGCCGTCGCGGGTCACGACGTAGCGATTGCGCGTGTTCGCGTCGACGACTACGGGCGCGTCGAACAGTCTTTCGGGCAGCGAGAAATGCGGGGGCGTCCCGGGCGTGACGGGCACCGAGAACATCTTGCGATCGAGCCCGAGGTAGAACAGCTCGTGCCCGTCTCCGCGCCAGCGCGGCTCGGTCCCGCCATGGGTCGAGATCCGCCACTTGCCGCCCGGGCCCGGGAACGCCTGCACGTAGATCTCGGCGTCCCCGGACTCACGCGACACGTAGGCCATCCACTTTCCGTCGGCCGAGAGCTGCGGGTCGTATTCGGCGAACGGCGTGGCCACGATCGGCCGGGCCCGCACCGAGTCTCCGAGGATCAGCCCGTAGATGTCCCAGCGGCGGTTCGTCAGCCCGGATCGCATGATGTACGTGATGACCTTCCCATCGGGGGACCACATCTCCGCGAACTTCTGCTCGTTCGACGCGAGCAGCAAGGAGTCCGCCCCCGAGCCGCCGAGCGACTTCACGTACAGATCGTTTCCCGTGCCGCGCGCCATGCTGTACGCGATTCGCGAGCCGTCCGGCGACCACATGGCGTCGTCCACGTCGCCCTGCGCGAATGTGAAGCGCGATCCCAGATCGCGCGAGAGATCCCACACCCAGATGTTTCCGTTGGCGCTCGTGGCCTCGGTCACCTTGACGGCGAGCTGGGTCTCGTCCGGCGACAGCGCGGGGTCGTCGTACCCATTGGGACCACCCACCGTACCGGTCCGCTCGCCGCGACGATTCACCCACGCGAGGCGCTCGGCCGCGCCGCTTCCGCCCGAGCGATAGACGAGCGTGCCCTCTCCCGACGCCGAGAATCGCGCGCTCCCGACCGCGTCGAACTCGACGTTCTCCGCGACCGGGACCGGATCGCCGGTGGTCTTGAGCGAGCCGGGATCGAACGGCTGCGCGAGCAGCGTGCCTTGCCGCACGAACAGCAGATGCCGGGAGACGTACTCGGTGCGCGATCCGGCGGGCCCCAGCGACTTGGTCTCCATCGAGCCGAGGCGTCCCACCTTGAGCGTGCGTTCGTCGCCGGTCGCGCCGTACGCGATGAAGAGAAAGTGCTGGCCGTCCGGCAGGAACTGCGGCCAGGCCGTGAACACCTCCTGCTTGGAGCGATCCACGGTGGTCGCGCCGACCGGCACTCCCCCGAGCGCCGAGACCCGTTGCACGGTGTCCACGACCGAGGAACCGTCGAACAGGATCACGTCGCCGACGCCCCAGCTGCCGTCGGCGCCGCGCGGCGCGTCGCAGACGGTCTGCGGCGGACCGCCCGCGATGTCGATCTTGTGGAGCTTGCCGCCCGAGAAGAACGCGAGGAACCGGCTGTCTGGCGACCAGAAGGGACGCGTCGCGCCCTCGGTGCCCGGCATGCGCTGCGCATCGAGCGAGCTCATCTGCCGCACCCAGATCGCGCTCGCGCCGCTCGAGTCGGTGGCGTTGAACGCGAGGCGGCGTCCATCGGGAGAGATACGAGGCAGATCGACCAGGCTCACCTGGTGCGGCGGGGTCAGCTCGAAGATCACCGACTTGGGCCCAGGACGCGGCCGGAGCGCGAGCCCGATGAATACGACCGCCACCAGGGCGGCGGCGGCGAACAGCGTCCACGCGAGCCGTTCCCGCCCGCGCCGCCGCGCGGCGAGCGGCGCTGGCACCCCGGCCTGCGAGCCGCCCTCGGCGATCCACTGCAGCTGGAGCTTCACGTCGTGCGCCGTCTGGATGCGCTCGTCCGCTTCCTTCGCGAGACACGCGCGCACCAGCTTCTCGAGCCCGGGCGGGCTCATCGGCGCGAGCTGCGAGAGCGGCGCGGGCTCGGAAGACATGATCGACGAGATGAGCGACGCCTGGCTCTTGCCCTCGAACGCGCGCTTGCCGGTCGCCATCTCGTATAGCAGGCAGCCGAACGACCACAGGTCGGTGCGCGCGTCCGCCTCTTTCCCCTCGAGCTGCTCCGGCGCCATGTACTGGAAGGTGCCGACGATCGTGCCCTCTGCGGTGAGCGGCGCCGCGACCGTCGGCGACTGGGTGAGCGCAGCGACCGACACGCCGCTCCCGCCGCCCGTGCCCGCCATCCCGGTCGCGCGCGCGAGGCCGAAGTCCATGAGCTTGGCGCCCGACTTGGTCAGCATCACGTTCCCGGGCTTCAGGTCGCGGTGAATCACGCCAGCGCGGTGCGCGCGATCGAGCGCGTCGGCGATCTGCATGCCGAGCCGCAGCACCTCGGGAGCGGGAAGCGCGCCCCTCGCGATCCGCGCGGCCAGCGTCTCGCCGTCGATCAGCTCCATGACCAGGTAGTCGGTCTCGCCCTCGCGCCCCACGTCGTGCAGCGTGCAGATGTGCGGGTGGTTGAGCGATGAGACGGTCTTCGCCTCACGCTCGAAGCGGGTGCGCACCTCGGGGTTCGCGCTCAGGTGCTGCGGCAGCACCTTGATCGCGACGTCGCGCCCGAGCCTTGGATCGAGCGCGCGGTACACCTCTCCCATCCCGCCCGCGCCGAGCGGCGCGAGGATCTCGTACGGACCGAGCTTGGTGCCGGCCTGGAGGGTCATGTGCGCGGCTACCGGAGCGCCGCGCGCATGAACTCGCTCACGTCGTGCTTGAGCTTCGCCAGCTCGCCGGAGTGGATGTACATCATGTGACCGGCCTCGTACTCGCGCGTTGTGATGCGGGCGCGCTCCTCGGGCTCGAGGCCCAGGTGGGCGAGCGTGTACTGGGTGGCGAAGTAGGGCGTGGCGAGATCGTAGTGGCCGGAAGCGACGAACAGCTTCATCGCGGGGTTCTTCGCGAACGCGCTGCGCAGCGAGCCGCTCACGTCGGGGAATCCCGCGCGCGCCGAGCCCCAGTCCCACGGCCCGACGCCGCCGCCCAGGATGTAGTAGGTGAGATCGCTCTTGTAGTTCAGCTCGGTGCGCACGTACTGATTGAACGCCGCGGTGTAGGGCGGACGGATCGCGGCCATGCTCGGATCGAAGTCAGGGGTCTCGCTCACGCCGCTCTCGTCGATGCCCTTGAAGCGGCTGTCGAGCCGCCCCACCGTGCGATGCTCGCTCCGCAGCAGCTCCTTGCAGAAGTGCTCGATGTCCACGCGCAGGTTCGACTGGTCGAGGTAGGTCTTCGAGAGCCCGGTCAGGCGCGTGAGTCGCTCGATGGCGTCCGTGCGATCGACCGCGCTCAGCCGGTCGCCGCGCGCGAGCACGCGCGGGTATCCGTCCGCCGCCCACTTCTCGGACTCGCCGAGCGCCACCCCCAGGTCCTGGCTCTGCAGGTCGGGCGGCAGCTTCTTGTGATACCAGGCGGTCGCGGTGTAGGTCGGCAGGTAGAGCGAGTAGGGCAGCTCGTTGCCGCGCGTGAAGTCGGCGGTCTCGAAGTTGAGGATCGACGACACCAGCAGGATGCCGTTGAACGCGATGCCCGAGCGTTCGACCAGGTAGCCCGACAGCCCCGCCGCGCGCGTGGTGCCGTAGCTCTCGCCGACCAGGAACAGCGGAGAGGCCCAGCGCTCGTTGCGCGTGAGCCAGAGCCGGATGAACTCGCCAACCGACTCGACGTCGCCGTTCACGCTCCAGAATTTCTTCCCGAGCTCCGGCTTGATCGCGCGGCTGTATCCGGTGCCGACCGGATCGATGAACACCAGGTCGGTCTGATCGAGCCAGGTGTACGGATTGTCCACGAGCTGGTAGGGCGGCGATGGCATGCCGCCCTCGTCGCGCATCTTCACGCGCTGGGGGCCGAGCGCGCCCAGGTGGAGCCACACCGAGGCAGAGCCCGGGCCGCCGTTGAACGAGAACGTGAGCGGCCTCGTCTGCGGCCCGCCGCTGCGATCGGCGATGTACGCCATGTAGAAGATGTAGGCCTCGGTCTCGCCGGTGTCGTTCCGGATCGGGAGCTTGCCCGCCGTGACCGTGTAGCGGAGCGGCTTGCCGTCGATCATGATCTGGTGGTGCGTGACGACCGGCGTGGTGTCGGCGGACGCCGCGACCGGCTCCTTCTTCTCGGTGGGCTTGTCGGCCGGCTTGTCTGCGGCGGCCGGGGCGGCGAGCAGGGCGGCGGTGAGCAGGGACAGGATCACGGGCAGCTGGCTCCTCTGGAAGAAGAATGGCGGAGAGAGAGGGATTCGAACCCTCGAGGCGGTATTAGCGCCTACACGATTTCCAATCGTGCTCCTTCAACCGCTCGGACACCTCTCCGCACTGCGTCCGCCCGCGATCCGTCGCGGCGGGCGGCTACGCTTATCACGGCCCGCGCGGCCCGGCAACCCCTCGCGCGGCGCGCGAGCGCGGCGCGCCGCGCCCGCGCCCGGCGCGACGCGCGGCGTCCGATCGCGTACAATGGTCCGCGTCCGTTTCGCCCGCCCGTCGCCGCTCCCCGCGATCGTGGGCGCCCACACCGCACTCACCTCAGGATGGTTCGATGCCCGTGATCCACGAATTCGCCCCGCGCGGCCGCGCGTCACTCCCCCGCCCCGGCATGCTGCGCGTGGCACGGCCGATCGCCGCGTGCATGGTGCTCGGCGCCGGGCTCGCGCTCGCTTCGGGCGCATCCTCCGCCGTGGCCGCGGGCAGGCAGCTCACGAGCACCGAGGTCCAGGAGTTCAACGCGGCCTCCGGCGACCCCGCTCGCGCGGAGTGGGCGATCTCGCGCATCCGCAGCTACCTCGCGACCGGGCCCGACAGCGGATACGCGCTGTTCGCGCGGCGCATGCTGATCCGCGCGCTCAACACCACGAACGCCACGGCCGATCGGATCGCGGCTTCGGCCGAGACCACCGCCGCGATGCTGCCGCACGAGCCACGCGTGACCATCTTCTTCTACGGAGAGGTCGCCGAGATCCTGCTGCGCCGCGGCGGGGCGTATCCGCGCGCGCTCGAGTACGCGCGGCGCTCGCTCGCCGACGTGCCCCAAGGGCAGCAGTACGAACCCCTGCTCGCCGCCGCGCTCGGCACGCTGGGCGAGGCGCAGTTCCGCGCCGGCCTGATCGACAGCGGGCTGGCGACGCTGCGCCGCGCGCTTCCGCAGTCGCCAGACAGCCAGGCGGTGCTGTTCCACATGGGGCAGATCCTCGAGCAGCAGAAGAAGCCCGACCTCGCGATCGATCACTACGTGCGCTCGCTCGGCGTGTACATGGCGACCGACACTTCGGCCGCGGCGCCGCTGCGCTCGTTGTGGCGGAAGCGGCACGGATCGCTTGCCGGGCTCGACGCGCGGGTGGCGGCTTCGCGCGCCGCCTCGCGCCGGCTGATCGCCTTCGACGCGCACCGCGACGAACGGCCCGCCCCGGGCTGGACGCTGCCCGACCTCGATGGCCGTTCCGTCCAGCTCGCCGACTTCAAGGGCAAGGTCGTGGTGATCGATTTCTGGGGATCGTGGTGCGGCCCCTGCCGGCGCGAGCTGCCGATCTTCCAGTCCATGTACGAGCGCTACAAGGACAAGGGCGTGGTGTTCATCGGCATGAACTGGGAGCGGCCGGTGGCGGGCAAGCAGCTCAAGGACGTCGCCCGCGAATTCGTCGTGCAGAACAAGTTCACCTTCCCGGTGATCCTGGATCACGACCACATCGCGACCGACGCCTACCACATCGAGGGCTTCCCCACGCTGTTCCTGATCGACAAGACCGGGACCATCCGCTACAAGAACGTGGGCGTGAGCGATGGCATCGAGACCATCTTCAAGGATCAGCTCGAGTCGCTGCTGGACTAGGGCGCCGCTCGCGCCCCCCCGCATTTCGCGCTCCCTCGCGCGCCCGCCCCGGCCGATAACCCAGACGCTCCCTCGGGCCATGTCCCTCGGCACCACTACGGCTTAGCCGCCGGCCTGTGCCCAGCGAGGTCTTCTTCGGCGGCGCTTCGCTCGAGGAGAAGACCATGCGTTCAGGTCGTTGTCCGCGCCGCGCCTGCATAGCACTCGCGTTCGCCTTCGCGATGATGGGCGCGGCGTCGTATGCCGCGGGATCGAGCCCGCCCGCCATCGCCGACAGCTCGAGTCAGCACGATCTGACCGGGGTCGCGATCGAGGACCTCATGAACATCGAGGTCACCTCGGTGTCGAAGCGAGTGCAACCGCTCTCGGAGACACCCTCGGCCGTGACGGTCATCGATCACGAGGAGATCCGGCGTTCGACCGCCACCTCGGTGCCCGAGCTGCTGCGGATGGTGCCCGGGCTCGACGTGGCCCAGATCGACGCGAACAAGTGGGCGATCAGCGCGCGCGGATTCAGCGGCCGCTACGGGAACAAGATGCTGGTGCTGATCGACGGCCGCAGCGTGTACTCGCCGTTGTTCGCTGGCGTGTACTGGGACGTGCAGGACGTGATGCTCGAGGACGTCGAGCGCATCGAGGTGATCCGGGGTCCCGGCGGCACGGTCTGGGGCGCGAACGCCGTGAACGGCGTGATCAACATCATCACCAAGCCCGCGGAAGACACGCAGGGCGTGCTGTTCACCGGCGGTTCGGGGTCCGAGGAGCGCGGGTTCGGCGTCGCCCGCATCGGGGCGGGCGCGGGCACGCGCGCGCCGTTCCGCGCGTCGCTTCACTATCGCAAGGTCGATCCCTCGATCGAGCTCGGCCCGTTGCTGGCGTTCGACACCTCGCACCTGCTGCACGGCGGCCTGCGCACCGACTGGACGATCTCGGGTCGATCCTCCCTCACGTTGCAGGGCGACCTCTACGGCGGCAACGAGAACACGACCTCCACCATCGCGATGCTCAGCCCTCCGTTCATGGCAGATCGCCAGTACGGCACCGACCTCGGGGGCGGTAACGCGCTCGCGCGCTGGAGCCACACGTTCTCCGATCGATCGGACGTCAAGCTCCAGATCTACTACGACCAGGCCGGACGCGACGCGTTCCTCTACCGCGAGCGGGTGCAGACGGCCGACCAGGACTTCCAGCATCACGTCTTGTTGGGCAGCCGGCAGAACGTCGTGTGGGGATTCGGGCACCGGTACATCCGGCTCGATCTGGGAGGCTCGCCCACCATCTCGTTCGCATCGCCGCGCCAGACCGTCCACCTCCTCGAATGCTTCGTGCAGGACGAGATCGAGGTGGTCGCGAACCGCCTCCGGGTCACGCTCGGCTCGAAGGGCGAGAACCACAGCGAGTTCGGGTTCGAGCTCTCGCCGACCGCGCGAATCGCCTGGACGCCCGACGCACACCAGACCCTGTGGGCGGCGGTCTCACGCGCGGTGCGAACCCCCGCACGGATCGAGAGCGATCTGCGCGCCGACTACGCGGCGTTCCCCGGCGGCGGCGGTCCCCCGAACGAGGTCGCGCTGTTCGGCAACAAGGACCAGCGCGCCGAGGTGGTGATCGCGAAGGAAGCCGGCTACCGCGTCGAACCGCGGCCTCATCTCGCGCTGGATGGGGCGCTCTTCTACAACAATTACGACGACCTGCGCACCTACGAGCCCGAGACGCCATACCTCGAGATGACTCCGGCGCCGCCCCACGTCGTGGTCCCGCTCCGATGGGGCAATCTGATGAAGGGCCGCACCTATGGCGCCGAAGGCAGCGTGGCCTGGATGGCCACCTCCAACTGGAGACTCACCGCGCAGGCCACGGTGTTCCGGATGGATCTCATGGCCAAACCGGCGAGCGTGGACACGGCGTCCTCGGTCAACGAGAACAACGATCCCGAGAGCAAGCTTTCGCTCTCGTCCAATCTGATCCCGGTTCGGAATCTGGAGTGCGACGCCACGATTCAGTACGTGGGCGGCCTGACGACGCAGAAGGTGCCGGCGTACACACGGATCGACCTCCGCGTCGGCTGGCATCTGATTCCCGGCCTGGAGCTGAGCGTCGCGGGGCTGAACCTGCTCGACGACCGCCATCCGGAATGGTCAACGGCCACCGAGCTGGCGATTCCGAGCGAGGTCGAGCGCAGCGGCTACGGAAAACTGACGTGGCGCTTCTAGCATTTCCGGCGAGAGTCGATGCGGTCGCAAGGCATCGGCTGATCGCCTTCGCCCGGCGCGTCGCGTCGGCGCTGATGCTCTGCGCCGCCGCGCTCGGCACTGTCGTGACGCCGGGCGCTTGCGCGGTCGCGTCCGCTCCCACCGAGTACGAGGTGAAGGCGGCGTTGCTCTACAACTTCGCCAAGTTCGTCTCGTGGCCCGATTCCGCCTTCGAGGACGCCCGCGCACCGTTCATCATCGGAGTCCTGGGCGACGATCCGTTCGGCGACATCCTGGAACGGACGGTGAACGACCGGCGGGTCGGCGAGCGGCCGTTCGTGATCAGGCGATGGACCAGGGTCGAGGACGCGCGGCCCTGCCACATCCTGTTCGTGAGCGCGTCCGAGCAGAAGCGCGTGCCGCGCCTCATCCAGGGCATCGCGGGCGCGAACATTTTCACGGTCGGCGACGTCGAGGGCTTCGCGGAACGAGGCGGCATCGCCGACTTCGAGATGGACGGCAAGCGCGTGCGGATCGAGATCAATCCGAAGAGCGCCGATCGCGCGAAGCTGCATATCAGCTCCAAGCTGCTCGCGCTCGCGCGCATCGTGAAGGACGCGCACTGATGCACACCCCCGTCGCGCGCTGGCTTCGCGACAGCCCGATCCGGCGCAAGATGGTGGCGATCACCATGTTCACCAGCGGCGCCGCGCTGCTGCTCACGTGCGCCGTCATGTTCGCCTATGACCTGCACGCCCTGCGAGCCGACACGCTGCGCCGGCTCTCGACGCTCGCCGACATCATCGGCGCGAACAGCACCGCGGCTCTGACCTTCGACGACGAGGCCGCAGCTCGCGAGGTGCTCTCCGCCCTCGCACATCAGCGTTCGATCGTGACCGCCTGCGTCTATTCCCGGACCGGCGCGGCGTTCGCCGTGTACCGGCGCGCAGGCGACGCGAGCGGGTTCGTCCCGCCGCCCGCCCCCCGGGCGCCGATCCACGTCGGCTCGAACGACCTCAGCGTCTTCCGCCCCATCCTGCTCGACGGCCAGGAGATCGGCGCCGTGTACATCGAGAGCGACTCGGCCGAGATGCGCGAACACCGGGTCCGCTTCGGGACGATCGTGCTGGTGGTGATGGCGTTCGCGCTCCTCATCGCCTTCCTGCTCTCGGACCGCCTGCAGCGCGTGATCTCCGGGCCGGTGCTGGCGCTTGCTCAGGCGGCCAACAGGGTCTCCGTCGAGAAGGACTATGCGGTGCGCGTCGTCGAGACCGGCGAGGACGAGCTGGGGCACCTGGTCGAGAGCTTCAACGGCATGATCGAGCAGATCCAGCTGCGTGACGAGGAGCTGCGCAGCCATGGCGAGCACCTCGAGGAGGAAGTCGCGAAACGCGTCGCCGAGTTGCACGAGATGAACGCCCAGCTCATCACGGCCCGCGACCGCGCCGAGGAGGCGAGCCGCACCAAGAGCGACTTCCTCGCGAACATGAGTCACGAGATCCGCACGCCGCTCAACGGCGTGATCGGCATGACCGAGCTGGCGCTCGACACCGCGCTCACCGACGAGCAGCGCGACTACCTCGAGACCGTGAAGACCTCGGCCGAGAGCCTGCTCTCGGTGATCAACGACATCCTCGACTTCTCGAAGATCGAGGCGGGCAGGCTCGATCTCGACAACATCGAGTTCGCATTGCGCGAGAGCGTGGACAAGACCATGCGTACGCTCGCGCTGCGCGCGCACCAGAAGGGCCTCGAGCTGCTGTGCGACGTCCGCCCCGAGGCGCCCGAGCACCTGATCGGCGATCCGGGCCGGCTGCGGCAGGTGCTGCTCAACCTGACCGGCAACGCGATCAAGTTCACGGAGGCCGGCGAGATCGTCGTGGCGGCCGAGGTCGAGCGCGTCGGAGACGGCGAGGTGACGCTGCACTTCAGCGTCTCGGACACCGGGATCGGCATTCCGGCGGAGAAGCAGCAGCGCATCTTCGAGGCCTTCTCGCAGGCGGACGCCTCGACCACGCGAATCTACGGCGGCACCGGGCTCGGTCTCGCGATCTCGTCGTCGCTGGTCACGATGATGAAGGGACGGATCTGGGTCGAGAGCGAGCCCGGTCGTGGCAGCACGTTTCACTTCACGGCCGTGCTCGGGGTGCCGGCCGCCGCGCCGGCCGCCGCAGCCGTCGCCGACCCCGCGCTGCGCGGCATGCGCACGCTGATCGTCGACGACAGCGCCACCAACCGCCGCATCCTCCACGAAATGCTGGAGGGGTGGCAGATGATTCCGGTGGCGGTGGAATCCGGCGAAGCCGCGCTCGAAGCGCTCCGCGCCGCGCACGCAGCGCACCGGCCATTCCAACTGCTGCTGCTCGACCGTCACATGCCGGTAATGGGTGGCTTCGCGCTTGCCGAGCGCATCCGGCAGCTGCCCCATGTCACGCGGCCCGCGACCATCATGCTCAGCTCCAGCGGCCACAAGGGGGACGCCGAGCGCGGCCGCCAACTCGGCATCGGCGTGCATCTCACCAAGCCCATTACCAAGCTCGAACTCGAGCTGGCGATCCGCCGGGTCGTGGGAAATGCCCCCCAGCCCGCGGATTGGCCGCAGTCCGCAGCCGAAGTCGGGGCCGACGGCGCCACGACACCCGCCGCGCCCGCGGCGCCGTCCGTCCGCAGGCGGGTGCCGGCGGTGTTGCCTCGCGTCGACCACCCGGGGAGCGTGCTGGTCGCAGAGGACAACCCGATCAACCAGCGGGTGACGCTGCGGATGCTCGAGAAGCTCGGACACACCGTGGTGCTCGCGGCGAACGGCGAGGAGGCGGTGGCCGCGTTCCGTCGCCAGCAGTTCGATCTGGTGCTGATGGACGTCCAGATGCCGGTGATGGGCGGGTTCGACGCGACCGCCGCGATCCGGGCGATCGAGGCAGCATCCGGCGCGCACGTTCCGATCATCGCGCTCACCGCGCATGCGATGAAGGGCGATCGCGAGGCGTGCCTGCTCGCCGGGATGGACGATTACGTGAGCAAGCCCATCAAGCGCGAGGAACTGATCGAGGTCATGAATCGCGTGATGATCCGGCGCGCCGGCAGCGACGCCGAGACCGACGCGCAAGGCGTGCCCTCGGCGCCGCACTTCTCGGTCAGGGACCTGCTCGCTCGCCTCGATGACCACGAGGACTTCGCGCGGGAGCTGGTCGGCCATTTCCTCACGCACGAGCCGGCGCTGCTCGCGGATGCGCACGAGGCCATCACGAGCGGGGATTGCGAGCGGCTCGAGCGAGCGGGGCGCAGGCTCAAGGACGCGCTGCGCGTCATCGCGGCGGGACCCGCGGCGGATGCGGCGGAGCGGCTCGAAGTGATCGGAGGCAGCGGGAAGCCCACCGGCGGCGAGGCCGGATGGACGACGCTGGTCGATGAGCTCGCTCGCCTCGACCCCGAGCTGGAGGCGTTCGCGCTGCGCAAGGCGGCGTAGGCGCGGATGGTTGCGTCGGCGCGGATGGCGGCGCGGCGCGCGGCATGGGTCGCGGCGCGGGCGCGAAACCTGGCGGAGAGGGAGGGATTCGAACCCTCGAGGCGCTTACACGCCTAACGGTTTTCGAGACCGCCACCTTCAGCCACTCGGCCACCTCTCCGCGCGAGTGTTTACACGAGTTTGCGGGGGTTCCGCAAGCGCGGCGGAGCGTGATGTAACGAGCAAGACTATCTGTCCGGTTCCGGGCAGAACCAG
>JBGPFC010000045.1:0-28073 GCA_041483195.1 Candidatus Eiseniibacteriota bacterium
GGGGCGATCCTCGATCGGCGCGGCCCGACACGCGTCCGCCGCGGTTCCGCCGCGCGGGGGGCGATGCGCGATCGGCGCGGCCCGACACGCGTCCGCCGCGGTTCCGCCGCGCGGGGGGCGATGCGCGATCGGCGCGGCCCGACACGCGTCCGCCGCGGTTCCGCCGCGCGGGGGGCGATGCGCGATCGGCGCGCCCCGACTCGCGCCCGCCGCGCTTTCGCCGCGCGGGAGGCGATGCGCGATCCGCGCGCCCCGACACGCGTCCGCCGCGGTTTCGCCGCGCGGGAGGTGACGCTCGATCGGCGCGGCCCGACACGCGCCCGCCGCGCTTCCGCCGCGCGGGGGGCGAAAGTCGGCGCTCTCGTCCCGATTCACGCCCGCTGAAATTTCGCCGCGGCTCGGGGCGAGCCCCCAGGACTCAAGAGCGCACTCCCGGCGCGCCCTCACACGAGCCGCGCGGCGGCCCGGCCGCGATCGACGAATCTTCGCAATTGACTGCCGCCGAACGATGGCCAGATGTTTCTGGATTGATCGCGCGGCAGCCCTGGGATGATCTCATTCCGCACATCCTCAAGGCCGGAGCGAGCGCAGAGGAATCGATCGCACGCCTCCGTCGGTTCGCGGAGTTGCTCGTCCAGTGGAATCGAAGGGTTTCCAATCTGATATCCAGGAACGATGAGAACCGGATCGTCGCGCGGCATCTCCTGGAATCGGTCGAGCCGGCCCACTGGCTGAAGGCGAGCGGCGCCGATCGATGGATCGATCTTGGCTCCGGCGGTGGATTTCCGGCAATTCCACTGGCCATGCTCGGGATCGGATCGTCGTGGACGCTGGTGGAGTCCAGACACACGAAGACGCTCTTCCTGAGAAAGGCCATTCAGGAGATGGAGCTGGCGGGATCGAACGTGATCCTGGAGCGGGTCGAGGCGCTCGTCGAGCTTCCCGAACACGCGGGCGCCTACGATGGATTCACCTCTCGCGCGACGCTCACGCTCGCGCCGACGCTCGCATACGCCTCTCGCCTGGTTCGCACCGGCGGCACCGCGTTCCTCTGGAAGGGCAGCAAGCGCGAGGAGGAGATGTCGGCCGCTTCGGCGTGGCGAGAGCTGTGGGACTTCGATGGCCTGCTGGGAATCGGCTCCGGAAAGACGGTTGTCGCCAGATTCAAGAGGAAGTAAAGGCGATCCGCTGATTCGTCGAGCGTAGTTCCACGTGAAACTATCTGCTTGTTCGCCACGCGCCTCGGGTCTATCTTGCTGCAGTCGAACGAGACTCTCGATCAACTCCGCAGTTCAGGTGGGCAGGAAGTCCGCCCCCACAAGCTCAGGGAATGGGACGAGTCATCGCGGTTGCCAGCCAAAAAGGCGGCGTAGGGAAAACCACGACAGCGATCAATCTCGGCGCCTGTATCGCGCAGGAGAATCGGCGCGTGCTGCTCGTGGATATCGATCCTCAGGGAAGCGCTTCGAGCGGGCTCGGGATCAACGGCAACGACCAGCGCCTCGGCACATATGAGGCGCTCATAGGACAGGCCGAGCTGGCCGACGCCGTGCTCCCCACCGCCCTGGCCAATCTCGACCTTCTCCCATCCGGCCAGAGACTCTCGGGAGCGGAGGTCGAGCTGGTCGGGATGATGGCCCGCGAGGCGCGCCTCAAGACCTGCCTCGCCCCGGTTCGCGGCGACTACGATTTCGTCCTGGTGGATTGCCCACCGTCTCTCGGGATGCTCACGATCAATGCGCTGAGTGCCGCGGACTCGGTGTTGATTCCACTCCAGTGCGAATACCTCGCGCTCGAAGGGCTCACACAACTGATCGGCGCGATCCGGCTGGTGCAGGACCACCTCAATCCAAGCCTGCGGATCGAAGGTGTGCTGCTCACCATGTTCGACGCGCGCCTCAACTTGTCGCAGCAGGTGGCGGACGAGGCTCGCAAGTTCTTCGCCGAGCGTGTGTACAAGACAGTGATTCCCAGGAACGTTCGACTCAGCGAGGCGCCTTCATTCGGGAAGCCCATCGTTCTGTACGACCCACACAGCACCGGTGCCGAGAGTTACCGGGGGCTGGCACGGGAGGTTCTGGAACATGCATAGGAAAGTGCTCGGCAGGGGTCTGGAGGCTCTGATTCCATCCGCGCTCGGTACCATGGACGGGCCGCAGCCGGGAGTGCGGGAGCTGCCCGTTGAGGACATCGGTGCCAATCCGTTCCAACCGCGATCGCGGTTCGATGACGAGGCCATTCAAGAGCTCGCCCTGTCGATCAAGGCAACCGGGGTGCTTCAGCCAATTCTGGTGCGCCGACTCGGCGATGACGGATACCAGCTCGTGGCCGGCGAGCGTCGGCTGAGGGCTGCGCGCATGGCCGGCCTGGTACGCATTCCGGCCCTGGTGCGCGACGTCAGCGAGCACGAGATGATGGAGCTCGCCCTCATCGAGAACATTCAGCGCGAGGATCTGAACCCGATCGACGAGGCCAAGGCCTACCACGCGCTCACCGAGAAGGTGGGGCTCACCCACGATCAGATTTCGGAGCGGGTCGGAAAGCAGCGCAGCTCGATCACGAACGCCATGCGACTGCTCGCCTTGCCGCCCGAGGTGCGGGAAATGGTTTCACGTGGAACGTTGACCGCCGGGCACGCGCGGGCCCTGCTCGGGCTGGAGGCTCCCGGTGATCAACTCGCCGCCGCACGCTATGTCCACGCCAAGGGATTTTCCGTGCGCCGCACCGAGGCTTTCGTGCGGAGACGGTTGCGCCGTCAGCACTCGCGCCCGCGTGCGGCAAGGATGGATGGGCTGGGCGAGTGGGAAACCAAGCTTCAGCAGAAGTTCAGCACGCGGGTAGCCATCGCGCCTGGACGGAAGGGTGGCCGAGTCGAGTTCGAGTTCTACAATCAGGAAGACCTCGAGCGGCTGCTCGAGGCGTGGGGCGTGCTCTAGCCGAGATTCCCTGGGGCCGGCCTCGATGCCGGCCCGTGTCTCATGAACGAGGGAGGGATCCCATGATGAAATTCAGGTCTCGCGCCCCGGAAAACAACGGCGTCGAGGCACCCAACACCACCGTCGGCGTTGGATCCAGCTTTCGCGGAACGCTGATGGTTTCGGGAACGCTGCGTATCGATGGAGAGTTCGAGGGCGACATCCTCAACTGCAATCGGCTCGAGATTGGGGAGCACGGCTTGATGCGCGCGGACATCGAGGTCAAGGAGGCGCTGATCCTGGGCCGCGTGAATGGAAACGTGCGCGCGCTGGGGACGGTGGAGATGAAGTCGGGAGCGCGCATGGAGGGCGACGTCGCCGCGATGAGCGTGGTGATGGAACCCGGCGTGTTCTTCACCGGGCGCTGCACGATGCTCGAGTCGGGCATCGAGAGCGTCGAGCTGGGCACCGACCGCAGCCGCCAGCGAGAGTACCGAAGCTAGCGCATCTGCCGTGTGATAGTCCTCATAGCATCAATCGCCACATACAAATATTTGTTATCGGTTGTCCGCGTTCGTGCGCGCCGAGTCGCGCAATGACGCGCGCCACGGGCGCCCGCGATCCCAGACGCTCGACGGCTCAAACCTCAGGTCCGGCAGCCGCTCGAGGGTCGGATCGAACGCCGCGTACACGATGCGTCTCTGCCCCTCGGCCGCGCCACGGAGTCCGCCGTGATCGAGACGACGATGAATAGACGCGGCCACACCCCGCGCCGCGGGGGCCGTCGATTCGCGGTGGTGGCGACCCTGATGATCGGGCTGCTCGCGCTCGCGCCGCGCGGTGGGCGCGCGGCGCGCACCGCGGCCGAGCCGAACTGGCCCGACGGCACCCGGCTGATGGCCTTCGAAAATCTGGAGGGCGTGCTGCTGATCGAGGCGACGCTGCGCGGGCTGGCCGGGCGCGACACCACGGGCCCCGTCGTGCTCGACACCGGCGCCGGATTCCTCGCCGTCGACGGTGCGCTCGCGGTCACGCTCGGTCTCTCCGACAGCGTGAGCGCGGATGAGGTGGGCATCGCGGCGCGTGTGCTCCCGCGGCTCACGCTCGGCGCGGCGCAGATGGACCAGGTCGCTCCGGTGCTCACCGTGAACGGTGACATCGTGCGGCGCGTGACCGACCGGCCGGTGCTGGGTCTGGTGGGCCAGCGACTCTTCGCCGGCGATGCGCTCCAGATCGACTACGCGGCGGGGCGTCTCGCGGTGGTGCCGGTCGCGCCGGCCGGTGCCGGCGCGGGGCGCGACGAGGGCGCGGATGCGATCGCGGCCTCGCACGCCTCGCTCGAGGAGGTTCTCGAAGCGGACGCCGCCCCCGTGCCATTCCGGCTCGCGGGCGACGGCAAGATCATCGTCGAGGCACGGGTTTCCGATCCGCGGCCCCCGCGCTACAGCCGCTGGCTCACCCTGATCGTGGACACCGGTGCGACCAAGTGCGTGCTGTTCGACTGGGCGCTCGCGGAGAATGCGGGACGCGCCCGGGAATGGCGCCAGCTGCGCGGGCTCTCGGCGCCGACGCTGTTCGGCGCGGCGAGCGCCTCCATCGCGCGCGTTCCCGAGATCGAGCTGCGTGCCGGCCGCGAACGCGTGCGAATGAGCGGACTCGACGTCGCCGTGATCCATAGCGACCTGGGCGGCGTGCTGTCGCGCGCGACCGGCGAGCCGGTGCACGGGTTGCTGGGCTACTCCTTCCTCCGCCATTACCGTGTGACCATCGACTATCCGCACCGAGTCATGTGGCTCGAGCGCGCCCTTCGGCCGGCGGACGAGCGTCCCAACGAGTACTCCCACGTCGGCATTCAGATCGAGCGCGATGACCGCGCCGCGCGCGTGGTGGGCGTCGCGGAGGGGTCGCCGGCCGCGCGCGCCGAGGTCGAGGCCGGGGATGAACTGATCGCGATCGACGGCGCTCCGGCTGCATCGCTCGACATCGTGACGCTCTCGCGCCGGCTCGAAGGGCCTCCGGGGAGCGACGTGACCCTGATCCTGAGGCGAGGTACGACTGAGCGCACCATCCGGCTCGTCCGACGCCGCCTCCTCTAGGCGCGATGTGGCGCGCGGCCGGTGGCTGGTGCTCGGCGCCACCGTCCTGTGGGGCACGACCGCCACCCTCGCGCGCTTCGTGTTCCGCGACCGCCACGTCCCGGCCCTGGAGGTGGTGGAGCTGCGGCTCGCGATCTCGGTCGCGCTGCTCGGGCCATGGCTCCTCGTTCGCGACCGATCGCTGCTGCGCGTGCGGCGCGAGGATTGGGTCTATTTCCTCGTGCTCGGGTTGTTCGGAGTCGCCGCGGTTCAGGGCTGCTACTACTACTCCATCTCGAAGCTCGGCGTTGGCCTCTCGATTCTCATCCAGTACCTCGCCCCATCGCTCATCGTCATGTGGGAGGCGTTCCGCGGGGCACGCGTTTCACGCGTGACCGTGATCGGGGTGGTGAGCGCGCTGGCGGGAACCGCGCTGCTGGTGGGCAACCTCGATCCGGGATCGCTCCACGCGCGGCCGCTGCACGCGAGTCCGATCGATTGGGCGATCGGCTTCGGCTCCGCGCTCTCGTTCGCGTTCTACGTGGTGTTCTCGAAGCGCGGCCTCAGGCGCTACGCGCCCGAGACCGTCCTGTTCTACACCTTCGTGATCGCCGCGGGATTCTGGTGGGTGGCGGCGCCACCGTGGCGGATCGCGGCCGCCGGCTACGGGCCGGACCTGTGGCTGATGTTCCTGGTCCTCGGCGTGTTCTCGACGCTCGCACCCTTCGCGCTCTTCTATGCCGGCCTGCGTCGCATGCCCGCGAGCCAGGCGGGCATCTTCGCGACCCTGGAGCCGGTCGTGGCTGTGCTCTCGGCGGCGCTGTTCCTCGGAGAGGGGTTGCGCACGCTCCAGTGGATGGGGGCGCTGCTCGTGCTGATCGCATCGGCGATCGCCTCGCGACAGGCGCCCGAGGTGGTCGCGGCGCAGGTCGAGCGCGGCTGATCGGCGAGTCTTCAGCTCGCCGCGGCCAGATCCTCGGGCTGTCCGTGCAGGGCGTGCAGCCGATCGCGCACTCGTTCGACGCGCGCCGCGCTCACCGTTTCGACCGCGTAGCGCTCGTCCCACGCGAGATTGCCCCGCAGCCACACGCGCAGTTCGGGGAATCGCGCGAGGAGCATCACACCGGTCCTGCCCTTCAACTCGCGCACCGCGCTCGCCACGCTTTGAGATGGCTTGAGTGCCAGCAACACGTGGGCATGATCGGCTCCCGCCGCGACATCGATGAGAGCGTAATCACGTTCTTCGCAGGCTTGCGTGATGAGGGTCTGGAACGCGCGCACATGGCGATCCTTGAGCACCGGGCGGCGTCCGCGCGTGGTCCAGGTGACGAGGTAGTGAAGCTGACTGCGATAGATCGGCTCCCAACGACCCGCCAACGCCTCACTCACCTCGGGAGCCAGTTCGTGGTTCACGGTCCTTCCTCCTGCGGGGATGATTGAACGCATGTGCAGCTGTGTGCTCTGAAAAACGGGAGCGCAAGCTCCCGGGGGGGACCCGAATACGGCCGTTCGGATGCGCGGAACCTATCGGAGGGTGCGAATCACTCCTTTCACGATGCCGAGGATGCGAAACTCTGCCGCCTCGTCGATCACGATCGGGGCGTACTTGGGGTTCGCCGCCACCAACTCAACGTGGCCGCGCCTCGGCTGGTAGTACTTGACCGTGGCTTCCTCCCCGACCAGGCCCACGACGATTTCGCCGGCGGTCGCGCGCTCCTGCTGGCGCACGATGACGTAGTCGCCCTGGAGAATTCCCGCGCCCTCCATGCTGTCGCCCCGCACCCGCAGCGCGAACATGCCGTGGGTGTCCCCGAAGACGTCGTTGGGATCGAGGTGGCCTTCGAAAGATTCTTCGGCGAGCACCGGCTGGCCGGCGGCCACGCGACCCAGAATGGGAATGCCCGAGCCCTGCGCGGTCCGCGCGATGCCCTCGATGCCGCGGGAGATCTTGCCGCTGCGCTTCAGGTGACCGGCCTTCTCCAGCAGGTTGAGGTAATAGCGGACGCCGTTGGTGGAGGCGATGCCGTAGGCCTTGCCGATCTCACGAATGGTCGGCGGGTAGCCCCGGTCGTTCTTGAAGCGCTGGATGAAGAGCAGAATTTCGCGCGCGCGATCGTTCAGCATGGATCACGTCCCCCTCGATGAATGGCCGATCCAGGGACCCGGCACGCGTGCACCATAGTGCACACACGTGCAGCGGGTCAAGGGCGATTTTTTCGCGCGGCCCGCGGGCTCGAAACGAGCGCCTCCGGCGGCGGTCGCTTCGACGCGCCGAGGACACCATTGGGTACCGCGTGGACACTTCCCGACGCGCGGCCGGGAGCGCTCGGGTGCGCACCGCCCGCGCGACGCAACGATCCACCATGCGGTTGCCCGTGTGACGCGAGATCACGGCGCGACTGGTCCGCCGATTGCGATGAGGCACGGGCGAGATCGAAAGATCTCGACCACGACAGGCAAGGAGCGGCAGGTCGGGCCCGCGGAGGTTGATCGCAATCGGGGGCCGGTTGGCCGAAGTGGACTCGCCTCCGCTGCCTTGTCGGTCGGGTAGGGCCGCGCGGTCCGGCGCGTGTGAGGCGCACCGGACCGCGCGTGCTTCAGAATATTCTCGACGAATCTAGTAGCGGTAGCTGACCTCGGCGCTCACCCGCCGCGGCGGCGAAACGTAGAACTGCGAATCCCCGATGTCGCTCTCGCCGATCGCGTGCCGGTCGTCCGACAGGTTCCGCCCCGTGATCGATACCGAGGCCTTCGCGAAGTCGCCGTGCACGCCAGCGTCCCACTGGGTGAAAGGCGTGTCGAAGAACGTATTCCGGCGATTGAACGCCCGCGCGCCCATCGAGCGCGATGCGGCCCACACCCCGACGCGCATCGGCGCCTCATAGGCCACGCGCGCGTTGAACAGGCCCTTCGGCGCCAGCTCGAGCCGCTTGCCGCTCACGTTGCGCAGTGCGCCACCGGGCGTCACGAACGTGAACTCCACGAAGCGCGCGTCGTGGTACGCGTACCCACCGCTCAGAGTCAGTCCCTGAACCATCGAAGGCGCCAGCGTGAGATCGACCTCCTGGCCCTTGAACCGCTCGCGCCCGGCATTGATGAAGATGGGATTGCCGCCCGCGTCGAGCGTCGAGACCACCATGTTCTCGAAGTCCATCTGGAACCACGAGAGATTCACGGCGACCTGCCGGTCGAGCCCGCGCAGCTTGAGCCCGCCTTCGACCGAGTGGGTGCGCTCCGGCTCCAGGATCTTCGCGTTCTCGGCTTCCGTCAGATTCGGCGCGGCCGGTTTGAACGAGCTCTTCCAGTTCGCGTAGAGGTTCACCGCGTCGGATTCGGCCTGCGGCGGCGCGATCCGCGCGAGCAGCGAGATGTCGCCGGACCACGCCCCCGTCGTCTTCGAGTCGTTCGTATACTCGGGCGGGCTTCCGACTTCCTGTCCGAACGCGGAGAGCTTCTCGTCTGCGTTGTCGTAGCGGCCGCCCCCCGCGAGCGTCACGCGCGGCTGCGGAGTCCACGCATCGTGCACGTAGACGCCGGCGAAGGTGCGCCGGTCGCCGAAGCTGCGGTGGTCGCCGATCGGAATGGTCGCCAGCCCCGGGGTGGCGCTATAGGTCGAGAGCTTCTGATCGAAGTCGAAGCCGATTCCGGACGCGACCGTGCGGCCCCACGTGACCGCGCCGCCCGCGACCAGTTGATGGTCGCCGGCGAGCCGCGGGGTCGCGAGCCAGCGCACGTCGCCGAAGATCGTCGTCTCGTACGGCGCGAGCAGCACGCCCTCCGATGGGTAGTCGTCGACGGTCGAGGCGTCCACGCCCGGGAAGCTGCGCAATGAGATCTGATTGTCGCGCGTGTAGCTCAGGGTGTGCTCGATGCGCCCGCTGCCGAGCGGCCGCGCGAGGTGCACCACCTCCGAGAACACGCGGTGCTCGAGGAACGCGCCCCCGACCGCGTAGTTGCGATCGAGATCGAAGCCCGGCACCGGAGCGCCCGCGTCCACCGGCAGCGCCGTTCCCCAATCCTGGTGATCCCGGTACGCGACGAAGTCGAAGCTCGCGTGCGTCGAGCCGAAGTCCCGCGCCAGCGTGAGCGCTCCGCGGTCGACGCTGCCTTCGGTGCGGTCCTGCCACCCATCGGCGCGCTGCAGCATTCCACTCGCCCGCAGCGTGAAGCCGCGGGGGAGCACGCGGCTCGCCTCGCCCTGCGCGTGCATGGTCGAGAACGACCCGCCGCCCAGGGTCAGGTGTTCATGGCCCGTCTCTTCCTGCCGCGTGAAGACCTGCACCATGCCGGCGAACGCGGAGACGCCGTAAAGCGAGCCCTGCGGGCCCTTCACGATCTCGATGCGCTCGACGTCCTCGACCGGAATCTGCGAGAGCGAGGGATTGAAGGGTCCCCCGACCGGCACTCCGTCGAGCGTGATGAGCAGGGCGTCGAACTCCTTGAGCCCCCACATCCCGATGTTCGGGAGCCGCGCCCCGTTGTCGGACCCATCGCCCGTGTCCACCCCGACCACGTCCTGAATCGCGTCGGCCACCGTGCGCGCGCCGCGGCGCCGCAGCTCGGCGCCGCTCACCACCGTCGCGCCGTTCGGGACGTTGACCGGATCCTGAGCGGATCGGGTCGCCGACACGATGATCTCGTACTTCGATGGCTCGTGCTTCGCCACCGGGGCTTCTTCCCCAGTCGCGACGCGCGCGAGCGAGCATGCCGTGACCGCGAATGCGCAGGCCATCACGCTCCGGAGCGGGCGCGCGCCCGCCGGTTTCCATTTCCACATGATCTCGTCCTTTCGGTTTTCGGTATCGAGCAACAGCGTGCACGACCGTCGAAGGGACGAGCGATCAGTTCCGGAGCGGGGTGAACCTCGGAAGGGAAGCCGGGCGCCGGATGGAACCGGCGAACGTCTCGCGGGGCGCGGCACGCGCGATCTCACGGGTCGCGCCCGGGGCCGGGAGGGCCTCATCGCGCGGCGCGGGCGAAACGGCCTGGCCATCGCGAGCGCTCCCGAGCGCCGCGCGGGGCGCGGCGAGCCCGGCCCCCGGTCGGGAGCGATCGTGCACCAGGCCGCTCCACCAGCCGTTCTCGTGAAACCGATCGAACTCAGGCGGCGCCGCGGCGTCGCCCACGATCTCGAACATCGTTCCGGGCTCGGCCTCGATCTCGCGTTCCTCCACGCCTAGCCTGAGCCGCAGGCGTGCGGAGCTGGTCGCGAGATTGGGCACGCGCCACAGATAGCGTCCCGCTCGAGGGTCGCACTCCGGAGTGACGCGCACCGCGTAGTGCCGTCCGCCATCGAGCGAGAGCAGGATCTCGAGCTCCTCGACATTCGAGGGCAGCGTGTTCCAGCGCAGCTCGACCAGGTCGCCGGCATGCACCGTCGTCGCGGTCATCACGACCCGGGCGTCGAACGGAGCGCGGGCCGCGGCCACCCAGGCGGGGGCCACGGTCAGGATCGCGGCGAGCGCGATCGGTCGAAGGTCGATGCGAGCGTTCATGGACTCCGGATGGAAAGGGCCGAGAACACGTGAGAGCGCGGAATCTTACCGGACGCGGGCCCGTTTGAGGTGGGCTAAATGCGCCGGTCCGGCGCCGCGCCCGGTCCGGAACTGCCGTCTTCCGGGCCGGACCTCCACGCCAAACCCCTTCAGCGCGGGGCTCGAAGGGCCGATTCTACACGACAGGCCTGCTCGGAAGCGTGGCATGTCGCCGCGGTCCAATCGAAGGAAGCGCACCCCATTGAAGCCGTTCCCATCGCCCTGGCAGAGCCTGCTCGAACCCTTCAAGGCGGGTGAGTGGCACGAGTGCGCGGATATTCTCCGCCCGCACGTCGACCAGCACCCCGACGAGCTCGCGAGCCGGATGCTGCTCGCCGCGATCTACCAGCGGCTAGAGAATCCCGGGCTCGCCCAGGTGCAGCTCGAGCGCGCGCTGCCGCTCGCGGTCGGGCAGGGCGATCTGTTCCGCGCGATCGGAGTGCAGAAGCAGATCGACGTGATTCGCGCCCGCACCCGCCTCCACCGGCAGCGCTACATCGCGATCCACCAGTGGTTCGGCTCGCTGTCCCGGACGCAGGCCCAGCCGGCGAGCGCGGCGCTCACGCCGCGCGCGCTGCTCGCGCTCGCCCCGCGTGAGTTCGACGAGATCGCCATCGCATGCGTGCTCGAAGATCTGGGACTCGAACCGCGTGAGATCGCGTGCGATGCCGAGACCGCCCGGGTCATCCTCTACGGCCGGGTGCGATGGACTGAGGCGCCATCGCCCGACCGAGCAGCTACCGAACTGATCGCGGAAGCGCACGAGCTGATCGCCTCCGGGACGGATGAAACCCCCGGCACATCGCTCAAGCTCGAGTGCGATCTGCCGTCGGCCTGTCTGCGCTTCGATCTGTCGCTGCTCCGGCGAGTGCAGTCGCGCGCGACGTCCGCGGCGGGCGCCGCGGGCGGGCGCGAACCACGCAAGCAGCGCTCGAAGACCGCGCCCGCGAACTCGACAGAGCCCGCCACGGCCCCGCCCGAGCGTCCGCGGCCCGACCCGGTGGCCGAGCCGGTGATCGCGGTCGGGGCGCCGATCGAGCGCCGCCGCGGCACGCGCGTGACCGCGACGCTCGAGACCCGGGTGGCGCTGCTCGGGATCTCGGGCACGCGGGTCGCGCCCTTCGGCGGCCGGCTCCTCGATCTCTCGCCGAGTGGAATGGGCGTGGGCTTCCCGCGCGGCGAGATCCGCCACATCCGCGAAGAACTCGAGGGCGCGCTGCTCGACGTCGAGCTCAAGCTCGACCGGCGCGGCGAGCCGCTCGAGCTCACCTGCCGCGTGCGCTGGGTCTCGTTCGACGGCCCGGATGGAGCCGCCGAACCCGACGAGCTCGCCCGGCTCGGACTCGAGTTCGTGCTGCTGACCGCGCGCGCGCGCACGCGCATTCAGGACGCGCTGATTCGCGCCACGCATTCCGGGAAGCCGCTGGGCTCCGAGCTCGAGGGAAAAGAACTCGACGGAGGAAAGCAGGCGGCCTAGTCTGTGCGGCGCGGCGACCTTAGCCCCCGAACCCGCATCTCCCGGGGTCGGTCGCCTCCTCATGACGACCTCCTCCGCCGCGATCTCGCCCGCCGCCCGCCTGCGCACGTACGCCTCGTTCGTGCGCTTCGAGCACACGCTGTTTTCGCTGCCGCTCATGCTGGCCGGCATCTTCAGCGCGCCAGGGTCCACGCTCCCGCTCGCACGCTGGGGGCTGATCGTGCTCGCAGCGGTGGCGGCGCGCACCTGCGCGATGGCGCTGAACCGCCTCATCGATCGCCGCCTCGACGCAATCAACCCGCGCACCATGTCGCGCGAGCTGCCGGCCGGCCGCATGCGGCTCGGCGAAGCGATCGCGCTGCTGGTCGTGAGCGCCGCGTTCTACGTCGCCGCCTGCGCAGCGCTCGGAACCTGGTATCTCGCGGCGGCGCCGCTGCCGCTCCTGGTGTTCGTCGTCTACCCCTACCTGAAGCGCGTCACGCCCTTCTGCCATTTCGGAGTGGGGCTCGCGCTCGCGCTCGCGCCGCTCGCGGGCTACGCGGCCGCGCATCCCGATCTCGCGCGCCCGGGGCCCGCCATCGCGCTCGCGGGGTTCGCGCTGTTCTGGGTGAGCGGCTTCGACGTCATCTACGCAACGCTCGACGAGGAATTCGACCGCGCCCAGGGCGTGCACTCGATGGTCGCGTGGCTCGGACGCGCGCGGGCGCTGCGGATCTCGGGCGCTTTGCACTCGATCGCGAGCCTCTGGCTGCTCGCGGCCGCCGTGCTCGCGGGCGCGCCCTGGACCGGCGGCCCGGCGTGGCGGATGGCGCCGCCGCTCGTGCTGTGGGGCGTGTGCTTCGTGCTCCTCCAGCTCGAGCAGAGGTGGGCGGAGCACGTGAACCTCGCGTTCTTCAAGGTGAACGTGTGGGTGGGCTTCGCGGTGCTGGCGATGGTGATGGCCGCCCGCGCGGTGTCGGGCGGGTTCTGATGGCGCGTTACCTGATCGGCATGACCGGCGCCTCGGGCGCGGTGTACGGCGTGGACTTCGTGAAGCGCTGCCCCGGCGAGAAGTATCTCGTCCTCTCCGACTGGGCGCGGCAGGTGCTTCACGGCGAGACCGGTCTCAAGCCCTCCGATCTCGAGCCGCACGTGAAGAAGATCTTCTCCGATGCCGACCTGGCCGCGCCGTTCGCGTCGGGCTCGAACCGCTACGACGCCTACGTGATCCTCCCGTGCAGCGTCTCGACGCTCGCGAAGATCGCGGTCGGCATCGCCGACACGCTGGTCACGCGCGCGGCAGCGGTCGCGCTCAAGGAGCGCATGCGCATGGTGCTGTGCGTGCGCGAGAGCCCGCTCAGCTCGATCGCGCTCGAGAACGCGCTCAAGCTCTCCCGCGAGGGGGTGGTCATCATGCCGGTCTCGCCGCCCTGGTACCGCAACCCGCGCTCGCTCGACGACCTGGTGGCCGGTTTCACCGACAAGGTGCTGGCGCTGCTCGGCGAGGACGCGGGCCACGGCTGGCGCGAGGACGAGCTGGAGTGAGCGGGCCGCGCGAGGACGCCGGAAAGCTCATCGCCCACTTCCGCATCACGGGCACGCTCGGCGCGGGCGGCATGGGCGTGGTCTACCGCGCGCGCGACGAGCAGCTGGCGCGCGACGTGGCGCTCAAGCTGCTGCCGCCCGAGCTGACATCGGATCCCGCCGCGCGCGCGCGCCTGCTGCGCGAGGCGCGGCTCGCGTCCGCCCTCGCCCATCCGGGAATCTGCGCCGTGTACGAGGTCGGCGAGGACCGCGGCCAGCTCTACATCGCGATGGAGCTGATCGACGGCCGCCCCCTCGACGAGCGCATTCCGCCCCACGGCCTGCCGCCTCCGGTCGCGATCGACTACGGCATCCAGATCGCGGCGGCGCTCGCGCACGCGCACGCCTCGGGCGTGATCCACCGCGATCTCAAGAGCGCGAACGTGATGGTCGCGGCCGACGGGCGCGTGCGGGTGCTGGACTTCGGCATCGCGAAGCTGATGCCGGGGATGCCGGGCGCCACGGCCGGCGCGCTCACCACCACGACCGGCGTCATGCAGGGCACGCCGCAGTACATGGCCCCCGAGCTGCTGCGCGGCGAGGCCGCGGACGCGCGCACCGACCTGTGGTCGCTGGGCGTCGTGCTGTTCGAGATGGCCGCCGGCGCGCTGCCGTTCCGCGGCGAGACCGGGTTCGAGCTGGGCGCGGCGATCCTGAACGCGGAGCCGCTGCCGCTGCCGGCGTCGCTGCCGGCGGGATTGCGCGCCGTGATCGCGCGCTGCCTCGCGAAGGATCCGGCGCGGCGCTACCAGCAGGCGGTCGAGGTGCGCGCCGCGCTCGAGATGGTGCGCGGCGAGCCGGGCGCGTCCTCCGCAACGCCGGCCGCGCCGCCCGCCGCCGCGCCACCGCGCGGCCCGCGCTCGCGGCTCGCGACGATCGCCGCGATCCTGATTCCGGTCCTCGCCCTGCTCGCGCTCGCGCTCGACCAGGGCGGGGTGCGCACCCGGCTCGTCGACGCCGCGCGCAGGCTGACCGGCGGACGCGCGGGATCCGAACGCGTGCGCTCGCTCGCCGTGCTCCCGCTCGAGAATCTCTCCCGCGATCCGGATCAGGAGTTCTTCGCGGACGGCATGACCGACGAGCTCATCACGCGGCTAGCAGGCCTCGAGGGCGTGCGCGTCATCTCGCGCACCTCGACCATGCGATACAAGGGCACCACCAAGGGCATCCCGCAGATCGGGCGCGAGCTGGGGGTGGACGCCGTGATCGAGGGCAGCGCGCTGCGCGCGGGCGGACGCGTCCGCATCACGGCCCAGCTGATCCAGGCCGCGCAGGACCGGCACCTGTGGGCGCAGAGCTACGAGCGCGACATGAGCGACGTGCTCGCGCTGCAGGGCGAGGTGGCCGGCGCGATCGCCGGCGAGATCCGCGCGACGCTGAATCCCGACGCGCGAGCGCGGGCGGCGGCGGCCCGGCGCGTGAGCCCGGAGGCGTACGACGCCTATCTCAAGGGGCGCTTTCTGTGGAGCCGTCGCGACGCGCAGGGCATCCGTGGCGCCGTCGCCCAGTTCCAGCGAGCGGTCGCGATCGATTCGAGCTACGCGCTGGGCTGGGCCGGGCTCGCGAGCGCCTACGTGCTTGCGCCCAGCTACGCCGACGCGCCGGCGGTCGAAGCGTTCGCGCGCGCGAGGAATGCGGCGGCGCGGGCGCTCGCGCTCGACTCGACGCTCAGCGACGCCCACGCCGCGCTGGCCGAGGCGAAGCTGATCGGCGACTGGGATTGGAAAGGCGCCGGAGTGGAATTCCGGCGGGCACTCGAGATCAATCCCAACGACGCCACCGCGCATCACTGGTACTCGAACTACCTGTCCGCGCTCGGCAGGAAAGACGAGGCACTCGACGAGATGGACAGGGCACAGGCTCTGGATCCGCTCTCGCTCATCACTCGCTGCACGCGCGGCACCCGCCTCTGGGAGAACGGACGCGAGGAGGAGGCCTTCGCCCTACTGCGCGACGTGATCCAGCGCGATCCCTCCTTCGAGATGAGCTACCTGCAACTGAATGATTTCTACGAATCGAGCGGGAATCTTCGAGAGGCCGTGCTCTGGGGGGCGCGGTTCGACTCGTTGAGCGGCATGCCCCCCGAGGCCGCGCGGCGAGCCATGGCCGCGCTCGACAGGGAAGGACCACGCGGCTACTACCGCGAGGAGCTTCGCTGGCTGGATACGTACAAGGTGGTCGCGCCCCCTCCTTCCACGATCTACGCCCACTGCTACCTGCGGCTCGGCGACCGCCGGCGCGCGCTCGACATGCTGAAGCGGTCGATCGATCGGCACGAGGACGATGCGATGTTCCTGCGGGTGTCTCCGTGGTTCGAGCCGCTGCGCTCCGATCCGGAGTTCAAGGCGTTGCTCGCGCGCATCGGGCTCGGCTCGTGACCGGCCACCGCACGCTCGGCGCGTTCCTTTCGGAGCTCGAGCGCCGCGGCGACCTGAAGCGCGTGACGCGCGAGGTGGACTGGCGGTGTGAGGTGACCGAGATCGCATCGCGCGAGGCGAAGGTGGAGGGCCCGGCGCTGCTGTTCGAGAGGGTGCGCGGCTCGACCCTCCCGCTCGCCCTCAACGTGCTCGCCGCGCGGCGGCGGATCGAGTGGGCGCTGGGCCGCACGCCGGCCGCGGTCGGCGCCGAGCTGGCGACGCTGCTGCACGCGGTGCCGCCGCGGCGCCTCGGCGACCTGTGGAAGCTGCGCGGCAGCGCGGGGCGCGTGCTCGCGATGCGGCCCAAGCGGCTCCGCGGCTATCCCGCGCACGACGTCGCGCCCGACGGAGATCTCGCGGCGCATCCCCATCTCCAGCTGTGGCCACACGACGGCGGGCGCTTCATCACGTTCGGTCTCGTCCACACCGAGCATCCCGAGACGCGCACGCGCAACCTCGGCGTCTATCGCATGCATATCTTCGACCCGCGGACGACCGGCATGCACTGGCAGATCGGCAAGGGCGGCGGCTTTCACTACCACGTCGCGGAAAGGCACGGGCGGGATCTCGAGGTCGCGGTCGCGGTGGGCGCCGACCCATGCACGCTGCTCGCGGCGGTCTCGCCGCTGCCCGAGGGCATCGACGAGCTGGCGTTCGCGGGCTTCCTGCGCGGCGCGCCCACGCGCATCACGCGCGCGCGGACCCTCGGCATCGACGTGCTGGCCGACGCGGAGTTCATATACGAAGGCGTGGTGCCCGCACGCGAGCGCCGCATGGAGGGGCCGTTCGGCGACCACTTCGGCCACTACTCGCACGCGGCCCCGTTCCCGGTGTTTCATCTCAAGTCGGTCGCCGCGCGGCGCGGCGCGATCTGCCAGGCGAGCGTGGTGGGCAAGCCGCCGCAGGAGGACAAGTACATCGGCGAGGCGGTGCAGGAGTTCTTCACCGGCGTGCTGCGCGTGATCCATCCCGAGGTGCGCGACCTGTGGGCCTACTTCGAGGCCGGCTTCCACAACCTGCTCGCGGTGGCGGTCGAGAACCGCTTCGCGAAGGAGGGCAAGAAGTCGGCGCTCGGCCTGATGGGCTTAGGCCAACTCTCGCTCACCAAGGCGATCGTGCTGCTCGACGCCGGCGTGAACCCGCGCGACCGGGCGGCGGTGTTCGGCGCGATCGCGCGGCACTTCGATCCAGCTGAAGACTTCTTGCTGCTGCCGTCGGTGCCGCTCGACACGCTCGACTTCACCAGCTACACCATGAACCTCGGCAGCAAGATGGTGATCGACGCGCAGTCGAAGCCCGGTCGCGAAGCGAGCGCGCCGATTTCGAACGTCGCGGACCCGCGGGCGTTCGACCCGGCCATCACAGCATCGAGGCTCGCGTGGGGCGGAATGCTGGTGGTGCAGGTGAAGGGCGCGGTCGAGGGCGATGGTCCCGCGGCGGACGCGGCCTCGCCGGGCCGCGCGGTGATCGAGCGCCTGGTGCGCCGGCCGGAGTACGCGGCCGTGAAGCTGATCGTCGCGGTGAGCGGCGACGTGACGCTCGGCGACGACGAGGCGTTGCTGTGGGGCATCTTCACGCGCTTCGATTGCGCGCGCGACATCGTGCCCGCCGCCGCCGAGACCCGCGGCGCGTGGCTCACGTGCAGGGGTCCGCTCGGAATCGACGCCTCGTGGAAACGCGGCTACCCGGACCCGGTCGCGAACGAGCCGGAGGTGGTGGCGCGGGTGGATGGATGGTGGGGGAAGACGACTTAGGCCCCTCGGGAGCGAAACTGACTTGAGGTGCACGAGCGACAGTCTCGGACAAAATCCGCCGGGGTCATTTCGAGTGACCCTTGGAAATTCTGCGAACTGGGAGGAAGGCCAGAATTCTCTCGCGCTTCGCCCGGACCACGTGTCCAACTCGTTCGATTAGCCCCATCTTCATCAGAACATTCAGATCTCTGGAGACTGTCTTCTGCTGCTTAGTAGCGTAGGCAGCCGCCAAGCGAGGGCTAAGCGTTGCGATCTTCGCGACTGGGACACCGTCATGATGAAGGGAGAGGTCGAGCGCGAGGTGCCTCCGCCGTTCGTCCGCGAGCGACTTCTTGTCGCGGAATCCTTCGTGCACATAGTTTCTCCACGCCACGTCCCACTGTTGCTCCCTGATGCGCGCGAGTTGATCTTTCAGACCGTCGACGAATCCGGCGACCGCGTATTGAAGAAACGGGAGGACATCTCCCCCCGAGAGACTGGCTTGATGCAGCTGGCGGTAATACTCGGAACGTGTGCGGTTATAGTGGTCACTCAAGAGGTGCGCTGCAGGGAGTGGAACCCCCGCGTGAATGAGCATGTAGAACTCGATCAGGCGGGCCGTGCGGCCATTCCCGTCACCAAACGGATGAATCCAGGCCAAATAAATGTGCGCCAGCACGGATCGAACAATGGCGAACGCAATCGCATTGGTTGGCTCATTTCGCAGATCTGGATGATTCAGCCACCCGCACATCCGTTCCAGTAGGTATTCACAGTCTTCCGGCAGGGGCGGGTCGTACCTGGCGACTCCCACCTTGACGGTGCGCACCTTGCCCGGGACGACATGCTCTTCCGCGGGCACCTTGGTCAGCACGATTTCATTCAGATGGGAGACGAGCTTAGGGGTAAGCTCGTCGGTCGTGTGTTCCAGGTTCGCCGCAATTTCGTTGCACGCTCGAACGATGTTGTCGATTTCTTGGCCCAGATATTGTTTCGACGCGGGGAGGTCCAATTTGCCTTCTATGCGCTTTCTGACTTCTTCCTCAGTGAGGGTGTTGCCCTCTATGGCCGTGGTCGCAAGGGCGCCCTTCGCGAGGTAGATTGAATGGAGTGAGGCGGCGGTGTCGGGTCTGAGCGGGACTCCAGCGATGTGCTCGCACTTCGACTGCGCTTCGCCGAGTTGGAGCCATGTCGTGGAGTTGATCCGGCGCAAATCAAATTCGAACGAAATCCAGCGGTGCGTTCTCTCGTACGGGCGCATCGTTGTCCGTCCTTGTGTCCAAGCTAGTTTGTTTTCTGGCATCCATTTAACTAATTACTTAGCCATACATATGTCCAACCTGACGTCGCACCATACGTCCACGTGATCGTCAGGCGCAAGCAGAGATTCTGGCGCGGAATTCTGCGCGTGTCTGGGATCCGCAGGGTTAGAGGAGCTGAGGAAATCCAAGCCAAGGCTGGACGGAAACACTCATGACTGAATCGTTTACGGATTCCCTCGGGCGCAGCCGCGCGCTGATCGGCATGCTGCACGTCGGCGCGCTGCCGGGAAGTCCCGCCGCGCGCGAGCGCCTCGATGCGCTGATCGAGCGCTCGGTCGCCGAGGCGCGCGTCTATCGCGACGCTGGATTCCACGCGCTCATGATCGAGAACATGCACGACCGGCCCTACCTCGCGGGCGCGGTCGGCCCCGAGGTCGTGGCCGCGATGACGGCGATCGGCCGTGCGGTGCGGGCGGCGGTCGTCCTCCCGCTGGGCGTGCAGGTGCTCTCCGCGGCGAATCGCGAGGCGCTCGCGGTGGCCCTCGCGTGCGGCGCGGCGTTCGTGCGGGTCGAGGCCTTCGTGTTCGCGCATGTCGCGGACGAGGGCCTGCTCGAGGCGTGCGCGGGGCCACTGCTCCGCTACCGGCGCGCGATCGGTGCCGAGCACATCGCGGTGTTCGCCGACGTGAAGAAGAAGCACGCCTCCCACGCCATCACGGCGGACGTTGACCTGGTCGAGACCGCGCGCGCCGCCGAGTTCTTCCTCGCGGACGGCGTGATCGTGAGCGGCGCCGCGACCGGGCGCGCCGCCGATCCTGAAGAGGTCGCGGCGGTGAGCGCGGCGGTCAAGATTCCGACGCTGGTGGGATCGGGGATCGCGCCAGACAACCTGGCGCGGTACGCGTCGGCGCGCGGGTTCATCGTGGGCTCGTGGGTCAAGCGCGACGGGCTGTGGTCGAACGCGCTCGATCCCGATCGGGTGCGGGCCGCCGCGAAGGCGTTTGCGGCGCTTACGCCCCGCGGCTGAGGCCGCGCGGGCGCAAGGGCTCGGTGACCGGCACGCCGGCCTCGGCTTCCTTCAGGGTCGCGACGCTCTGCGACTCCGTGAATCGCGACTTCCTCATTTGCCCTCCCGGTTGCCCGGGAGAGTCTAGCTCTGGCTGTCTACGAGGAGGGGAAGCTTACGGGCGGCGTGCACGTTGATCCTGTAGACGGGGCTCCAGCGCCCAAAGGTCGCCAGGCGCTTGGCGGGGTCTTGGCCCTGGGAGTTGCCGACGACTACGAGGCCAACTGCGAGGACGAGCATCGCCGTACGCGCGAGCAGCGCGATGCGCCCGGCGACCGTGGGGCGTGAAGTACTTGATGGAAAACGCGGGGCCATGGCCGGCCTCCATGAGTGGAAGGATGATCCCTTCTCCCGCGTATGGGTGCAGAGCAGGTCGCAATCACCTGCGTGGGAGCGAAACGCTATCGGAGTTGAACGATCCGCAGCAGGGCGACCTCCTTTCCGAGCCGGGCACGCAGCAGATAGATTCCGGGCGCGGTGGGCCGGCCGGCGCGATCGCGACCGTCCCAGCTCAGCACCATTGGCCCGGGTGCGCCCGCGTCGCGCGTGAGCGTCGCCACCCCGTGCCCCATCAGATCGTAGACCTCGACCTCGACCTCTCCCGCCCGCGGCACCGCGAGCGTGAGTTGAGCGCGCTCGCTGAACGGGCTCGGAGTTGCGCGCACCCAGCCGAGACGGGAGGGATTCACGCCGAGCTCGATTTCGACCGGACCGATGTACTGAATGCTGCCGTCCGCGTAGAGCACCGCAAGCCGGTAGCGATAATGTCCTCCGCGCTCCGCGCTCGGATCCTCCACCACGTACTCCGCGCGCCCATCGAGCGGGACCAGGTCCGCATTGAGCGGTGCGAACGATCCATTCGCGCCAGTGGCGCGCTCCACGCGGAAGCCCGTGATCCCGCGGCCATCGTCCACCCGCCACGTGAGCCGCACCCGATCGCCTCCGGCGTCGGCGCGGAACTCGGACACCGCGATCCCGGTCGGGTCGTCCCCGGCGATCCGCACCCCGCGGATGTCCACGCTATCCGGGCAGTTGGCCTGGGTCCACAGCACGTACACCCGGCTCCCCGCGGCGCGCACCGCGAGATGGTCCCCGAAATTTGGACCCGCTCCAGCACAGCTCCAATCGCTCGCATGGCTGCTCAATCGTCGCGAGGGATAGAAGCTCCCGCCGCCGTCCCTCGACACCGCCCAGTAGGTCTCGACCTGCGTTCCGCAGTCGGGATCGTCGCGCCGGTCGTACCACGCCACGTGCACCTGGCCGAGATCATCCACCGCCACACTCGGGAAGCACTCATCGAAGCGCGGCGGAGCGTCGTTGACCCGCCGCTGCGCGGACCAGGTGGCGCCGCCATCGGCGGAGGTGACCAGCATCACGTCGCGGTGGTCGCGCGCCGGCTGAACGGGGAAAGGGGTGAAGGTGCGCAGGTGGATCGCGATGTTCATGTCGAGACAGTAGCCGCCGCCCGCGCTGATCCAGTAGCGCCCGGTGCGGGGCAGGGTCCAGATCAGCGGCGGCAGCGGACCCAGCGAATACGGCTGCATCACGATCGGACTGCCGAACCGCACCAGGCGGGTGGTGTCGTCGCCGCAATAGAGCGTGGCTCCGAATAGCGGAGCACAGAGCGGGCTGTACCCGTACCCCGTGATCTCTCCCCGCACCCACAGGGTTGTGCCCTGGGTCCCGGTGAAGGTGAACCACCCGAAGTTGCTGCTGTGGAAATGGGTGTCGGGCACGTAATGCACGATGTCCTGCCCGATCTGGACCGGGGTGGCATTGATGAAGAAGTCGTTGGGCTCCACATCCGTCACGCTGCCGGTGCCCGGCCCCACCGTGCCCGCGGCGTTCTCGGCCCAGGTCAGGTAGACCCGCCCGCGGTAGGGGCCTGCGCCGCGATCCACCGCGATCGAAGGAAAGTCAGGAGGGGAGGTACTGAGCAAGGGATACATCGAGTTGTAGCGGCGGGGCCCGAACCACGCCGGCGGCGACATGTTCAGGTTGTCGTTGATGGTGGCCACCACGAACGGGGGGCCGAAGTTCGCGCCGAAGCTGGTGGACTTGCGGCCCAGCATCTGACTGGTGCCGAAGTCCTCCCACACCACGTAAAGCTCGCCGTCGGGGCCGACCGCCGAGCGCACCCCATTGCAGTGGCTGGAGCCCAGCGTCTGCGGTGCGCTCCAGGTCAGCCCTCCATCCAGCGAGCGCACGAAAGAGGGGGTGTAGGACAACTTCGAGAGCGTGTGGGTGTAGGTCAGGTAGAGGTAGCCCCGCACCGGATCGCAGGTGAGGTAAGGGGCGTCCTCGGGTTCCTCAAGATCAGAATTCGGATACTCGAGTGGGATAGCCGGGACCGCCGCACTCCACTGAAAGCCCGGGTCCTGAAACGAACCCCGCCACACTCCGAGGCCGCAACCCTCATTCCGGCTCAGGAAGGCCGCGGCGTAAAAGCGGCCCGCGTTGTCCACGCAGATGGTTGGGAATCCCCCAACCGTGGTGGCGAGGTCGCCGGGGAGTAGCCCTCCGTCGGCCCAAGTCTGGCCACCGTCGAGCGAATAGCCCCAGCCGACGTTGTAGCCAGCTGGATTCCGATACCATACGGCCACCGCCGAGTTGCCGAACACCGCGATGTCCGGCTCGTTCTGGATGCCCGGGATCGGGCTCACGCGAAGATCGGGACCAATCGGGTCCGCGCCGACCGCGGATGCCAGGCCGAGGGCGAGGATCATCGTGGCGATAGTGAGGACGAGCACGGCCCGGTGCTCGGCCGGAGTTCGCGCAGGAGTGTGTAGACGCAAAGCTCGTGGCGACGGTCCAGCGCCGCACGCGCCCGCCTCCGGCCGCCCGGCACAAGTGCTTCGGACCGGCTGACAGTGGCTGCGGATCACAAAGGCCCCGGTTCTAAATGCGAATCCTGGCCGCGGATCGCGGTCTGATTGGCGGGCCGGCACCGGCCCCGTCTCAATCGTTCAACAAATCACCGTGTGGAAAATCTTCACGTTCGATTTGTACTATTGAGTCTGAAACTCCATTAGAGCGCCGTCAAGATGAGAAACCCACGTTGAGATCAGGGATAAGGCAACGATCAGCGACCGAGAGGGTGCGTCTCGAATCGTTGGGAAACCCTGCAAGATCGGCTTAGCTCGCGCGATCCGCCCCCGCCCTCACTGGCGCGAACCGCCGCGCGACGATACGCTGGCGGCCCGCGGCGTCGGACCGCGCGTCTCGTCCATCCCGCGCCCCGCGCCCGCTACCCGGAGCCCGATGAAGCTCGACCTGGTTCTCGTCGGCAATCTGCTGGTGGACGACATCGTCTTTCCCGACGGCCGCACGCTCATGGGCGAGCCGGGCGGCGCCTCGCTCTATGCCGCGCTCGCGGCCAGCCTGTGGGGCGCGAAGGTCGGGGTCGCGAGCGTGCGCGGCGAGGACTACCCGATCGCCGCGCTCGATGCGCTCGCGGCACGCGGCGTGGATCTCTCCGGCGTGCGCGCGCTCGAAGGCCCGGGGGTGCGCACCTGGCTGCTCTACGAGGAGCGCGCGCGGCGCGTCATCCATCGGCTCGGCGGACCCAGCCATGCCGAGGTCTCGCCGCGGCCCCAGGACTTACCCCCGCACTACCTCGAAGCGCGCGTGATCCACCTGGCGCCGATGCCTTTCGAGAACCAATTGGCGCTGGTCGCGAGCCTCGAAGGTCGCCGCGAGACCGCGCTCTCGCTCGATCCGTTCGAGCCGATTCGCGACGAGAACCTCGCCGCGTGGCGCGGCGTGCTCGCGCGGATCGACGCGTTGTTCGTGAGCGAGGACGATCTGCTGCTCTCGGGCGTGGCCGACGATCCGCGCGGCGCGCTGCGCTCGCTCGCCTCGGGCCGGCTGCGCTTCGTCGCGTTCAAGCGCGGCCGTGCGGGCGGCCTGCTGTACGACGTGCGCGAGCGCGCGTTCACCGAATGGCCGCCGGTGCCGCGGCTCTCGGGCGATCCGACCGGCGCGGGCGATGCATTCGCCGGCGGATTCCTCGCCGCGATCGCGGCGGGGCGTTCGCTGCCCGATGCGCTGGATCAGGGCATCGTCTCCGCGAGCTTCGCGCTCGAGGACTGGGGGGCGCGCGGCCTGATCGCGGCGACCCGCGCGGAAGCGGACCGCCGGCTGCGCGAGTGGCTCGGCTCGCGCGCCACGCAGTGATCGCATGAGCGCGCGACGGCGGCGGCGCCCGCGCGGGCGCGGGGGGATCGCGTGAACGGACGGTTCGATCTCTCGTCGTTCGTCGCGGCGGCGCTGCGCGCGCGCCGGCCGGTGGTCGCGCTCGAATCCACGCTCGTGACGCACGGCCTGCCGCACCCGCAGGGGGTCGAGGTGGCCTCGAAGCTCGAGGCCGAGGTGGTCGCGGGCGGCGCGACGCCGGCGACGATCGGCGTGCTCGACGGCAAGGTGCGGATCGGCCTCACGCTGGATGAGCTGCACCGGCTCGCGACCGCGCACGACACGCTGAAGCTCAACCTCAGCAACTTCGCGGCGCAGGTGGCGAGCGGGCAGCCGGGCTCCACCACCGTCGCGGCCACCGCGTTCGTCGCAGCGCACTCCGGGATCGAGGTGTTCGCGACCGGCGGGATCGGCGGCGTGCATCGCGGCGCTGCGGAGAGCGGCGACGTCTCGTCCGATCTCGACGCGCTGGCGCGTTACCCGGTGGCGGTGGTGTGCGCGGGCGCCAAGGCGGTGCTCGACCTGCCGAAGACGGTCGAGATGCTCGAGTCGCGCGGCGTGCCGGTGTACGGCGTCGGCACCGACGAGTTCCCGGCCTTCTACCGCCGCGACAGCGGGCTGCCGGTGGACCGGCGGTTCGATTCGATCGAGGAGCTCGCGCGCGCGGTGCGCACCCACTTCATGCTGGGGCTCGGCACCGGGGTGGTGATCGCGAATCCGATTCCCGCCGAGCACGAGCTGCCGCGCGACGTGTACGAGGCCGCGCTCGCGCACGCGCTCGCCGACGCCGACGCGCGCAAGGTGCGCGGCCGCGAGGTGACGCCCTTCCTGCTCGAGCGCCTGCGCGAGCTCACAGAGGGCGGGAGCGTGTTCTCGAACGTGGCGTTGCTTCTGCACAACGCGCGCGTCGCCTCGGCGCTGGCCGGCGCGCTGGCGCGGGGGGGCGAGTGAGCCTCGCGCGAGCGGGCAGCCTGCTCGTCACCGATCCCGCGCTGTTCGCGCGCAAGTCGGTGGCGCGGCTCTCACGACGCATTCCGTTCTTCCCGCGGCGCGCGCTGCGCAATATCCGCGGCGTGCGCTTCGACTGCGACTTCGCGCTCGATCCTCGCGTGTCGGACATGTACTTCGCGGCGTACGAGCCGGCCGAGGTCGCGGTGCTGGAGCGCATCCTGAAGCCCGGCGACTTGTTCGTGGACGTCGGCGCGAACATCGGCTACCTCACCGCGGTGGGCGCGTCGCGGGTCGGCACCACCGGCCAGGTGCACAGCTTCGAGCCGGTGCCCGATTACTTCGCGCGGCTCGAAGCGCTGCGCGCGGCGAATCCCGAATACACGATCGCGGTGAACCACGTCGCGCTCGGCGAGCGCGAGGGCGAGGCCGAGATCGCCCAGGCCGCCGACGGCAACATCGGGTGGAACACCATGGTGCCGGGACTGCTCGCCGGGGAGGCCGCGCGCGCGCGGCATCGGGTGCGGGTGACCACGCTCGACCACTACCTCGCCGCGCGCGGGATCTCGCGCGTGGACCTCATCAAGATCGACACCGAGGGCTTCGAGCTGCCGGTGCTGCGCGGCGCGAGCGCGTTCCTCGAGCGCGCGACCCCACGCCCGCCCATCCTGTGCGAGGTCGCGCCCGGCGCGTACGCCGCGCTCGGCGCGCGGGTCGCGGATCTGTTCGAGTACCTCGAGCGTTTCGGCTACTCCGGCGTCGACGTCGAGCGCGGCGGGCGGAGGGTTGAGGCCGTGGGCCTCGACGCCACGACCAACGTGTTGTTCGAGACGAGGTGACGCGGCGCGCCGGCTGCGTAGGCTATCGCGCGCTATGGAGAGCAGGTAACGCATCCGCGACTGAGCAGCGAACTAACCGCGGCATGTCAGCCCATCGCGACCGGCTCGGTGATTGGGGAGCGGATCGAGCCTCCCCTTGGCAACAGCTGGGCTCACGGTCGGTTCCGTCAGACTCACACGATCATCGAGCGGCGGCTCCAGTCGCCGTGCCAGCGACGACTGTCTGCCCGCCGATATCCCAAGGTGGTATCACTTTCCCATATAGCATCAAGATTGCGGTTGACGTGGTCAGGCCGGAGCGTAGGATCACCGATGACCCCCTGAAGGCAGAAGCACCGACAGGAGGTCGCCATGCTGTTCCTCACGGCCCGATACGCTCGCATCCTTGTACTCTTGTCACTGCTCTCGATTTCTTCCGCATCCCTCGCCCTAGCCGATTGCGGCGGGTTTGGCCCGATGGGATCCACTCCGGAATCCAATGTGCTGTGGTCGCTGAAGGACTCGGTTTCCGCGTGCCCCGCCGGCGACTCGGTTCTCGCGGGCCACCCGTCGCGACTGCGGATCAAGGTCTACTACTCCGACGACGCGTGTAACGCGAAGGTCGGGGTGCCGCCGGAATCCATCTGGGTGACGACGACGGTCCCGAGCGGCAACCTCGTTCCGAACGATCAGCCCAAGATCTTCGCCGACGATTCCACCGATGCGTCCGGCATCGCGCGCGTCACGATCGTCAGCCTGTCGGGCTGCGGGACGCTGCGCGTCAAGCTCTACGTGACGGGGGTCTATCAGGGATACATCGACGCCAAAGTGCGCTCGACCGACACGAACGGCGACGGGCGAACGAACTCCAGCGATACCACCAGCGTCTGTGATCTCGACTACAACGGAGTGGTCAATAGCTCCGATGTCTCTCTCGTGAGAGAGCATCTCGAGGACTCCCACCGCAATGCGCTCTTCGGCACTCAGGTCCGGCGCACGAATCTCTGCGGCGCCTGCTCCAACGGCACTGCCAACACGATAGGTGACGGCGTCATCGGCTGGTCACCCAATGGCACCCGGCTCGCCTACGAACGGCGCAATGCGTCCGGGCAATGCACGATCATGATCGTGTCCTCCGATCCGACTGCCGGGAACGAGTCACGACAGCTCAGCTTTCCACCCCCGGGACCTCGGGACGACTACGACCCCAGCTGGTCCCCATTCGGCGACGAGGTGGTGTACGGCCGCGGCGACAGCCTGATCCTCCGAAAGGGCGTTCCCGGCATCGCCGCGGACACGAGCGAAATGGCCGTATCCGTGACTGGCATCTACAGATCGACCAACGAGGCAATTTCACCGGACGGGAACCTTGTCGCGTTTAGCGGCTCCGTCTCGCAGTTTGACACATTTCATATATATACAGTGCCCAACACGGGTGGGGTTCCAAAGCAGCTCACGAACGGCTCGACCTACGACCGCTACCCGGAGTGGTCGCCGGACGGTAAGACGATCGTGTTCTTTCGCAACCTGACTTCGACGACCGCTGCTGTCTACAGTGTGCCGGCGGATAGTGGTCCGATCACGACGGTGTATGCCCCTGCGTCCGCGAAGGCCCGGCTTCCCCATTACTCGCCAGATGCGGCCATCTTTACGATGTCGTACCAGGCAGGGAGCGCGGCTCCGTACACGCTTACTCGCGATACGACGATTTCATCTTCGACCCGGTCGATCGCGAACTATCCAAGCTACGGCTACGCAACGCTGACACCGAAGCTCTCGCCGGATGGAACGCGGCTCGCCCTGCTGGCAAAGGTACCGGGGAGTGCAGACCTCACGCCTCAGATGTGGGCCGTGCGCCGGAACATGAACCTGCCGCCACAGTTCACGTCGATCGGCGGCCAGTCCGTCGCCGACACCACGCCAAGCGTGTCCATCTCGATGAACCAGAACCACACGAACAACGTGGTGGTTTCCGCCAGCGACCCAGAGAGCGACGCTCTGACCTATGCCGCGTATTTCCTGCATGACGGCATGAGTTTCACGCCCACGACTCGCACCCTGTCGTGGTACC
>JBGPFC010000046.1:0-26748 GCA_041483195.1 Candidatus Eiseniibacteriota bacterium
CGTGGCCCGGGGCGAGGTCGACCGCCGCCGAGGGCGTCGCGGATCCCTTCGCAGGCCGGCCGAAACGACGATCGACGCGCACCACCCAGGATCTCGGATCATGCGCGCCGACGTTGCGAATACTCGGACAGGCTCCTAGGGCACTAACGGATCAACACCATGCGTCTCACGACCCAGTGGCCGCGATCGTCGGTGAGCCGGACGAACAGGATGCCCGGTGGAATCTCGGATCCAACCCGGCCCCGTCCGTTCCATTCCACCTCGTGAAATCCCGGGGCGAAGTCGTCATCGGCGAGTCGCGTCACTAGTTTGCCGGCCACGTCCACCAGATCCACACGCACGCGAGCGGCGCTCGGCAGCGTGAAGCTCATCCGGCCGCGTCCGATGACGAACGGGTTGGTCACGGCGAGACGCGGGCCTTCGTCGCGAATCGCAGCGGGAGGCTCGACCGCGACCGGCGCGCACGCGGAATCCGCGGCGCAATCCGAATCCGCACAATCCACGTTGCCATCGCAGTCGTTGTCGAGCCCGTCGCTGCATGCCCCCGGCGCGGTCTCGGTCGCGACGAACGCCGGGCGATAGACGGCACGCATCACCCAGTCGCCGCTCGGCCGGCAGTACGCGGGGAGCTGCGAGAAGCGCGCCCAGCCGCCGTTCGCGGGACAACCGAATGGGCCGCAGTTGACGCCGCGGATCCAGTTGTCCGCCGCATGCGAGAGGCCGCTGGCATCGGTGGTCGGGAACGCATTGCTCGTGGTCGGCGGCGAGTCCGAGCAGGAGTCCGCCGGCGGGGAATTGTGGGCGTCCACGCGGAAGCCGATGCTGAAGGTGTGAGATCCGTCGTCGGCGATGACGACCGGGCTCGACGGATCGATCACCTGGCGCACGACGTGGCCGGTGGTGCCAGGCGGGAGCACGAGATGCGGAATCGAGCCGCCGTTGGAGGAGAATGACGCGAGCAGCGTGCCGGTGGAGGGGAGCCCGCGATAGACGAGCGCCGTCCATCGGGTCGTCGTCGTGACGGTCGAGCCCTGCGTCATGAACACCAGCTCGAGCGTGTCGAGCCGCAGCGGAAAGGAACCCGCCGTGAGCGGATAGGACGCGGCGGCGATCTCGCTCTGCTGGAACCCGGCCTGCGTGACGTAGCTGCCACCGCTGAAGTTCGCGTCGGTGTGGGTGGCGACGAGCGAGGTGCAGGCTGCCGCCGCGGTCCGCGCCTCCGCGCGTTGTGCGGCGGGCGGTGCGATCCCGATCGCGAGGACGACCATCGGCAACGCGAGAATCTCGGCAGCCTTCATTGGGGCGGCCCCCGGAGCTGTTGGCGGTGGGCGCGCCGCGCCCCGGGAAGCAGCGGATTCCCCGGCCAGCGGCTCGCCATGAGAGTAGCTCGCGGCCTCGATGCGAAGACAGCGCGAAATCACGAGCGGGCGACACTTTCGCGCCCCACGGTGTACCCTGTGCGCGCATGCACCGCCCCCGCCTCCGCGCGCTCTACCGCCGCCATTTCCGCGAGACCCGCCGCGAACGATTGTTCCTCGCCTCGCTCGCCTTTTTCGTCACGTTCGGCACGATCCGCCTCATCGCGCACGCGATCCGCGCCGGGGTCGGTCCCTTCCACGACATCTTCTCGGGGCAGACGCACATTCATCACTCGGTGTGGGGCATCCTGCTCCTGCTCGTGTCGGGCTATGGCTGGCTGGTCCAGACCGGCGACGGAGCGGGGCGTCCATCCGCGATCCTCTCGCGCCTGACCGCGGTCCTGTACGGCGCGGGCGCGGCGCTCACGCTGGACGAGTTCGCGCTGTGGCTGCACCTGAGGGACGTCTACTGGGAACGCGAGGGGCGCGCGAGCGTGGATGCTGTGCTCCTGTTCGGAGCCGTGATCTCGGCGGGATTCTGGGGCGGACCGTTCCTGCGCGCGATCGGTCGCGAAGCGCGGAGAGTCTGGCGAATTCGCATTCGACTGGGCGGATGATCCGCGCATCGGGTCACGCTCGCGGGCCAGGAGGTGCGATGTGTTCAAGCTGACGATTCCTGTTCTTCATGCCCGCAGCTCGGCCGCGGCAGAAGAGTTCTATTGCGAGCGACTTGGCTTCAGCCGGCAGTTCGCGCACCGCGCCGACGACGGCCGACCGGACCCCTGCTACATGGGCCTGACCCGCGATGGCGCGTGGCTCCACGTCTCGTCGTTTTCCGGCGATGGCGTCTCGGGCGGCGTGGTGTACGTGCTCGTGGAGGATGTGGATGCACTGCACGCGGAGCTTATGGCGAAGGTTGTCCCGATCGATACCGGACCAATCGATCAGACGTGGGGCAATCGCGAGATGTACGTGAAGGATCCCGACGGCAACAGCATTCGCTTCATCCAGGAGCGATCGAGGCGCTGACCTGATCGGTCATCTTGCCCCTCACCACCGCCGTGTAGCAGACTCCTGCCCATCGCGTTCCGCCTGATCGCCTCACGGTCTCCATCAACGGACCCCCCATGCGCCGCCTCCGTCCGCTCGTCATCGCATTCCTCGCATTCGCCGCGCTCATCGCCGCCGCCCCCGCCACGCGCGCCGCGCCGCGGCTGCTCCCCGAGCCGCGCCGCGTGACGCTCGGGAGCGGACGGTTCGCCATTCACGATGGGCTGGTCATCGCGGTCGCCTCCGGCGACGAAGAAGATCGATTCGCGGCGGGCCTGCTCGCGGAGGAGATCGCGGCGGCGACCGGAATCCACGCGCAGGTCACCGACGCGAAGTCGGGCGCGATCGTGCTCGATCGCGCGGGCGCGCCCGCCGAGATCGGCGATCAGGGCTACCGGATCGACGCGCAATCGTCGGGCGTGCGCATCGTCGCGCGCACCGCTGCAGGGATCTTCTACGGGGTGCAGACGCTCTGCCAGATGATCGAGCCCGACGGCATTCCGGCGGCGACCATCGTGGACTGGCCCGCTTTGCGCTGGCGGGGCGTGAACGACGACCTGAGCCGCGGGCCGGTGCCGACGCTCGAATCGCTCGAGCGCCGCGTGCGCACCGCCGCCCAGCTCAAGTTCAACCTGTACGCGCTCTATTTCGAGACGTCGTTCGCGTACAAGAGTCAGCCGCTGCTGGCGCCGCCGGGCGGCGCGCTCGATGAGCGAGAGGTCCGCGAGCTGGTGGCGTACGCGCGCCGCTACCACGTCGAGCTGCTGCCCGAGCAGCAGACGATCGGACACCTTCATCAGGTGCTGCGCTACGAGAGCTACTCCGACCTCGCGGAAGTCCCGAACGGGAGCACGCTCGCGCCTCAGGCCAAATCCTCCGCCTTCGTGCGCTCGATGTACGACGAGCTGGCGCCCATCTTTCCCGGGCCGTTCCTGCACATCGGCGCCGACGAGATCGGCGAGCTGGGACAGGGTCGCTCGCACGATCAAGTCGAGAAGCTCGGCCAGGTGGAGACGTACCTCGCTCAGCTGCGCGCGCTGCACGATCAGATGAGTTCTTACGGCAAGCAGCTGATCTTCTGGAGCGACATCTGCCACGACCACCCGGAGATCATCCCGAAGCTCCCGCGCGACCTGATCGCGGCGAGCTGGTGCTACGGGCCGGCGGACGATTACGGCCCGTGGATCAAGCCGTTCCGCGATGCGGGGCTCGACGTGATCGTGTGCCCCGGCGTCTCGAACTGGAACCGGGTCTTCCCCAACCTCGACATCGCGCTCCCCAACATCCGCGCGTTCATCCGCGAGGGTCAGCGCGGCACGGCGATCGGCGCGCTCACCTGCGTGTGGTTCGACGACGGCGACGGGTTGTTCGGGATGAACTGGTACGCGCTCGCGTTCGCGGCCGCCGCCTCGTGGCAGTCCGGCGACTGCGACCCGGCGCGGGTGCGGCAGACGTTCGACTGGGCCTTCTTCCGCAACCCCGGCACCGAGGTGGCGGATGCGATCGAGCAGATCAACAGCGCGCATCGCATCATCCACGGCATCCGCCCGACGGATGCGAGCACGCAGCTCGCGTGGCTCAACCCGCTGCGCGGAGCGCCCGAGCGTCAGACCATGCTTCAGATCGAGCCGGCGGCGGTCGCGCTCCGGCTCGCGCAGGAACGGGCGATCGCGCTGATCGGGCAGGCGAGGCTCCGCGGGCGCCTGCACGCGGAGGTGCTGGATGAGTTCGCATTCGGCGCGCGGCGCCTGCACTACATCGGCCTCAAGGCGATCGTGGCGCGGCGCGTTCCGGAATTTTACCAGCAGCTCGTGGCGGCGCTGGTCCCGGGCCAGCCGGCGCTCGCCTCGATCCAGAAGCTCGCCCCCATCTTCACGCTGATCGCGGACGCGCGCGAGGCGGCCGTCGCTTTGCGCGCAGAGCACGAGCGCCTGTGGCTCGTGGAGAACCGCCCCTACTGGTTCGGGAATCTCACCGCGCAGTACGACCGCGACATCCAGGTCTGGCTCGACCGCCTCGACGGCTTCCGCTACTGCGAGGCCGCGCTGCGTGCCGGACGCCGTCCGCCCGCTGCGTCCGAGCTGGGCATCGGCCCGTAGCGGCGCGATCGTCCCTCCCCCGGATCATCCCCGCGTCTCGAGCGCCCTGCGCAGCTCGCGCACCTCTGCGGCGAGCAGTCCGAGGTCCTGCGTCAGGCTGCGATTCTGCTCGCGGAGGCTCGAGATCACCGTCGACACGTGGAATTGGAGGATGAGCATCAGCAGGATGGCGATGAGGAACAGGAACGCCGGCGGGTAGTAGACGCCGACCAGATGCGAGAGCCGCTCCACGGGGCCGATGAACACCGCGGCCAGCGTCATCACGAGCACCGCCATGATCCAGAGCAGCGAGTACTGCTCGCGGACCCGCTTGCGCCGGACCATGTTGAGGACGAACAACAGCATCGCGATGCCGACCATCACCACGAACACCTGGGTGCGCGGCTGGATGCCGGTGTAGGACGGGACAGTCACCATGGTCAGTTCTCCTTCGCCGGCGCGAGATGGCCGGAGCGCTCGAGAATCCCCCGCATCGTGTCGAACGAGTAGCGGCGGAGGATTCGGTCCAGCTTGGGCAGGACCGAATCCAGGCCGGCGTAAGTGATCAGGCCGTCCATCGGGGCGAGACGCACGCGCGGCAGGCGCGGGGCGCACTCCCACGGATGGATGTAGAGGTTGAACGGGCGCTCGCTCGCGATGCGGTCGAGCGTCCGGTGGAGCACCCACGACGGTAGCACGCGCAGGTAGAAGCCACCCGCGACCGGCAGACGCAGCGGGCCCAGCGCGCCGACCGCGACCGGGAATTCCACAAGGGTCCCGGCGGGATCATGCCGCGCGAGATCTTGGGCCGCGGGGCGGTAGATGCCGGGCGGCGCGCCGGCCACGCCGTAGAGGCGCACGCGCATCGGGAACACGCTCGAGTCGTAGAGGAAGCCTTCCTCGCGCAGCACCTCTATCGCCCAGGCGGTCGAGCGGTCCAGGCTGAAGGTGGGCGCGCGGAAGCCCACCACTTGATCGCGCCCGAGCGCGGAGCGCAGCGCGGAACGCGAATCGCGCAGCTCACGCCGAAAGCCCTCGCGGTCCAGCTTCCAGAGCGGCCGGTGGGTCATGCCGTGGCTGGCGATCTCGTGGCCGTCCGCGGCGATCGTCCGCACCAGGTCCGGGAACCTCGCCGCGACCTCTCCCAGCACGAAGAAGGTCGCCCGAACGGCGTGTCGCTTGAGCGCATCGAGGATGACGGCCACGCCCTCGCGCACGACCGAGCGCGTCTCGTTCGCCGCGATGCGCGGGTGCAGCAGCTCGGGGTGGTACCAGTCCTCGACGTCGAAGGTGATCGCGGCGTGGTGCACGGAGGATCCGGCGCTCACACGCGCAGGCGCTTCTGGCGCAGCAGCACCATGAGAATGGAGAGGAACATCTTGACCACGTAATAGAAGGCCTTGAGGTTCGAGTGCATGGAGGTCCCGGCGGTGCGCGCCTCCATGGTCACCGGCACCTCGCACACTCGAAAGCCCGCGAGCGCGAGCAGGATGATGGTGTCGGCGTCCGGAAAATCCGACGGGTAGTTGTCGTGGGCGAGGAATTCGAACACGCGGCGATCGAGCGCCTGGTAGCCAGAGGTCGGATCGGAGAACCGTTGCCGCGTCACGAACGAGGCGATGCTCGCGAACACGCCCATGCCCAGCCGGCGCAGCCCGGGGATGCGGTACTTCGCCTGCCCCAGGAATCGCGAGCCGATTGCCACGTCCGCCTCGCGGCGGAGCACGGGCGCGAGCAGGTCGCGGGCGGAACCCGGATCGTGCTGACCGTCGGCATCCATCTGCAGCACGACGTCGTAGCCGCGGGCGAGCGCGTACTTGAAGCCGGTCTGGATCGCGCCCCCGTATCCGAGATTGCATGGCAGCTCGACCACCCGGGCGCCGTGCTCGATGGCCACCTGGCTGGTGCGATCGGAGGAGTGGTCGTTGATGACCAGCACATCCACCTGCGGCAGCTCCTCGCGCACGCGCGCGAGCGTCCTGCCGATGCTCGCCTCTTCGTCGTGCGCCGGCATTACCACGAGCAGCCGCGCCTCCCGCGCCGGAGCGGCTGGGGACGGAGGTCGCCGCGGGTCGGGGACGTTCGTGCTCATGAGTGTCGCGCTCCGGGTGTCGGGGTGGAGGGCACCATGATCGGCCTCACATGATAGACGACGAATCCGTCGCGGTCGTACACGCGAGTGAACAGATCCGGCCGGGCATCGAGGCGCGGACCGGGCGGGCCGGCGGGGCCGCCGTCGTCGGCCCGCAGCAGCACGTAGGCGGGTCGGCCGAGACCGGCCATCAGGGACACGTCGCGGTCGAGCGAGTCCGCCGTGCCGTAGAGATCGGCCATCACGGCGCGCCGCTCCAGCACCTGGTCGAGCGGGAACGCCGCCAGCTCCGGGCCCCGGGCGCTGCCCAGCAGCAGCTGGCGCCGCCCTTTCACCATGATCAGGCTGCGGAAATTGTTGTCGACGAACACCGCCTGCTTCTGGGTTTCGCCTCGCATCCAGGCGTAGAGCGCTTCTTCGCCACGCGCCGGATGGGTCTCGGCCGCGGTCGCACCCGACCGGTCGAGCAGGTAACCGCGGATCGTGAGCACGGGCGTGCCGGCCAGGACGATCGCGCCGATCGCGACGGCACCGGCGCGGCCGAAACGCCGGTTCCACGACGCGATCTCCTCGTGGAACCCCGCCCCGCCGAGCACCGCGAGGCCCGCGAGTGCCTCGAAGATGAACTTCACGTGGCTCGCGATCGGGAGCGTGACGACGCTCGAGAACAACAGCATGCACGCCACGTAGAGCGCGATCACGGCAGCCGTGCCGCGCCGCTCCGTGGCCAGCCTGCGGAGCGGACGGCGGGCGAACCACGCCGCGACGAAGAGCGAGGTCGCGAGGGTGAAGAGCTGGACCGGGTCCACCTTCAGATAGGTGTAGTGCAGGCCCGACTTCGACGCCGGCCACGCCTTCGAGATGGCGATGGTGTAGGGCGCCGCGAGCAGCGCGCCGGCGATCGTCGCGCCCGCGAAAGCCACGATGCGCCCGCGCGCAGGCAACCAGGTCCAGCGCCCCGCGAGGATCCAGGCGAGCCCGAGCGCGCCGAGCGTCACCGGGATCACCGAGAGCCCCACCACGCCGTGGAAGAAGAGCATCCCGCTGGCCGCCGCCGCGCCCCATACGAGCGGCGCACCGCGCTCCTCCCCGAACATCCTGACCATGGCCCAGAGATACACCAGCATCATCACGTAGGCGACGTTGATGGCCGTGCCGTGCAGCAGCTTGTCGAGGAAGCTCACCATGTAGGTGCCGAGGACGCCGAGATCGTAGATGACCTCCGCGGAGTTCCAGTGCGCGACCGCGAGCTGTCTCGAGATCTCCTCGGCGCCTCGGACGTAACCCGTCAGACCCTTCCCCAGCCGCACGGGCCACAGGATCCACATCGCGGCGTTCATGCCGAGCGCCATGAGCATGGCGGAGCCGGCGGCGGCGCGGGGCGTCTTCCAGAGCTGGCGTCCGATCAGCCACGCGAGCCCCATGGTGGCGAACATGCTCGCCGTGTTCGAGATCGCCATCAGCGCAAACGGGTCTCCCCCGCGCAGCGTGGCGATCAACGCGATGAAGTAGTTGTAGAACCAGACGTAGTTGAGGGTCAGGCCGGCGAAGCGTGGGTCCTGAGGCGGGATCCCGCGCTCGATGATCTCCCAGATGATCCCGGCGTGGACCCAGGCGTCGCCACGAATGCGCAGGTAGGGGTTGACGAACATAACTACCGCCACCACCGCGGCCGCGCCGATCGACCAGCACCATGCGAACCGCAGTCCCTCGCGGGTCTCCCCCGCTGAACCGTCGCGTCGCGCCTCGCGCAGCTCGGCCAGCACCCACAGCGCGAGGCCCGCCACGGCTACGATCCGCGCCGCCGCGGGCAGCGTCAGGCCGGCGCTCATCAGCGCCCAGGCCGCCGCCGTGACGACGAGTGGAGAGAGCGCGAGTCCCAGCGTCCAGCGCGCGAAGGCCCCGCGCTCGAGCGGCAACATCGTGGCCAGCGCGACTCCGGGGAATACGCCGAGCATTGGGAAGAGCCCCCAATCCCCGATCACGCCCGGCATGAACCAGCCGGCCGCGACCAAGGCCGCGAGCGCCGGTACGACGATGGGAAAGCGGTTCGACCCGCCCACGCGCCGCCCCTGTCCCGCGGCCGATGCGGAAGGCGGGCCGGGGCTCACAGCGCCTCCGGGAACAGGCGCTTCACGTGGCGACCGAGCACGCCCGCCGCGGGGATCGGGAGGCGCTGCCACATCTTCACGGCGAGCGCGAAGCCGTGCTTCTGGTCCTCCAGCGACGGCGCGCGGGACGCCTTGCCCAGCACGTACTGGTAGAAAAGTGGGACCGGCTTCGCGAGCCACTGCTCCTTGAATCGGAAGGTGCCGGAGCCCCACTGGCTGCGGCCGAAGTCGAAGCGCGAACAGCCGCGCGCGATGCCGCGGCGAATCGCCTCCCAGTAGAGCACCTGATTCGGACAACGCGCGAGGAAGCGACGCAACGAGGAGGCCCAGGGGTCGGACACGGTGCCCGCGTGCTCGATCAGGAACATCGCCCCGACCGGCTCGCGAGCGGTCTCGATCACGAGCACGGTGGCGTCGTCCCCGAAACCGTCGATGACCCTGCGATAGTAGTCCTCCCCGAGAATCGGGGTGCCGAGGTCGCGCATGTTCTCGAGCATGACGCGGTAGAAGCCCGCCACGTGCTCGCGGCCCCAGCGCACCGCGAAGCCTTCCTTCTCACCCTTGCGGATCTGGTTGCGGAGCTTGGCGCCGAACGCCTTCCACATGGACTCTGGCTCGCGCGGCAGCTCGAGCTCCATGGTGACGTGTTCATCGAGGGTCTCGAGCCCCTCCCAGCGCCGCCGCTGGTCGCGCAGCTCGAGCCACTCGTGGCCCTCGAGCCGCACCGCCTCGCGGGCCGGCTGCAGCAGCGCGCGTGCGGTCTCATCGTCGTCCGCCAGCAGGCCCCCCGGCGCCGAGAACAGACGCCTCCCCCCCGCGATCCCGCGCGCCTCGAACAGGGGAAGCACCCCGGCGACCGCGCCCGCGCGCTCGGCGATCCACCAGCGGGCCCGCACTCCGTATGCGCGCTCCTGGACTCGCTTCCACGCCGTGGATTGGCCGAAGTGCGAGCCGGGAGCGTGCGCCACGTAGTCGTCCCATCGCGCACGGTCGACTTCTGCGAAGAGGCGCACCGACGTCATCGCGCCTCGCGGCGGAAGCGCTGGCCACACGTGCGAGAACGGGACCGGGTGCCGACGCGGGGCCCGAGGTCGCGACCCTGGGTCTCGAGGCGCGGGACGGCGCGGCGGCGGCCGCGATCCACCTTCGTGGGCATGACTAGTTCGGGACGAGCATTTGGGGGGAACTCTCTGCCCTCGGGTGGTCCATGTCCGGCGCGAGAAGGCTCTGCGGAGTGACGCGGACGTCGGACGCGTCGACGGACGGCAGAGTTTCCGCGAAATGGTAGCACTCGCGGCCAGCGCGTCCAATGGAGGGGGCCATCCCGCGCCGAAGCTGCGGTTCCGTCACCCCTCGCTCCCCCGCACGACGCGCCTGGAGCGGACGCGCGCGGGGCGCTCCCGCGGGGCGGACGACGCTGAGAGAATTTGAACGGAGCCGGGGAACGGGTATGGTTTCGCAGGCACGCGAAGGGAATTCCCATTCCATGCGACACTGAATGAAACTCCCGATGCCTCGCGCGGGCGTGCATGGAGAGCCGGCCAGACGCTTCTTCCCGGAGGTGATGTGACGAAGCCACCGCTCATCGCCCAGCGTGTCGGGCGGCGCGACTACGAGTCGCGCATCGCGCCCCGGAGCCTGCTGCGCCTGTTCTGGCAGAAACAGCTGCACATGATCGCGCGCGTCACGATCCCGCCCGATCTGCGCATCCAGCTCTATCGATGGATGGGCGTGAGCATCGGGCGGCACTGCTTCGTGGGACTCGACACCTGGCTCGACGATCAGTTCCCCGAGCTCGTGATCATCGAGGATGACGTCACCATCTCGTTCCGCGTGACGGTCGTCGTCCACGACGACGCGAAGCGCATGGACCGCACGCAGGCCGGCGCGGGCGACGGCACGGTCGCGCCGGTGATTCTGAAGCGCGGGTGCTACCTCGGCGCAGCATGCCTGCTGCTGCCGGGCGTGACCATCGGCGAGGAAGCGGTCGTGGCAGCGGGAGCGGTCGTGACGCGCGACGTGCCGGCGGGCACCGTGGTCGCGGGCGTGCCCGCGCGCGTGATCAAGGGAGCCTCGCGTTGAACCTCCCCGCGTTCAAGGCCTATCCCCTGCGCTGGGTCGCGCTGGCCGGGGCCGTCGCGGGCGTCGCGATCACCCTCGCGCAGCGCCTCGACCCGATGCAGAACCCGGACAGCATCGCGTTCGTGGCGCTGGCCAGGTCGCTGCTCGCGGGAACGGGCCTGCGCTACCGGGAGGCCCTGATCCCCGGGCTCGACCTGTTCGCGTTCCGCGCCCCGGGCTATCCCGTGTTCGTGGCGCTGGGGCTCGCGCTGGGCGGCATCGGCACGGTGATCGCCATGCAGGGCGCGCTCAATGGGCTGTCCGCCGCGCTCCTCGGGTCGATCGCGAAGCGTCTCGGCGGCGGACCGCGGGCCGCATGGATCGCGTTCGCGATCCGGCTGGCGTGGCCCACCGCGTGGTTTCATTCCGGGCTGGTGCTGAGCGAGGTCTTCTACGAGTTCCTCGGCATCTTCGCGACGTGGGCGGTGCTCGAGGGGATCGGCAGGCGTCGGCTCGCATGGAGCGTCATGGCGGGCGTGTCGACCGCGATCGCGATCCTGTGCCGACCGGTTGGCCTGGGGCTCGCGCTGGGGCTTGGGATCTGGCTGCTGCTCAAGTTCCCGCGCGCCGCCCTCGCGTACACCGCGGCCGCGCTGGTGATGTGGGCTCCGTGGCCGATCCGCAACGCGCGCGTGCTGCACGCGTTCGTGCCGTTCACGACCAACGGCAACGCGACCGCCTGGGCGGGCACCACCGACGGCAATGTGCGTCCGGCGTACGATTGGATGGGCGCCAACGTGGGGTTGGGAGAGCTGGGATTCGACCGGCACTTCCGTGATCTCACGCGGCAGCGGATGGTGCAGGATCCGAAGGCGACGGTGAAGGCCGTGGCGCGACGCGCGATCATCTACCTCGGGCCGATTCGCGGGCGCGCGGCCGATTTGTGGGTGCACCGGTTCGCCATGCTGGCGGCGCTGGCCGCGCTGTTCCTCGCGGCGGCGCGCCGGCGCGTGGTGCTCCCGGCGATGATCTGGGCCGCTCAGGGCGCCATCATGCTGCCCATCTTCCTCATCGAGCGCTATCGCTTTCCCACGGAATGGTGCGTGGTGCTGGCGGCGGCGCTCGGAATCGTGAGCCTGGCCGGGCGATTCGGCGCGCGGCGCGCCAGCATCGCGGTCGGCCTGGGCTTGATGGCCTGCATCGCCCTGTCGTTCGTGGTCGCTCGGCCCTGAATCGCGGGTGTGGTTGGCGGGGTCCGGGCCGTGTGACATACTTTTCCGCGATGCACGTCCCGGACTCCGGAGACATCTTGACGCAGCGAACCGATTACGACTCCATCATCGTCGGTGGTGGCTTCTTTGGCTGCAGCCTGGCGGTGCATCTTCGTCGCGATCTGGGCCAGCGCGTCGTGATGTTCGAGATGGGATCCGAGCTGTTGCAGCGCGCGAGCTACGCCAATCAGGCGCGCGTGCACAACGGCTACCACTACCCGCGCTCGCTGCTCACGGCGCTCCGCTGTCGCGTGAATTTCCCGCGGTTCGTGGCCGACCATGACGATTGCATCGTTCGCGATTTCGAGAGCTACTACGCGGTGGGGCGGAACTTCTCCAAGACGACCGCCGCCCAGTTCCGCCAGTTCTGCGAGCGGGTGGGCGCGCCGATCAAACCGGCGCCCGCCGGCATCCGCAGGCTGTTCGATCCCGACCTCGTCGAGGACGTGTTCTCCGTCCACGAGCTGGCGTTCGATGCCGTGAGGCTCAAGGAACACGTGCTTCGCGACCTGGCGGCGCACGACGTCGAGGTACGCCTGAGTCACGAGGTCGAGTCGGTGAGGCCGGCTGCGGACGGGCGGTTGGAGGCGACCTGCCGCGCGCCCGATGGGCCGGGGCGGTTCGTCGCGGCCTCCGTCTACAACTGCACGTACTCGCGGATCAACGCCCTGCTGGTCGGCTCCGGCCTGCCGCCCGTCCACCTCAAGCACGAGCTCACCGAGATGCCGCTGGTGGAGGTTCCCGATGAGGTGAAGGGCCGGGCGTTCACCATGATGTGCGGCCCGTTCTTCTCGATCATGCCGTTCACGCCCCGCGGCCTCTACACCCTCTCGCACGTGCGCTACACGCCGCACGCGGAATGGAGCGACGCGCCGGGGCAGGCCTGGCGCGATCCGTACGCGGTGCTGGCGGCATCTCCCAGGCGCTCGAACTTCCCCCACATGCTTCGGGACGTGAGCCGCTACATGCCCTGCCTGCGTGCCTGCCGGAGAGTCGACTCGCTGTGGGAGGTGAAGACGGTGCTTCCCAAGAGCGAGGTCGACGACAGCCGCCCCGTGCTCTACCGGGAACACTGCGGTCTTCCCAACCTGACCTGCATGCTCGGAGCCAAGATCGACAACATCTACGACGTCCTGGAAGTCGTGGACGCGGTCGCCGGGGTCCCGCCCCGTACCGCGGCCGTCGAAGCGGGACGCTGATCGATGGCATCGTCGGATTGCTTCGCCTCGGTCGTCGCGCCGCTTTTCAACGACGCCGACATCGTCGTTCCATTCCTGCGCGACGTCGCAGCGGTGCTCAAGCGGAACTACGAGAACTACGAGCTGGTGCTGGTCGACGATGGCTCGACGGACGACACGGCGGCCCGGGTGGTGGCGCTGCTGGGGGAAGAGCGATGCATCCGGCTCATCCGGCTCTCCCGGCATTTTGGCCGCGACGTGGCCATCTCCGCGGGCCTCGACACCGCGATCGGCGACTTCGTCGTGGTGCTGATTCCCGAGAACGATCCACCGGAGCTGATCCCGCGGTTCATCGAGAGCTGCCGCAAGGGGGCGGGAATCGTCTACGGCATCCGCGCTCGGCGCCCCGCCGAGCCGCTCTATCTGTCGATCGGCACGCGGCTGTTCTACTGGTACTTCAACCGGATCGTCGGCGTGGACCTGCCCCGCAATTCCACGGACTTCCGCGCCTACAGCCGTCAGAGCGTCAACGCCATCACGCGCATCAAGGACCGGCTGCGCTATCTGCGCACGTTCGGCGGATACGTGGGCTTCGGCGGCGAGCCCCTGGTGTACGAGCCGCGTTCCCGGCGTCCGCGCGCGCGCAGCAGGAGCCCGGGCGAGGCGGTCGCGCTGGCGATCAACATGACCGTTGCGAATTCCACGCAGCCGTTGCGCATCGTCAGCCTGATGGGCCTCGCGCTGAGCGGGCTGAGTGGATTGCACGTGGTCTACGTGCTGCTGGCCCGGCTGTTCGCGCCGCACGTGGCGGAGGGCTGGACCACGCAACAGGTGTACGTCTCCGTCATGTTCATGTTCCTGTTCGTCATGCTCGCGACGCTCTGCGAGTACATCGGCCGGCTGCTGGGCGAGGTGAAGGATCGGCCGCTCTACTTCGTCCTCGAAGAACGCACGAGCTCGGTGCTGCTGGTCGATGAGCAGCGCAAGAACGTGGTCACGGAATCCGAGTAGGGGCACGGGAGGTCGTCGTGACGAAGCCCGGAGAGTTCTGCCGGATCGCGGATGACGTCGTTCTGGGTGTGGACGTCCAGATCCATGCCTTCGTGAACCTGTACGGGTGCAGCATCGGGGACGGCACGCGACTCGGCGCCTTCGTCGAGGTGCAGAAGGGCGTGACGATCGGCCGCCGCTGCAAGATCTCGAGCCACACGTTCGTGTGCGAGGGCGTGGACATCGAGGACCACGTGTTCGTGGGCCATGGGGTGATGTTCACCAATACCATGCTGCCGCGCTCGGTCAATGCCTCGGGGGAGCTGCAGACCGAGGCCGACTGGCGCCTCCAGCGCACCCGGATCGAGCAGGGCGCATCGATCGGCTCGGGCTCGGTGATCCTGTGCGGCATCACGATCGGCCGGGATGCCGTGATCGGCGCCGGCGCGGTGGTGACCCGGAGCGTCCCGCCGGGCGAGGTCTGGGTGGGAAATCCCGCACGGCTCCTCAAGCAGGTCGCGCCCTAGCGTGATGTCATCCCCCGACGCGCAGGGGCGGGCCGGCGAGCCAGCCACCCCGGCGATCCATCCGGGGCACCGGGTGATCGCCATGTTTCCGTTTTGCGAGGAGCGCGAGAAGCTCGCGCTGCTGGTTCCGAAGATCCGCCCCGGGCTCGTGGACAAGTGGATGCCCGTCGACGACGGCTCCACCGACGACGGGGCGGCGCTGCTGCGCCAGCACGGCATCGAGCCGCTCACCCAGCCCACGCGCCGCGGGATCGGCGCGGCGATCAAGGCGGTGGTGCGGCATGCGCGCGCCAACGGCTACGACATTCTGGTGGTGATGGCGGGCAACAACAAGGATGACCCTGGCGAGATTCCGCGCCTGCTCGAGCCCATCCTCGAGCATGGCGTGGACTACGTGCAGGGCAGCCGCTTCCTCGAAGGCGGCTCGAGTCCCCACCTGCCTCTGTTCCGACGCATCGCGATCCAGATGCTGAGCCTGATCTTCCGCATGTATTCGGGCCGCCGCTGCACGGATCTGACCAATGGCTTTCGCGCCTACCGGCTCGCGTTGTTCGACGATCCACGCATCGACATCGAACAGGAGTGGCTGGATGACTACGAGTACGAGTACTACGTGCATTGGAAGGCCTACACGCTCGGGTACAGGGTGGCCGAGGTGCCGGTCACCAAGACCTATCCCGGCGTGAAGGGCGTGGAGTACAGCAAGATCAAGCCGATCACCGGCTGGTGGCGCATGCTGCGCCCCTTCATCCTCCTGGCCCTCGGGATCAAGAAGTAGGAACGAAGATGACCGAGCGACGCGACGAGCGCCCCCGCCACGTTCCGTTCTTCGACCTGCGCAGGCAGATGGAAGCGATCCGCCCCGCGATACGCGACGCCCTGGAGGGCGTGCTCGACGATGGCGGGTTCACGAATGGCCCCGCGGTCGCCGCTTTCGAGCGGCAGTTCGCGGCCTACTGCCAGGTGCCTCACTGCATCGCGGTCAACAACGGCACCAGCGCCCTGCACCTGGCGCTCGGCTGCTTCGGCGTGGGACCGGGCGACGAGGTCATCACCGTCTCGATGAGCTTCATCGCGACGGCGTGGCCCATCCTGTACGCGGGCGCCAGGCCGGTGTTCGTCGATGTCAGCGCGGATCGGTTCACGATGGACCCCGGGGCGCTCGAGCGTGCGATCACTCCGCGCACCCGGGCGATCATCGTGGTGCACCTGTACGGCCAGATGGCGGACATGGACCCCATACTGGCGCTCGGGAAAGCCCACGGCATCCCGGTCATCGAGGACTGCGCGCAGGCTCACGGCGCCGAGTACAAGGGCCGGCGTGCGGGGTCGATGGGCGCGCTCGGCTGCTTCAGTTTCTATCCCAGCAAGAACCTGGGCGCGTACGGCGAGGGCGGTGCCGTGACCACTCACGATCCCGGGATGGCCGAGCGCTGCCGCCGCGTGCGCAATCAGGGACAGAAGGAGCGCTACCTTCACACCGAGATCGGCTACAACTTCCGCATGAACAGCTTCCAGGGCGCGATCCTGTCCGTGAAGCTGGAGCACCTGGAGCGGTGGACCGAACTGCGCAACGAGCTGGCGCGCGAGTACGACCGCGCGCTCGATGGCGCGCCGGTGGTGGCACCCGCCCCCTGCCCGGACGGACGGCACGCCTATCACCTGTACGTGATCCGCCACGAGCATCGTGAGGAGCTGCGCGCCGCCCTGCTCGAGGCCGGCGTGGAGACGGCGGTGCATTACCCGCTGCCGATCCACCTGCAGCCCGTGTTCGATAGCTACGGCTATCCGGCCGGGTCGCTGCCGGTGACCGAGGCCGTCGCGCGCACCTGCATCAGCCTTCCGCTCTACCCCGAGGCCCCCAGCGCGGACGTGGCGCGGGTGGCGGAGTCCATCCGGCTCGCGCGCATCGGAGCCTGACCGCCCTTCCCACCGCCGGCCCGGGCCACGCGCCTCGGAGCCGCGGCCCGGTCACCGCCTCAGCCAGCGATCGAGCCACGCGTACGCCGCCTTCCGCGCGGGTTCTGAGAAGTGGTGATAGCCGCCGAAGTATTCAGCATCGAGTTTCGCGGACGCGTGCTGCATGCGATAGGCCGCCGACGCCTCGGCCACGCACTCGCGCACCCCGCGCACGTCGTAGATCCCGTCTTTCTCGGCGGCGAGCACCAGCAGCGGACGCGGCGAGATCGCGGCGAGCACGTCCGCGAAGTCGAACGGCACGCGAGCCGGGTCGTTCCCGTAGCGCTCCGCGATCCGCGGCATGAACTGAGGCTGGCTCCACGCCGAGAGGTCGCCACCCGCGTAGCGCCTCAGGCTGGTGAAGCCGCAGTTGGTCACGACCACGCGCACCCGCGGATCGAACGCGGCGAGCAGCAACGCGTCGCAGCCCCCCAGCGAATGGCCGAGCGCGCCGATGCGGCGCGGGTCCACCTCGGGGCGGGATTCGAGCAGGTCCACCGCGCGGATCCGATTCCACACGCCCTTCATGGTGGTGCTCGCGTAGCCCAGCGCGCGCGGGTCCACCCGGTACTCGCCGAAGTTTGGATCGTCGATCGCGAGCGTCACGTAGCCGCGCTCGGCCAGCTCGGCGGCGTAGTCCATGTCGGGCGAGCCGCCGGCACCGGCCGCCTCCGCCATGCCGAGCGGCGTGGCCTGGTGGAGACAGAGCACCGCGGGCGCGCGGCCGCTTCGCGCCCGCGGGACGAGCAGCATTCCCGGGACGCGATCGCCGGGCTCCGCCGCGAACGTGAGCGTGGCGCGCGTGAACCGCGCGAGCGTGTCGATTCGAGCCACGATCACGTCGAGCGGCACGCGGCGCGACGAGTCGGGCAGCTCCCCCATCACGTCCTGGAGGTTCGCGAGCACCCGCGCGCGGTAGGCGCGGAGGTCGGCGCGCCGTGCGGGCAGCGGCGGGCGGGCGGAGCCTTCCCCGCCCGCGGCGGCCCGCACGGCGTCGCCCGCCGCGAGCGCGCCGAGCGAGAACATCACGAGCGCGCACGCGATCGCACCCGCGCCACCCTTCGTGCACCCGCTCATCGAATCCGCACCCTCCCACCTCGTCGTCACTCGATCGCCCGGCCGAACCCGTTGCGCCGCCCGGCGCGCGGCCCGGCGAGCCGCGGATTTCACCGTTCCCGGCCGCGCGGTCATGGTTCTATCACGAATCTGCAAAAAGCTCGCGATACTCCGACCCGATCGGAGCGGTCCGGTGTTTAATCCACGCGACGGGGATTCCGCTGGCGCTCTACGCCAGCCATGTCGTGGGACCGGCACGGCATGGACGGGCGGCCATCGAATCCCCGGGCCGCGAGTCCGATCCGCTCCCCATCCACAGTCTCACGCGTTCTCTGCCGCGCCATCCCGGGCTCATGCCCGGGATGGCGCCGGCGGGAAGGGAAGGAACAATCGCCATGCGCAGACCCGTCCGACTGGCCCTGGCCGCCCTCGTCGTCCTCCTGCTCGGGAGCACAGCTGTGCTCTTCCAGAAGTACCGGAAGACCGCTGCGGACTTCACGGACATGAAAGCGGCCGAGCAGAGCGCGAGGTCTCAGTACGCTGAGGCCTTCAGCTCGATCGCCGAGATCCAGGACAGCCTGAACGCGATCTCGACCGGAGACACGACCGTGCGGCTCACGCCCGAGGGGCTCGAGAAGGAGCAGGAGCTGACCGGACCGAATCGCCGCGAGGCGCTGGACCGCATCGCCCTGCTCAACGCGAGCATTCAACGCACGAAGCAGCGGATCGGCGAGCTGGAATCGAGCCTCCGGCACGGCGGCATCCGGATCGCGGGGCTCGAGCGGATGGTCGTCCAGCTCAAGCGGTCGGTCGCGGAGAAGGAGGCGGCGGCCAGCCTGCTCGCGAGCCGCGTGGATTCGCTGCAGACGCAGGTGGCGGGATTGGAGAGCACGGTCGAGCTGGATCGCGACGCGCTGGCCGCGAAGGATCAGACGATCGAGGACAAGCAGCGTGAGCTGGGGACGATTTATTTCATCGTCGGCACCAAGAAGGAGCTTTCCAGCTCGGGCGTCATCGTGGCGAAGGGCGGGGTGCTCGGCCTCGGCAAGACCCTGCTGCTCTCGGGGCGCTTCGACGAACATCTCTTCACAGCGCTCGACACCGACGAGGAGACGGTGGTGCGAGCGCCCGCGCCCAGGGTTCAGGTGCTCAGCCCGCAGCCGCTCTCGAGCTACGAGCTGCGAACCGCGGGCAATCGGGTCGAACTGCACATCCTCGACCCGAAGGAATTCCGGAAGGTCAAGCACCTCGTAATCATGACGACGTAAGCGGGAGCGCTCGACGTCGCCGGGCGCGCCGCGCTACTCGGCCGCTCCGGCGCGAACCGCGCCGTCGAGCGCGAACCGCTGGTTGTCGTGCAGCTCTCCGGCTCGCCGGTGCAAGGCCTCGAGCGCGAGCACGCCCGCCGCGCGACCGGCGTCGCTCCATGGGAATTCGGAGAAGTCGAGCCGAACGGGCGTGAGCCCTTCCGCCGCCGCCCGGGGCGCGAGCGGAAACGCGACGGCGGCCCGCTCCGTCCCGGGCGATGAATCACCCGGCGACGACCGGGGCGGGATGACGGTGATCACGAGATTCATGCCGCGCGCGGCCCGCCGTTTGGGGTCCGATCGGGAGACCTTGTCCGGGTGCCAGCTCCTGCCGCCATCGTTCGTCTTCAGTCCCTTGCCGCTGACCTTGAGATAGGGCGGCAATCCCACCACGACCTCCAGCGTCCACGCGTCGGCGCTCGAGTCGCCTTCCACCAGGCTGAAACTGTTCTGGAGCGACGAGTCCTCGCCCGCGCGCTCGGGCGCCCGCCGCTCGAGAGCGAACTCGGAAGCTGCGAAGGCTTCGTCGAAGGCCGCGAGGAATTCCGCCCGCTGCAGCGAATCGGCGTTCACGCCATCGAGCGCGCCGATCTGGACCGTGTGCGGCGCGGCGAGCGCGGTCGAGGCCGAAAGGGCGGCGAGCAGCGCGACCGCGGCCGCGAAGGCTCTCGCGCGGTCGCGCGATCGCCGCGGCATCTGCATCATGTTCCCCTCCATGGTCACGGGCCGCGGCTCTCACCCCGAACGTACCCACGCGAGTCTACCACCGGCAGCGCGCCGAGCTTCATCTCCCCCGGCTGAAGCACTCGAAACATCGCGAGGCTCGACCCGCGCGCATCCGCGCCGGCGTAGATCATCTCGAGCCGCGGCTCGCGCTGGCGGAACGACGCGTCCACGAGCAGCGGCAGGAGCTGCGGCCGCATCTGGCGCGCCATCCACTCCGGGACCACCAGGTAGCGCACGCGATCCCTCACCGCGCCCGCGACGATCGCGTCGTACGGGTCGTCGGGGATGATGCGGTGCGTTCGCCGCGCGTAAAACGCCACGAACGGCTTGCGATCCATCACGACCGCCTCCGGCTCCGCGACGCCCTCGAGCCATTGCCCCGCGCGGCGCTCGGTGACGAGCGAGCCGTCGAACGCCATCACGAACGATTCCATGTGCGCCCAAGCGCATGCGATCGCTCCCCCGCTCCACAGCACCACCGCCAGCGCGCGCCCGATCCGATGCCGGCGCGTGAGCGGGACCACCGCGAGGATCGTGAGCGCGGGAATCGCCGCCAGCGCGAAGCGCGGATGCGCCGCGAGGCCCAGCAGCGGCAAGGCCGGCAGCACGAGCAGCGCGAGTGATTCGATGCCCCGCCGCACCGCGAGCCCCCAGAGCGAGAGCAGGAGCAGCGGCCACGGCCACAGCATGAGCAGGGCGCGGCCGTGCTTGAGCGCGTTGGCCGGCGCGTCCCGCAGCATCTCGGCGCCGTGGGCGCGCGCGCGCCGGATGGGATCGAATCGATCCGCCCCCGCCTCCGGGGCGACGCCGGCGTGCGGCTCGGCGGCGCGCCAATCCTGCGTGGGAGCGTGCAGCGTGCTCACCTTCGGCGTCAGAGTCCACACGCCCTGCGTGTGATGGAAGTAGATCCAGCAGGGAACCGCGATCAGGACGAATCCCAGCGCCCCGGCGAGCAGCGCGATCCGCCCGCGGCGATCGAGGAACGCGCCGCGAACCCCGCCCACGCCCAGCGCGCCCGCGACCAGCAGCGCCTCGGGGCGGATCGCGTACGCCGCGCCGACCGCGAGCCCCGACGGCAGCGGCCGGCCGGTGGCGACCAGCAGCAGGCCGAGGTAGAGCGCGATCAGGTAAGCGGACTCGGTCATGCTGAGCGCCGAGAACCGCGACAGCTCCGGATGAAGCGCGACCGCGAGCGCCGCGCACAGCGCCCAGCGCTCCCCCACCGCGCGCCGGGCGAGCAGCCACACCACGAGCGGCAGCGTCACGCCGCACAGGATGGACACCGCAACCGCGGCGCCGAGCCGGTCCGCGACGATCAGGCGCGCGAGCGCGACCAGCACCGGATACCCGGGCGGAAATACCGAGACGAACGCCTTGCCCGCGAGCAGCGACTCGGCGAAGCGGATGTACTCCGTGCCATCGAACGTGACGAAGGGCTGGAAGCGAAGCGCCCAGAGCCGCATCGCGACCCCCGCCGCGAGAATGGCGGCGAGCGCGATGGCGGTGGAGCGGGAGGTGTGCGGCCTGCACGCCGGGCTCTGTCCCGCTGCGGGGCGCGAGCGACGGGCACGATCCGGCCGGACTTCTCGCGAGTGCCTCATGGCGGTGGGTCGGCCTCCACACACGCTGAGTTCCGCTCAGGAGCTTCCTACATGTCGCACGGATGGCGGAGGGCCTCGAAGGCCGCGCGAACGCGTCGAGAAGGCTAGCACAGCGCCGTGCTAGCATGCGCTCCCCCGCGCGTGCCGAGGCGCCCGGCCGGCGAGGGAGGGAATCAACGCGCGCCGCCGGAGACGCACCATGAGCCCGAACCTACGACGCACGCCGATCGCCCTCGCCCTCCTGCTCTCGCTGGCCGCCGGCGCGCACGCGACCGAACGCTCGCAGGTCCCGCGCCCGTACACGTGGGATCTCACCGCGCTCTATCCATCGGAGGCGGCGTGGACGAAGGCGAAGGACGATCTCGCGCGCCGCGTGCCCAGGATGGAGGGCTGGAAGGGTCATCTCGGGGCTTCAGCGGACAGCCTCTACGCCGCGCTCTCCACCACGATGGACCTCGACCGCGACCTGGCGCGGCTCGGCACCTACGCCAGTCAGCTGAACGACGAGGACACGCGCGTCAGCCGTCATCTCGAAATGCGCGACGCAGCGGAGCGTCTGGGCGTGCAGTTCCACTCGGCCTCGTCCTACGTGCGTCCCGAGATTCTCGCGATCGGACCGGAGCGGGTGCGGGGCTTCATCGCATCCGACCCGCGGCTGAAGGACTACCGGCAGTTCCTCGAGAACATCCTGCGCGCCGCCGCCCACACGCGCGGCGCCGATGAAGAGAACATCGCGGCGCAGGCGGGCCGCATGGAGAACGCGGGCGGCACCATTCGCGACATCTTCAACAACGCCGAGCTCCCGTGGCCCACCGTCAGGCTCTCGACCGGGGATTCGGTCCGGCTCGACGACGCGGCCTACACCCAGTATCGCCAGTCGGCGGTGCGGGCCGATCGCGACACCGTGTTCCGCGAGTTCTGGCACGCCCATCGGGACTTCGAGGGCACGTTCGGCGCGGCGCTCAACGCGCAGGTGCAGGCGCACATCTTCGATCGCGACGTTCACCACTTCACGAGCTGCCTCGAGGCCGCGCAGTTCGGCGACAACATCCCGACCCGCGTCTACACCCGTCTGCTCGACGACGTGCACGCCAACCTGCCGACGCTCCATCGCTACCTGCGGCTGCGCCTGCGCATGCTGGGGCTCAAGTCGATGCGCTACGAGGATCTCTACTGCCCGATCGTGAAGGACGTAAGTCTGAAATTCACGCCCGAGGAGGCGATGGATCTCACGCTCCAGGCGGTCGCCCCGCTCGGCGAGGCCTACGTGGACACGCTGCGCCACGGGTTCGCGTCGCGCTGGATCGACTGGATGCCCACCACCGGTAAGGCGTCGGGCGCCTACAGCACCGGGGCGTACGGCGTTCACCCGTACCAGCTGCAGAACTTCACGGGGCAATACGACGAGGTGGGGACGCTCGCGCACGAGTCCGGTCACTCGATGCACACCTACCTCGCGGACCGCCACCAGCCCTACGTGAGCCACGACTACGCGACGTTCGTCGCGGAGGTCGCCTCGACGCTGAACGAGAATCTGCTGTTCCACCTGATGCTCGACCGCACGAAGGACAAACAGGCGCGGCTCTACATCCTCGGGAGCTATCTCGACAACCTGCGCGGCACGCTGTTCCGGCAGGCGATGCTCGCGGAGTTCGAGCTGCGCATCCACGAGCGGGCGGAGCGGGGCGAGAGCCTGAGCGGCGAGAGCATGTCGAAGCTCTACCTCGACATGGTGCGCACCTATTACGGTCACGCGCAGGGCGTGTGCAAGGTGGACGCGCTGTACGGCGTGGAGTGGACCTACATCCCGCACTTCTTCTACGACTTCTACGTGTACCAGTACGCGACCAGCGTCGTCGCCTCGACCGCGCTCGCGAACGGCATCCGCGACGAGGCGGCGCTCGGCAAGGGCGCCGCGAGGCGCGACGCGTATCTGCAGATGCTCGCCTCCGGCTCGTCGCGTTATCCGATCGACCTGCTCAAGAACGCGGGCGTGGACATGACCACCTCCGCCCCCTTCCGCGCCGCGATTCGCGAGATGAACGCGGTGATGGACGAGATCGACAGGCTGCTGCGATAGCAAGAAGGCTCGAGGGCGGCGCGGAGGGCCGCGGGCTCAGCGCTCGCGCCTCACATCCGGCGAATCACCTCGTAGCGGTGCGGATCGTCGACGAAGCGGGCCTTGGTGGTATCGTTCTCGAAGTAATAGGGGCCGCCGATCCAGTAGGCCGCGGGCGAGCGCGAGGTGGGCATGAAGCGATGGCCGGTGACGGGATCGCGCACCATGCCGCACCAGAGCAGCGGCGCCTTCATGAAGCGCTCCAGCGTGCGGCGGCTCGCGAACCGGTAGACCTCGCCGTTCACGTGGAAGAGCAATTCGGGGAGCAGCGAGCCGAGCCGCGTCGGCTCGACCGGATCCCACAGCGAGCGCTTGATCGAATAGAGCCCCCATTCGGGATCCACGACCGGTCCCAACGGGACCGTGGGCACCGCTCAGGAGAATCCGCTCAGCGATCCGAGGCCGAGCGTGTCGGGCGGGGGTGCGGAGGCGACCGCCGCGGCGAGCGTCGCATCCGCACCGGAGACCGCGGCGCCCGCTCCGGGGAGCGGCGCGCCCGCCCCGGCCGGCCCGGTGACGGCCATCGTCGCGATGCAGAGCAGGATGGTCATGGCCTCGGGGCCCCGCGCTCAGCGCCGCGCCGGGCGGCTCCATCCCGCGCGCGGATCGGGCAGCGGCGTGAGCCGCTTCTCGATCTCGGCGCGCTGCGGCTCGAACCGCGGCGGGAGGATGATGCGCGTGCCGAGCATCTCGACCGGCGAGTCCACGACGAACCCCGGTCCATCGTCCGCGATCTCGAACAGCACGCCGCTCGGCTCGCGGAAGTAGATCGAGTGGAAGTAGTGCCGGTCGATCACCGGCGTGGAGCTCACGCGATGTTCGTGCAATCGTTCGAGCCACCGCGGGTGATCGCGAACCGTGGTGCCCCACGCGACGTGATGCACGGTGCCCGCGCCCGGAAATCCGCGCTCGGGCGGCCCGGCCTCGTACGCGATGACCCCGCCGCGCCGCGCGCCGCGCAGCTCCCACGCGAATTCCGAGACCGCTCGCGCCCCGAGGACGTTCTCGAGCAGCGCGCGGCTGCGCTCCGGGCTCAAGCTGAAGGCGCGCACCGCGTCGAAGCCCTGGAGCGCGAGCGCACTCGGAATCTCCGGATGCTCCGCGATCAGCGGCGCGTCGTTCGCCGCGCTCACCAGGATCGCGTGCCGCAGCCCCTCGGGATCCGCGAAACGCAGCTCGGCGCCCGCGCGCTGGGCGGCCACCTTCTCGGACGCCAGCCGCCGCTCCCAGAACGCAACCGCCTCCTCGGAGCCGACCCGCCACGCGATGGTGTGCACCATGCCCGCGCCGGCCCGGCCCGGACGGGCGCCGGGGTATTCGAAGAAGGTGATGTCCGCGCCCGGATCCCCGGCCTCGTCGGAGTAGAAGAGGTGGTACACGGAGGGATCGTCCTGATTCACGCTCTTCGCCACCAGCCGCAGGCCCAGCACGCGCGTGTAGAAATCCACGTTGAGCCGCGCGTCGCCGGTGATGCAGGTCACGTGGTGAATGCCTTCGAGCCGCATGGTCGGAATCTCCGCGCCCACGATGTGCGACACGCCGCCCGCGTGCTTCAGCGGGTCGCGCCCCCGTCGTCGGTGTCGTCCGTGCCTTCTCCGGCTCCAGCGGCATCGTCGCCCATCTCGGTGGGCTCGAGCAGCGCGTCGGTGCCGTCGCCCTCGCCGGGCTCGGTGAGGCCCAGGCTCTTCGCGTGCTTGCGTGCGCGGCGCACCTCGCGCTTCTCGTTCGCCCGGGCGATGCGCTGTTGTTCCTTCTGTCGCTTGAGGAATGACGGCCGCTTGCTTCCCGCCATGCTTGATGCCTCCTGTTCGGGGGATTTGACGCGTGCGGGGGGCGGGCTGAGGCCCCCTCCGCCTGTCGGGCTGCATCATCGCAGACTCCGGCCTCCGGGGCACGTCCTACGTTCGCCCGATCGGGACGCGCCCGGCGGGGTGCTATGATCGCCGCGCTCTCGGCCGTCCCGATCGAACCGTCACGCGGAGGATCCCATGCGCGTCTCGTCCCTGATCGTCCCCGCGCTCGCGCTGTGCGCGCTGGCGATCCACGCTCCGGCGGCCGGTGCCGCGACCGTTCCGGACTCCTTGACCCGGCTGCCGCAATGGAGCGAGCCCGCAGAGTACAAGGTGCGCATGAGCGTCAAGAACGGGACGGAGTCCGTCGTGATCGATCGCTACGTTTCCCGCGGACGATCGCGAACCGACATGGGCGCGCAGGGCATGAACTTCAGCATGATCGAGATGGCGGACTCGTCGAGCTACATGCTCGTCCCCGAGCAGAAGATGATCATGAAGACGTCGATGAAGGCGGGCCCCGAGGGCGGCAAGTCCGGGCCGCCACCCGAGGCGCACGTCACGTTTCTCGGACCGGATTCGCTTGCCGGCCACACGGCGCTCAAGTACCGGATGGATTATGAGGGCGGCAGCGGCACGGTGTGGGTCGATCCCGCGACGGGCGCCCCGCGACGCATGGAATCGAAGGAAGGCTCGATCGACTGGTCCGACCTCGTGGTCGGCCCGCAGAAGGATGAGCTGTTCAAGCTCCCGAAGGATTTCAAGACGCTCGACATGGACGAGATGAGCAAGAGCATGGCGGGCGGGGGGATGATGTCCGCGATGGGTGGAGGCATGGGCGTTTCCCCGATGGGGATGGTGGCCGGAAAGGGAGCGCAGATGGGACAGCAGGCCGCCGAGAACTACGGCGGCACGGTGGGCGCGGGGATCGGCGCGGGGCTGGGTGGCCCGCTGGGCGCCATGGCCGGGCACTACATCGGCTCGCACGTCGCGGGCTGGATCACCGGGAAGGCCACCCACGCGCTGATGCCCGGGATGCAGGGGATGCAGGGCATGCAGGGCATGCCGGGGATGGAAGGCATGCAGGGCGCGTTGCCGGCGAAGCGCCACAAGTAGCGGGTTGTGCTCCGAAGATTGCAGCCGACGGTGAAGCACGTGGTCTCGCACGGGGCACTGACTACCGCTCAGATGGCGTAGCGCCGCCGGTGGGTCGCGCAGCGCGGGATGACGCGGGTCGTGACCTCCCGCCAGTAGTAGCGTGCCCAGCGGGCGGGGAGCGCGATCCGGGTGGGGAACAGGCGCTGCGCCAGCACCTCGGCGACCGAGAGCCGCCGCGCGAGCAGCCCCAGTCGCACCGCCGGGGTGGCGTCGCGCCTGCGCTCCGAGAAGCGCTTCAGGTAGTTGCGCCACACCAGGAACAGCCACAGCCGCTCGATCGCGCTCTGGCGGCGCTTGGAGAACGCGATGGTCTCGC
>JBGPFC010000047.1:0-26537 GCA_041483195.1 Candidatus Eiseniibacteriota bacterium
CGCCAGCGGTGCGGTGCACACCGCGAGCCCGCCGACCGGCCAGCCCGCGACGCGAGTGCCGTCGCCGTTCAGGTGCTGCGCGTAGACATCCGCGTTGGCAAAGCCGGAGCGCGAGTCTTCCCAGACGACGAACACACCGCCCGCACCATCCGCCAGCATGCGCGCAATTTGCTGATCGCCCGGCGCGGTGCCCATCGGCAAGCCATCGGCAGGCCAGCCTGGCGCGAGTGAGCCGTCACCTCGAACGTGCTGCGCGTAGATGTCGAGACCGTTCGGGGTCCAGCTTCGGTAGTCCTCCCACACGACGAACGCACCGCCCGCGCCATCGGGCACGATGTCGTCCGAGTACTGGTCGTGTGCTTCCCCCACTGCCCGTACGCCGCGACCGGGCCAGCCGGGAGCGATGGTTCCATTCGGCAGCACCCGCTGCACGTAGAGATCCTGGTTCACCAGCCCCGGGTTCCGCTCCCACACAACGAGCGCACCGCCGAATCCGTCCTGGCAGATGAGGGGATTGAATCCCGCGCACAACGGCCGGACGCACACTTCCATCCCGTTATAGCCCCACTGTTCCTGGGCGTGTGCCACGAGCGGGAAGAGCAGGGCGGCAGCGAGCAGCGCGCCGAGGGCGGATCTGGCGATCCTGTGGGCGGGTCGGTGCATGACCTGGGTGCTGTCGCGGGGTGCCTGGGTCAGAGCCAATGCTCCGGAGGGTCCGGCTGCACAGTGATCATTAGACATACCGGGGGCGACCCCGGCGGTAGTCACCCTGTAAGTGTAGCGACGGTGAGCACGCCTGTCGCGCGGTGATTTCTGCTCCGTGACCGCAAGAAGATGGCGTTGACGCCTTGGATCAGTGGAGTGGATATGAGAGCCGCGGCGAAAGCGCCGCACAAGGTTTCCACCTGAGGAACGGGAGGCCGCACGATCTCCCGTTCCTTCGCAAGCGACGGTTTGAGCTTCGAATTCAATTGCGCACCGCCGCGCCGGCTCGCCCCCGCCCTATCGCAGCCAGTCCTCGGGATTGAGCGGCGTGCCGCCCTTGCGCACCTCGAAGTGGAGGATCGGGCCCTTGAGCGAGCCCGAGTCGCCGGAGCTGCCGATGGTCTGACCGGGCACGACCTCCGCTCCGACGCTGACCGAGATCTGGGAGAGGTGGCCGTAGAGCGTGAAGAATCCGTCGCCGTGGTTGAGGATGATCATCTGCCCGTAGGTGCCGTAGTCCTCGCTCGTGTACTCGACGCGCGCCTTCGCCACCGCATGCACCGCGGTTCCGATCGCCACCTGAATATCGATCCCGTTGTTGGGCGTGACCGTGCCCCACTTGGGATGGGTCTCGGTGCCCATGTGCCCGACCAGGGGCCCCCGCACCGGCCATTCGAGCGAGCCCTCGCCCTTCGCGAAGTCTCCGGAATACGGCTGCGGGTTGCGGCCCTCGGCCTTCGCGCGATCGGCCTCGGCCTTGCGCCGCCGCTCGAGATCCACCAGCAGGCGCTGGATCGAGCGCGCGGTCTTCTCCAGCTCGGCGGCCGCTGCGTCGAACGCCTCGCGCTGGGTCTGAATGGTTCGCACCGTGCCCTGGCGCTCGGTGCGCAGCGCGCCGAGCCGGCGGTTCTCGGCGGTGGTCTTCTGCGCGTTGCGCTGGATGGCGGTGAGGTTGGTCTGGAGCCGCTGCTGGGTGGCCTCGACCGCGGTCTTCTGCTCGCGCACGTCGTCGAGCATTACGCGGTCCTGCTCGGTCACCATCACCAGAAAATCCCAGCGCGCGAGCAACTGCCCGAACGAGCGCGGCGACAGCAGGAATTCCAGCTCGCGGCCCGCTCCGAACTTGTAGAGGTTGCGCATGCGCAGCGCGAGCTTGGCCTGGCGCTGCTGGAGCGTGAGGATGCTGCGCTGGAGGTCGGCGCGCGTCACCTCGAGCTGCTGGCCCAGCGAGCTGCGCTTCTGCTGGAGCGCGCGCAGCCGCTTGCGCGTGATGTTCAGCTCGCGCTCGGTGCGGTGGAGCCGCGTGATCTCCTCGGTCTCCCTGCCCTTGAGCCGGCTCGCGGCCTCGCGGTTCTCGCGCGCGAGGCGCTTCACCTCGTCCAGCTCGCGGCGCTTGGCGGCCTCGAGACTGTCCTGCTGCGCGAGCGCCGGGGCCGCGAGCAGCAGCCCGAGCAGCGCGAGCGAGATCCAGCGTCTCATGGCCCCACGGAGCGCAGCACGCGGGAGATCGCGAACACCGCGGCGATCCAGGCCAGCGCGATCGCGCCGCCCATGAACGCGAGCCCCCACGCCGGCGGCAGGAACACGACGCCCACCACCTGCGCGGCCACCGCGTGGCGGAAGCCGAACAGCACGCCGAGCGCGAGCGCTGCGGCGATCGCGGCCTCGAGCACCGCCTCGATCACGAACGGCGTGGCGATGAAGCGGTCGGTCGCGCCGAGGCGGCTCATGATCTCGACCTGCGGGCGGCGCGCGAGCACCGTGAGCCGGATGGTGTTGTAGATCACGAACACGATCGCGATCGCGACCAGCGCGCCGACCGCGAGCGTGCCGCGCCGCAGCGAGGCGCCCAGCTCGTCGAGCCGCCGCACCCACTCCGCGCCGTAGCGCACGTCCTCGACCTCTGGGAACTGGCGCACCTGCTGCGCGGCCTCTTCCATGGACGGATAGTTCAGCAGCTCGGGCCGCAGCTTCACGCGCAGCGAGGCGGGCAGCGGATTCTGCTCGACCGCATCGAGCAGGCCGGGATCGCCCACCTGCTCGACGAATTCCTTCCACGCCTGGTCCTTGCTCACGTAGGTCACGTCGCCGTAGAGACGCCGCAGGCTCTCGATCACCGCGTCGCGCCGCGCGTCGGACACGTCGTCCTTGAGGTAGATCACCATCTCGCGCCGGTCGCCGATCCAGAGCAGCGCGGTGTCGGCGTTGTGGGTGAGCAGCAGGAACAATCCGCAGAGCGAGAGCGCGGCGCTGAGCGAGAAGATCGCGGTGATGCCGAGCCCGCGGTGCTGCTTGAACGAGCGCCACGCCTCGCGGAAGAAGAAGGTGCGCATGCTCAGCTCGCCTCGGGCGCGGGGGCGGAGTCCGCGGCCGGCACGGGGGCGGGCGCGGCGTCGAGCGCGGAGTCAGCGGGCGCCGCGTCGAGTGCCGGCGCGGGCGCGACGTCGAGCGCTGGCGGTGGCGCCTGCGCTGCATCGAATGCCGGCGCGCTCGTGGCCTCCGGTGCCAGACCCTCGCCATCGGGCCGCCGCCCCTCCTCGATCCTGAGCACGCGGCCGTTCATCGCGTCGGCCACCTCCTGGCGGGTGGTGACCATCAGCAGCGCCGCGCCCTCGCCGTGAATGCGGCGCAGCAGCGCCAGCACCTCGTCTGCGCTGCGGCGCTCGAGCGCGCCGGTCGGTTCGTCTGCGAGCAGCACGGCGGGGCGGTTCACGATCGCGCGCGCGATCGCCGCGCGCTGCTTCTCGCCCGCCGACAGCTCGGAGGGGTACGCGGTCTGCATGGACTTGAGCCCCACCTCGTCGAGCGCGTAGAGCACGCGCGGAATCACGTCGCTCTCCTCGAACCGGCCGGTGATGCGCACCGCCAGCGCCACGTTCTCGAAAACCGTGCGGTCGCCGAGCAGGCGGAAGTCCTCGTAGATGATGCCCAGGGTGCGGCGCAGCAGCGCGCGCTGGGGGCGCGAGAGCCGCCCGCCGCGAAACGTGCCGACGGTGACGGTGCCGGAGGTGGGCTGGATCTCGTGGGTGATGAGGCGCAGCAGGGTGGTCTTGCCCGCGCCGCTGTGGCCCAGGAACACCACGCACTCGCCCTCGTCCATGCGCCACGACAGGGAATCGAGCGCCAGGCGCTGTCCGTAGCGCTTGGTGACCTGCTCGAAAGAGATCATTTCCGCGAACCTAGCAGACGGTCAGCGGTGGCTCAACGTCGGTGAGGGCCGCGAGCGCGTGTCCGGCCCGGGCCGCGCCGTGCGGCCCGCCTCACCGATACTCGACGTGCGCCTTCTCGCGCAGCGTCTTGATCCACGCGTCGTAGCGGTCCTTGAGCTGAACCTGCGCGACCGCGGCGGGCAGCTCGTCGCGAATCTCCTCGAGCGTGTACGGGCGCTCGGGCTTGCGGTCGGTGACCTTGAACACGTTGAAGCCGATCTGGTTGGAGAGCACCTCGCTGATCTGCCCCACCTCGAGCGAGTCGATCCCGGAGCGGATCGAGGGCTGCAGGTTGCCCATCGAGACGAATCCGATGTCGCCCTCCTCGGTCTGCTGGCCGCTGTACCTGCTGTAGCGCCGCACCAGCGTGCCGAAGTTCGTGCCCTTGGCCGCCTCGCCGCGCACGCGGGTCGCGAGCGCGCGCGCCCGCTCCGCGTCGCCGTCGGTGATGTTCACCTTGATCAGGATGTGGCGCACGTGCGCTTCGAGCAGGGGCTTGCCCTCGCGGGTCAGGCTGTCGCGGCCGCCGCGCGTCTTCAGCGTGTCGCGCTCCAGCACCTCGATGATGTGCCAGCCGTAGGGCGTGCGAATCGGCTCGCTCAGCTGGTTGAGCTTCATGCTGAACGCGGCGTCCTCGATCGTGGGCTCCATCGAGCCCATCGCGAAGAATCCGAGATCGCCCCCGGCGCGGGCGGAGTTGGGATCATCCGAGACTTCGGCCGCGACCTTGGCGAATTTCTCGCCGCCCGTGACGCGCTTGCGCGCGGCCAGCACCGCGGCGCGGCCCTTCGCCTCGGTGGCCGAGTCCGCGGAGATCGGAATCTGGATCACCGACAGCCGCGCCTCCGGCGGCACCTTGGGGAAGCGCGCGATGTTGGCCTTGAAGAAGGTCTCGGCCTCGGCCTGCGGAATCTTGTGCTCCGGAAACTGCTTCGCCATGAGCCGCTGGCCGACCGCCTGCTTCTTGAGATCGCTGCGATACTTCTCGCGCAGCTTCTCCTCGGTGGTGTTCTCGCGCTTCAGCTGCTCGCGGAAGGCCTGCTCGCTGCCCATGCGCTCCTTCGCGTCGGCGATCGCGGCCACCACCTGCTTCTCGATCTCGGCGTCCGACACCGTCAGGCCCTGGCGCTTCGCCTCCGCGAAGATCAACCGGTCGTCGATGAGCTGCTCGAGGATCTGGTGACGGAGCGTGTCGAGCTCTGCCGAATCGGGCGGGGTCTGCGCGCGCTGCATCAGCAAGGCGAGCTGCTCCTCGACGTCGCTCTGGAGGATCGCGTCGTCGTTCACGATGGCGGCGATGCCATCCAGGCGCTGCGCCCAGGCGGGCGCGGCGAGACAGGCGATGATCCCGAGCGCCAGGAACGAACGTGCGATGGACTTCAAGTGAAGAGCCTCCTCAGGGAGTGGTCGCGGCGCGATCGCGGTCGAGCGGCGCGCTGCCGCGTGCGCGGCGCGGCGCGGAACCCGCGGGCTGCTGTGTGCCAGGGCGAACGCGCAGTATAGCCGCTGCATGGGAGCGCAGCAATTTCAGGACCGCGTTCCGGCGAAGGCGAATCGCGCGCCTGCCCCGCGCTGGTGCGGCCGATGTGCCGCGCTCGTCGCGCCGTCACGTCACCGCGGCCTCGGGCCGGGCGATACTTGCGTGAGAGTCCCGGCCGCGACCATTCTGCCGGGGCCCTGGACCCGCGACCCGATCCCACCCGAGCGATCTTCATGACAACTGCCGGACTCGACACGATTCACGACCGCGCCTCCGACGGTCCCGCCGTGAGGCCGGGCTTCCGCGCGCGCCGCGCGCTGGCGGTGGCGGCGATGCTGGTCGCGCTCGCGATCGGCCTGCCGCGCTTCCTCACGCACACGCCCTACCCGCGATTCGGCGTGGTGTTCGACTGGCGCGCCGCGCAGGGGCGTGGCGTGGTCGCGCAGGTGGTGGGTCCGCCCGGGAAGGGGATTCTCGAGAAGGGGGATCAGGTGCTCGCGCTCGAAGGCGAGCCCTTCACGCTCGAGACGCTGCGCGCGCATATCCGGCGTCAGGACCTGCCGCGCGGGCCCGCCAAGCTGGTGGTGCTGCGCGACGGGCGCGAGATCGAGTTGCTGCTCCCGCCGCTGCGGCTCACCGCCTGGCAACGGGTGCGCTCCTACACGCTCCCGCTCGCGGCGGTGGTCGCGGTGCCGATCGTCGCGTTCCTGCTGGTGTGGCGCCGGCCGGACCTGGGCACGGCGTGGGCGTTCCTCTGGTACGCGACGCTGCAGGGGCTCGGCGCGATCTGGGATCTCTATCGCTTTCCGCAGTCCACCGTCACCGGCGGGTTCAAGCTCTACCTCGACCTCTACAACGGGCTCACCTACTTCTATCCCGCCAGCTTCCTCCACTTCATGACGGTGTTCCCGCGCCCGCGCTGGCGCGGCCCCTGGCCGCTCAAGAGCTGGTGGTTCTGGCTGGTGGTCGCGAGCTACGTGGTCTCGGCGCTGCTGTATCCGCTCGGGAACCTGCTGCACCGCAAGCCCGACGAGATCTTCGTGTGGTTCGACACCATCGCGCTGGTGCTCGGCACGCTCTCGCTGGTCGAGCGCTACGGCCGCCCGGCGCGCCCCGAATGGGCGCCGCGCCGCGGCGAGCGCGCGCTGGCGCTGGTGGTCGCGCTCGCGTTGTTCGCGGCCACGGCGTTCGGCGTGTTCGGCGCGCTGGGCGAGGACCCGCGCATCATGGCGCTGTTCTCGCTGCCGCTGGTGCGGGTGCTGTTCACGGTGGTCACGGTCGCGTGGCTCACCTCGCCGCTGCTGATCGCGTTCCTGATCGCGAACGATCCGGCGTTCGATCCGCGGCGTCTGCTCGTCCAGGGCCTGCCCTACGCGCTGCTCTCCGGCGTGCTCGCCGCGCTCTACCTCGCGATCGTGCTGGTCGCGCAGCGCATGTTCGCGGCGGCGACCCGCGAGGAGGGCATGGCGTTCAACGTGATCGCCGCGCTGGCGGTGGCGTTCGCGTTCGCGCCGCTGCGCGAGCGGCTGCAGCGCTGGCTCGACCGGCTCTACGGCCGCGATCCGCGCATGCTGCGCGTGGCGCTCGATCAGGCGGGCCGCGACCTGCTGGGCGCGCTCGACCGCGATCAGGTGCGCTCGGCGGTCGAGACCGGGCTCGCGAGCGGGCTGCGCCGCCACGTGGCGGTCGAGTGGCCGGAGGCCGGCCCGCCGCGCGCGCAGGACCCGGGCGAGATCCCGGAGGACGCGCGCACCGCGGTCGAGAACCTGCTGATCCAGGCCGGCATCCGGCTCGAGAACCTCTCGCTACACGAGCAGCGCGCCGCCGACGAGCGGCGCGCCGCAGAGCTGCGCGAGGCCGCGACCCGCGCCGAGCTGCGCGCGCTCCACGCGCAGGTGCAGCCCCACTTCCTGTTCAACGCGCTGAACGCGCTCTCCTACCTCACCGAGACCGATCCGCCCGCCGCGCAGCGCTTCACCGAGCGGCTCGCCGACATGCTGCGCTACACCGTCGAGGCGAGCGAGCGCCCGGCGGCGCTGCTCTCCGAGGAGATCGGGTTCGTGCAGAACTACCTGGGCGTCGCGCGCGAGCGTTACGAGAACGCGCTGGCGTTCGAATATTGCGGCAGCAAGGACCTGCTCTCGCTGGCGGTGCCGCCGCTGCTCCTGCAGCCGCTGGTCGAGAACAGCCTGAAGCACGGCTGTGCGCCCGGGGAAGCCGCGCTCCACCTCACGCTCACCGCGCGGAAGGAAGACGACTGGATCACGCTCGAGTTCGCGGACGACGGCGTGGCGAACGGCAACGGCGCGCGGGCGCGCGGGCTCGGCGTGGGGCTCCAGAATCTCGAGCAGCGCGTCCGCCGCTTCGCCGGCGAAGCGGCCAGCATGAGCGCGGGCCCGCGCGCACGCGGCGGTTACCAGGTGACGCTGCGCTGGCGCGCGCAGCAGGAGGCGGCACGGTGAAAGCGGAACCCCGGGTGCGCGTGATGCTGGCGGACGACGAGCCGCGCGCGCGGCAGTTTCTCGAGAAGCGTCTCGCCGAGCAGCAAGAGCTCGAAGTGGTGGGCGCCGCGAAGGGCGGCATCGACGCGCTCGCGCTCTACCACCGCCTCAAGCCCGACGTTGCGTTCCTCGACATTCACATGCCCGACCTCTCCGGGCTCGAGGTCGCGCGCCAGATGATGCGCGCCGGCCCGCCGCTGGTGGTGTTCGTGACCGCTTACGATCGCTACGCGGTCGAGGCGTTCGAGGTCGCGGCGCTCGACTACGTGCTGAAGCCGATCCGGCGCGAGCGCCTCGACGAGACCGTGCAGCGCGTGATCGCCGAGGTGCGCGGCGGCCGGCAGGTGGCGCAGGCGAACTCGCTGAAGGAAGCGCTCGACACGCCCGGATTCGTGGACCGCACGCCGGTGCTCAAGCGGCTCCCGGTGCGCCATCGGCGCGAGGTCAAGCTGCTCGACCTCGACCAGGTGCCGCTCATCTTCTCGCGCGACCGGCTGGTGCTCGCGCGCGCCGAGGACCACGAGTACCTGGTGGACTACACGCTCCAGGAGCTGGAGCAGCGGCTGCCGGAGGGCTCGTTCGTGCGCGTCCACCGCGGCGCGCTCGTCAACCTCGATGCGATCGAGTCATACGGCGGCGAAGACGGCGTGCTGGTGCTGCGCCTCAAGGACGGCACGCGCGTCGAAGCCAGCGAGCGCCGCGCGGCCGAGGTGAGGCGCAAGCTGCGGTAGCGGGCGCGGCGTTCGCCCTTGCGAAGCTGCTGACGTAACGCGGCCCGCTCCCGCCGGGTGGGAAACGGCTATTGCGCGCGCGGGCGGGCGGCGGGAACATTGACGACGGTGCGACCGGGCTGCCCCCATTCCCCCGCGAGGTCCCCATGAAGACGCACGTTTTCCCGGCGCTAGTCGCGTCGGTGTTCCTGCTCGTGACCGCCGCACCCGCGGCGTTCGCCATCACGATGGATGGGGTGCTGGATCCGGCGTACGGTCCGCCGCTCAGCACGCAAACCACGCAGACCAGCTACCTCGACAACACGCTGGGCCAGGTCGGGCACGCGTACGGGTCGGAAGCGGACGGCGCGTATGGCCTGATCGATGGCGGCGTGCTGTACCTCTTCGTCGCGGGCAACCTGAGGTACGAGGAAGGCGCCGAGTTGCAGGGAATCTTCGACATGCTCGACGTCTTCATCGACTCGGCGCCCAACGGCCAGAGCGTGCTGGGCACCAGCAATCCGGCGATCGACAGCGGAAACGACCTGAACAACATGGCCGGGCTCACGTTCGATTCGGGGTTCGGGGCGGACTACTGGGTGAGCGCCGGCAGCGCGCTCTTCAATGTCCCACTCCAGGCCTACTTCGCCGAGCTGCCCACCGCGGGCGGCGGAGCCGGCCACTATCTCGGCTGGTCCGCGCCGGGCGGGCCCGGGACGCTCTCGTTCGGCACCAATCCCGCCGGCATCCTGGTGACGATCGACGACCACAACGTCGCGGGGGTGACGGCCGGGTGCGGCGCGGCATCGGGCGCGGGGGTGACCACCGGCATCGAGTGGGCGATCCCGCTGTCGGCGATCGGAAACCCGAGCGGGTGCCTGCGGGTGTGCGCGTTCGTGAGCAGCTCGTATCACTTCGGAGTCTCGAACCAGGTGCTGGGCCCCGTGCCTCCCGGGACGTGCAGCCTCGGCGCCCCCGGCGGCGTCAACTTCGCGAGCATCGCGGGCAATCAGTACTTCACGATCTGTCCCGGGAACACGCCGGCACGGCACACGAGCTGGGGAAGCCTGAAGTCGATCTACCGCTGAGCCGCGGGGCGTGGCCTCAGCCCGGTTGCGAATTCGCTCCGGGCGCCGGTGGCAGGGGCCACGGGATGTTCTTCAGCCGCTCGGGGTACACCTCGGGCTTCACGGTCTTCGAGATCGCGCTCACGGTCTCGTTCAGCACGCGATCGCGCTTGGTGTCGGCCGCCTGTTGCCGCAGGTACTGCATGACCTCCTCCGGCAGGCTCTCGAACGGCTGCGGCCCCTGCACCTTCGACACCAGCTGCGCGATCAGCCATCCGCCCTTCACGGCGATCGGGCCGATGCATTCCTTCGGCGCCATGCCCATGAGGGCCTCCGCGTGCGGCTTCCACGGCCCGGGCGCGGCGGGGAAGCGCACCGTCTCCTCGGTGACGCGCGCGCCCGGGGCCGCCATCGCCACCGCCTCGCGCAGCGACGGCGCATGCCCGGCGTGCACCAGCAGCGCGGCCGCCTTCGCGGAGTCCGCGAGCGTGGTCTCGAGCAACCGCACCTGGTCGAGGCGCTGAAAGGCGCCGGGGTTGCGGTCGTACGCCGCGCGCACGTCGTCGGGCGTGATCTCGGCCCGCGGCGCCAGCTCTGCGTCGTAGAACGAATTCAGAACGTAGTTGTCGATCCGCTGCTCGATGCCGCGCGCGATCGCCGGATCCTCGTCGAGATGGCGATGGCGCGCCTCGATCGCCGCGATGCGCCGCACCATCTGCGTCTCGATCCAGTGCTGGATCGATGGCAGCACGGTGGGGCTGGGGTGCTCGCGGCCGGCGACGTTCAGGTCGGCGATCGCCTCCGCCATGGTGTAGGTGCCCGCGCGCGGGCCGTCCTCCCAGCGCCCGAGCACGATGCCCAGCTCCTCCGGCAGCGGGCGCGCCGGCAGCGTCTCGCCCATGCCCTGGGTGAGCGGCCCGCCCGGTCCGTTCAGGTGCGCGAACAACGCCTGCCCCGCGCCCGGCTCGAGGCGCATCGCGTACCCCGCGCGCAGATCGGTCACCGCGCGCACCGCGAGCACGCGCTGCTTGCGCTGGCGCAGCATGTCGCCCAGCACGAAGCGTTGCTGTCCATCGAGCGGCGGCTGCGGCTGCGCGCGCCGCGCGAGCACCTCCATGATGAACCAGCCTTCGCCGGGCGCCTCGATCGGCCCGATGACCTGGTTGAGCGCCGCGGTGCGCAGATAGCGATCGAGCGGCGGCACCAGCGAGCCGGGGGCGAGGAAGCCGAGGTCGCCGCCCGGCGGCAGCACGCCCATCATGCCGTAGCGGTCGGCGACCATCGCGAACGGCGCGCCGTGACGCAGATCGCCGATCGCGCCACCGGCGGCGCTGCGCGAGGGGGCGTAGATCAACAGGACGTGGCCCACCGTGTCCCGCCACGCGTAGAGCTGCTCGATCTCGCCGTCGCTCACCGCGATGTTCCTCGGCGAGAGACTCGCGAACAGCGCGTTGAGCAGGATGTCGTCCGCCGTCGCCTTGCTGAAGTTCTTCACCAGCGAATCGCGATAGAGGCCGCGGCGCTCGGCCTCGGCGAGCAGCAGCGCGCGGCGCAGCAGATCCTGGAGCAGCATCGCCTTCGCGCTGTCGGGGAGGCCCGCGTAGCGCGCCTCGTTGCCGCGCGCGACGTCGACGAAGTCGCCGATGGTGATGGTGTGCCTGCCGACGCGAGCGAGGACGCCGGATGGCGAGCCGCAGCCGGCGAGCAGGGGCAGCGCGACCAGCGCGCAGAGCGCGAGCGCGCGACGCGCGTGCGAAACGACGGGGACCGTGATCATGTTCGGCCGCCGACCTTAGAGCACGGCGCGGGCCGTCGCAACCGCGCGCGCCGCGCCCGTCGCCCCCGCGGAGCCGTCACTTCCCGCTCGTGCTCGAGAGCAGGGTCTCGATCGATGTGCGCATGAGGTAGACGTTCGTCGATCCCTTCATGAGGGAGGGCCGCAGCGCGAGCATTCGCCGCTCGCCCGACAGGTCGTAGTCCACCGCCACCCAGGGGCCGTTCGAGCCGCCATCGACCATCCTCACCGCGCGCATCTGCGAAGCGGCGATCCGGATCGGGCCATTCCTGGCCTCGCACTCGAGCCCGTCGGGGTTGACGGTCACCCGGTCGCCGTTGCCTCCCGGTCCCAGCATGGCGCCGAGGCCGAGCTTCTCCGTGTGGACCACGTTGTCGTAGGTCTTCGGGAGCTGCATCGCCTCGTTCAGCTCCGCGAACTCCTTGAGATCGCTGCGGCGAAAGTGAATCGCGGTCGAGCCTTCATCCACCGCGGTCGCGAGCGTGCTGTCGGTGTACACCGAGACCGTGAACGGGTATTCGGTGTCCGCGAGCAGCGTGTCCTGCTCGCACGCGTACATCGCGCTCCGCTTCGGTTCGACGCGGCGCGTGCTGTCGCACGACGTGACGCCGGCCGCCGATTGGAAGCGCACGCGCACCCAGAGCGGAACGTCCTTGCGGTTCGCGAGCCCGACGAGGATGGAGGGCCGCCCTCCGGTCGGAGTCATCGCGCTGCCCATGACGAGATCGACGTACGACGACTTGAACTTCTTGTCGGCGATGGAGCGCGAAGGCGTGGCGGCGGCCAGCGCGAGCACGAGCAGCAGCAGCGGCAGGAAACCTTTCATGCGGAAACCCCCTCGAGGTTCGGCGCTGCCGCCGTCCGACTCACCCGGGCGGGCGAAGGATGGGCGGGCCATCGAAGGCGGCACGCCGAGGCCGGGCGAGGCTATCCCCGATGGGCGGCCGTCTCAAGGCGCGACGGCCTCGCGCGGCGCGACCGCCACCGCGATCGCCTGCAGCAGCTCGCGCGTGCGGTGGAGCAGCGCGAGCCCTAAGCCACGCACCCGCATGCCGAACTCGCGGCCCGAGAAGAACTCGACCTGGAAGTTCAGCATGCCGACCACGGTGCGGATCTGCTGCGGCTTGAGCGGGTGGCGCAGCGCGATCTCGGCGACCTCCTGGAACACGCGCAGCGCCTCGACCGCGCCGCTCGCGCCCAGCACCCGCAGCCGCCGCAGCTCGCACAGCGCGACCGCGGGCGGCGGCAGCTGGCCGAAGCGATCCATCAGCTCGAGCGTGAGATCGTCGAGCGCTTCGATGTCGCGCGCCTCGGCGAGGCGGCGGTAGAGGTTCAGCTTCTCGTGCTCGTCCGGCACGTAGTCGTCGGGCAGGTACGCGCTCCAATCGGTGAGGAGCCGCGGCTCGTGCGGCGAGGTGTCGGCCTCGCCCTTGAGCTCGGCGACCGCCTCCTCGAGCAGCTTCACGTAGAGATCGAACCCGAGCCCGACGATGAACCCGTGCTGTTCGGGTCCGAGCATGTTGCCGGCGCCGCGGATCTCGAGGTCCTTGAGGGCGATCTTGAAGCCGACGCCCAGCTCGTCGAACTCCTCGATCACGCGCAGACGCTTCTCGGCCTCCTCGGTGAGCACGCGCCGCGATGGCACCAGCAGGTAGGCGTAGGCCCGATGTGAAGAGCGCCCGACCCGGCCGCGCAGCTGGTAGAGCTGGGCGAGCCCCAGCGTGTCTGCGCGATCCACGATCAGCGTGTTGACGCTCGGGATGTCGAGCCCCGACTCGATGATCATGGTGGAGACCAGCACGTCGTAGCGGCGGTCGAGGAACTCGAGCATCACGCGCTCGAGGTCGCGCTCCGCCATCTGTCCGTGCGCGACGCCGATCCGCACCTGCGGCACCAGCTTCGCGAGCAGCAGCGCCGCGTTGTGGATGGTCTCGACGCGGTTGTGCACGTAGAACACCTGCCCGCCGCGGTCCACCTCGCGCATGATCGCGTCCGAGATCACCTCTTCGTCGTACTCGATGGTCTCGGTGTGCACCGGCAGCCGGTCGCGCGGCGGGGTCTCGATCACCGACATGTCGCGCGCGCCGGCCAGCGAGAGGTTGAGCGTGCGCGGGATGGGGGTGGCCGTCATCGCGAGCGCGTCCACCTGGCGCGTGAGCTGCCGCACGCGCTCCTTCTGCACCACGCCGAAGCGATGCTCCTCGTCGATCACCACCAGCCCGATCCGCGCGAACTTCACGTCCTTCGAGAGCATGCGGTGGGTGCCGATCAGGATGTCGACCTGGCCCTTCGCGAGTGCGGCGAGCGTCTCCTTCTGCTCCTTCGGCGTGCGGAAGCGCGACAGCACCTCGACCCGCATCGGGAAGTCCGCGAGCCGCTCGCGGAACGTGAGCAGGTGCTGTTGCGCGAGGATGGTGGTGGGCACCAGCAACGCGACCTGCTTGCCGTCCTGCACTGCCTTGAACGCCGCGCGCACCGCGACCTCGGTCTTGCCGTAGCCCACGTCGCCGCAGATCAGCCGGTCCATCGGGCGCGGCGCCTCCATGTCCTGCTTCACCTCGTCGATCGCGCGGATCTGATCGGGCGTCTCGTCGTACGGGAACGACGCCTCCAGCTCGCGCTGCCACACCGTGTCGGGCTTGAACGCGTGGCCGGGAAGCGCCTTGCGCGCCGCGTAGGACTTGATCAGCTCCTCGGCCATGTCCTGGATCGCGCGCTTCGCCCGCGCCTTGGTCTTCTGCCAGGCCGGGGAGCCGAGCCGGTGGAGCGCGGGCCGCGCGCCTTCGCCCGCCGCGTAACGCGACACCATCGCGAGCTGATGGACCGGCACGAACAGCCGGTCCTTCTCGGCGTACGCGATCTCGATGCAGTCGGTCTCCTGCCCGCCGAGCGTGAGGCGCTGCATGCCGCGATAGACGCCGACCCCGTGATCCTCGTGCACGACGTAGTCGCCGAGCTTGAGCGCCGACAGCTCGGCGATCGAGAGGCCACCGCTCCTGCGCAGGCGGCGGCGCCGGCGCCGGTAGCGGGCGAAGATCTCGTGGTCGGTGAGAATCGCGAGGCCGGCGCCCTTGAGCGTGAACCCCGCCGACACCAGGCCCACGCCGAGCGTCGCGCCGGTGTCGCCCAGCAGCTCGAACAAGCGGTCGCGCTGTCCCTGGTTGTCGCACAGGATCACGGGCTCGATGTCGTTCGCGCCCAGCTCGGCGAGGTGGCCCTTGAGCCGCTCCATCGAGCGTTGCACCGGCTCGGCGGGCGAGCAGTCCACCAGCAGCGTCTGCGCGTAACGCGCTCGCTCGCCCGACTCCGCGACCGACCCCATCCAGTCCGCGCCCGGGCGCTCGCGCAGCAGCGCGTCGAAGCTGGAGGCCTCGAGGAAGAGCTGAGAGGGCGGGGAGATCCCGGGGTAGTGGCGGCGCGCCTCGTCGAAGCCGTGCGCGATCATGCGCTCCAGCTCGATGGCTCGCGCGCGGAGCTTTCCCGGATCGTCGAACACCACCAGCGTGTCGTCTGGGAGATAGTCGGTGAGCGCGCCGAGCGCGGCGTCGTAGTGGCCGGCGAATCGCTCCATGCCGTCGTGGAAGAGCGGACCCGCTCCCGCCGCCGCGAGGTCGCGCGCGGTGAGGCGCGGGCCGTCATGCGGCGCGCCGCCCTGCCGCGCATCGTCCGCCTCGTCGCCGCCGGCGCGCGCGGCGCGCAGGCGCTCGGCGATCGCGGGCGCCTCCTCCGGCGCGATCACCACCTCGTAGCGCGGCAGCACCACCGCCCTGCCGAGCTGCTCCATCGAGCGCTGCGTCCCTGCGTCGAAGCGGCGCAGCGACGCGATCGTGTCGCCGTCGAACTCGATGCGCAGCGGATCGGGCTGGCCGGCGGGATAGATGTCGAGGATGCCGCCGCGCCGCGCGAAGTGTCCGACCGACTCGACCTCTGGCATGCGCTCGTAGCCCATGAACACCAGCCGCTCGATCAGCGCCTCGGGCGCGAACTCGGCGCCCACCTCGATCGCGAGCCGCGCCTGATCGAGCCGCGCCGGCGCCGGCACGCGCTGCAGCAGCCCGCGCACGCTGGCGAGCACCACCCCACGTTCTCCCGAGGCGAGGCGCCCGAGCGTCTCGAGCCGCTGTGCCGTGATGCCCGAGTGCGGCGAAGATGGGTCGTAGGGCAGCGTGTCGGGTTCTGGAAACGCGAGCGTCTCGCCGGGCCCGCGGAAGTACTCGATGTCGTCGCGCGCCTCCTCGAACGCGTCGCCGTGCGCGACCACGTAGAGCACGGTGCGCGAGGTCGCGCGCTGAAGCCACGAGGCGAGCAGCCCGCGCGCAGAGCCGATCAGCCCCTGCACTGCAACCCGTTGGCGATACTCGGCCGCGTCGTTCCGACCCCACTCGCCGCGCAGGAACGCGAGCAGGTCGCGCGCCTCGGGGAGCCGCGCCACGTGAGCTGCGAGCGACTCCGCGAGCGCGTCCTTGAGATACACCTCGGGCGCGGGGGCCGGCGGCGCCCCGGCGGCGCGCGCCGGAGCGGGGGTCGAGGCCCGGGCGTCCGTCTCGCTCACGACGCTCCTTCCGGTCCAAACGCGAAAACCCGCCGCGGATTTTCCGGGGCGGTGTGCTGCCGTCTTCATGTGACGACGCCCCGCTCGGGGGAGCGGGGCGCTTCAGAACCTAGCAGAGGCGGAAGGAGCCCTCAACGCGAAGGCGGCCAGACCAGCGCGACATGGCCGCGCCGAGTCACTCGCGCGATGAACGGGGCCCGCCGATTCCTGACCAGCCGCTCCATGCTCGGGAGTGCCTGCACAAACGCTTCCGCCATCTCGGGTCCGCCGAGATTCCCGCCAGTCAGCACGAACACCCGAACGCCAGCTCCGATCAGCGCGACCTTTTCGTTTTCGCGTCGCCGGATCATGTCGTCCCGCGTGAGGACCACCCAGCCCTCGTGTCCCGCGCGCCTCAACCACTCGACATCGGATGCGTCCGGGGCGAACAGGTCGTCATGAACGACGACCTTCCGACCCGCGGCCCGCAATGCCTCCGGAACACGGATTCGGCCCAGCGAGCGATCGACGAAGTAGACTGGCGCTTCAGGCGACTTTGAGTTCGCAGCGAATCGCTTCTTCGATCTCACCGGTGGTCCGCCCGTAGTCTCTGGCCAGCTCGTCGATGGTGTCGCCGGCCTTGAGCCGGTCGGCGATGACGGCCGTCGGGATGCCGGTGCCGATCAGCACCGGCCGGCCAAAGGAGACCTGGGGGTCGATCACGACCGCGCGAGGCTCGTCAAGATCACGCTTCCGCGTGAAGGGGTACAGCCGCACGGCGTCCCCGAGCTCGTCGCGCTCGACACGCTTCAAATAGGTCATGAGGATCTGCTTCATCCCGAGCTGGCCCTCGCGCGACAAGTCGATCAACCTGCCGTACTCGTCGAGAAACAGGTCGAGGCCATCGGTCGCGAAGCTCTGAACGGCCAGCGGGTGCCGGCTCGGGCGAGCGCTCGAGCGGGAGAGATAGTCGAGCGCCTTCCGGACCTTCTGAAGCGATACCTCGTGCCGGCGTCGCAGCGCATCAAGCACGTGGGCCTCGACCAGGTCGAAGAACGACATCATGCGCTGCTTGCGATCCGCGATGTCGATCACGGGCCGAAGGGTCTTGCGCTTCCCTTCGTGCACGTATGAATAGCCGAGGCACCAGGCACGAAGCGTCGCCCGAGGCGTGCCCAGATAGTGCGCCGCCTCCTTTAACGTGTAGGCCGGGGCGTCGCGGGGGTCGCGTCTGGGTCGGATGTCTTCGGTCATCCTTCATCTCCACGGGGGCGGGACGATTCTGAAGCCCGCAGTATGGCATCCGCCCGGGAGCGCCGCTACTCCTCGATTCGCGCGGTCGCCGGCGCGGCGAGCGCAGCGCTGAGCGCGGCCTCCAGATCGTGATACTGGATGTCGCAGCGGTAGTGGCGCGGGTCGTCGGAGCGGTGGTACTCGCCGCCGCTGTGCACCCAGCGGATGATCCCGTCGCGATCGATCAGGAACGAGACCGAGGTCCAGTTGCGGTCGGGATGCCCGTCGAGCCAGTAGCGTTCGAGCGTTGACCAATGGCGATCCACCGCGATCGGTCCGCCGAAGCCCAGCTCGTTCGCAAGCGTGAGGATGTGGCGGTCGCTCACCTCGTGCGGCGGCTTCGGATGGAACGCGGCGAGCACCACCAGCCCGTCGCACGCGTGCTGCTTGCGCAGCGACTCGAGCCCGGGGAGCGTCGCGGCGCAGTAGTGGCAGCCCTCGGTCCACCAGCGCACCAGCACCACCTTGCCGCGCAGCCCCGCGAGCGAGAGCGGCTCGGTGCGGATCCAGCGGTCGAACCTCCACGCCGGCGCGGGCCGGCCGATGAGATCGGCCCCGGAATCGGGATCGTCTGGCGCGGTGGGAGGCAGGCCGCCCCCGTGCATGTGTTCGTGCCCGGCTTCGGAGTCCGCGGTCGCGGCCGGCGCGGCGATCAGGCAGAACGCCGCGCACAGCGCCACGAGGAGCATTTGCATGGTGCCTAAAGAATATCCCATGTGCGCGGCCATACCCAATCATGTATAGGTATGGGCATTCGTCTCGAGGCGGGCGCTGTCCCCCTGCGCCGTCGCTCCCCGCGTCCCGAGGAGGTGCTCCCCATGCAACGCGTCGCTCGAATCGCAGGACTGATCGTGGTTGGCCTGGTTTCCCTCGCGCCCTCCCGCCCCGCGCACGCGTGGCCGCCTCCCGGCACGTGGCACGTCGATCGCAAGGCGCCGTGCTATCAGTGGCCCGCCGTCGACTGGGATGGCGATGGCGTCTACGACCGGATCGATCGCTGCCCCAACACCCGGAAGGGCTGCACCGTCGATCAGTACGGCTGTGCGATCGACGGCGATGGCGACGGCGTGTGCGACGGTCTCGACCTCTGCCCCGACACGCCGAAGGGCATGAAGGTCGACGAGCACGGCTGTCACGAAGGCGCGCAGGCGATGAAGGCTCCGCCGGCGCCGCCCGAGGAGCGCGCGGCCCCGAAGCCGCCGGTTCAGGCGGTGGAGCCCGCGAAGCCCGTGAGCGAAGTCGAACGCAAGCTCATCGAGGGCGGGCGGATCCGGCTCGAGAACGTGTACTTCGAGACCAACAGCGCGCGGCTGCTGCCCGAGTCCGAGACCACGCTCGATGAAGTCGGCGGCGTGCTCGAGAAGCTGCCGGGCCTGCGCGTCGAGGTCGAGGGTCACACCGACACCCGCGGCCGCGCGGCCTACAACATGAAGCTGAGCCAGGAGCGCGCGGAGTCGGTGCGCCAGTTCCTGCTCGAGCACTTCCACCTCGACGCAGGAAACGTGCTCGCGGTGGGCTACGGCGAGACGCGGCCCGAGACGAAGGAGCGCAACGAAGAAGAATTCCTGCGCAACCGGCGCGTCGAGCTGCGGGTGCTGAACCCCGAGGCGCTGCCGAAGGGAATCAAGGTGGAGAAGAAGAGCGAGTAGGGGCCACGGTCGCTCGCCCCGCCATGCCCCATCGCCCGATCACGGTCTCCGCGACCAGCAGCATCAGCGCGAGGATCACGAACCAGCTCCACAGCTCGCGGCCGTAGCGCGACTCGCGCACTCGGCGCGCGAGGTCTTCGCCGGGGCGCACGATCTGCGCGCGGCCGGCGGGAAACGCGTGGAGCAGCGCGGCCTCTGGCGCGGGCGCGAGGTCGGACTCGCGCGGATCGGGATTCACCGCGAAGGTATTGCGCACGCGCTCGGCGAGCATCACGCGATAGAGCCCGGGCCGCTCGAGCGGCGCGGAGGTGAGCTGCGCCGCGCCGCCCGCCGCGCTCAGCTCGCATGGCACGTCGTGTCCTTCGTCGTCCACGATGCGCCACGCGCCGGGCGCGGCGGGCGCGCTGTAGCGATCGCCGGGCATCAGCGACGCCGCGGCGGTGCCGCGCCCGAGCACCTTCACCGCCTGGTGCACGAGCGGCAGGAACGCTCCGCTCACCGCGAAGTCCGAGGCGGTGGGATCGAGCGGCGTGAGCAGGATCATCGCGTGCGGCGCCTCGATCAGCGCGGGATGCGCGCGGTCGAACTCGAGCAGCGCTCGCGCGCGCGGCCCGGTCGCGAACCCACGCACGCTCTGGAACTGGGCGGCGGACAGCGGCTCGCCCGGGCGCGCGGGAAAGCCCGCGAGCGCGGGGTGTCCGGCCGACACGCGCAGCAGCCGCCAGGCCGCGCCGGGCGCCGCGCGGTCGGTCGCCCCCAGCGTGCCGGCGCCCAGCTCGTTCAGCAGCGATCCGTTCCAGAACGCGGCGTCGGCGCGGGACCCGAGCGCGATCAGCACGCCGCCGCCGCCGCGCACGAAATCGAGCGCGGCCTGCAGCTCGCCGGGTCCGACCTGCTCGAGATCGTTGAGCACCAGCACGTCGGCGTCGCCGAGCTTCGCCGGGAGCGAAGCGGCATCCGCGACCTCGACGGCGAGCCCCGAGGCGGGGGAGCCGGCCTCGAGCGCGAGCCGCAGCGGCGAGGGCGGCCCGTCCTCGCGCAGCACGAGCCGCAGCGTCCCCGCGCGGCCGGCCGCGAACGCGCGGGCGTTGTCGAGCGCGAGCGCGTCGTCTGGAATGCTCACGATCCCGCCGAGCGCGGGGAGCCGCGACAGCGGGAGCAGCGTGGCGGCCTCGCCCTCGGTGGGAAGGTTCACGAACCCGCGCCCGATGTCGGCGCCGCCGTCGCGCACGGTGACCGCGAGATCGCCGGCGGCCGCTCCGAACGACGTCGCCGCGACCGAGAGCGCGGTGCCGGATTCGGTCGGGGCGAGGGCGGCCTCGGTGAGCGCGGCGTTCGCGCGATTGCGGGGGACGAGCGGGATCAGGTAGGCGCGGGCCTGATCCCACGGCCCGGTCGCCGCCGCCGGCGCGCCGTTCGCGAATCCGGTGCGCTGGAAGTCCGAGATCCAGAACAGCTCCCGATTCAGCGCGTGCGACTCGGCGAGCGAGCGCCCCGCGAACTCGAGCGCCCGCGCGTGATCGGTGAAAAAGGCGGATGGCGAGAGCGCCTGCGCGGCGGCGCGCAGCCGGCCGAGGTCGGAGCTGAAGCGCGGCGTGACCGGATGCGGCGCGCGATCGTACGGCACGAGCAGCAGCTCGTCGGCGGGGCCGAGCGTGGTAAGCAGGTCCTCGATGGTGCGCCGCGCCTCGATGGAGAGCGTGCCGCCACCCGCGCCCGCCGCGCCCATGCTGCCGCTCTGATCGCAGAGCACCACCACGCTGGTCGCGGCGCGGCTCGTCGCCCCGATCGCGCCGCGCAGCGCGGGGCGCGCCATCGCGAGCGCGATGCATGCCACGGCGAGCGCGCGCAGCAGGAGCAGCAGCCACTGCTTGAGCTGGAGGCGGCGGAGCTCGCTCTGATTCACCTCGGAGAGGAACTCGAGCGATGGGAACCGGATCTCGCGCGGGCGGCGGCGCGTGAAGAGGTGGATGATCACCGGGATCGCGGCGGCCGCGAGTCCGAACAGGAAGAGCGGGTTCAGGAAGTTCATCGAGGCACCTCGGCGAACGCCGCGCGCGCCTCATCCCACGCCTCGATCTTCGTCACCGGATGCACTTCCCATCCGCTGATGCGGAGCGAGCCCGGCGGGCGACTGCCCGCGGGCCCCACCGGATCGTACTGGAAGTCGTAGAGCAGCCAGCCGGTGACGCGCACCCGCCGCGGATCGTGGCCCCATCCGGTGAGATTGCCGCCCGACTCCGGCCGGAACGTTGAGAGCAGATGCTCGTAGCGCCACGCGCGCGCGCCGGCGTACCACTCGGGCGTGATCTCGGCGGTGACGTAGAGGTTGCTCGTGCTCCCGGGCGGCGGCGCGTGCTCGGTGAGCTCGAGGTGGGTGTCGCCGTCGGTCGAGCGCAGCATGTACTGGACGTAGCCATCGAGCACCACGCCGCGCCCCTCGATCGGCGCGTACGCCGCGAGCGGAGCGTGGCTCGGCAGCGAGTCGATCGCGCCGAAGCTGATCCCCGCCGGGTGCTCGGGCGCTGAGCGGCGCACCTTCATCGCGCGCAGGTGCCGGGCCTCCGGCGCGTCGAACGGCCCCTCGCCGAGCACCTTGAGGAATCCGACGAACGCCGTGAGTCCGAGCGCGAGCGCGAGCACCGCCGCGATCTTCAGCGTCACGCGATCCCCGCGGTCGCCGCGCCGAGGCAGGGGCGCCGGCCTCGCGCGATCACATCAGCCTCGCGCGTTTCTCGAGGTAGGCGAGCAGCGCGCGATCGAACGGCGTGCGGGTGTCGAGCTGCACGTAGTCGATCAGGTGCTCGCGGCAGCTGCGGCGGTAGTGGTCGGTCCAGGCGGCGATCCGCGCGCGGTAGCGCTTCGCGATCTCCCACGGCTCGGTCGTGAGCTGCTCGCCGCTCTCCATGTCCACGAAGGTCGCGCTGTCGGTGTACGGAAACTCCAGCTCGTCCGGATCGAGAATGTGGAACAGCACCACCTCGTGATGGCGATGGCGGAAGTGCTGGAGCCCCGAGAGCACCTCGGCCGGCTTGTCCATGAGGTCCGAGCACAGCACCACGAGCCCGCGGCGCTTGATGCGCTCCGCCAGCTCGTGGAGCGCGGGGCCGAGGCGGGTGCGCCCCTGCGGCGTCAGCGACCCGAGCGTCTTCAAGATCACGTCGAGATGCGAGCGCACGGCGCGCGCCGGGACGTAGCGCAGCGGCCGGTCGGCGAACAGCATCGTCCCGACCGCGTCCTGCTGCTGGAGCATGAGATAGGCGAGCGCCGCCGAGAGCGACTGCGCGTACTCGAGCTTGCTCATGGCGGCCCGCTCGGACTTGAAGCCCATCGAGCCCGAGAGATCCACCAGCAGGTGGCAGCGGAGGTTGGTCTCTTCGGTGTACTGCTTCACCAGGAAGCGGTCGCTGCGCGCCCACACCTTCCAGTCGAGGTTCTTGAGCGGATCGCCCGGCATGTAGGGCCGGTGCTCCGCGAACTCCACGCTGAAGCCGTGAAACGGCGAGCGGTGCATGCCGGCGATGAAGCCTTCGACCACCAGCCGCGCGCGCACGTCGAGGTGCGCGAGCCGCGCGACCACCGCCGGGTCGAGGAACTGGCGCCCCTCCGCCGCGCCGCGCGCGCCGGGGCGCGCAGAGCCGGCGATGCCGCCGGGAGGGCGGGCGCCGGAGCCCGCGCGCGGGAGCGATTCGCTCATCGCCTCATTCCTTCCGGGCGAACGCGATCAGCATGCCGTGGTTCGCGCCGACCGGCTCGCGCTCGAAGCCGCCGTGGATCTCGCGGCGCCCGAAGCCGGCGACCCGCAGCAGCAGGTCGAGCTCGGCGGGATAGATCCAGCGCACGTCGGTCTCGCTGAAGCGTGACGACACCACCCGGCCGGCGGCGTCCAGCTCGCGCGCCTCGTTGCGCGAGTGCTGCACCTGGCGCACGGGATCGATGGTGCGCTCGTCGTAGTGCTGGAGCAGGTGGCCGGTCGCGTGATCGCGCCTCTCCAGCTCGAGCACCGGCGGGCCGCCGGAATCGAGGATCGACTGGGCGCTGAAGCACGAGACGTGCATGACGAGCGCGCCGCCGTCGGCGAGATGCTCGCGGCAGCGCGAGAGCGTCGCGAGCTGATCGTCGGTCGTCAGGTTGTGCAGGAACGCGTTGAACGGGATCGCGATCAGCGCGTAGCGGCGCGGCAGCGTGAAGTCGCGCATGTCGGCGCACTTGAGCCCCGGCCAGAAGTCGCGGGCGCGCGCCTTCTCCTGGAGCCGCGCGAGCATCGGGCGTGACAGATCGAAGCCGTCCACGTCGGCGCCGGCCTCGAGCATCGGCAGCGTGATGCGGCCGGTGCCGCATCCCACGTCGAGCACCGGACCCCGCGCCTCGCGCGCGAGCCGGGTCCAGAACGCGACGTCGAAGTCGAGCGTGTCGAAGATGCGGTCGTAGAGCACCGGGTCGTCGAACGGCGACGGCGCGGCGCCCGGCGCGCTGGCGGGAGGCGCCGCCGGCGTCTGGAACGCGCCGGCGCTGAACGACAGGTCGGGCTCGCGCGGGCCCCTCATGCTCCGTCCCGCCAGGCGGTCCACACCATCTCGTCGGTGTCGCGCTCGAGCGGCCGGCCGTCGAAGCCGCCGGCGACCGCGTAGCGCGTGAACCCCGCGGCCTCGAGCAGCAGCTCCATCTCGTACCTGTAGGTCCAGCGCAGCGTGAACGCGCGGGCGCGGGTGGCGGAGACGTAGCCGCGGGCGTCTGAAACCAGCACCTCCTGCTTCGCCTCGAGCAACTGGTTCACGCGGTCGAAGCTCGTGCGGCCCTGGAGCACGACCGGCAGCCCGGTCTCGGGGTGCGGAAACTCGCGCTCGATCCGCGGCTCCTCGCCGGGATTCGCGATGCGCTCGAAGCTCGGGTAGAAGAAATTGAGCACGAGCGCGCCGCCCGGCTCGAGATGCTCGCGCATGCAGCGCAGCGCCCGGAGCTGGTCATCGGTCGTGAGCAGATGCATGAACGCGCGGAACGGAACCGTGACGAGCGCGTAGCGGCGCTGCAGCGTGAAGTCGCGCATGTCGGCGGTGTAGACGCGCGGCGCGAGGCCGAGCGCCGCGGCCTTCTGCTTCAGCCGCTCGAGCATGGCGGGCTCGAGATCGAACCCGTCGATGTCAACGCCCGCCTGCAGCGTCGGGATGAGAATCCGCCCGGTGCCGCATGCCGCCTCGAGCACCGCGCCGCCCGCGCCCCGCGCGGCCGCGACGTAGAAGTCGAGATCGTCGCGATACGCGGAGTACGCGAGGTCGTAGAGCTCCGGGTCGCCGTAGGTCGTGGGGTCGGGTGAGGGGCTCATGAGGATGGCGTCGCGTGCACGCGATCAGCCGCGCGCCGGGGCGGCATTTCCTTTCCGGCCCTTCCACAGGTAGTAGACCGGGAATCCGAGCGCCGCGATCCCCACGCCGGCCGCGGCGCGCCATCCGCTGTCGTGGAGGTCGCTCGCGATGATGAGCACGGTGACGAGCACGAACAGCAGCGGGGTCGCGGGGTAGAGCGGCGTGCGATAGGAGGGCGCCTCGATGCGGCCCTCGCGCTCGTGCCGGCGCTGCACGAACAGCGCGGCGGTGGTGAGCCCGTAGAACAGCCACGAGGTGGTGACGAACCAGCCCGATACGTCTTCGAAGCCGTTCGCGCACCACAGCCAGACGCACGAGAGCAACGCCTGCACCCAGAGCGCGAGGCCCGGCGTTCCGCGCCGCGGGTCGATGGCCGCCAGCGGCTTCCACAGCAGCCCGTCCGCCGCCATCGCCTGCGTCACGCGCGGACCGGTGAGGATCGCGCCGTTGGTGGTGCCGAAGGTGGAGACCGCGACCAGCACCGCGAGCGCGCGTGCGCCCCACTCGCCGAGCAGGCGGCGGATGGTCTCGGATCCCACCGCCTCGTAGCGCGCCACGCCCTCGGCCCCGAGCACGTGGAAGTACGCGATGTTGGTGACCACGTACACCGCGATCACGAGCCAGGTGCCCCACACGATCGCGATCGGCAGCGTGCGCCTGGGCTCGATCACCTCGCCCGCGACGTAGGTCGAGTCGGTCCAGCCATCGTACGCGAACAGGATCGAGATCATCGCGAGCGCGAGCGCCGAGAGGAACGAGTGCGACTGCGCCACCGGCGCCGCGCCCATCGTGGTGGGCGCATGGCTCGCCGGCAGCAGGAACGCCGCGCCGCACAGCGCCGCGATCCCGATCACCTTGAGGGTCGTGAACAGCGACTGCGTGCCGGCGCCCTGCTTCACCCCGAGCCAGTTGACGAACGTGAGGAACAGGATCGCGGCCGCGCCCACCGGGAACTCCGCGCCCTTCGACAGGTGCAGCACCTGGCAGAAGTAGAGCGCGAACACGCTGGTGATCGACGCGATCACCGTCGGCTTGATGACCCACAGGTTGGCCCAGCCGAACGCGAAGCCGAACGCGTTGCCGAAGCCCTCGCGGATGAACACGTAGAGCCCGCCGGTCTTGGGCCGCGCGACCGCCAGCTCGGTGAGCGCGAGCGATCCGCAGATCGAGAGCACGCCGCCCAGCACCCACGCGAACAGCACCGGCCAGAAGCTGGTGAGGTGCTGCGCCACCGAGTGCGGCGAGCGGAAGATTCCCGAGCCGATGATGTTGCCGACCGTGATGGCCGTGGCCGCGTAGAGGCCGATCTGGCGCTTGAGCTCGACGTCTTTGGACGGATTGATCGCGGAAGCGACGGCCATGGCGTTGTCCTCCGGGGTGACCGGGAGCGGCCCTTCCAGCTGGCGACGCTCCTACTCGGACGGCACCGTGCGCAGCAGATCCTCGATGATGCGCTCGGGCTTGATGCCCTCGGCCTCGGCCGTGAAGTTGGTGATGATGCGGTGACGCAGCACGGCGGGCGCCACCGCCTTCACGTCCTCGATGCCGGGCGCGAAGCGTCCGAGCAGCACCGCGCGGGTCTTGGCGCCCAGCACCAGGTACTGCGAGGCGCGCGGGCCGGCGCCCCACGACACCCACTGCTTCACGAACTCCGGCGCGTCGTCGCGACCGCGCGTCGCGCGCGCGAGGCGCACCGCGTAGCGCACGACGTGGTCGGCGACCGGCACGCGGCGGATCAGCTTCTGCAGCTCGAGGATCTCCGCGCCCCCGAGCACGCGTTCGAGCTTCGCCTCGTACGACGAGGTCGTGGTCGCGACGATCCGCTCTTCTTCCTGCTCGTTCGGGTAGTCCACCAGCACGTTGAACATGAAGCGATCGAGCTGGGCCTCGGGCAGCGGATAGGTGCCCTCCAGCTCGATCGGGTTCTGGGTGGCGAGCACGAAGAACGGCAGCGCGAGCTTGAAGGTCTGGCCGCCGGCGGTGACCTCCTTCTCCTGCATCGCCTGGAGCAGCGCGGCCTGGGTCTTGGGGGGCGTACGATTTATTTCGTCGGCGAGCAGCAAGTTAGTGAAGATCGGCCCTTCGACGAACCGGAACGATCGCCGGCCATGCTCGTCTTCTTCCAGCACGTTGGTGCCCGTGATGTCCGAAGGCATCAAATCGGGCGTAAACTGGATCCGCTTGAACTGCAGATCGAGGATTTGCGCGAGCGTGCTGACGATCAGCGTCTTGGC
>JBGPFC010000048.1:0-26091 GCA_041483195.1 Candidatus Eiseniibacteriota bacterium
GGTCAAGCAGCAAGGGCGCTGGCGGTTGGTTGCCAACCACTACTCGTCCCAGATTACGCGCCAATAATCTTAACTAACAAGGGACGGTGCGTTCAGATGCAGAGCTTGGTTTCATTCCACGTGATGTCACAGATGTCTTGCGTACTCATGGCGCCGGCCGCTGCTCAGTAAACGCACGATGCGGGTGTCTCAAAGTCGTTGACAGGTTCCGCTAGCTCGCGCCGACGCCCGCTAGCTCGGGCGGCCTCACCAAGGACCGAAGCGGACCCTGACGTTGGCCCAGCAGGGCGCGTCGTACCGTCTGCCGTACTGGTCCCGCGTGATTTCGGCGCGATCCCCGGCCAGTGCCAGGGCATTGAAGATCGTGACCGTGACGTTCATCGGTCGGTTCCCAAGCGTGAGCTTCTGGTTCAGTGCCAGATTGACGTAACGGGACGGGTCGAGCCGGAAGCGCTCTCCCCGCCCAGGCCCCGGACTATGGACTTCGGCAATCGCGCCGCTGCGATAGTTGCCTTCGAGCGAGACACTGAAAGTGCGAACAAGGTCGTAGTTGATCCCCGATCGAAAGCTCAGGGGAATCAGTCCCACCAGGGGACCGTCGCTCCGCCGGGTGTCGTTGCTGAGGCACGCGAGCTCCCAGCTCGGCGTCCCGCTCTTCGCAACGATGCAGTCCCACGAAAGCACGCGAACCGCGTTCCGGACGCCCCACAGATCGACATCCAGATCCTTGCGGACTCCCGAGACCCTGACGATGTCGAATGGCCACCTGCGTTCCGGTTCGTACTGAAGCGTGGCGGCGCAGTGCATGGCACGCTGCGGCTGCTGCGCGGCTCCCGGATCGAAGACGGTTCCGAAGATGCCGTCCTTGAACGCAAAGTAGTCGGCGTACGTGCCATAGCCGGCGCTCATCGTCGTCCTCCCGGGATGAGCGGTGACCGTGACGCCGTGCAGGATGGTGGACTCGTCGCGGAAGTGTTGAACCGACAAGGAAGGTTGAACTCGGAGCGGGCCCATCAGCACTCGACCTTCCGCTCCGGCATCCGGGCTGGCATTCCGCGATGACTCGCCTCGGTCCGATTCCACGTAGAACTCGGATGCCCAGAAGGTCCAGGCGTCCTGCGCGGTGGTGAGCGCGAGCCTGGGGTTGAGGATGCGAGAGCGGCCTCGCGCCTGCTCGTCGAACTCGCCGAACGTATGGCGCGAATCCACCAGGTCGGCTTCCCAACTGACCCCCGCCGAGAGCTTCGACTCGTGCGGCAGCCGAAGCTCGTATCGAAGGATCGCCACATCCTGCCGAGTGTCCTCATGGACCGACCCGTCGAGACCGTCCGCCCTATCGTTCCAGTTTCCCGACTCCCGGCCGTGGAGGAAGAATCCCTCGATCGTGTGATCACCCGTTCGAAGGGTGGCGAGAGTTTGGGAGTCCAGGTAGTCCGGGATGATGCGGAGCGCCTTCACCGCGCGCTTCAGGGGACCGACGACGTCGCTCTGGCGCACGCTCGTGACGACCGTGGCGCGCGGCGCGGAGGAGTTCGAACTGCTGGCCATCCAGAGCGTCGCCCGTCGTTCGATCGCGTCGCTCGACACCGACAACGCGAGCGGATGGTCCGAGTGGAAGCTCGGCTGCAATTCCAACGCGCCGTTGGTGTCCCGGTACTGGTGGGACATGAGGAACGGATGAAGTGCCACCTGCTCGATGTCAGGATTGATCTTCGTGCGGGTTCCGAACACAGCCGTGGTGGGCCCCCCGATGCGGTGATGCCAGATGTAGTCGCGCGCGGTCTGATCCACCGGGAGGCCGTAGAGGCGCAAGTCGGCGGAGAGGGGAACCGGAGACGTGACTCTCAGATCGGCCATCAGCGGCTTGGACCCGTCGTCGGGATACAAGAGCCTGGCGGACTGGGGAACCCACAGTGGATCGCCGGCGCGGGGCACGCGCTCCGCCGACACTTCGACTGGCGGGAGCAGGATCTTTGTAGTCCTGTCCGAGGCAGCTTCCCGAAGGGAAACGGCGATCGCGCTGTCCCTCGAAGCTTGTCCGTTAGCGGAAATCGATAAGACTGAGCAAAGAAGCGCCGCTACGAGAGTCAAAGCCTTGCTCCACCACTGATGCAGTGCGAGGTGATTTCAGATCCAGCATGCCCATGCCGGGTCAACCGGATGTCCGGTGGGGGCGAAGGCCCAAGCTTGTTTGAATTGTCTCATGCACGGCGAGGCTAGGGAAGAATCAATCCCCACCGTAGAAGGGCAGGGGCTCACCAAGTTCCTGCGATGCCTTGGCGAGAGTTGGCCTCCCCGACGGGATTCGAACCCTTCGCGTCGAATTCGGAGTGCATCGTCCCGGTTCGCCGGACCGTTCATCGATTGATGCCTGGCCCGGGGCCCTCGCGGACGCGTATTTTCCCCGGCGGTTGCCCCGTTCCAGCGAATGCGGCAGATTGCGAGGTCGTGGCGCCCCGCTCTCGGCCTCCACACCCGCGAGAAATCATGCAGATCGAACTCATCACCATCGGCAACGAGATCCTCTCGGGCCGCACGCTCGACACCAACTTCGCCTACCTCGCGCGCGTGCTCGAGACCGCGAGCGTGCAGGTGGGCTGGCACAGCGCGGTCGGGGATTCGGCAGAGCGCATCGGCGAGGCGCTGCACGCCGCGCTCGCTCGCGCCGACGCGGTGGTGATGACGGGCGGGCTCGGCCCCACGCCCGACGATCTCACGCGCAAGGCGGTGGCGGGCGCGCTCGGCCGGCCGCTCCAGCTCGACGAGAAGGTCCTCGAGGAGATCCGCGCGCGCATCCGTCGGCTCGGGCGCAAGCTCCCGGCCTCGGTCGAGACCCAGGCGCTGCTGCCGCGGGGCGCGGAGGCCTGGCCCAACCGGCTCGGCACGGCGCCCGGGATCCTCGTGATCCACGATCAGAAGCCCGTGATCCTGCTGCCCGGCGTGCCCTACGAGATGGAGGCGCTCGCGACCGATTACGTCGTGCCCTATCTCCAGAAACGCAGCGGCCGCGCGGTCGAGACCTTCACGCTGCGCACCGCCGGAGTGTTCGAGACCATGCTTCAGGAGAAGATCGGACCGCTCCCGCAGGGCTGGCCGGGCGCGTCGCTCGCGTATCTGCCCAGCTACTTCGGCGTGGACCTGCGCGTGACGGCGTGCGGAGCGGACGCCGCCGAGGTGCGCGCGGTCGCGGAGCGCGCCCATGGCGAATTGCGCGCGCTGGTGGCGCCCGTGATCTACGCGGAGGGCACGCAGAGCATGGAGGAGGTGGTGGGCGAGACGCTGCTCACGCTGGGCTGGCGCATCGCGGCCGCTGAATCCTGCACCGGCGGCCTGCTCGCCAAGCGCCTCACCGACACGCCCGGCTCGTCGAGGTACTTCGAGCGCGGGTTCGTCACGTACTCGAATGCCGCGAAGCTCGAGCAGCTCGGCGTGCATGCCGCGGCGCTCGAGACCCACGGCGCGGTGAGCGCTCCGGTCGCCGAGCAGATGGCCGCGGGCGCGTGCGCGAAGTCGGGGGTGGAGGTGGGCGTCGGGATCACCGGCATCGCCGGCCCCGACGGGGGAAGCGACGCGAAGCCGGTGGGGCTGGTGTTCATCGCGGTGGCCTCGCCGCGCGGCGCTGCGCTGCGGCGCTACAACTTCATGGGCACGCGCGTCACCATCCGGGAGCGCGCGGCGCAGGCCGCGCTCGATCTCGCGCGCCGTCATCTCATGAACCTCCCGATCGAGCCGCGGCTCGACTGAGGCGGGCCGCGGGTGCGCATCTTCATCGCGGTGTTCCCGCCGGACGCGGTGCAGGCCGCGGCGCACGAGACGATCGAGCGGATGCGGCGCCCCGGCGACGGGGTCTCGTGGGTGAAGCGCGACAACCTCCACTACACGCTGCGCTTCATGGGCGAGCTCGGCGATGACGGCGCGCGCCGCGCGGCCGAGGCGGTGGGCGAGGGCGCGACGCATCACGCGGCGTTCGACGTGGCGCTCGGCGGGCCGGGCGCGTTCCCCAACGCGCGCAACGCGCGGGTGCTGTGGCTCGGGATCGAGCGCGGCGGCGAGCCGTTCGTCGCGCTCGCGAACGACGTGGAGGCGTCGCTGCGCCGCCACGGATTCGGCAAGGCGGACCGCCCGTTCGCGCCGCACCTCACGATCGGCCGGGTGCGAGAGCGCGATCAGGACTGGAGCGATCGTCTCGCGGCCGCGAAGCCGCTCGCGCCGTCCGCCGCCTTCCGCGTGGACCGCGTGCTCGTCGTGCACAGCACGCTCTCACCGCAGGGCTCGATCTACCGCCCGGTGCACGAGGCGGTGCTGGGCGCGGGCGCGGGCTGAGCCGGGCGCCTGGCCCAGTGAAAATGCCCCTTTCGTCCTACTGCCCAAATGTGTATCATGCCGCCCAAGACGACACTGGCGAAGCGCCTCGACCGCTGCGACCATGCGCGGGCGTGACCCCCGCCATCGCCCCTTGCTCGTGACGCCCCTGCGAAGGAGACGCAGAACATGATTCCCAACACACCGTCGGCCAAGGAAAAGACCAAGGCGTTGGACCTCGCCCTGCAGCAGATCGAAAAGCAGTTCGGCAAGGGCGCCATCATGAAGCTGGGCGAGGAGAGCGCGAAGGTCGCGGTCGACATCATCTCCACCGGCTCGATCGGGCTCGACCTCGCGCTCGGGATCGGCGGCGTGCCGCGCGGCCGCATCGTCGAGATCTACGGCCCCGAATCCTCGGGCAAGACCACGCTCGCGCTCACCATCATCGCCAACGCGCAGCGTTCGGGCGGCAACGCCGTCATGATCGACGCCGAGCACGCGCTCGATGCGGCCTACGCTCAGAAGCTGGGCGTCGATATCGCAAACCTCCACATCGCGCAGCCCGACACCGGCGAAGAGGCGCTCGAGATCTGCGACCATCTGGTGCGCTCGGGCGCGGTGGACGTGGTGGTGATCGACTCGGTCGCCGCGCTGGTGCCGCGCGCCGAGATCGAAGGCGAGATGGGCGACTCGCACGTCGGGCTCCAGGCGCGCCTCATGTCGCAGGCGCTGCGCAAGCTCACCGGCTCGATCAACAAGAGCCGCACCACCGTGATCTTCATCAACCAGATTCGCATGCAGATAGGCGTAATGTTTGGCTCGCCCGAGACAACGGCCGGCGGACGCGCGCTCAAGTTCTACGCATCGATCCGCCTCGACATCCGCCGCATCGCCACGCTCAAGGAGGGCGAGACCGCGGTGGGCAACCGCACGCGGGTCAAGGTGGTGAAGAACAAGGTGGCGGCGCCCTTCCGCGAGGCGGAGTTCGACATCCTCTACAACGAAGGCATCTCGCGCGAAGGTGAGCTGCTCGACATGGCGATCGAGAAGAACATCGTGCAGAGGAGCGGCACCTGGCTCTCGTTCGGCGAAGAGCGCCTGGGGCAGGGCCGCGAGAACGCGCGCCAGCTGCTGAAGGAACACCCCGACGTGCGCGCGGCGATCGAAGCCAAGCTGCTGCCGTCGCTCGGCCTCCGGCCCGTGGCGCCCGCCGCGGCTCCGACCGCCACATCGGTGCCCACGCCGGCAGTCGCCGCGCCGAAGCCCGGCACGCCGGGCGCCACGCCGACGCGCCCCGCGCCCGCGATGGTGGCGAGCCCCGACCGGAGGCGGTAGGCGCGAGGGGCGGCGGATCGTGACGTCCCGAGTGCCGGTTCGCGGGAGCGCATCATCGTGACGATGCGCTCCGCGCGCCCCGCACCCGTCTCGGCCGAGCGCGCGGCCGATCCCGCCGCCGCGCGCGAGGCCGCGCTCAGGCTGCTCGAACGCACGCGGCGCACGGGTTCCGATCTCGCGCGACGCCTGCGCGACAAGGGCTATGCGCCGGCGATCATCACGCCGGTCATCGAGCGTCTCATCGAGGTCGGGCTGGTGGACGATGTCGAGTACGCGCGCGCGTTCCTCGCCGAGCGCTGGGGGCGACGCGCCGCCGGATGGCGGCGGCTCGAGCAGGAGCTCAAGCGCCGCGGCATCGCGGGGGAGCACATCGCCGCCGCCCGCGCGCGGCTCGAGGAGCGCGAGGGCGCGGTGAGCGAGGTCGAGGGCGCGCGCAAGGCGATCGCGCAGGCCGCGCGGCGTTACGCCTCGCTCGATCCGCGCACGCGGCGCCAGCGGCTCTACGCGCTGCTCGCCCGCCGCGGCTTCGACAGCGACACCATCCAGGCGGCGTTGAGCGAGGCCGAGGGTCGGCGCGACGACAGCGGCGACGACGAAGGCGATTGATCGCGCGTCGGTCCCGTGCGTTGTATGGTTCGGGGCGTGCAACCCACGCACTCACCACGGAGGTCGATATGCTGCGGCAGGCGACGGCGGTCTGGTCGGGCGGTCTGAAGGACGGCAAGGGCAACATCACCACGGGCAGCAAGACGCTGAGCGGCGTGCCCTACGATTTCCGCATGCGCTTCGAGGAGGCTCCGGGCACCAACCCCGAGGAGTTGATCGCCGCCGCGCACGCGGGCTGCTTCTCGATGGCGCTCTCGGGCGAGTTGGGCAACGTGGGCCTCACCGCGGACCGCATCGAGACCATCGCGCGCATCACCATGGAACCCGTGAACGGCAAGCCCACCGTCACGAAGAGCCACCTGGTGCTGAAGGCGCGCATCAAGGGCGCGGACCGCGCGAAGTTCGAGGCGGCGGCCAACGCCGCCAAGGCGGGCTGCCCGATCTCTCGGCTGCTCAACGCGCAGATCTCGCTGGAGGCGACGCTCGAGGGCTGAGGGCCGGCGAGCCGGGACGATCGGGGTCGGATGGCCCGCATGAGACGGAGCGTGCCGCCCGCCGCGGCAGGCGATGGCTCCGTGCATCGGCCTCCGGAACTCGCTATCTTCCCGCGACCATGACCACGCTCTCGTCCTCCCGCCCCACGACCAGCAGCGAGCTGCGCCGCGCGTTCCTCGATTTCTTCACGAGCCGCGGCCACGTCGAGGTGCCGTCCGCACCGCTGGTGCCGAACGATCCCAGCCTGCTCTTCACCACGGCGGGGATGGTGCAGTTCAAGCCGTACTACACGGCCGGCGACGACGTGCCTTATACCCGCGCGGTCTCCGTGCAGAAGTGCCTGCGCCTCACCGATCTCGAGAACGTCGGCCGCACGCCGCGCCACGACACGTTCTTCGAGATGCTCGGCAACTTCTCGTTCGGGCCGCGCGAGAAGGGCGCCTACTTCAAGGAAGAGGCGATCGCCTTCGCGTGGGAGTTCGTCACTCGCACGCTCGGGCTCCCGGCCGCCCGTCTCTACGCCTCGGTGTTCGCGGGCGAGGGCCAGCTGCCGCGCGACGACGAGGCGGTCGCGCTCTGGAAGCAGGTGGGGCTCCCGTCCGATCATGTCGTCGCGCTCGGGCGCGCCGACAATTTCTGGGGCCCGGCCGGCGGACAGGGCGCGTGCGGACCGTGCAGCGAGATCTACTTCGACCTCGGCGAGCAGCGCCCCGACTACCTGGAGGGCGGCGCCTTCTGGGGCGAGAGTCCGGGCGATCCCGGCGATCGCTACATGGAGTTCTGGAACCTGGTATTTCCGCAGTTCGACGCGCAGGCGGACGGCAGCCTGAAGCCGCTCGCGCGCCCCGGGATCGACACCGGCATGGGGATCGAGCGGCTCGCGCTGATCGTGCAGGGGAAGGACACCATCTTCGGGACGGACGTGTTCGAGCCCATGGTGCGCACCGTGCGCGAGCTGGGCAGCGCGAAGCCGAAAGACGCGCGCGCCGCGCTGCGGGACGCGCGCATCATCGCGGACCACGTGCGCGGGCTGACGTTCGCCGTCGCCGAGGGCGCGCTGCCCGGCAACGAGGGCGCGGGCTACGTGCTGCGCCGGATGCTGAGGCGCGCGGTGACGCGCGGCCGCTCGCGGCTGGGCCTCGAGCTGCACACCACGTTCCTCGCGGCCTGCGCGGAGCGCGCGATCGGCATCTTCGGCGGGCACTACCGCGAGCTGGAAGAGCGGCGCGACGGTATCCTGCGCGTGCTCCAGCAGGAGGAGGCGGGCTTCGCGGAGACGTTCGAGGCGGGCTTCGCGCGGCTCGAGAAGCTGCTCTCGGGCGGCGGACGAGTCATCGGCGGACGCGAGGCGTTCGAACTGCACGACACCTACGGGTTCCCGATCGAACTCACCGAGGAGATCGCGGCGGAGCGCGGGATGTCGGTCGAGCGCGATGAGTTCGAGCGCGCGATGGAGGAGCAGCGGACCCGCGCGCGCGCAGCGAGCAAGTTTGGGAAGGGCGAGAGCGCCGCGCTCAGACCCTGGACCGCCGTCGGCACCGGACCCGACTCCGAATTCCTGGGATACCGCACGCTTTCCGCCGACGGCCTCCGGTTGCGGCGCTGGCGCGCCGCCGGCGACGGCGAGATCGAATTGATCCTCGATCGCACGCCCTGCTACGCGGAGTCGGGAGGCCAGGTCGCCGATCGCGGAACGCTCACCGCGGGGGGCGTGACCGCCGTGCTCTCGCACGTGTACAACGAAGCCGGGGCCATCGTTCATCGGGTTTCGGTCGGAGGCGCGCGCGATGCGTTCCTCGAGGCCGCGGCCGCGGGACGTCTCGCCGCGGCCGTTTCGCCGGCGCACCGGCTGCCCACCCTGCGCCACCATACGGCGACCCACATGCTGCACGCGGCGCTGCGTCAGCGGCTCGGGACCCACGTGCGGCAGGCGGGCTCGCTGGTGGCGCCCGATCGCCTGCGGTTCGACTACACGCACTTCGAGCACCCGAAGCCCGATCAGCTTTCCGAGATCGAGAGCGTGGTGAACAACTGGGTGCTCGCGAATCGCGAGGTGAGCTGGGAGGTCATGCCGATCGACCGCGCGAAGGGCATGGGGGCGATGGCGCTGTTCGGGGAAAAGTACGGCGCGGAGGTGCGGATGGTCACCGTGCCCGGCGTCGACGAGGCCGGCATCCCGACCAGCCGCGAGCTGTGCGGCGGAACGCACGTGGCGCGCACCGGCGATATCGGCGCGTTCGTCATCGTGTCCGACGGCGCGATCGCGAGCGGCGTTAGGCGGATCGAGGCGCTGTGCGGGCTCGAGGCGCTCGCGTATCTGCGCGAGCAGGGCGAGACGCTGGCGCGCGCGGCTCACGCGCTGCAGGCGAGCCCTGCCGCCGTGCCCGAGCAAGTGGAGAAGCTCAAGAGCGAGATCGCGTCGCTTCGCAAGGCCCAGAGCGCGGCGCAACGCGGCGGCCTCGAGGCCGAGATGGCGAGCCTCGCGAGCGCCGCGACGGCCGCGAAGGGCGGACGATGGATCGTGGCGGAGATCAAGTCCGGCGCCGAGGCCAACGCGGTGCGCGACGCCGCCGACCAGCTGCGCGGCGCGCTCAAGCGCGGCGCCGCGCTGCTCGCGGTGCGAGCGGGCGACAAGCTCACCTTCCTCGCGGCGGTGACCGACGATCTCATCGCCGAGAAGAAGCTGCGCGCCGACGAATTGGTGCGTGCGGTCGCGAGGATCGCGGGCGGCTCGGGAGGCGGCAAGCCGCACCTCGCGCTGGCCGGCGCGAAGGATCCGGCCCAACTGGAGGCGGCGCTCGCCGAGGCGCGCCGGCTCCTCACCGAAGCGCTCGGCGCGTGATGACGGCCCACTCTCGATCCGAGGCACCATGAAAGCGCTGGTTCTCGCCGGGGGGCGCGGCACGCGGCTCCGGCCCATCACCCACACCTACGCCAAGCAGCTGGTGCCGGTCGCGAACAAGCCGGTGTTGTTCTACGGGCTCGAGGCGATCCGCGAGGCCGGCATCACCGAGGTGGGGATCGTGGTGAGCGACCCGCGAGAGATGCTGCAGCCCGACCCGCGCAGCGGCCAGCTCATCACGGTGATGGTGAACAGCCAGGCCGAGATTCGCGCCGCGGTGGGGGACGGCTCGCGGTTCGGGCTCGAGGTCACATACATCGAGCAGTCGGCGCCGCTCGGGCTCGCGCACGCGGTCAAGATCTCGCAGGACTTCATGCGCGACGATCCGTTCGTCATGTATCTGGGCGACAACCTCATCAAGGACGGCATCGCCCCCTTCGTCCGCGAGTTCGAGGCGGAGCGGCCCAACGCGCAGATCCTGCTCGCGCACGTGAAGACGCCCTGGGAGTTCGGAGTCGCCGAGCTCGAGGGCGACCGCGTGGTGCGGCTCGAGGAGAAGCCGAAGCAGCCGCGCAGCGACCTGGCGCTGGTGGGCGTGTATCTGTTCGACGCCACCGTGTTCGAAGCCGTGAACGCGATCCAGCCGAGCCGCCGCGGCGAATACGAGATCACCGACGCGATCCAGCACCTGATCGACAAAGGCCGGCGCGTGCGCTCGCACGTGATCGGCGGCTGGTGGAAGGACACCGGCAAGGTCGAGGACATGCTGGAGGGCAACCGCATGATGCTGGGCTCGATCGAGACCGACATGCGCGGCACGCTCGACGCCGAGTCGGTGGTCGAGGGGCGGCTGATCGTCGGCCAGGGCACCGTGATCGAGCGCTCGCGCCTGCGCGGGCCGCTGATCATCGGCGCCGGCGCGACCATCCGCGACGCCTACGTCGGACCGTTCACATCGATCGCCGACGGCGTCGAGCTGTCGCACTGCGAGATCGAGCACTCGATCGTGCTGGAGCGCAGCCTCATCCGCGACGTCCCGCGCCGCATCGAGTCGAGCCTGATCGGGCGCGACGTCGTGGTCTGCGCGAGCGACACGCGGCCGCGCACCCATCGCCTGATGCTGGGCGATTCGAGCCGGGTGGAGCTGTCGTGAAGGTGGCGGTCACCGGCGCGTCCGGGATGCTCGCGCAAGCTCTGCTCCCCGCGCTGGAGCGCGCCGGACACACCGTGCTGGCGCTCAAGAAAGAGGAGGCCGACGTCACGCGCTACGACGCGCTGCGTGCGCGGCTCGAGCCCTTCCACCCGGACTGGGTGATCCAGCTCGCTGCGTTCACGCGCGTCGACGACTGCGAGAGCGATCCCGATCTCGCATTCCGCGTGAACGGTCTCGGCGCGCGCAATGCCGCCCTGGTTTCGGCCGCGCTGGGCGCCGCGGTGCTGACGATCTCGACCGACTACGTTTTCGACGGCCGTGCCAGCCGTCCCTACCGCGAGTACGATCCGGTGGGCCCGCTCTCGGTGTACGGTCGTTCGAAGTGGGCGGGGGAGCAGGCGGTGCGCGAGGTCGCGCCTCGCCACCTCATCGTCCGCACCGCGTGGCTCTACGGCGCGGGCGGCGTCAACTTCGTGGATTCGATCCTGCGCAAGGCGCGGCACGGCGAGCCGCTCGCGGTGGTCGACGACCAGCGCGGCTGCCCGACCTGGACCGAGGACCTGGCGCCGGCGCTGGTCCGTCTGGTCGCGTCCGCTCAATTCGGCACGTACCATTGCGCGGGCGCCGGCGACTGCACCTGGCACGATCTGGCCGAGCACGCGGTCGCGCGCGCGGGTCAGGCGGTCCCGATCGAGCGCATCACCACCGCGGCGCTCGCGCGCCCCGCGCCGCGCCCGGCCTACGCGGTGCTCGACCAGGGCTGGGCCACGCACGTCACGGGAACGCCCATGCCACATTGGAAAGACGCGGTCGATCGCTATCTGAAGAGCCTGAGCCCCGGCGCCTGACGCCGGCCGCTCGATCGGGGAGGACACGGGATGAAACGCAGAACGGAGCCTCAGCGCGGTCCGCTCGAGCGCCAGGCGCGCGCGGCGCTGCGCGAAGCGGGGCGCACCATCGCGCGGCTCGAGCGCACCGCGACCCGCGCGGTGGCGGAGGCGGCGGAGGCGGTGATCGCATCGCTCGCGGGCGGGGGAACGGTCTACTTCTGCGGCAACGGCGGCAGCGCGGCCGACGCGCAGCATCTCGCGTGCGAGCTGGCGGGGCGCTATCTGATGGACCGTCCCGCGCTGGCCGCGATCGCGCTCACCACGAACAGCTCGGCGCTCACCGCGATCGGCAACGACTTCGGATACGACCAGGTGTTCGCGCGCCAGCTCGAGGGGCTCGGCACGCCGGGCGACGTGCTGGTCGCGATCACCACCAGCGGCCGCTCGAGGAGCGTGATCTCGGCGGTCGAAGCCGCGCACGCGCTCGGCATGACGGTGATCGGCATGACCGGCCCGCGGGGCCGGGCCTTCGCGCGGCGCTGCGACCTCGCGCTGGTGACGCCGAACGACTCCACGCCGCGCATCCAGGAAGGGCACATCACCATGGGCCACGCGTTCTGCGAGCTGGTCGAGCGCGGGCTGTTCCCGGTGCGTCCCGCGCCGCGCCGCGCCGCGGCGCGCACCCCGAAGCGCGCGCGCGCCGCCCGCGGAGCGCGGCGATGATTGGCGCGCTGATCAAGGCGCTGCGTCCCAAGCAGTGGACCAAGAATTCCCTGCTGTTCGCGGGCGTGCTGTTCTCGCGCCAGCTCGGCGATGGCCCGCTGGTGCTGCGTGCCGCCGGGGGATTTCTCGCGTTCTCGCTGCTCTCGGGCACCGTGTATCTCCTGAACGACCTGATGGACGTCGAGGCCGATCGTCTGCACCCGGTCAAGCGCCTGCGACCGATCGCATCGGGCCGACTCCCGGTGGGGGTCGCTCGCGGCGCGGTGGCGCCGCTGGCCGCCATCGTGATCGCGCTCTCGCTGTGGCTGGGCCCGGGGTTCGCGACCGTGGCCGCCGTGTACTTCTTCATGAACCTCGCCTATACCACCTTCCTCAAGCGGCAGGTGCTGATCGACGTGTTCGTGATCGCGACCGGGTTCGTGTTGCGCGCGATCGCCGGCGTCGAGCTGCTGCTGCCGGTCTCGCCCTCCACCGATCTCTCCCCGTGGCTGCTGGTGTGCACGTTCTTCGGCGCGTTGTTCCTCGCGCTCGGCAAGCGCCGCCGCGAGATCGAGAACTCGGGCGAAGTCGCGCCGCAGCAGCGCGCTGTGCTGGACCACTACACCCCCCAGCTGCTCGACGGACTGGTGCTGGTCACCGCCTCCACGAGCCTCATGAGCTACGCGCTCTACACCATCTGGCCGGGCACCGTCGCCAAGTTCGGGACCGAGCACCTGCTCTACACCGTGCCGATCGTCGCCTACGGCATCTTCCGCTACCTGTTCCTGGTGGAAGGCTCGCGCAGCAGCGAGGATCCCTCGCAGGTCCTGCTCACCGACCGCCCGCTCGCCGGCTGCGTGCTGCTCTACCTCGCCGCGGTCCTGGCCATCGTCTATCGCCCGTGAGGCCGCGCCCGCGCGCGCGCCGCGTGTGCATCGAGGCGCGCGCCAAGCTCAACCTGGCTCTGGCGGTCGGGCCCTCGCGCGCCGACGGTTATCACGAGCTCGCGACCATCTTCCAGTCGGTGACGCTCGCCGACACGCTGATCGCGCGTCCGCGCCCGAGCGGGTTCACGCTGCGGGTGCGCCACGAGGACGCGTCGCTGGGCGGCGCCGCGCGCGCGGCGGCGCGAGCGGCGCATATTCCCGGGGGCGCGCGCAATCTCGTGGTGCGGGCGGCGCGCGCGGTCGCGCGGCAGGCGGGGATCCGGGGCGGCGCGGCGTTCGAGCTGGTCAAGCGCATCCCCGCGCGCGCCGGGCTCGGGGGCGGGAGCGCCGACGCGGCCGCCGCGATCGAGGCCATGGCGGCGCTCTACGCGTTGCGCATGACGCGCGCGCAGCGGCTCGCGCTCGCGGCGGGTCTCGGCTCCGACGTGCCGTTTGCCCTGATCGGGGGCACCTCGCTCGGACTCGGGCGCGGCGAGCGCCTGACGCCATTGACGCTGGAGCGGCCATTTCGCGCGCTGATCGCGGTGCCGCGCTGGCGCATCTCGACCGCGCGGGCCTTCGATCAGATCAACCGGAACAAATATGGCTTGACAGCGTGGCAGGCGAAACTAAGATTCGCTCAAGTCCTTGGGCGCAACCGTATAAGAGTGTCCCGAGCGCTCCGTCTGGGGAACACCTTCGAGAAGGTGTTGGGTGTCAGGGTTTGGGATTTCGAATCGCTTCGCGCACGTCTGCGCGCGGCGGGAGCCGGATCCATCCGCATGACGGGGAGCGGATCCGCAGTATTCGGCATCCTCGATCCGGGCGCCTCGGCCGCGAGAGTCGCGGAGCGCTTCGTCGGACGAGAACGGCTGTACCTCGTTCGTACGGCTCGTTCCGGGTTGCGACGTCGCACCAGCACGTAGCTCGATCCAGTGGCATGGATGCACGACCCTCAGCTGCTCCGGCCCGCGTGGCCGGTTGGCGATGCGATGTGACAGCACCACCCATCACGGATGGATCCGAGGTGAAGGTCGCATGATCGAGATCACCGAGGTCAGGGTTTCGCTGCGCAACGATGACAAGCTCAAGGCGTTCGTGAGCATCACGCTCAACGACTCTTTCGTGATTCGCGGGCTCAAGATCATTCGGGGCAACTCGGGATTGTTCGTGGCGATGCCGAGCCGCAAGCGCCCCGACGGTCAGCACCAGGATCTTGCTCACCCGATCAACGACTCCACGAGAAAGTATCTGACCGAGAAGGTCATGGCCGAGTTCGAGCGTGAGCTGGCGAATCCTTCGGTTCACAGTCAGCTGCCCGTGGCGGAGCACGCCAAGCAGTCGTACTGACCCGCCGAACGCGGTGTCCGGCGCCGGAACGTCGGCACTCCCGGCGGTGGGGGAGGCGTCCGCCGGGCCCATGCCGGCCCCGCGCGGGGCCTGGGCGCCGCCGCGATCGTCCGCCCCGCGGCCGTTGACATCGCGGGAACGGCCCGCTAAGCTCCCGCGGCTTTTCTCCATTCCAGAAGTTTCCTGGGGCCAATTGCCATCACCCCGCGGGCGCTTCGGCGTCGGCGGACCGTGACGGAAATCCCGTTCTGTTGGTGGGGCGTGGCCAAGCGGTAAGGCACGAGACTTTGGATCTCGCATCCGGAGGTTCGAATCCTCCCGCCCCAGCCATGCATGGGGCCCGGAGGAATCCTCCGGGTCGTTGAAGACGCCACCCGGGCCCGCGAGGCCCGCGGCGGGCATCACGCTTCGTCTGCTCGCGCCGCCCGACGGCGCGCGCGGCGTGACTGCAGTGGGCATCGGACAGGAGTGCGCGCGTGGATCCCTACCGGATCTTCACAGGCAACGCCAGCCGCAAGCTCGCGTTGTCGATCTGCGAGAGGTTGAACGCTCCGCTCGGAGACGCGGATGTCACGCGCTTCGAGGACGGCGAAGTGTCGGTGCGCTTCAACGAGAACATTCGCGGAAGCGACGTGTTCATCGTCCAGGCCACCGGCGCGCCGGCTGACAACCTCATGGAGCTGCTGGTCATGCTCGACGCGGCCAAGCGCGCCTCCGCGCGCCGCGTCACCGCGGTGCTGCCTTACTTCGGCTACGCGCGCCAGGACCGCAAGGACCAGCCGCGGGCGCCGATCACCGCGAAGCTGGTCGCCAACCTGATCACCGTGGCGGGCGCCGATCGCGCGCTGACGATGGATCTCCACAGCGCGCAGATCCAGGGCTTCTTCGACATCCCGTTCGACCATCTCTACGCCGCGCCCGTCATGATCGAGTACTTCACCCGCAAGCAGATCCCGGACCTGATCGTGGTCGCGCCCGACGTCGGCGGCGTCAAGATGGCGCGCGCGTACGCGAAGCGGCTCGGTGCCGACCTGGTGCTGGCCGACAAGCGGCGGCCGCGACCGGATGCCGTCGAGATCATGAACATCATCGGCGACGTGCACGGCAAGAACGCCGTGCTGTTCGACGACGTCGTCACGACCGCCCGCACGCTGTGCCAGGCGGCCGCGGCGATTCGCGCCGGCGGCGCGAAGGAGATCTACGCCGGGGTCACGCACGGCGTTTTCAGTCCGGGCGCGCTCGAGCGCATCGGGAAGTCGCCGATTCGCGAGCTCGTCATCACGGACACGGTGGGCCACGAGCCGGGCTCGCTGCCGGCCAACGTCACCGAGCTGTCGGTGGCGGGGCTGCTCGGCGAGGCGGTGCAGCGCATTCACGAGGAGCGGTCGCTCAGCTCGCTGTTCGTCTAGACACCACGCGCGGTCCGATTCGCCCGGGTGGGCGAGGCGGCACGCCGGAAGCACGGGGCCTCGAGAGGCCCCGATCGATGGAGGAGATGCCATGCCCGTCATTCCGCTGACCGGCGCGCGCCGGGTGAAGCTCGGCAAGGGCGGCGCCCGCAAGTCCCGCGCGGCCGGCAACATTCCGGCCGTGCTCTACGGCCACGGTAAGGACGCGATCGCCGTCGCGATCGCGGCACGTGACTTCGAGGTCGCCCTGCGCCAGCACAAGGGGGGCAACCCGATCGTCAATCTCGCGATCGACGGCGGCGACTACACCGCCCTGATCCGCGACGTGCAGTACGACCCGCTCACGCACCACATCCTGCACCTCGACTTCCAGCACATCTCGCTGACCGAGACCGTCGAAGTCCGGGTCAACCTGCACCTCACCGGTCTGGCGCTCGGCGTCAAGGACGGCGGCGGGATTCTCGAGCACATCCTGCGCGACGTCGAGGTGCGCTGCCTGCCCACCGCGATTCCGGGCGCGATCGAGGTGGACGTCTCGGCGTTGAACATCGGCGACTCGATTCACGTCCGCGAGATCTCGGTGCCGGACATCGTGATCCTCACCGACGCGAACGCGACGATCGCGACCGTCGTGCCGCCGACCGTGATGGAAGAGAAGCCGGCCGAGGAGGTCGTGGCCGGTGCGGTGGAGACCGCCGAGCCCGAGGTCATCGCGAAGGGCAAGAAGGACGAAGAGGGCGAGGTGGTTGCGGAGAAGGGCGACAAGCCCGAGAAGGCGGAGAAGGGCGAGAAGGCGGAAAAGAAGGGGGACAAGAGGGAGGACAAGAAAGAGAAGAAGTAGCCGGTGGCCGTGGTGCTCGGCCTGGGAAATCCCGGCGCGCGTTACGCGCGAACCCGTCACAACGCGGGCTTCCGGGTGATCGAGACGCTGGTGGACCGCTGGAAGGCGGCCGAGGCCGGCGCGAACGATCTCTATCGCGCGTGGACCGCGACACCGGCGGGGCGCGCGACCACGCTGATCACGCCGCTCACGTTCATGAACGCGAGCGGTCAGGCGCTCGACGCCTGGCGGGCCCTGCACGAGTTCGAGCTGGACTCGCTGCTGGCGGTCGCGGACGACGTCTACCTGCCGGTGGGCACGCTGCGGCTGCGGGCGGAGGGCTCGAGCGGCGGGCACCGGGGTCTCGCGAGCGTCGAGGCCGCGCTCGGCACGCGGGCGTTCGCGAGGCTGCGAATCGGCGTGGGCGAGGCGCCGGGGTCGGCACTCCGCGAGCACGTGCTCTCGGCATTCGGTGAGGAAGAAGCGAAGCAGGCGGAGGAGGCCGTGCGGCTCGCGGCGGACGCCGTCGAATGCTGGATCGGCGAGGGATTGCTCGCCGCCATGAACCGTTTCAATCGCAGAACGCGCAGGGAGGTTTCCGAACCGTGACTAAGTACGAAACGACGTTCATCCTCGATCCGGGCCTCGACGAGACACGGGTCAAAGAGGAAGTCGAACGCGTGACCCAATGGATCAAGGATCTGGGCGGAGAGCTCGTCGAAGTCCAGAATTGGGGCAAGCGCCGGCTGGCCTACGAGATCAACAAGAAGCGCGACGGAATCTACACGATGCTGCTGTACCAGGGGCCGGGGGCGATCGTGAAGGAGATCGAGCGCCGGTTGCGACTGAACGAGAGCGTCATGCGCATTCTCACCGTGATCCACGTGCCGCCCGAGCCCACCGTGCCGCAGATCGATCCCGAGGTGGCGGCGGCGGCGGCGGATGACGGTCCGGACGAATAGCGCGCCGCGGGAGCACACCGGCGCCATCGTGGTGATGGCGTGCCGGCAGGTACGGGGAGGTGAGAAGCGAAGCGATGGCCAAGGAACGTGAAGGCAAGAGCATCAAGAAGAAGTACTGCAAGCTGTGCTTCGAGAAGGTGGGATTCATCGACTACAAGGACGACAAGCGCGTCGCGCGATTCGTGACCGACCGCGGCAAGATCGTGCCGCGACGCGTGAGCGGAACGTGCGCGATGCACCAGAAGCAGCTCACGACCGCGATCAAGCGCGCGCGCGTGCTCGCGCTGCTGCCGTTCACCAGTGACTTCTATCGCTGAAGGCTCCGGGGTGCGGCACGGGCCATCCTGGCTCCGCTCCACACTCCTGGTCGCGGCGCTGACCGTTTCCGCGCTGCAGACGCCCATGCCGTGGGGCGTGCTGTGGCTGATGGTCCCGCTCTCGGTCGCGGCGTCCATGCTGTGGGCGTGGCGCTTCGGCGCATGGGGCGTGGCGATCCCGGTCGCCCTGTTCGCGGCCGCCGTCGCCCGCGAGGGCCCGCTGAGTCTCTGGGTGTGGTGGATCCCGGTCGCGTGCCTGAGCGCGGTGTGGATGGGGATGCGCGAGGAAGGGGGCGGTCCGAGCGGTGGCGAGCGCGCCTGGATGCTGCTGCCCGTCCTGCTGCTGGCGGCCGGCCTGCCGTGGGCGCTGCGCTATCCCGATTTCATCGCGCGTGTCGAGCGCGAGCTCAAGGCCGGCGACGCGCAGCTCGTGGCGTTCTGCGAGCAGCTCGGCTACCAGGGCGAGCGGCTGGCTTCGCTGAAGCGAACGATCGGCGAGAACGCGACGCTGCGGCAGCACGCGTTGCCGCACGTGCTGCCCTCGGTGCTGTTCGTGTGGGTCGCGCTGCTGATCGGCGCCGGGCGCGCGGTCGCCTCGCGGGTCGCGACCGCGCTGCGGTGGCCGGCGCTCTCGAGCGCGCGGCTCAGGGAATGGCGTCTGCCCGACGGCGCGATCTGGGTGTTCCTGCTCGGGCTCGCGCTGGTGATCGCGCCGCTGCCTTCGTGGGCGCCGACCGCGTGGACGCTGTTGATCAATACGTTGCTCGGATTTTGTGTCCAGGGTGTGGCGGTCGTAGAATCCCTGCTGCTCGCGCGCGGCGTGCCACCCTCCATCATCGTCCTGACCATGCTGTTCGTGTTCACCGTCGCGATGCCGGTCTTCATGCTGACCACGGCGGCGGTGGGCCTGAGCGACGTCTGGCTGGACTATCGCCGGCTCGAGCCGGTACCGGATCCGGAATAGAACGGGAGAAAATCGAAGATGGACGTCATCCTGCTGGAAGACATGAAGGGGCTGGGCGCCAAGGGCAGCCTGGTTCACGTGAAGCCCGGCTACGCTCGCAACTACCTGCTCCCGCAGCGCCTCGCGATCGGGGCGAGCACGCGGGCGGCGAACCTCTACCAGGAGCTCGAGCGCCAGCGTCAGGCGCAGGAGGACAAGCGCCTGGTTCAGGCGCGGGCCGAGGCCGCGCTGCTCGACGGCGTCGAGATCAACATCCTGGCCCAGGCGAACGAGGAGGACACGCTGTTCGGCTCGATCACGTCGAGCGACGTCGCCGACGCGCTCGAGAAGGCCGGCCACAAAGCGGACCGTCGCCGCATCGAGCTCGACGGGCACATCAAGCAGCTCGGCAAGTACGACGTTCCGGTGCGCTTCTACGGCGGCGTGACCGCGACCCTCAAGGTCTGGGTGGTGCGCGCATGAGACTCCGGCGCTTCGCGATCGTGATCGCGCTGCTCGCGACGAGCGCGGCCGTGACGCCGAGTGCCCGGACCGCGGTCGCGGCCGCGGCCGCGAAGCCCGGCACGGCGGCCGGCCGCGGGTCCGCCGCGCGTCCCGCGGCCGCCGCGGCGCGTGACGGCGACCACCAGGTGCTGGTTCGCCTCGGCCGCGAGACCATCACCCGCGGCGACCTGCAGCGCCGCATCGAGGAATTGCCCGATCAGTTTCGCTCGAACTACTCCACCCCGGAGGGGCGTCAGCAGCTGGTGGAGCGCATGATCGAGGAGCGGGTGTGGATGATCCAGGCGGAGAAGGCGGGCATCCTGAAGCGTCCGCAGATCATCCGCCAGATCGAGAGCCAGCGCCGCGACCTGGTGATCCGCGCCTACGTGACCGAGATGATGGGCGCGAATCCCGCGCCATCCGATTCGGACGCGCGCGTGTACTACGACGCGCATCTCGCGGAGTACCGCGTGCCGGCCAGCCTCTCGGTGCGCCACATCCAGACCCGCACCGAGGCCGAGGCCCGGCGGGTGCTGCAATGGGCGCGGGGCAAGCAGGACTGGAACAAGCTGGTGCAGCGCTTCTCGGCCGACACGCTCACGCGCTCGACCGGCGGGGCGCTGGGCACCACCACGCGCGAAGGCGTGTTCGCGTCGATCGGCGCCCAGCCGGCGCTCGCCGAGTCGGCGTTCGCGCTCGGCGATGGCAAGATCGGCGGTCCGTTCCACACCGATCACGGCTGGCACGTGATCAAGGTGGAGTCGGTGAAGCTCGAGACCACGCGGCCGTTCGATCAGGTGCGTCCCATGATCGTGAGGCAGCTCGCGTCGCAGCGCTCGCAGGAGTACTACCGGTCGAAGCTCGAGGCGACGCGGAAGAGTCTCGGCGTCGCGCCCGATTCCAACGCGATTCGGGGATTCGTCGAGCAGAAGAAGAGCGCGCGCGACATGTTCCGCGAGGCGCAGGAGGCCGGGCCCGCCGCGCAGCGCATCGATCTGTACCAGCGTCTGCTGAACGACTATCCGGACAGCGAGGTCAGCCCGCAGGCCCAGTTCATGATCGGCTTCATCAACTCCGAGGAGCTCAAGAACTACGACCAGGCGGACCTCGCCTTTCGCGCGCTCCTCAAGCGCTATCCGAAATCCGAGCTCGCCGCCTCGGCGCAGTGGATGCTGGACCACATGCGGAGCGAGGACGCCCCCGCGTTTTTCGACATGGGGGCGGACTCGACCGGTCACGCCGGCCCGCATGGCCGCGCGGGAAAGGGCGCGTCGGGCAAGCCGTGAACGTCGTCGAAGCCCAGGTCAAGGGGCTCATCCTCGAAAACAAGACGCAGCAGAACATCGTCATCCTGCGCGAGCTCGACGGCGAACGCATCCTGCCGATCTGGATCGGTCCCGGAGAGGCACAGGCCATCCGCCGCATACTGGCCGAGGACCCGTTTCCGCGTCCGCTCACCCATGACCTGCTGTGCCTGGTGGTCGAGGGGCTCAAGGCGAAGATCACCCGCGTGGTGATCGGCGACCTTCGCGAGAACACCTTCTACGCGAGCGTTTTCGTCGAGCGCGACAGCGAGGTGCTGTCGATCGACGCGCGCCCCTCGGATTCGATCGCGCTGGCGCTGCGCGCGCGCGCTCCGATCTACGTGAACGACAAGCTGCTCCAGACTCCGCCCGCGGCCGAAGAGGTCGCGCCAGAGGGCGAGCCCCCTCGCGAGCTGACCGACGAGGAGAAGGCCGAGCAGCTCCGGCGCTTTCTCGAGAAGCTCAACCCCGAGGACTTCGGGAAGTTTTCGCTTTGAGGTCGCGCCTCGCCGCACTCGGGCTCGTCCTGCTGGTCGCGGTGTGCGCAACGGGCGCGCGCGGCGGCCGCCCGCCACGCGCCGCGAGCGGGCCGCGCAGCGTCCAGGAGGCTGACGCGCTCGCCGGGGTGCTCCCGGGCCGCGATCGCGACCGCGCGCTCGCACAGTGGGCGGAGCGTGCGGGCCTGCCCGACCTGCTGTTCGTGCTGCGGCGTCCCGCCGCCGAGCTCGCGGGAGCCGAGGCGCCGCTGGTCGAGACCGCGCTCGCGCGCACGCACCCGGCGCGCCGCGCGCTTCAGGCCCGGCTCCTCACCCGGCTCGCGCTCGCCGATCCCGACGGCGCGGCGCGGCGCTTCGGCGCGCTCGCGCCGCGCGTGGCCGAGCTGCCGCGCCATCCGCGCGCCTCGGTATTCCGGGTGGGCGCGCTGCTCCCCGACCGCGGAGACTACGCGGGCTTCGGCCGCTCCGTGCGCCTCGGGATCGAGGCCGCTCTCGCCGAGGCCGATTCGGCGGAGGATCGTTCGCTCACGCTGCGCACCTGGTCCACCGGCGAGGGCGATCCCGCGGGGGTGGCCGCCGCGCTCGACTCCGCGCTCGATTCGAGCGCGCTGCTGGTCGGCGAGCTGCTGAGCGTGCCAACGCTCGAGATCGCGAGCGCGGCGCGTGCGGAGGGCGTCCCGCTCATCTCGCCGACCGCCACCGATGAGGCGGTGGGCTCGGCCGGGCCGGCCGTATTCCAGATCGGCCCATCGGGCGCGCGGCGCGCCATCGAGCTGGCGCGCTCCTGGCTCGACGATCCGCCGAGTCGCGTGGGCGTGCTCGTCACCACCGACGCCGCGCGCGGCACCTTCGGCCAGCGGTTCGCCTCCGCGGCCGAGGCCTTCGGGTTCCAGGTGGTGTGGCGCGAGACCTATCCGCCCGACACCCAGGATTTTCGCGCGCTGGTGCGTGCGATGAGCGCGAAGAAGGTGGATCTGCTGTTCTGGGACGGCGAGCCGCGCGAAGCGGACGCCCTCATCAAGCAGCTCGTGAAGGACCGGATGAGCGTGCGATTGTGCGGAGGCGAGGGGCTCGCTCCCGAGCAGCATCACGCCGAGATCCGCCCGCTGATGGAGGGCGTGCGCTACATCGTGGAGGACTGGCGCTTCCCCGCGCCGCTCGAGGCGCGGCTCGACAGCCTGGCCCGGGCGGCCGGCGAGGATCGTGCGGGCACGCTGTTCGTGCGCGGTTTTCTCGCCGGACGCTTTCTCGCCGCCGCGGTGCGTGGCGGGGCGATGTGCCCGGAGGAGGTCACGAGCTTTCTCACCGCCTGGCTCGAGCACGATCCCGGCGCGCCGGCGCGCGGATTCCTGAACTGCCCCGCCGAGGGGGCGACGCTCCCGGTGTTCACCATCGCGCGCGGCAAGGCGGTGCCGCTGCCCTGAACCGGGCCGGCCGCCGCTCAGTAGATCGTGAAGTTGAAGCGGAACAGCGCGTACACATCGTGGACCGCGCCGCTCACGCGATAGGGCCGGAAACGGCAGCGCCACACGGCCTCGGTCGCGGCCTGCCTCAGCTCTTCGGCGGCGCTTCCCTCCAGCACCTCGACCTCAACCACCCGTCCGCCGGTATCCACCAGCGCCATCACCGCCACCCGCCCCTCGATGTTGTTGTCGCGGGCGTGCTCCGGATAGACGGGACGCACCAGGACCTCGATCACCAGCTCCGTGGACTGGACGATCGGGACGTCGCTGCGCCGCGCGTAGGCGCGTGCGAGCAGCTCATCGAGCGCGTCTCCGGGGCCGCTGATGCGGGGCCGCGACTCGGGCAAAGCCCGCGGTGACTTGGAGGAGCGCGGGTTCGGCGAACCGCCGCGCTCCGAGGAACGCTCGATCACCCGGCCGACGTTGCGCAGGGTCTGGGCCTTGCCCGGCGGGGGCTGGAGCAGGATGCGGTGCACGTACTGGTCCGGGCCTTCGAAGCCGAAGCGCAGGGCGGTGCGCCGCAGCGTGCGCTCGATCGGCGGGACCCGCGCGAGCGAGAGCGCGCCGAGAAACACCAGCCCCAGCGCGACGGCGATCAGCGAGACACGCCGCCCGTTGCGGGCACGCTCTTCGAAGTGGGCCTGGATACCGTGGAGCATGAATGAAGCCCCTGCGCCGGCCTGCGGGGGATTCAGCGGCCGGATGGCCCGGTCAGGATGACACCGCGCTCCGAGTCTAGCAGAAGCGCGCGCGCGCTCACCCGCGGATCCAGGACCGAGGCCTCGAGCGGCCCGGGCTCGGTGCGCGCGAAGCGCACCACCCCGCGAGCGTCGCTCTCGAGCACCAGGGCGCCGCCGAGCGTCACCATCGCGCCCGCCACCGCGTAGCCCGACTCGTCCCGCACCTCGATCGAGTCGGGCGGGAAGGCCTGCTCCGGCGCCCACTCGCGCGCGAACCCGAGGTAGAGCGCATAGGCCTCGGCGCGCACCACGCCGGGCGCGAGCAGGCGTTCCTCTTCGCCGCCGCCGTCGATGCGCGCCGGAGAGACGTACAGCGCCGGGCACGAGGTCTGCTGCAGCGGATACTGTGCGTCCTCGGCGAGCGGGGGCGCGGACAGGCCGAGCGATCCGAACGATTCCGCGACGCGCGCGGCCCACGCGTGGCCCGCGGCGCTCGAGAAGTAGTACCCGAACATGGGCGGCTCGTCGCGATGGCCGATGCGCAGGAAGCGCTCGGGATGAAACCGTTCGCTGATCTGCACGCGCTCCACGTCGGAGAGCGCGAAGTCGCCGGCCCGCGTGATCAGCACCTCGGCGCCGGCCGCGCCGAGCATGCTCGCGAGGGCGCGCGCGACCTCGAGATTGAGGCTCGCCGCGCGCGTGCCGCCCGGACCCTCCCCGCCGGTCACGTCGCCGCCGCCATCGGGATCGATCACGATCCGCCGCCCGTGCAGCGCGCCGCCCGCGATCGCGACGAGGCGCGGGGGCCAGGTCGATTCAGAGGCCCATGGCCGATAGCCGTCGAGGGCGGGGATCGCGGACGATCGTGGCGTGCCCATGGATCGCGGGGTGCCCGCCGCCGAGTCGTCCCTCACGCGCACGAACCCGTCGCGATTGAGCCACGTGATGCGCGGGCCGGGCTCGCGAGTGCCCGGCGCGTCCCGCAGCGGAGCTTCGTCCGGCATCTCGAGCGCGAAGGCGGTGCGGGTCGCGGGCCGCCTCGCAGGAAGGAAGGCGAGGCGTGCGGCCGCGGGCGGCACGTTCGCGACGACGGATTCCCCCGCCGGCGGCGGCGTGAGCCCGAGCCTCACGCGGACCTCCGGCGCGCGATCCGCGGGGCGCTGTGCCGAGCGTCGGAAGTAGACCCACGCGACGCCTTCGCGCAGCGTGACGACGGTGTCGCCGGGCGCGAGCAGTCGCGTGCCGTCGTCGCGCACCCGCAGCCGCAGCGTGTCGGGATCGGCGAGCCCGTCCCGATCGAGCACGCGCACGCGCAGGCCGAGCGGCTGCCGCCCATCCCACGCGACCTGATCCGGAAACTCCGCGACGATCGCATGCGGAGCGTTCCGTACCTCGAACGTGTCGGCGGCGGTGCGGGCCGAGCCCTCGCCCGCGAGCCTCACGTCGAGCGTGGCGACGTGCTGGCCCATCGCGAGCGGGGCGGGCGGGCGCCACGAGAGCGTCCCGCCCTCGCGCAGCGGCTCGATCTCCACGCCGTCGAGCGTCATGCGCGCCTCGTCGAACGCGCCGCGAATGCGCGCCCGCAGCTCCGGCCAGGCGGTCGCGAACGGGGAACGCGCGCGAGGCAGGCCCGGGAACCACGCGCGGAATTCTTCGACCTGCGGCGCCCGCCGCGCGCAGTACCGCGCGATGCCGAGCAGCAGCGCCTCCGCCTCCAGCCGCTGGCTCGCGGCCAGGGCGAGTCTGCTCTCGACGTCGGGATTGGTGATGTAACTCGATTCGGTGAGGATCGCCGGCGGCTCCGCGGTGCGGAGCACGAAGTAGTTGCCGGGCACCACGCGATGGCGCTCGATTCCCAGATTGCGCACCAGATAACGGTGCACGCCCTGCGCGAGGTCGAGCGATGGACCCTCGTCGCCCAGCTTGTAGTAGGTCTGGGTCTCGTTCACGTCGTGCGCGCCGCGCGCGTCGGCGTTGTGGTGGATCGAGAGGAACAGGTCGGGGGCGAACGCGTTCGCGATCCGCATGCGCTCGGTGAGATCGGCGCGCAGCGAGCTGTCGCCCGGCGTGAGGAAATCGCGATCGTCGGTGCGCGTCATGAGCACGATCGCGCCCCGCGCCTCGAGCAGCCCGCGCAGGTTGAGTGCGACCCCGAGATTGACCTCGGCCTCGGTGAGGCCCTTCACGCCCAGCGCGCCGCGGAAGAATCCGCCGTGACCCGGGTCGAGCGCGATGCGCTTGCCGGCCAGCGCTCCGGCATCGACGGAGGCGAGATCGTCGACCCGCCGCTCGTAGCCCGCCTTCGGACGCGAAGGGCTGGACGGCGCGCGCCTGGGCGCCGCGGATGGGCCCCCGGGGGGCGCGACCGCGTACGGGCCGCAACCCGCGACCACCGCGATGCCCAGACCGAGGGACAGGACGGCACGGCGCATCCGTGCGCACGGTGCAGCGCTCATGGCGGCGCACTGTAGCCCGGAGCCGATCCCGGGCGCAATCCTCTTGCGTCCGCGCTGTAACGAGCAAGACTATCTGTCCGGTTCCGGGCAGAACCAGGTGACCGCTCCTTTCAACGGGGTGGCGGGGTGGTATCAGGGGTGCCGAGGAGGACCCCGAGATGCCGCTGGCCCCGACCGTCCAGGAGCGGATGATGA
>JBGPFC010000049.1:0-22968 GCA_041483195.1 Candidatus Eiseniibacteriota bacterium
GACTCTTAATCAGTAGGTTCTTGGTTCGATTCCAAGGCGGCGCACCATTTCCCCCGAGCGGTTGTAACTCAAGTGTGAGTCATCACGCAGGCTGCGGGGGGGGAGCGACTACGGTCCGGCAGCTTGCCCACCCGGCTGGCGGAACCCTTCGAAGCGAGGGGCGCCGGGCTGACGGCGTTCCTCCACGTCCTCTACGCGGCGTCCTGATCAGGAGAGACGGAGGACGACCTCTTCGATCTCCTGACCGCGCGCGTTCGCGAAGCCGATCTCCTCGCCGGTGACCTCGAAGCCGCACTTCGCGAGGACGCGGAGCGAGCCGACGTTGTCCTTCGCGGCGCGTGCGTGGAGCGGGCGGTCCGTGACGACCGCGAGAAACGCGCGGAGCGCCTCCGTCGCGAGGCCGCGGCCCCAAAGGCGGCGGGCGATCCCGTAGGTAACCTCGCGGTCTCCGCCCATGACGAAGCTCGCGATGTTCCCGGCGACCTGCCCCTCGAAGACGATCGTCTGGTTCTTGTTCTCCGGGTTGGCGCGGATCTTCTTCCAGTGAGCGTCGAACGCCGCGCGGTCGTCCGGATCCTTGTGGGTGAACGCGGCCATGTGGTTGTAGGTGAGGTCGCGCTGGAGGTCGAAGAAGATCGGCAGGTCCGCGTCCGTCACGTCACGCAGGGTGATGACCATGCGCCGACTATACGACGAGATCGGACTGGGCACGGCACCGAAGCGCCGTGCCCGGTCCTCCGCGAGGGATCAGGGCGTAACGCGACGAGCTCGATGTCGCGCTGGATCGTGAAGTGGCAACCCTTCTCGACGAACTCATCGGCCCCGACCCCGATGGGGACGAGCGTCGGCGTCGACCCCGCGATGTCCCAGATGCGCGAGGATGCGCCGAGCGCAGTCGTGCTGAGTACGGAATGGAAGTCGGGATTGGCGTCGCCACTGCGTAGCGCCCCTAGGTTGAGGGTTCGATTCCTTCGCGGCGCACCAACTTACCTTCGGGCCTACAGCAAGTCGAAGTACGTGAAGTGCTGAGCCAGCGCGCTCAGCGGTCACTTCGGCGGTCGATCGGTCCCTGCTTTCCGATTGGTTTGCCGAAGTGCCACGGCTCCGACGAATAACAGCGCGAGGATCAGGATCATCGCCGCGCGTGCGTCCGACATCGGTGCGGGTGTCGGGGGGACGACGGAGTCCGCGGTTTCGATCGCGATCTGTCCAACCACGTACTCCTCACCCCCCAGGGCGCTCACCCGAATCCGGAGCTGATTGGATCCGAAGTGGGAGGCGAGTTGGCCCCTGCCGTGTACGGGATGCTGCCCGGCACCTCGGGCTGGAGGACCAGCGACCCGGACACCGGCGTTCCGGGCGGTAATCCGCTGAGGCCCACCGTGCGCCAGGTGGTGTCACGCGTCGGAGGCACTTCCTCGATCCGATAGTGGCCGACGAATGGCGCGGCGCCTCGATGGACCAGCCCGAACGTCATCGACTGTACGGTGGGCGCACGATCTTGGCCCACATCCCCCCGCAGTTCGGCGAAACCGGGCGCCGGCACTAATTTGGCCACTGCGCCAAACGTCTGCACGCACACCGAACTCCCTCCACTTCATCGTCTCGATGAAGGCGATGCCAGGACAGGCGTTATCCCACGACCAAACGAGCACCGGCTCGGCCGAAAGCGGCTTGTTTCTTGCATGGGCAGCGCCCTCGACCATCGGGGGAATGCCATGAAAACGCTCGTCGCCCTACTCATGGGCCTCTATTGCGCCTTCATCGCCCGCGACATCGCCGGCAGGCTGTTTGGAAGCATCGACGGTCAAATGTCCTTGCCAATGGCCGTCAACGTCATTGTGTTCCTTGTCAGCGCGCCAGCGGGAACATGGCTGGTGCTGCGCAAGGCGCCATCGTGGCGACGATTGATTTTCAATGGGTGTGCACTCGGGGCCGTTGAATGGTTATCGGCGATCGTAGCCGGAGGGATTTATCAGCACCGAGTCCGGTCCGCACTCCTGGCCTCGGGAGTCAGCCAGCAGGAACGAATTAGCTCGGTTTCCAACGGCTTGGATGGCGCGACGTCGTTTTTCTGCCTCGTTGTGTGCCTCGTCGGATTGCTGCAGACGAGAAACTCGAGCGATGTGCGCGAGCGCGATGCGCGGCGCTCGCGAGAAGCGGCCGCCCCCGGAACTGCAAGCACCACGCTCATCGTTGCCTCCGAAGCTATCCTGGCTGTGCTCCTCATCGTGGGTTTCATCGCGATCAGACGCATCGACCTCGGCCTCGCCGCCATCTTGCCTGCACTCGTATTGGCTGCGATGGCGTGCGCGCTTGTGGTTCTTGCAATCGCGGGCATGGGGCAGGGTCTGCGCCTCCTCAAGACTCAAACTCACCGTGTCCTCGGACTCATCACGGTTGCGGTGTCGGCCGCTCCCGTTCTCTGCGCGGCGGTTCTGATGGCGACGGGGTTATACGACCTGAGACAACTGGACGCTCATGTTGCTGACCGCCGCAAACAGTACCGGCAATTGGAACCGTTCTTTCGAACTCCGCAGGTGCTCAAGGACTCCTACGCAACAGCACCGTACGAGATTGTTTTTGTTTTCGCCGATGACCGGCAAGTACGCATGTCAGCCGCGGGTGCCCACGCACTGTCAGATTTCTGCGACACGTCGCTCGTTGGCAAGGCACTGGACGTAAGGTTGCCCAGTGAAGGCCAGTTCCTGGCGAATCCCAACGCAAATGTGCTTTACGAGGGCACAAATCTTCAGAAGTACTGGAGAGAACACCATACGGGCGGATGAGGCGTCACGTCGCGTACGCCTCCGCGGAGCGCTTCGGTGACGCACTTCCTCGGCAGCGTTTGCACCACCTGCCGGTGCGCCACCCGAGCCGGTAGCCGCTCGTCGAGCCACAGGCTCCACTCGGCGAGTCGCCGCGCATGACATGACGGGCAGAAGTGCCGTCCCTGGCAGCGCAACGCCACCAAGAACTCGGCCCGGCATGTACTGCAACGCACCCGGACGTAGCCGTGCTCGAGCAGACCGTAGTCGAGGAAGCGGCCGACCGCCGCGCGCGCCGCGCGCCGCAGCGGCCCGTGCGTGGGCTCGAAGCGCTCCTCGTGCAACCCGCTCGAGGGTCTCGATCCCATCGCTGGAGAGATCGCGGCTCACCGTCAGGGCGAGTCAACCAAGTCGACGGCAGCGCCCAGCATGTTGCTCCGCGCGGAAACGGGACTAGTGGTCCCGTTTCGCGTTCCTTCCAGTGCCCACGGGTTCCCTCGGATGCCCACGCGTTCTCTGTGCAACTTCTGGCCAGTCTTCGCAATACGTTGCCCGACAATCGCTTCGTGCCTGCGGCGGTTAGAGTCTCTTAATCAGTAGGTTCTTGGTTCGATTCCAAGGCGGCGCACCAACTTGCGGCGGGTGAACGGGGAATCTGGTCCCGTTTCACCCTCCGAGTGGTCGCGCGGCACCGCGCGAGTCGCTGAGCTCCCGCCCAACCAAGCTCTCGCCGATCGTGCCTCAGAATGCGTCACCGCGATCGAGCCATGCCCGACCACCGCCCGCAGCGTGGCCTGCGGGCCGCCAGCCCCCCCTGGATTCCGAGCGGCCATTTCATGATCCACGATCCCGATTGGCCATAGTTCTCCGAACGCTGGCCGCACGCGCTGGTCCCGCGGCCACCTACACCGCCCCGCCAGCGGCTCCGAAGCTCAGATGGAATGGAGCAGCGGTTCCCTACGCCGCCTTTCGCGCCTGACCGTCGCCACTTCGTGTTTCTCGACGAATCTGGGCGCAGAGCGCCGAATCTGATCTGACTTCGACAACCAGTCCACGAATGCGCAGGCCGGCGAGGTCACCATCTGAGAGACGCCCGCAGTCACCGCATCGCCCAGCCGTCGCTCCGCCGTCGGCTCCTCCGTTTTATTCGCTCCCTCGGTCTTGCCTGCCTGACCGGCGGCGCGGTGGCAGGGCCGGCGGCGGCCCAGTGGACGCGCGTCGACGAGGTGCCGATCGCCAACATCTACAGCGTTTGGACAACGGGAGACACGATCGCGGCCAGCTCCGACAGCACCGTGTTCGTGAGCTTCGATCGCGGTATGACCTGGATCACGAGCGCGAAGGTGGCCGCCGGCGTGATGTCGATCGAGGCGGTGAGGGTTCACAACTGCCGCTTGTACGCCGGCACGCGTGGCCAGGGCGTGTTCGTGAGCAGCGATCGGGGCGCGACCTGGCAGAGCTTCAGCCAGGGCCTCGTCGGCGGATTCGCCAACTCGCAGCTCGTCATCATGGACTTGCTGATTCGCGGAGACGATCTCTACGCCGCGACTGGAGGCGCGGGGCCCTGGACCCGCAACCTCGCGAGTGCGGGCGGGTGGTCGCACTACGGAAACGCGCTCGAGCCCGCGCAAGCCTCGAACATGGAGTCGATCGCCGGATCACCGACGAGGTTGCTGGCCTGCGCCGGCTTCAATGGCGACGACTACCACCGGGACCTCGGAGATTCGGACTGGACGTTCGACTACCTCTTCGGCCATGTGGCCGCGGGGCTCGCGTCGCTCGCCGCGGTCTGGACGGGGAATTCCTGGCTCGTAGGGACCAATATCGGCGTGTTCCACAGCGCGCTCGGGCAATCGCCTTGGGCATATACCGACTTCGGGCTCCATCCGACCCTCTTTGCTTCCTTCGCTCTTCATGGCGGAGTCGTGTACACGCACTTCGCCAGCGGAGAGGGCACCGGGATCGAATACAGCACCGACGACGGCACGAGCTGGAATGTGCTCGATGCGCTGCCCGCCACGTTCACCTACAACATCGCGACCATCGGCGACACGCTCTACGCCGGACGAGTGGATGGGCTGTGGCGCCGGCCAATCGATCCCGCCCCCGTCTCCGTCCCCATCGCTGGTGCACCGGGAAGTCTGCACTTCGCGATCACGGGGCCGAATCCTATCCACGACGAGGCGCGGCTCAGATTCGAGCTGCCCGAGCCGGGACGGGTGCGCATCGACGTCTTCGACATATCCGGCCGCCACCTGCCGGGAGGCGTCGACGAAACGTTCGCCGCGGGAGCACACGAGGTGCTCTGGCGGGCTCGGGACTTCGCGCCCGGGATCTACCTCGCTCGCCTCAGCGCCGGCGGCCGATCGGCGGTGGTGCGGCTCGTCCGGACGAGGTGAGCGGCAGCTCAGCGGAATGGAGCAGCGGTCTTCTAACTCGGCCCTGCGAGATTTCGCAGAAACCAGAAGCTCGCGCGCAAGTCACTGGAACGCACGCCGAAGCCCGGCACCTACCTGGCCCAATGGGGCTCGTTCGGCAGCGGGAACGGGCAATTCCAGTACCCCGCGGGCGTCGCGACGGACGGCGTCATAGGAGTGGCAGTCGGGATTGGCGTCGCCACTGTGTCGCGCGGCCTCGCGAGCGACCCGGCCGCATCGGCATCCACCACATACGGGACAAGTGGTCCCGTTTCGCGTTCCTTCGGGTACCCACGGGTGCCCGCTGATGCCCGCGCGTTCTTTGCGCAAGTTCTTGCCAACTCCCGTAGTGCACTGCGCGACGATCGCTTCGTGCTGACGGCGGTTATCGTCTCTCGTTCAGCAAGTTCTTGGTTCGATTCCAAGGCGGCGCACCATTCTTTCAGACCCCCCGGCTCCAGATCGCGAGTAGCCCGGCGAGTCCCGTCGCGGCCGCCCACAGCGCGGCGCGAGCGGGCCACGGCACGGGCTGCGCCGGCGCGGGACGCTGATCCGGCACGCCGAACGACTCGCGGGCCTGCCGCGCCGCGACGCCGAATGCGACCAGCCACGCGAGGCCGAGCGCGAGCAGCTCCGCGGTCCGGCTGGTCCGCGCGAGCGTCCGCGCCACCGCGAGCCACAACATGGCGCCCGGCGTGCCCGGCACCCCCGCGAGCGACGCCATCGCGTAGAGACCGAGCGCCCCGCTCAGCGGATGCCGGCGAAACAGCACCGCGGGCGGCGTGGAGCGGCCGGTCCCGACCGGGACGAAGCGCGCGACCGTCGACGCCCCCGCAAGGGCGAGCACCAGATGCGCGGCCCATCCGGCGGCGAAATCCGGAAACCCGATCAGGCGCAGGCCGCCGCCGCGCGAGGCGACCAGCGCCGCGAGCAACAGCGCTCCATTCAGGCTCGCGAGCGTCCCGACGCGGCGCTCGAGTCGGCGCTGCCGCAGCAGCGTGGCCGCGCCCACTACGAACGCGGTCGCCGATGCGATCCCGAGCATCGAGCCCGTGAGGCGCGCGCCATCGGGAAACGCCGCGATCCCGGCGAGACGCTGGGTCATCCAGCCCGCGCCGCTCACCTGAAGCGCCGCCACCGCGAGCGGCGCGAGCCACGCCCGTCCGCCCTGGAACAGGTCGGCAGCCCAGAAATGGAATGGCGCACCGCCGAGCAGCACCAGCCCGACCAGCAACGACAGCGCGAGCGCCCCGCTCCACAGCAGCGGGGTGCCGAACCCGAGGCGCAGCACGCCCCATTGTTCGGCCACTGTCGAGGTCCCGGTCGCGATCACGAGCAGCTCGGCGCCCGCCCACGAGAGCGCGAGCGAGCCGCCCAGCACCCAGAGCAATTTCAGCGCGCACTCGGACTGAAACGCGTCGTCCCCTGCGCGCGCCAGCATCGCCGCCACCATCGCGGCGGCGAGCGGCGCCCACGCGGGGCTCGCCTGAATGCCGAGCGCGACCATCGCGGCGAGCGGAGCGAGCACCGCGAGCGGGGCCATGCCGAACGACGCGCCGCGCGAACGGCGCTCGAGCAGCAGCAGGAGCGCGGCCACCAACAGGGAGGCGGCGGCGGCGAGCGGAACCCAGGCCGATGCGATCATTGGAGCAGCGGCAGCAGCAGCGCGAGGACCGCCACCCCGACCAAGAAGAGCAGGTACTCCTGCGCGTCGCCGGTGTGGAGATCGCGCAGTGGAGCGGTGAGCGCTCCCGCGAGCCGGTCGAGCAGCTCGACCATTCCGCGTTCGCGGCTCACCACGCCGCGAAAGGTCGAGCGCGCGGCGGCCCGCACCACGCCATCCTCGGGCCGCGGGCGCCGCAGGATCGCGACCGCGCCGCCGGCGAGCGCCGGCAGGACCGCGAGCCATGCCGATGGCCAGCCCGCCTCGAATCCCGACCACCACGCGATCGCGAGCGCGACGGGCGCGAGCGCCAGTGTGAGCGCCGCCGCGAGATGAGAGAGCGTGAGCGCATGATGGGGCCTCATGAGCAGTCGCCGCTCTGGCGCCTCGACCTGCCGGCGCACGGTGACCGCCGCGGTCAGCGCGACCGGCACGGCCGCGGCCGCCCACACCAGCAGACGCACCGGCTCGAAGGGCCGGCCGGCGAGCGCGACCAGCGCCGGCCACGCGAGGCCCGCCGATGCGGTCAGGCTCGCGACGCGCCACATCCGCGAGAGCACCGGGCCGCGGCGCGGCGCGGCGCCGCGCAGCTCGCCGGCGAGCAGGAACGCGCGCCCGCCGCACGCGCCGAGCCAGAGCAGAAAGCTCACCTGGCGCGGCACCGCGTCGAGCGCGACCAGCACCCCCGCCAGCGCGCTGTCCGTGACCAGCAGCCAGCGCAGCCCGGCGGTCCAGTGGCGGCGCGAGAGCGCGCGCAGCGCGGCGAGCCAGGCTGTGAACAGCAGCAGCGCCACCGCCGCCTGACGCACCTCGATCACCGGCACCCAGAGGGCGGAATTCCGCCACAGCACCACGAAGCCAGCGGCCGGCATCAGCGCAGGCAGCCACGGGCGCATCGCCAGGAGCGGACCCGGAACGTCGGAGAATGGCCGTGAGAGCGGGAGCGCCGCGAGCAGCTCGAGCCCCGCCCACACCACGGCGAGCGCGCGCAACCACGCGAGCACGATGGGCAGCTCTGGAGAGAACACGCTCGGCATGAAACCCGGGACCGGTGTGACCGCCTGGAGCGCGACCGCGAGCCAGAGCGCGGCCGCGGGTCGACGCAGCCACGACCACCGCTCGATCTGCTCGCCCGGATGCTCGGCGGCGCGCGACCACCACCAGAACGCGGCTGCGATCAGCTCCAGCCCGATCGCGCCGGCGATCAGCGATGGGAACCCGAGCGCGGCCAGACCGGCGAGGCAGAGGATCGCGCCGACCACGCGCGCATCGAGCCGGAACCGCCAGCGCGCCGTCATCGCTCCATCAATCGTGGAGATCGTGCGCGTCGCCGACCCACGGGCTCCCCGCGAAACGCTCGCGCACGAATCCGAGCTTCGCCACCAGCGACACCGCGATCGCGCTCGCGAGCAGGGCCGCGCCGTTCGTGGCGGGCACGCCGGGAATCTCGGCGGCCCTCGCCGCGCCGTCCAGAATCTGGAGCCCGAGGCCGAGCACGGCGAACGCGAAAGCTGCGCGCCGCACGTGACGGCGGAGCATGAGGTGCACGAGCCCGAGACAGAGCACGAGCACCGCGTACGAAGAGCGACGGCCCGCCTCGGGCTCGAGGTCCTGGCGCGCGATGGCGGCGCCCAGCAGCAACAGCAGGCTCAGGCCGAGCAGCAGTCCGACGGTGCCGGATTCGAGACCGCCCGCATGCGCTCGCGGAGGCGGCGCCAGTTCGCGATCGGTGCGACCGACCACCCAGGCCACCGCGAGCCACAGCGCGACCCATCCGGCGGTGATCGGCCACGGGGTGCCGAGTTCCTTCATGAACGGCATCGCGATCGCGAGCCCGATGGCCACGAAGCGGGCGACCCGCCCGCCCGGGGCGAACGTCGCCAGCACGAGCAGCGCGACCGGCCACAGCAGACGCGCGATGTCCCCGAGATCGAGTGCGATCCAGGTGTCGATGAAGTGCATGCGCGAAGCCTCGGCCCGGGCGTGCGTGAAGGGCGGATCCGCGATCCGGAATCGCGGGGAGGGCGGCGCTACGGGATGTAAACGCTCTCCGCCGATTGAAGCGCGGCGAGGAAGGCCTCGGGACTCCTGGCCTCGCGAAGAGACTTCCGCACCGACTCCTCCTTGAGCAGACGCGACAGGTTCGCGAGCACGCGCACGTGGAGGGTCGCCGCGTTCTCGGGCGACACGAAGAGCACGAGCAGGTACACCGGCTGCCCGTCTTCGGATTCGAAGTCGAGACCGTCGGGGACGACCGCGCATGCGGCCGCCATGCGATCCACGGAACGGGCCTTGCCGTGGGGAATCGCCACGCCGTTGCCGATGCCGGTCGTCATCATCGCCTCGCGGCGCATGACGCGGTCCAGGATCTCGCCCTGGCTCTTGAACCCATGCGCGTTCTCGAGCACCTGGACCAGTTCGACCAGCGCCTCGCGCTTGGTCCGTGCGCTGAGCTTCAGCGTGACCGCTTTGGTATTGAGGAGTTCGGAAAGCCTCATGGCGCCTCCGCTCCGGCGGAGCAACAGTGGTCGGGATAAGGAATTGGAACGTAATGACCACGCCGTCGGAGTGTCAAGCCAATTCCCCCGGCCCCGGGAATTCCTTGCATGCGTCACCCGGCGGGGCGCGGCATCCGCTGCGGCCGCCGCGGCCGCTTCCGGTCACGATCCATGCGAGGAGACGTAGCCGTGGACACGCGCGATCGAAAGCTGGACAATCGCGCATCTCGGGAGGTCACTCGCATGGTTCGCTCGCTCACGCTCACGGCCTTCGCCCTCGCGCTGATCGCGGGGCTTTCCCTCGCCGATCCCGCCATCAACGTGCGCTACGAGCGGGGCGTCCCGATCATCCAGCTGGCGGGCAACTACGCGAGCAGCCACTACACGATCTACCGTGGCACCGCGCCCGAGCGCACGGACCTGGCCATCACCGATGACCAGGCGCTGTGCATGGGCGACTGCTACGCGATCGACTTCGCAGCAGAGCCCGGCCGGACCTACTGGTACCGCTTCGATCTCAATCTCGCAGACGGCCGATACGTGAGCTTCGGTCCGTACGCGGTGACCATCGCGCCGGGGCTCGCGTATCGCGTCTCGGTCGCGATCCGCCCCAACCCCGGACGCGGACCGGCCCGCGTCGATCTCTCGGTCGCGGCCGGCCCGGGCGCCACCGCCGTCGCAGCGGAAGCCACGCTGTTCGACGTGCGCGGTCGCGTGGTGAGCACGCTGCATCGCGGACCGCTCGCCGCGGGCGTGACGACGATCCCGTGGGACGGCCGCGACCGCGAGGGCGGCGTGGTCGCCCCTGGCCTTTACTTCCTCCGGCTCAGCACCCCGATCGGGGCGTTCGTCGCGCGCGTGGTCCGCATTCCCTGAGCGCCGGCCGCCTAACCTCGATTATTCATGAAGAGCAGTGAACACGAAGACCTCCGTGTGGTAGGAAGGCGTTGTTCAGGCACCTTTCTTCCACGGACGGAGGTCTTCGCGTGCGCGACCTTACCACGACACCGTGTCTGCTGTTCCCGGGGCTTTTCGCCCGGCCCCTGACGGCGACGTTCGACGTCCCGAACGCCAGCTCCGACGGTGGCGCCGTGCTGCTCAAGGCCGCCGATCGGCGGCTCGGCCTGATCCAGCGGCTGGCGGCCGCGCGGGTGGATGAGCGCCAGCGCGGCAAGGTCCGTCACGGTCTGGCGGAGCTGCTGGGCCAGCGCATCTACGGCCTGGCGCTCGGCTACGAGGACGCCAACGACGACGCCCGGCTGGCCGAAGATCCCATGCACAAGTTGCTGCTCGGTCGCGATCCGGTGACGGGGGACGCGCTGGCCTCGCAGCCGACGCTGTCGCGGTTCGAGAACGACGTCACCCGCGGCGAGCTGCTGGCGATGAGCGAAACGCTGTTCGAGACCGTGCTGGCGCGGCACGCACGTCGCCGCCGCAAGGTGCGCCGCATCACCGTCGATCTCGACGTCACCGACGATCCCACCCACGGCGCGCAGCAACTCGCGTTCTTCAACCGCTTCTACGACCGCTGGTGCTATCTGCCGCTGCTGGCGTTCCTGACCTTCGACCGCGAGCACGAGCAGTACCTGTGCGCCGCGGCGCTGCGGCCCGGCAATGCACCGACCCAGCACGGCGCGCTCACGCTGCTCAAGCGCATCCTCGGCCGGCTGCAGGAGCGCTTCCCGAACGCCCGTATCCTGGTGCGCCTCGATGGCGGCTTCGCCGCGCCCGAGCTGTTCGAGTTCCTCGACTTCGTCGGCGTCGACTACGTGGTCGCGATCGCGAAGAACCCGGTGCTGGAGCGTGAGGCCGAGCTCGACCTGATCATTGCCCGCCTCTTGAGTGAGCACTCCGGCCAGACCGAGCACGTCTACACCGACTTCACCTACGCCGCCGGGACCTGGGATCGCGAGCGCCGGGTCGTGTGCAAGGCCGAAGTGGTCCGACTCGACGGTCGCGAGCCGCGTCCGAACGCCCGCTTCGTGGTCACCAACCTCACGGGCAAGGCGCAGCGGATCTACGAGCGCATCTACTGCCTGCGGGGCGAGGTCGAGAACCGCATCAAAGAGCTGTTCGACGTCGCGCTCGATCGCACCAGCTGCGCGAAGTTCCGCGCCAATCAGCTGCGCGTGCTGCTCGCCGCCGCGGCCTACGTGCTGCTGCAGGAGCTGCGCCTCGCTGCCCGCGGCACCGCCTGGGCGCGCGCTCAGGTCTCGACCCTGCGACTCGAGCTGCTCAAGATCGGCGTGCAAGTCATCGCTTCGACGCGGCGGCTGGTGCTGCGCTTGCCCACCGCGTTCCCGTACCGCGACGGCTGGCGCGCGCTCGCGCTGCGCAGCGGCGCCACGTTCGGCTGAGTTCGCCGCCCTCGCCCGCCACGCGTCGCCCCTCGGAGCGCAGCGCTGCCCAAAACGCACCCTTGAAGTCATCTCAGCCCCCGCCGTGGCCCGGCGCGAACCCGCTGTCCCTGCCGGACCCCTCGCCGTATCCTCCCGCGGTGACAAGGTCCCGCGTTTCTGCGATCACGCCGTCCGGACCGAGCGTTCATGAATAGGTCGGGCTAAGGGCCGTGCATTTCGCACGCTCGCTCCGGCAAGCGATGCGCGCATGCGATTCGCCTCGCGCGCGGCGTACGAAGCGCGTCGCGCCCGCGATTCATGGGGCCGGGCGCGATCCCGTGTGCTAAACTCGCATGCGTCCAAACCCAGGGTTCATCCCTGATTCTCGTGCACTGACATCCCCCACCATGGGTCCTTCGGACACTCCAATGGGCCGCCCGGCAGGGAGGCAGGGAAGCCCCATGAAGCAGAAGACGATCGGGTTTCGCGAGCTGCTCGAGAAGGTGCTCCCGCTCGACGAGCTGGCGACCCGCGATCGGCTCAGCGTCGAGCGTGCGCTGCGGAGCGGCCTCTCCGGCCAGCTCGAACAGGCCGCGTTCCACGCCCTGCGGCGCCTCGAAGACGCCGGCGCGCTGCAACGCGTCGCCACGCCCGGCAACGGGGGCGCCGCCGCCGTCCGATATCAGGCCCGCGATCGCATCGACATCATCACCGTGCATCTTCCCGGGCCGACGGCCCGCGATGGTCTGGTGGCGTTTCCTCGCGCGAGCCTGCCGGCGCAGGCCCAGGCCAGCCTCGAGCAGGTGCGGCGCCTGCTTCAGCTCGACGACGCCGCGATCCCGGCGAGCCCGCGCAGCACGAGCGCGCTCATCGGACTGATCGCGCAACTCGACCAGGTCGGCGGCGAGTTCCTCGATGCGAGCGACGTGCGGCTCGTCACCGCGGCCGGCCAGGAGGAAGGCGGGGCCGACCTGCCTTTCGACGAGGCACTGGGGCGCGAGGCGGCCGCCGATCCGAGCGTCATCCATTATTGCCCGGACACCGCGCGGTGCCCGCGGCTCATGGAGATGGGGCGGCGACACGGCGTGCGCTCCGTCGTGTTCGCCGGCGTGCCGGCCGGCGCCGGAGCCGCGCCGGCGCATCTCGAGATCTTGAGCCGCGAGGCCGATCCCTATCGGCCGGAGAATCTGGCGATGGTCGCGCTGCTCGCGGATTATTGCGGCGGGGCGCTGGAGCGCGCCGCACGCCTTGAGAAGCTCGTGTTCATCGATCCGCTCACCTCTGCGTACAACCGCGCCTACTTCGATCTCGAGGTGCAGAGTGAGATGGCGCGCGCGCAGCGGGAACAGTCATCGATGGCGCTCTGCATCGCGGACATCGACGACTTCAAGAAGTTCAACACCGCTTACGGCTACGAGGCCGGCAATCAGGTCCTGGTCCAGGTCGCGCAGGCGCTCAAGCGCGGGGTGCGGCCCTTCGACACCGCAGCGCGCTGGGGCGGCGAGGAGTTCGCGCTGCTGCTGACCGCGCCCATTCACGCCGCGGACGTGGTGACCATCTCCGAGCGACTTCGCGGGCTGGTCGAGCGCCATACGCTGGTGCTCGAAGGACTGGATCGACGCTCGCACCGGGTGGGCGTCACGGTGAGCATCGGCGTCGCGCTGTTCCCGGAGCATGCCGAGGACCCGGCGGAGCTGTGGCGCGCCGCGAACCAGGCCTTGCTCAAGGCCAAGCGCCTGCCGAAGAACCAGGTCGTGTTCTACCAGCCACCCGCGACGCACCGGTTCCAGCGGGGCTGAGCGGCGGCGCGATCCGGTTCGCTCGGTCGGCGCGCCGGCGCGGTCAGCGCTTGGTGGCGATGACGAGGTAACGGTCCGCCAGGCGGAGCGCCAACGATCCGAGCGCGGCGCCCACGGCGTTGATCAGCGGCAGCAACGGACTGCGCCCGTATCCGAAATGCGCGCGCGCCGAGGCGTCGAAGCCGAGCTCGCGCAGGCGCCCCGCGATCGCCCGCGGATCGAGTGGCTCCTCGTTGCGCTGGCCGTCCTCGGGACGCCGCTGGCTCATGCCGCGACGATAGGCGTGACCGGGCAGCGCGCCGGTCTCGAAGTAGCTCCGGCAGGCCGCGATCAGCTCGTCCCCGCCGAGCCCGGCGGTGCGCAGCCCGAGCTGGAAGATGTCGTCGTCCCTCGCTTCCGGAAAGCGGCGACGGATCATCGCCCACCTCCGGAACAGATACGGCAGGTTCTTGCCCGGGGCGAATCGCCCGGCCGTGAACGGGCCGGTCTCTGACTCCTCCCAGAAATCGAGAATGTGGCCCTTCACGCGCGGGTTCGCGCCGTTGTTGCCGTCGGCGATGATCAGGCGGCCGCCGGGCCTCACGACGCGCGTCATCTCCGCGAGAAACGCGCCCCAGTCGTGGAAGTGCGAGATCGCCTCGGTGCAGTAGGCGAGCGAAACGGTCGCCGCCCCGAGCGAGGTGCCGGCGATGTCACCATGCTGCGCGCGGATCGGAAGCGAAAAGCGCGTCGCGACCTCGTTCAGTCCGTGCACGTTGTCTGGGAAGAAGTCGATGGCCTCCACGCGCTCCGCGCCCAGCAGCGCGAACATGACCGAGTAGATTCCGGTGCCGGCGCCGGCGTCGAGAACCGTCCCGCCGCGCGGATCGCATCGCGCGACGCGCAGCTCGTACTCGAGCAGGCGCGTCCGCCGCGCGCCGAGCACGGGATCCGCCAGCACGCGGTACTTCGCGCGAAACGTCTCGGGGACCCCGGGCAGGGCCGCGACGAACGCGTCTAGATCGCGAAGGCGGTTCTGGTGAGTGGAGAAGAGGTCCGGCACCGGTCAGGGCGAAGCGGACAAGTCTCTCACCGCCCCGGGCGGCGTGCCGTCGTTGGCTCGGGTCGTAGCGGTCACCACGTTGCTCATCCCCGACCAGTTCCCCGCCTCGTCCCGGGCGCGCAGCGCGAAATAGTAGGTGGTGTTCGGAGTGAGCCCCAGCAGCACGTAGGCCTGGCCGCTGCCACCGCGCGCCGACGGATCGGGGTATGGCGTGAAGATCGGCGCGCTGGCAAAGTTCGAGGCGTCGATCGGCTGGTTCGACCAGCGCAGCTCGTAGGCGGTGACCTGCCCGCTCATGCCGTCGTCGCCCGGCGCGATCCAGCTCAGCAGGGCGCTGTTGTCCAGCACCTGGCTGATGGTGAAGGTGGTGACGTCCGCGGGGGGCGTGACGTCGGGGCCCACGGTCGCGTAGGGGATCGCGCCGATGTCCGAGCCCCCGAACCCCGCGCCGATCGCCGGCGAGCCAACGCGCAGGCGCGGGTCGAATCCGGTGAATGTGGAATCGACGAACCGCGGCGATGCGTAGGGCGAGTTCGCGTCCTCGCCGACCGCGGCGTACCACGGATGGCCGGTGCCGGGCGCGGAATACGTCGCAGCGCCGCTGTTCACGCCGAAGCGGATCGCGCGGCTGTTCGCGTATCCGGGGAGATAGTAGAGATTGCGGTCGCTCGTGAGCGCGTTGGTCAGGCTGCTGAGCTGCCAGCTGATGGCGCACTCGCTGCCCGCCGAGCCCGGGACCAGCCCGTAGATGAGGTTGTTGGTGAAGCGGAGCGATCCGCTGGGCGGAAACGCGTCGCCAAAGGTGCCGACCCCGACCGGGAACTCGACCACTCCGTATCGCGAATTACCGAGGAACGTGCAGTGATCGACGAGCGTCGCGCCGTTTTCGATGCTCAGGCATTGGAACGCCTTGTCGAGGCTGTCGATCACGACGCAATTGCGCAGCGTATCGCGGCGCGAGCCGTTCTGGTAGAAGAGCGCAACGTCGCCACCGGTGACGCTCGACTTCAGGAACAGGCCCTCGAAGTAGTTCTGGTCGGTGGTGCCCGGCCAGCTGCCGGCCGACGACGGCGCGTAGCGCACGTTGTAGCCCGTGAGCAGGATGGTGTCGCGGTAGACACGGTTGTACATGGTGGAATCGCGCCAGCGGAACAGGTGATTGGCGTTGTGCTCGCTGCGCACGCTCCACTTGTTGTCGGCGAACACGCACCACTTCATGTAGAAGGCGATGAACGGATCGGTCTCGGCCACGATGTTGGCGGAGAGCGTGATGTCGACCTTGTTGCTGTCGATCACGCAGTGCTGGGCGCCCTTGATCATGACGATGTGATTGCCCGAAACCTCGCTGCGCCCCAGGACCATCGTGCAGCCGCGCACCGTGTCGCGCTCGGGGATGGTGAAAGAGGCCACCGGCACCGAGGGCACGGCGAGCGTGAAGTGACCGTCGCCGCCCGTCACGCGCAGGCGGTAGGCCATGCAGTCCTTCGCCTGGTTCATGTTCAGGTCGTTGTCGACGTTGCACCACGCGACCGAGTCGAACTGCGCGTATTGAGTCGCGCTGCTTCGATCGAGCGAGCAATTGCCGGCGATCCGCAGGCCCTTCACGCTGATGTACCGCCGCGTGAGGGTGAAGCTCTGGATCGCGCTCAGATCGGGATTGGCGAGGCTGCCCAGGTAGGTGATTCGCGCATTCGCGGTGCCATCGCGTGCGGGGGCGGCCGTGGAGGAGTAGGTGCCGGGCGCGAGACGGACGACGTCACCGGCCTGCGCCTGGCTGTTCGCGGTCGAAAGCGCGCACGGGCTTCCGGGTGAGCAGGCCGTCCCGGAGCCGGTCGGGCTCACGTCGAGCGTGGCCGCCCCGGCCTGCAGGGCGGCGCCCAGCCCCATCGCGAGCACGAATCCCTTCAGAGCCACCGACTTCATTCGATTCCTCCCGATGGGACGATAAACCCCAGCCACCCCGAGCAGGTTCCGTGCCTCGGAACAACCCGCCCCCCGCCTTGCGTTCCAATCACTTATCAGTCGCGCCCAGGGACCGCTGAACGCTTCGCCCGATTCGCCGTCCGGCGACGGGCAGCTTGCACGAGCACCGCGGGTGCGGCCCCGGCGCTACACCCCGGCCGTCTCGCCCGCGGCCGCCCGGATCGTGATCTCACCGTCTTCCGCGTCGACCCGCACGGTCTGCCCCGCGCTCAGCTCGCCGCGCAGGATCTTCATCGCGAGCGGGTTCTGCACCCGGCGTTGCAGCGTCCGCTTGAGGGGGCGGGCGCCGAAGTGCGGATCGTACCCTTCCCGGGCCAGCGCGTCACGCGCGGCATCGGTGAGCTCGAGCTTGAGGCCACGGTCGCGCAGCATGCCCCGCAGCGTCTCGGCGTGGAGGTCCACGATCCGGCGCAGGTCCTCGCGGCTCAGCGCGTGGAAGATCACGATCTCATCCACGCGATTCAGGAACTCCGGGCGGAAGTGCTGGCGCAGCGCCTCATGGACGCGGCGCTCCAGTTCTTCGTGCTGCTCGGCGCCCAGCTCGAGAATCCACTGCGATCCGAGGTTCGAGGTCATGATGACGAGCGTGTTCTTGAAGTTCACGGTGCGGCCCTGCCCGTCGGTGAGCCGGCCGTCGTCGAGCAGCTGGAGCAGCACGTTCAGCACCTCGACGTGGGCCTTCTCCACCTCGTCGAGCAGGATCACGGAGTACGGTCGCCTCCGCACGGCCTCGGTGAGCGCGCCGCCCTCCTCGTACCCCACGTAGCCGGGCGGGGCGCCGATCATGCGGGCGACCGTGTGCTTCTCCTGATATTCGCTCATGTCGATGCGGATCATGGCGCGCTCGTCGTCGAACAGGAACTCCGCGAGCGCGCGCGCCAGCTCGGTCTTTCCCACCCCGGTCGGGCCAAGGAAGAGGAACGAGCCCATCGGACGCCTGGGGTCCTGGAGCCCGGCGCTCGCGCGCCGCACCGCCTCCGACACCAGGCGCACCGCCTCCTCCTGCCCGACGACCCTTCGGTGCAGGCGCTCCTCCATCTTCACCAGCTTCTCGATCTCGCCCTCGAGGAGACGCGTGACCGGGATCCCGGTCCACTTCGCGACGACCTCGGCGATGTCCTCCTCGTCGACCTCCTCCTTGAGCATGCGGCGCTCGAGCTGGATGCTCGCGAGCCGCGCGTTCTCCTGCTCGAGCTGGCGCTCGACCTGGAGCAGCTGTCCGTAGCGCAGCTCGGCGACCCGCGCGAGATCGGACGCACGCTCGGCCTTCTGCTCCTCGAGCTTGATGCGCTCGCGCTGCGCCTTCAGCTCGCGGATCCGAGTGACCGCTTCCTTCTCCTTCGTCCAGTGCGTCTCGAGGACCGCCATCTCGCCACGCCCGCGCTTCAGCTCCTCGTCGAGGCGCTTGAGCCGGTCGCGGCTCCCGGCGTCGGTCTCTTTCGAGAGCGCCTGGCGCTCGATCTCGAGCTGCCGCGTGCTGCGTTTCAGCACGTCGAGCTCGACCGGCATCGAGTCGATCTCCATGCGCAGCCGCGAGGCCGCCTCGTCCACCAGGTCGATCGCCTTGTCCGGGAGCTTGCGGTCCGCGATGTAGCGGCTCGACAGCATCGCCGCCGCGACCAGCGCCGCATCCTTGATGCGGATGCCGTGGTGCACCTCGTAGCGCTCCTTGAGCCCGCGCAGGATCGCGATGCTGTCCTCGACGCTGGGCTCTTCGACCATCACGGGCTGGAAGCGGCGCTCGAGCGCCGCGTCCTTCTCGATGTGTTTGCGATACTCGTCGAGGGTGGTGGCGCCAACGCAGTGGAGCTCGCCGCGCGCGAGCGCGGGCTTCAACAGATTCGAGGCGTCCATCGCGCCCTCCGCTCCGCCCGCGCCGACCAGGGTGTGGAGCTCGTCGATGAACAGCACGATGTGGCCTTCGTCCGCCGTGACCTCTTTGAGCACCGCCTTCAGGCGGTCCTCGAATTCTCCGCGGAACTTGCTGCCCGCGATCAGCGCGCCCAGATCCAGGGCGATGACCCGCTTCTCGCGCAGGCTCTCTGGCACGTCCCCGGACACGATGCGCTGGGCGAGCCCCTCGACGATCGCGGTCTTCCCCACGCCCGGGTCTCCGATCAGCACCGGATTGTTCTTGGTGCGCCGGGCCAGCACCTGGATCACGCGGCGAATCTCGTCGTCACGCCCGATCACCGGATCGAGCTTGCCCTGCCGCGCGAGCGCGGTGAGATCGCGTCCGTAGCGCGTGAGCGCCTGATACTTGTCCTCTGGAGCCTGATCGGTCACGCGCTGCCCGCCGCGCACCGCGGCGAGCGCCTTGAGCAGCGCCTCCGAAGTGATGCCGGCCCGCGCGAGAACGCGCTGCGCGGCCCCCGGCCTCGCGGGATCGGCGAGCGCGATCAGCAGATGCTCGACGCTCACGTACTCGTCCTTGAGCCGGGCGGCCTCTCCTTCCGCAGCCTCGAGGGTCGCGCGCAGGGCGTCGCTCAGCGCGAGCGTGCCGCCCTGCACCCGCGGCATCCTGCGCAGCTCCTGGCGTGCGCTCTCGATCAGCGGCTCGCGCTGGACTCCCAGCTTCTCGAGCACGGCCGCGATGGTGCCCTCGGGCTCGGCCACCAGCGCGGCGAGCAGATGCTCGGGGGTCAGCTCGGGGGAGCCGGATTCGCGAGCCGTCCGCTGGGCGCGCTCGAGCGCTTCCTGCGATTTCACCGTGTAACGGTCGAACTGCATGCTTCGATGCCTCCACCTGCGGCGGCCGCGCGGAGGTTAGCACAGCGCGGAGGACGGCGGAGGCGGGGTCGCGACTAGGCGGCGATGTCGAGGTACGGCAGCAGCAGGGGAAGCACGCGGCGTCCGAGCGGCGGGAACTCCATGACGAAGTAGACCGTCTCGCGCAGAGCATCCCAGCTCAAGTCCTGGCGATCCAGCTGGCGGGCGAGATCGAGCAGGGCGGCCCGGGCGCGCGCTCGATGACCGTCCGGCACACCCAGGCGATCCACCTCGGTCGCGAGTGCCGCGATGGCGAGCGCGACGCCCGAGCGCATGCCCGCCGTGGTGGGAGCGGGAGCGGGCTCAGGGCCCGGCGCGCGCCGCACCGGGCGCGGCAGCGACGTGAGCACCGGAGAGGTGCGGAGGAACTCCTCGGTCGCGCGCTCCGCGGCTTCCGAGTCTTCCGGCGCGTCGGCGTCCAATGCTACGGCTTCGACTCCGGGCTCGACTTCATCCCGTGCCGAAGCCTCGGGAGGCACCGGGAGCGGGATGGGATCCGGCTCCACGTGCGTCGATTCCTGCGCGGGTTCGTCGGGCAACGAGGGGTCCCGATCGATCGTCGTGGGAGGAACCTGGAATTCTGGCAGCGTCACATCGTGGACCACTTGCGAAGGACGCCAGCGGCGGGCACGCGGTCCGGGTCGCTCGAGCGCCGGCGTACTCTCGGGAGCGGGCGCCTGGACGCGTGCGGCAGGGGGTTCGGACTCCGCGGTCGGAGCCATCGCTTCGACCGAAGGGACCGGCGCCTCGGGAACGACGGGTGCGGCGACGGGACGCGGCGGCTCCGCGGCGACAGGACGCGGCGGTTCCGCGGCGACCGGGCGCGGCGGTTCCGCGACGACCGGGCGCGGCGGTTCCGCGGCGACGGGACGTGGTGGTTCCGCTGCCGCCGGAGCGTCGATGAACCCGAGCATGTCCTTGAGGCGCCCCCTGGCCCCGTTCTTCTTCGAGGATTTCCCATGGCGGTGCGTCACGCGTCCGGCATCGGGCGCGGGCTTCGCGGGTGCGGTCGGCGCCGTCAGCGTCGGGCTCGAGGCCTCGATCCGCGGCGGAGCGTCCTGTCCTGGCTCGTTCGAAGCGATTTCACGCGCGGCCTCGCGCGGCGCGGCGTCCCCGGCCGCCGGATCGCTCGAAACCGTGGGAGGAAGCTCGACGGTTGGGAAATCGTCCTCGGACGCGCCCGGGTCCTGTTCGGCGGAACGCGCGTCGGCCCGGGCTTCGGGCACGCCGGACTGGGCGATCTCATCGAGCAGGGCGCGCAGCATCGACATGGCTTCCCCGCAGCCGCGCTCGTAATACTCCCTCGTTTCCTTTTCGGTGGGCCTTCCCATCGGCGCCGAAAAAGGAACGCGGCGGAAGCGCTCGGACCGCGCGCTATCGCCCGGCCAGATCCGCTGGATGACGGTGAGTGTCGCCTGCCGCCACTGCTTGAAGTTGCTCGAGCGCACGCCGGCGTTGAAGAGTCCGCCGAGCTCTTCGAGCTGCTGCTCGAGCCGCTTGCTCGCGTTGCGGGCGACCGCGGGATCTTTCACACGCTCCTCGCTGCGCCGCGCGCGGGCGCGCCACCGGGGCCCGCGATCGCGCGTCGTTCCGCGAGATCGCTACCAGTCCGAGAATCGCTCTTCCTTCCAGGGATCGGCGGCATTGTGGTAGCCGTTCTGCTCCCAGAAACCGGGACGATCCTCGGACACCAGCTCGAAAGCGCGCACCCATTTGGCGCTCTTCCAGAAATAGCGGCGCGGAGCCACGAGACGCAGCGGCCATCCGTGCTCGGGCGTGAGTTCCGCACCGTCGTGTTTCTCTGCCAACAAGACGTCATCGTGCATCAGCTCCGCGAGCGGGAGGTTCGTGACGAATCCCTGCTCGGCGTGGATGATCGCGAACCGCGCCTCGGGTGAAGGCCTGGCGCTCGCGATCAGATCTCGCGCGCGCACACCTTCCCAGAGGTTGTCGAACCGGCTCCACCGCGTCACGCAGTGTATGTCGCTTCGCACCTGAACTCGCGGCAGCGCCCGCAATTCCTCCCAGGTCCAGCGCGCGGGCTTCTCCACCAACCCGTGCACTCTGAAATCCCAGCGCGACAGATCGACGCGAGGGACCGACCCGTAGTGCAACACGGGCCATTTGTCGGTGACGATCTGGCCCGGCGGAAGCCTGGGCTCCTGCCGCGGACTGATGTGAATATCGGCCGGATCTGGCTTGGAATTCATGCGGGAGTTGACCTCGCTCGAGCCGGCCACTTCTCGGGCCGGACTAAGACCAGGCGGCGCGTGCGGCGCCCGGAAGGTGGGCGCCGGTCTGACCATATCAGAAGTCGGTCGAGACGCTGGCCACCACCGAGCGTCCGGGCTCATCCAGCGAGCCCAGCGGCTGGCGATAGCGGGCGTCGGTGAGGTTGCGTACTCCCAGCAGCACGCGCCGCGCGCCGAGCCGCGCCCCGGCGAACACATCGCCCGCCAGCCACTCGCTCTTGAAGCTCGAGAGCTGGCCAACCCCCGGGATCGGGGGCGGCAGGCGATTGGTGCGCCACGAGCCACGCGCGCTGCCCTCCACCCAGAACCGATCCCGCGCTTCGCTCCAGCGCAGCGCAGCGTTGCCGCGGAACGGCGGCACCGACTCCAGCGGCACCCGGTCGACATCGATCGCGTAGATCTTGCGGATCGCCTCGCGGCTGGTGATGTCGCCCACCGTGCCCGACATCGAGCTCCGCGCCGTCCAGCGCGGCAGGAAGCGCCACTCGCCTTCCAGCTCGCCGCCCCAGGTGGTCGCGGTCGCGACGTTCGTGTACTGGTAGGTGCCGGGCCCGGCCGGCAGCGCGTTGATCAGATCGTCGAAGCGGGTGACGAACGCGTTGCCCGCGATCGCGAACGCTCCCGGCCCCCAGCGCAGCCCCGCGTCGTACGACACGCTGCGCTCCGGCTTCAGGTCGGGATTGCCGAGCACCGTGCCTACCGAGGCCGGACCGTTGAAGAACAGGTCCTGCGCGTTGGGCTCACGGTAACCGCTCGCCAGGTTGGCGGTGAGGTGCAGGTCGCGGATCGGGGTGTAGACCAGCCCCACCGAGCCGCTCGCCGCGTCGTCGTCCACCGACTTGGGTTGGAAGTAGGTAGCGGGCGAAGGGCCGGCCGCCGGTGAGTTGAGGCCGAGGTCGGTGCGGTAGCGGTAGTGGGTGTAGCGGCCGCCCGCCGACAGCGTCCACTGCGGCTGCAGATACCACTCGCTCTGCAGATAGCCGCCGTAGTTGGCGAACCGGCCGCGCGGCAGCGAGGCGGTGAGCCGCGCGCTGGTCGATGCTCCGCCGAATGGCCCGGCGCTGGGCGCACCGCTCGCGTTGTACCAGTTGCGGAGCCGCAGGTTGTCGCCCCCGGTCTGGTCGCGCGCCGCGTCGAGCCCGGCGGTGAAGCGGGTCCACTTCGTCTTGATCGAGGTCAGCTGCAGCTGCGTGCCCCAGGTCCGCAGATCGAAGTAGCGATCCTGCCGCTGCGTCAGACGCTGCGCGCTCGCGGAGGCGGGATTGAAGGTGCGATCGAAACCCAGGTACGGGTCGCGATAGAACATCGAGGAGTCCACCTCGTTGACGGAGAAGAAGTCGCGGTGCTCGCGCTGCCAGTACACCCGCGCCCGGGTGCCCGCCAGCCACGAGCTGCGATAGCCGTGGTCGAGCGTCAGGTGCGCGAAGTTGCGCTCGTA
>JBGPFC010000050.1:0-22494 GCA_041483195.1 Candidatus Eiseniibacteriota bacterium
AGTCAGCTCAGCCCCCGCTGCGGCCCGGCGCACGCCCGCTGTCCCCGCCGGACCCCTCGCCGTATCATCCCGCGGTGACAAGGTCCCGCGTTTCTGCAATCACGCCGTCCAGACCGAGCCTTCATGAATAGGTCGGGCTAGGAGCGACTACGCCGCTGGGACTGAACCCATGTGCGTTGCGCTCGGGGACCTGAATGGCGATGCGAAGCCAGACTTGGCAGTCGTGAACAATGGGGCCGCCCCAGGCTCGGTTGCTGTGCTCTCGGGGAACGGGGATGGGACGTTTGGGCCAAAGAGCGCCTACGGGACGGGGATCGGCCCCGCCTCCGTGGGGATCGAAGATCTAAACAGTGACGGCAAGCCGGACTTGGTCGTCGCGAACCGTGGCGCCTACAGCCCAGACTCCGGGAGTGTGTCGGTGCTTCTTGGGAACGGTAACGGCACGTTCGGGCCCAGAAGCGACTATGCGGCAGGGAGCAGCTGCTCCTCCGTGGCAATCGGGGATCTGAACCTTGACGGCAGGCCCGATTTGGCGGTCGCAAATTACAATTCCAGCTCGGCTTCAGTTCTCCTGGGCCACGGGGATGGTACGTTCGGGTCGAAGAGCGACTATGTGACGGGGATCGGCCCCACTTCCGTGGCGATCGCGGATCTGAATCTTGATGGCAAGCCGGACCTGGTGGTCGCAAACTACTACTTCTCTCTCCCAGTCTCGATACTGCTGGGGATCGGTGATGGAACATTCGAGCCCAAGCGTGACTTTGCTACGGGGAGCGCTTCCTTCTCCGCGGCGATCGGGGATCTGAACCTTGACGGCAAGCCGGACCTGGCGGTTGCGAATTATTATTCCAACAGTGTCTCAGTTCTCCTAGGAGGTGGGGACGGGACTTTCCAGCCTCACAGCGACTATGGCACGGGGGGCGGTCCCGCGTCCCTTGCCATTGGGGATCTGAATGGTGACGGCGAGCCGGACTTGGCGGTCGCGAACGGCCATTCGAGCACTGTCTCAGTTCTACTCGGAAACGGGGACGGCACAGTTGGGCCGAAGGGCGACTACGCAACGGGGCCCTATCCCTCCAGCGTGACGATCGGGGATCTCAATGGGGACGGAAAGCTGGATCTAGCGGTGGCGAACAGCTACAACACGGTGTCGGTGTTGCTCGGGTACGGGGACGGGAAGTTTGGGCCGAAGGCCGATTACGGCACAGGGAACTCTCGCGGTTCCGTGGCGGTGGGAGACCTCGACAGAGACGGGAGATCGGACTTGGCGGTGACAAGCCCTCGCTCGAACACCGTGTCGGTGTTGCTGAACATAGGAGGTTTGCGTCCTGGCCTCGATTCTTTACCTGCCACCGTGCGGACCCTTTCGCTGTGGTTCGCGCCGCCGTGGCCGAATCCCTCGCGCGGGTCAACGCAACTTCGCTGTTTTCTCCCTTCAGCGCGCATTGTGGACGCCGAAATCTTTGACGCAGCGGGTCGCAGGGTACGAAGCCTCGGATCAGGCCATGAGATGCCCGGGGGCGAGCATGCCTTTACCTGGGATGGACGTGACAGCGGTGGCAGCTCTGTGCCCGACGGTATCTATCTCGCCCGGATGCGTGCGGGTCACGAGATCGCTTGGAAGAAGATAGTCCGCTTGAGGTAGCACGGAGTCACCGAGGTCGTGCGCCCTAGGGTGGATGCAGATCTCCGTCGAGGCACATGTGCCACGCATGCCGGGCATCGTGTGAGCTTGGCTCCAACGGGGACTTGCATGGGGGTCGAACCGCGGGCTCTCCGATGGCGCCGGCCCGCGTGGCCTGCTGCCGAAGCGCTGTCGACGCAGAGTGTTTTCGCGCCCGATGCTGTCCGGGTTTGTCCGCTCGTGAAACCGAGCCCCACGGGGCACCAACATCATGGGGCACGATTCATTCCATTACCGCGCAAGGCCCTCAATGAGTTCCGGCGTTCGTGGTCGGCCTTCGCCTGTAGCAGTTTTCGAGACCGTCTCCGCCCCACGCGCTCCAATCTGACCGCCCGCCCCGCCCTCACTCCAACCTCGTCCCCCTCACCCACCCCGCGTCGCCCTCCGCGAAGAACTCCTTCTTCCACACGGGCACCGTGCGCTTGAGCTCATCCATCACCCACGCGCACGCTTCGAAAGCTGGGGCGCGGTGCGCGGCGGCGACCACCACCACCACGCTCGTCTCGCCGATCGGCACCTCGCCGAGGCGATGGACGATGCGGCAGGTCGCGATCGCGAAGCGGGCGACGGTCTCGCGCTCGAGGCGCTCGAGCGCGGCGAGCGCCATGGGCTCGTAGCCTTCGTACTCGAGCCTCGTCACGCGGCGGCCCTCGTGATGGTCGCGCGAGGTGCCGACGAACAGCGATATCGCGCCGCAGTCGGGACGCGAGGCCTCGGCGATCAGCCGCGCCGCATCGATCGGCGCGCGCACCAGCTCAGCCACGGCGTGCGCTCCCGCGCGGCGCACCGGCGCCTGCACCCGCCCGCACCGCCCGCCGCACGATCGGCCGCGTGCGCGCGCGCCGCGCGACCTCCATGAATCCAGCCTGCGTGAAGCACGCCATCACGCCAGTCCACACGAACGCGTCGGCCTGTCGCGCCTTCGAGTCAGTCGGATAGCCCTCGACGATTCGCGCGCCGTGCGCCGCCGCGAACCGCACCGCCTCCTTCAGCAACCGCACCGAGAGCCCGCGCCGTCGATGCGGGCGCGCGATGAAGAAGCACGTCACCGACCACACCGGCCTCTCGTCCACCGGCTGCAGGTTGCGCGAGGCCTCGAGCCGGCGATACACGGCGCGCGGCGCGACCGCGCACCAGCCGGCGGGCTCGCCGTTCACGTACGCGAGAATCCCCGGCGGATCGCCGGAGCCGACGACGCGGCGAAACGCGCGCTTATTTCTCGCGCCCACTCCGGCCTTGAACTCCGCGGCCGGCAGCCGCGCCCACATGCACCAGCACCCGCCGCACGCGCCGCGTTCCCCGAACAATCGCTCGAGGTCGGGCCAGCGATCGGGCGTGAGCGGATGAAACTCCATCGCCGCCACCGCTAGCCCCCGCTCACCGGCGGCAGCAGCGCGACCTCGGCGCCCGATCGCAACACCGCGTCCGCGGGAACCAGCACGCCGTCCACCGCGATCGCGAGGTGCGGCCACAGATCATCGAGCGACGGATAGTCGCGGCGGATCGCGCTCAGCGCGTCGGCCACGCGGCCGCCATCGGGAATCTCGAGCGCGGCGCTCGAACGCCCCGCGCGCTCGCGGGCCTGCGCGAAGAACAACACGTTCACGAACATGAATGGACGCTCTCCGAGTGAGTGGCTATGCTCGCCGGATGCCCCCCGATAATCAAGTGCCCGAGGGCGATTCGCCGCGCATCGAGCCGCCCGCGCCCGCGCCGATCGAGGCGTCGGACGCCGCGCCCACGCTCGCCGCGCCGGAGACGGCCGTCCCCGCACCCGCCCCGCTCGAAGCCGCCCCACGCCACGGCCCCGAGACCGGGCTCCTGATCTGGCTCGGCATCCTCGTGGTGTGCGGCATCGGTGGCCTGCTGTTCGGCGGGCAGGAGCTGGCGGCGCTGGTGGCGCTCGCGGGGATGTTCATCGCGGCCCAGGCCGCGGATCTCGATCCGCGCTGGGGCGTGCTCTACCTCTCGCTCGCGTGGGTGGTGCCGATCGGCGGCGGCGCCACGTTCGCGGCCACCACCGTGCTGATCGCGCAGAGCGATCTCGCGGGCCCGCTGCGCATCGGCATCCTCGCGCTGTCGGTCGCGAGCGGGCTGGTCTGCCTCGCGACGCTGTTCCGGCCGATCTCGGATCCGCTCACCCGCCTGCTCATGCGCACCGCGACGCCATCGCACACCCTGCGGCTCGGGGCGCGGCTGGTGATCGCCGGGATTCTGCTCGCGGTCCCCGGCTGGTACGCGTTCCGCAACATCATCCAGACCCTGTTCCAGAACTCCGAGCAACTCATGGACCAGTTGCCGCAAGTCGGAGGTTTGGTGGGCTACGTGCTGCTCGCGCTCGCGGCGGTCGGGTTCCTGGTGCGCCGCGATCTGCGCGCGACGCTCACGCGCCTCGGGATCGCGCGCATCGGCCTGCGCGAGCTCGCGGTGATCGCGCTCGGCGTGGGTGTGCTGTTCGTGCTCGACTGGGGCGCCGATTCGCTCCAGCACCATTTCTTCCCCGCGCTCTGGAAGAGCGACCAGCAGTTCAACGAGGCGCTCGCGGGCGGGCTCAAGCCGGTGCAGGTCGTCATGCTCGGCCTCACCGCGGGGATCGGCGAGGAGATCACGCTGCGCGGCGCGCTCCAGCCGCGGCTCGGGATCAGGCTCACCTCGCTGCTGTTCGCGGCGCTCCACGTGCAGTACTCGTGGTACGGCATGCTGGTGATCTTCGTGCTGGGGATGGTGCTGGGCACGATCCGGCAGCGCACCAACACCAGCGTGGCGATGACGGTGCACGCGATCTACGACGTGATCGCGGTAATGACGTCCTGAGTTCGTTGGATCGCACGCGCTACTCCACGCTCGCGCATCGCGACCACGTCTTCTGCAGCCCGCTGAGCGATGAGCGCGCGAGCCGGCTGCTCGATTCGCTCGCGCTCGCGCGCGGCGCCCGTGTGCTGGACGCGGGCTGCGGCAAGGCCGAGCTGCTGATCCGCGCGATCGAGCGCTTCGATGCCGACGGCGTTGGCCTCGACTGGAATGGCGCGTTCCTGAGCGAAGGGCGCGCCCGCGCGGCCGGCCGCGTGCGGACCGATCGCCTGGTGCTGCTGGAGACCGACGCCGCGAAGTTCCGCGCCGCGCCCGAGTCGTTCGACGCGATCTTCTGCCTGGGCGCGAGCCAGTGTTTCGGCGGATATCGCGGGGCGCTCGCCACGCTCGCACCGTGGACGCGCCGCGGCGGCGTGCTGCTGTTCGGCGAGGGCTACTGGAAGCGCGAGCCCGATCCCGAATACCTCGCGGCGCTGGGCGGCACGCGCGAGGAGGCGGAGACGCACGATGGCAACATCGCGCTCGGCGTGGCGGCGGGGCTCACGCCGGTCGCCGACGAAGTCAGCTCGGAGGCCGAGTGGGACGCGTACGAACGCATGTACGCGGGCGCCCTCAAGCGCTTCGTGGCGGAGCACCCGGACGATCCCGACGCCGATGCCAGCTCGCGCGCATTCGCCCTTGGCGTGACGCCTACCTGCGCTGGGGCCGCGACACGCTGGGGTTCGGGTACTACGTGTTTCGGAGGTAGGGGGCGGCCCTCCGCCCGCCGCGCGCCGCGAAGTAGATCACGACGCCGAGCCCCAACGCGATCCCCACGTCTCGCGCCTCGTGCCAGGTACTCTGGGTGAGCAGCCACAGGCAGAGCACGATCGTGAACACCGCGAGCGCAGCTCCCAGCGGCGCGTGGAACGCGGCGGGCGGAGCATCGGGCTTGCGCCTCAGCGCCGGCAGCGCTGCGCAGATCGCGATGTAGCTGAGCAGCCGGACGATCGTGCTGATGGTGAGCGCTCCGATGAACGACCCGGTGAGCGCGAGCACCAGCATGATCGCGGAGGAGATGAGTATCGCGACCCACGGCGTGTGAAACCGCGGGTGGGTCGCGGTCAGGAACCGCGGCAGCTGGCCCTGCTCGCCCATCGCGAACAGCAGCCGCGGGGCGACGAGCGTGATGCCGTTGAGCACGCCGAGGATCGAGACCAGCGCGCCCACCGAGATGATCGCGGCGCCCGAGGAGCCGAGCACCCGCGCGCCGACGTCCGCGAGCGGACGCTCGGAGCCCGCGAGCCCCGGCAGGACGCCGACGCACACCACCTGCACCAGCTCGTAGATCACGGCCACCACGATGATCGCGATCAACATCGACCACGGCAGGTTGCGGCGCGGGTCGCGGATCTCGCCGCTCGGGATCATCACGGCCTCGAAGCCGGTGTACGCGTAGATCAGCAGCATCACGCCCTTCGTGAACGAACCCGCCGCGGGGAGCGACCCCAGCGCGAGCCGCGACGGCGCGACGAAGAAAAGCCCCACCGCGATCAGCAGCAGCAGCGGGGCGAGCTTGCCGACCGTGAAACCGTTCGAGGTCACCGCCGCGCGGCGGACCCCGGCGAGATTGATGGCGGTGAGCGTCACCACCACGGCCGAGATCAGCACCGGCCGCCACAGCGCCGAATCGGCGGCGGGCCACAGGGCGTGGAGGTACGAGATGAACAGGTTGCAGAGCGCCGCGAACGACGTGACCCGCGCGAGCCACAGCAGCCAGCCCACCTGGAAGCCGACCGCGGGCCCGAACGCGTCGCGCGCGTAGAGGTAGGGTCCGCCGGTGCCTTCGAAGCGGCTGCCGACTTCGGCGAAGCACAGCATGATCGCCGCCACCACCAGCGCGCAGACCGCGAACGCGATCACGCTGTAGGGGCCGATCAGCGCGTAGAGCTTGGACGGCAGGCCGAAGATTCCCGCGCCGATGGTGCCGTTGATCATGAGCGCGAGCAGATCCCAGCGCAGGATGCCGCGCGTGAGTGCGGGGTGGAGCGGGCGGCCGCTCATCAGACGACCGGGGCCGGGCCGGGAACGCCGCGCCCGCGCTCCAACGTTACGTCAGCGCCTCGCCCGGCCGCAGCGCCACCACCTCGGCCTTCACGCCGAGCTTCTTCAGCTCGTCGCGCAGCGCGTCGGGCGTGCCGGTGAGCGCGGGGAACGTGCCGTAGTGGCAGGGCACGATCAGCTTCGGCTTCAGCATGCGCGCGGCGACCGCGGCCTCGCGCGGGCCCATCGTATACAGATCGCCGATCGGCAGCAGCGCGATCTCGGGCGCGTAGAGCTCCGCGATCAGCGCCATGTCGGAGTGCGGGCCGGTGTCGCCCGCGTGGTAGATCTTGGTGCCGTCCTCGAGCGCGATCACGAAACCGCACGGCTCGCCGCCGTACACGATCTGCCCGCCGTCCTCGATGCCGCTCGAGTGGATCGCGTGCACCATCGTGAACTTGATCCCGGCGGCTTCCTGCGTGCCACCTTTGTTCATCGGCGAGGTCGAGGCCACGCCCTTCTTCTGCAGGAACAGGTGAATCTCGTAGTTGCACACCACGGTGGGCTTGAACTTCTTGGCGAGCGTGACCGCGTCGGCCATGTGATCCCCGTGGCCGTGCGAGATGGTCATCACGTCGATCCGGTCGAAGGTCTTGAGCTCCTTAGGGCACGACGGATTGCCCTCGACCCACGGATCGATGAGCACGGTCTTGGAACCGCGCGTCACCAGCTTGAAGGAATTGTGGCCGAGCCACGTCAGCGAGAAACCGCGATTGAGTGTCGTCATCGATCGTCCCCCGGGTGCGCCGCCGCCGGTCGCACCGCTCCCATCATCACGTCGTCCGTATTGCTCAATGCGCGGCGCTCACGGCCTCGGCCCCGCTCAGCTCCTCGAGGCGCGCCGTGAAGTGGCGAAGCATCGGCGCCTCGTAGGTGAGCCTGAGACCGCGCAGCCGCTCGCGCTCGCGATACAGTTGAATGACCGATTCCGCGACGTAGCGGATGTGCTCGGTGGTATAGACGCGCCGCGGAATCGCGAGCCGCACCAGCTCGAGCGACGGGTACACCGCCTCGCCCGTCTTCGGATCGCGATGCCCGAACATGAGGCTGCCGACCTCCACCGCGCGGATGCCGAAGTCGCGATAGAGCGCGACCACCAGCGACTGCCCCGGAAACTGCGACTGCGGGATGTGCGGCATGAAGCGCTTCGCGTCGATGTACACGGCGTGCCCGCCGGTCGGCTTCACGATCGGCACGCCGGCGGCCGACAGCAGGTCGCCGAGGTGCGCGACCTGGCCGATGCGGAACGCCAGGTAGTCCTCGTTGAGCACTTCCTTCAGCCCGCGCGCCATGCCCTCGAGATCGCGCCCGGCGAGACCGCCGTAGGTCGGAAAGCCCTCGACCAGGATCAGGAGGTTGGTGATGCCCTCCGCCCACTCCGCGTTGTTGAGCGCGAGGAAGCCGCCGATGTTCACGAGCCCGTCCTTCTTGGCGCTCATGGTGCAGCCGTCGCCGTAGGAGAACATCTCGCGCGCGATGTCGGCCACCGATCGGCTCGCGTAGCCGGGCTCGCGCGACTGGATGAACCAGCAGTTCTCGGCGAAGCGGCAGGCGTCGAAGATGAGCGGTACGTGGTGGCGGTTGCACACCTCGCGCACCGCGCGCACGTTCGCGATCGAGACCGGCTGGCCGCCGCCCGAGTTGTTGGTGACGGTGATCATCACCAGCGGCACGCGCTTCGCGCCCAGCTCGTTCAGCGCGCGTTCGAGCTTCACCGGATCGAGGTTGCCCTTGAACGGGTGGTCGGCGACCGGGTCGAGCCCCTCGTCGATCACCAGGTCGAGCGCCTCGGCGCCCTGGTGCTCGACGTTGGCGCGCGTGGTGTCGAAGTGGATGTTGTTGGGCACCACGTCGCCGGGCTTGAGGATGGTCGAGAACAGGAGATTTTCGGCCATCCGCCCCTGATGCGTGGGGATCACGTGGCGATAGCCGAAGATCGAGCGCACGGTTTCGACGAGGTGGAAAAAATTGCGGCTTCCCGCGTAGGACTCGTCGCCCATCATGAGCCCGGCCCACTGGTTGTCGCTCATCGCGGAGGTGCCGCTGTCGGTGAGGAGATCCACGTAGATGCTGTCCGCGGGGACGGCGAAGATGTTGAGGCCGGCGTCGCGGATCAGTCGCTCGCGCTCTTCGCGCGAAACGCGGCGCAACGGCTCGACCACCTTGATGCGGAACGGTTCTGCGGGAAATCTCATGACGCACGCAGTCTAGCGGGGCGGCATCGGGCTCACAAGCCGCGCACATTTCTCCATTGCATCCATGGCAGCGCCGCACCTATCCTTTCTGCGTCCGGGAGGCCCCCTCCCTTCGTTTGCCGAACGGACAGCCCTTCGCGCCGCTCAACCCCCGAAGCACGCGTGCTGCGCTCGTCCGCGGTCCCTGACCGCGGCCGCGCCATTGGCTTTCCGCCGGCAGGCCGACATCGCTCGTGCCGTTCGGCGAGCGCAAGTCACTGCGCTGTGGATCACGAAGGCGAGTGTGAGATCGGGGGACTCCCTCGTCGGCGTCGTGAAGCAGCGCAGCTAGAGGCCGCACTGGGGCGGCGTTGAGGCCGGCGCGATGCTGCGCGCGGACGCAAACCCTCGGTCTTCCGTCCGTGAGCGGAAGGCCTCGCAGGTTCGAGGAGGGCCGGTGACGACACCGGCCCTCTTTCAATTCTGTTCGCCGCCTCCGGGCCGGGGCGGCGTCTCGCGCGCCTGCAAGCGTCGCTCCACCCGCGCGCGCACCTGGCGGCCGCGCTCGATCACGTTGTCGAGGGTCAGCAGATCGAGCTTCTCCTCGCCCCCGGCTTCGAGGCTCATGCACATGAGGTTCACGAGCGCCTCGTAGGACAGGTCGGGCCCCGGCGCGCGGGGCGCGGGCTCGCCGGCGAGCGATGAGGCGGCGGCGAGCAGCCGCTGGAACACCTCGCTGGTCGCCTGTCGCTCGATCTGCACCAGCGGATCGTCTTCGGTGTACGGCTCCTGCGGCAGCACGCGCACCCGCGCCGCGCGGTACGGGTACTCGCGCAGGCGCTGCTCCAATCGCACGCGCGCGAGGCCCAGCACGCGCAGGTTGAAGCAATCGTTCGGGAGCCACTCGACTTCCTCGAAGCGCGCGAGGCAGCCCATCGGGAAGTAGTCGGGGCTGCCCCGGTAGTCGCGCTCCCAGCCCGGCTTCAGCAGCGCGAGCGCGATGACGCGCTCGCCCGACAGCGCGTCGCGCACCATGGTGCGGTAGCGCAGCTCGAAGACGTGCAGCGGCAGGAGCGTGTGCGGGAAGAGCACCACGCCGGGCAACGGGAACACGGGCACCGCGTGCCGCGGCTCGGACAGCAACGGGCCTCCGCAGCGAGAATCAATCCTCGCTCACGAACTCCAGCACGTCCTTGATGTGGCCGTCCACCTTGACCTTCGGGTAGATCTGCGCGACGCGCCCGGTGCGGTCGATCACGAAGGTGGTGCGCTCGATGCCCAGGTACTTCTTGCCGTAGAGGTTCTTGGTCTTGTACACCCCGAACATCTTGGACACGGTCGCGTCTTCGTCGGAGAGCAGCGGGAACGGCAGCTTCTGCTTCTCGCGGAAATGCTGGTGCAGCTCCATCGGATCGTTCGAGATGCCCAGCACCACCACCTTCTGCTTGTCGAACTCCGCCATGTGGTCGCGGAAGTCGCAGGCCTCGCGCGTGCAGCCCGGGGTCTCGTCCTTCGGGTAGAAGTAGAGCACGACCGTCTTCTTGCCCTTGAACTGCTTGAGCGAAATGTTTTCGCCGGTGGTCGAAGGCAGCGTGAAATCCGGCGCGGGTTTCCCGATGACGGGCAAGATACTCGTCGGCATGCATCCTCCCGGAAGCGATGCCGGGCTCCCGCGGGAGCCCGGCTCGAGGAACGCGAACGCGTTCCGATTTCGGTGCCGCTACTTGTGAACCGCCTGCATGGCGAGCGCGCGGTCGAGGTTCTGCTCGACCACGGCCCAGTCCAGGTTGTTGAAGAACGCCTCGATGTACTTGGCGCGCGCCCGGCCGTAGTCGATCCAGTACGCGTGCTCGTACACGTCGAGCGCGAGAATCGGCGTGGCGTTCCAGAGCGGGAACGTGTTCTGAGCGTCGCCGGTCGCCGTGGTGAGCGTGTTCCAGTCATGGTCGTACGCGAGCCACACCCAGCCGCGCGCCGCGAGACCCGACGCCTTGAAGTCGGCGAGCCAGGCATCGTACGAGGGGTAGTCGCGCTTGATCATGTCCATCACGCGGCCGCTCGGCGTGCCGCCCTTGCCGCCGAGGTGGGCGAAGTAGATCTCGTGGTTCTTCACGCCGCCGATCGCGAACGAGAGATCGGTGCGCAGCCCGCGCAGGTCGCTGTAGATCTGGTTCGCGGTGGCGCGATCGACCGTCATGAGCTTGTCCTGGATCTCGTTGGTCTTCGCGATGTAGCCCTTGTACAGCTCGTAGTGCTCTTCCATGGTGCGCGCGCAGATGCCGTTCAGCTCGCGGATCGACGCGAAGGTCTTGGGGCTGAGCTTCGGGAATGGCATGTGTTCCTCCTTCATCAGGGCCGGGTGGGACCAGCCTCGTGGGCTGCGCCTTCGGAGAGGGCCAAAGCTAGCGCCGCCGCGCGCGGGGTGTCAACAGCCACGTGGAGCGGGAATGCGGCGGGCGCGAACCGCTCGCCGCGCTAAGCCGGCCGGCGCCGGATGCCGCTGGTGCGCGTGATGAGCCCCGCCCGCACCGAGTCGAACAGCGAGCGGATGCGCGGCAGGCTCACCTCGCACTCCGAATCGTAGCTGCGGCACGCCGCGAGCGTGAAGCCGCAGCCGCAGGTGCAGCGCTCGGCGTTCGCGAAGCGCACGAAGATCTCGCGCCGCGGCGCGCTGAGCAGCGCGAGGTCCACGTCGCGTACCTCCTCCACCCAGCGCTGCTTGATCGCGACCGAGTCATCGCTGGTCTTCGCGCGCTCCAGCGCCTGCTGCACCACGCGCTCGTCGGGGTTGAGGTTCACGTCGGGAGCCGCGGTCGCGGGCGGCGCGGTCATCGCGGCGGGCGTCTCGCGCCGCGGCGGGCGCGCGAGCGTGTACCACGCGGCGAGCCCCGCGAGCAGCGCGACGATTGCGGCGAGCGCGATCCAGTGGGCGCGGCCGTGCTCATTGCGTGCATGGATCATGGCCGACAAGCGTACGAGCGGGCATGCCGCGTCGCAAGCCCCGCCGATTGACCCCCGCGCGCCGCGCACCTAGCATCGCGCGTCAATGAATGCCGACCCGGAGAAGAGCCCCAGCTGGACGCGGGCGATCGCGCCCGATGCGGCGGAGGGCGAGCTGCGCGCTGTGTACGAGCGCATGCGCGCGCGCTCGGCGAGCGGCTCGATCGCGAACCTGTGGCAGGTGCTCGGCCACGACGCGCGGGATCTCGAGGCCGTGCACGCGCTCTACCGCTCGCTCACCGATGACCCCGCGCCGCTCACGCGCGCGCAGGCCGAGCTGATCGCGGTGGTGGTCTCGGCCACCAACGGCTCGGCGTACGGCGTCGCGCATCACGGACCGGCGCTCGCGAAGGCGCTCGGCGACGAGGCGCTGGCGCGCGCGGTCGCGCTCGACTATCGCGAGGCGAACCTCACCGCCCGCGACCGCGTGCTGCTCGATTGCGCGGTGGCGCTCACCTGCGAGCCCGCCGAGCGCAAGCGCGAAGACGTCGAGCGGCTGCGCGAGTACGGCTTCGACGACGACGCGATCGTGAAAGCCACGGCGATCGCGGCCTGGTACAACTTCTCGAACCGGCTCGCGTGCGCGCTCGGCGTGGAGCTGGAGCCGGGGCGGGAACGATGGGAGTTCGGCGCGCAGCGATAAGCGACACTCAGCCCGCCGCCATCGCCTCTCTGTAGATCGCAAGCAGCCCCTCGACGTGCCGCTGCGGATCCGCGATCGCGCGCACGCGCTCGCGGCCCGCTTCGCCCCAGGCCCGCGCGCCGGGATCGTGGATCGCGCGCATCGCGTGCGTGCCGAGCGTGTCCGCGTCGCCGGGCTCGGCGAGCAACCCCGTGACCTCGTGCTCGATCAGCTCCGGGAGCGCGCCGATGCGCGAGGCGACCACCGGGCGCGCATCGAGCAACGCCTCGGCGGGCGCGTAGCCGAAGTGCTCGTAGAACAGGCTCGGCACCACGACCACGCGCGCGGCCGCGCGTGCGGCGGCGAGCGACGCCTCGGCGAGATGTCCGAGCCGCTTGATGTTCGGCACGGCCTGCGCGTCGAGCCACGCGCCGAGCGGACCCTCCCCCGCGACGAACAGCCAGTCGGGCGCGATCTGCTTCGCGATCGCGGGCAGCAGCCTCACGCCCTTTTCCACAGAGAGCCTGCCGGAGAACAGCGCGTAGCGCGGATCGGGCGTTGCGCCCCCCGCGCCATCGGGCGTCACCGCCTCCACGCCGTGCGCGAGCGGGCGCAGGCGATCCGCGCTCAACCCCCACTCCAGCGCCTTCTCGATCACGAATCGTGAAGGCGCGATCCACAGGCGCACCGCGCGATAGGCGTGGCCCCACTCGTGCGCGTAGGCCTCGATCGTTCCGACCGCGCTCTTCAGGCGCGAGTCCTGCACGCAACCGGTCGCGAGCGCGTTCCAGTGGGCGCCGCCGCGGCAGCGCTCGCACGGGGCGCCGTGCGCGAACATGATGCGGTTCGTGCACCATGGCTTGAAATCGTGGAGCGTCATCACCACCGGCACGCGCGCGCGCTCGAGCGGCCGCAGGATCGACGGGGTGAGGTAGCGGCTCGGCGCGTGAAGGTGCGCGATCTCGGGTTTGAATTCCGCGATCAATCGCGCCATCGCGGCGGCGGCGGGCCGCGACCAGAGCGCGCGCGGCAATTGCGCGAGCTGGCCCAGGGCCGGCGCGCCCTCGCCGAAGTCGGCGGCCGGCGCGAACCGATCGGCGGTCGGGCTCGGCAGGTTCTTCGGGTCGCGGATCGCGAAGTGCGCGACCTCGTGACCGGCCGCGGCGAGCCAGCGCGACTCGTCGAGGTAGGTGCGCTCGACGCCGCCCTTCAGATAGTGGAACGCGTTGACCAGCAGGACTCGCACGCGTGTCCTCCGCTGATTGTCCGCACCGCCCGCGCCCCGTTCGCGCGGGGTCATCGCGCGATGCTACGTCGCGCCGCCCGCCGCCACGTCGGGCGCGTGCTCGACCTCCGCGAGATCGAATTCGACGAGCGCCTCGCCCACCCCGGGACCCGACTCGTAGCAGCGCACGGTGCCGGTCGCGTCGTTCCCGAGAAATCCCCGCATCACCTCGAGGTGCCGCAGCCCGGCTTCGGGCTGCGCCTTCTTCACCATCGCCGCGCTGCGCCTGCCGAGTTCGTCCCACGCGCCGCGCGCAAGCGCATCGAGCGCCCATGCGTCGAACGCCGCGGACTCCGGGACGACGCGCCGCAAATTCCACGCGTGCTCGTTGCGCGACAGCACGCCGCCCGCCACGAACGCGACGCGCTCCGGCCACGCAGCGAGCGTGCGCCGGATGCACGCGCCCCACGCTCGGCACTCGGCGGCCGGGCGCGGCGGCAGCGAGAGCGGAACCACGCGCAGCTTCGCGCGCGGCGCGAGGAAGTGCATCGGCACGGTGACGCCGCTGTCGACCCCGTACTTCGCGGCGGCCACGTGCACGCGGTCGCGCAGGCCGGCCTCGACCAGCGCCTTCGCCAGCGCCGGGTGCCCGTCGCAATCGTGGCGCACCTCGACGCCGAGGCCCGCGTAGTCGGTGAGCGTCGCGTGGCGGCGGCTCGCGTCGACGCGGAACGGGCCCGCCACGGCCCAGCGCGCGGAGAGCACGACGACCGCGACCGGAGATTCGGCCAGCAGCCGCTCCGAAGCCGCGGCGAGCGCGTTCAGCATCTCGGTGTGATGCTGGCGATGTTCGTCCATCAGCAGCGTGGGCAGGATCGGCGCGAGCAGCGCGTGCGAGGTCAGCATGGGATCGGCCGCGTCCTAGTGATGCCGGATGCGGAACTCGTCCCCGCCCGCGGCGTGCGCCGCCTGATCGGTCGCGCGCGCGGCCGCGCGCTCGTTGCCGGCGCCGACCGCGACCCCCTTGGCGCGCGCCGAGGCCAGCAGCTCGCCCGGGAGCGGAAACATGATGCGCTCCTCGACCAGCCGGAACGTCTCGACGCGGTATTCGCCCAGCGACCCGACTCGCTCCACGCAGGCCTGCACCACCGCCTCCGGCGTCGATGCGCCGGCGGTGATGCCGACGTCGCCCGCGATCCACTCGGTGCGGATGTCCTCTGCGGCCTCGATCAGGTGCGCGCTCGCGCCGTGCAGCGCGGCGACCTCGACCAGGCGATTCGCGTTGCTGCTGGTGGGCGCGCCCACCACCAGGATCACGCGGCAGCGGCGCGCCAGCTCCTTCACCGCGTCCTGGCGGTTCTGCGTGGCGTAGCAGATGTCGGCCTTGGCCGGCTCGTGGATCGCGGGATACTTGCGGCGCAGCGCCTCGACGATCGCGCGCACGTCGTCGACCGAGAGCGTGGTCTGCGAGATGTACGCCACCTTCGCGGGATCGGGAAGCGCGAGCGCCTCGACGTCGGCCACGGTCTCGACGATCACGGTCGAGTCCGGGGCCTCGCCCAGCGTGCCCTGTACCTCGACGTGATGGCGATGGCCGATCAGCACGATGGTGTAGCCCTCCTTCGCATAGCGGAGCGCCTCGAGGTGGACCTTGGTCACGAGCGGACAGGTCGCATCGAGCGTGCGCAGCCCGCGCGCCGCGGCCTCGCGCCGCACCGCCGGCGAGACGCCGTGCGCAGAGAAGATCAGCACCGCTCCGGGAGGAACGTCGGCGAGATCGTCCGTGAACACCGCGCCCTTGCGGCGCAGGTCTTCGACGACGTGACGGTTGTGCACGATCTCGTGCCGCACCCAGATCGGCGCGCCGAACACCTGGAGGGCGATCTCGACCACGTCGATCGCGCGGTCCACGCCCGCGCAGAAGCCGCGCGGAGCTGCGAGGAAAATCGTGTGCGGGGCGCTGCTCATGCGGGCGTCGGGCCTCTCTGGGGGAGCGAGTTCGAGCGCGTGCAATCTACGTCGAAGGGCGCGGCGGGCGCAATGCGGGGGCTCGAACGGCCGCATCGCCCCGCGAGCCGAGCCGGCGGCCGGGCGTTCAACGCCGCTCCGCCTCGTGCTGCAGGCTGTCGGATGCGAACAGCGCGCGCAGTGAGTCGGGCGCGCCCGCGCGCAGGGTGGCGATCAATTGCCGCGACCGCGCGCGTCCCACCGAGTCGGGAAACAGCGTGGCGGCGCGGCGGAACGCATCGAGCGCGCCGCGCTTGTCGCCGGATGCGTCGAGCGCGACCCCGTGCATGAGACGCGCGTCGCCCGAGCGCGGCGCGAGGCGCACCGCCTCGCGCGCGATCTCGAGCGCTGCGTCGGCGCGCCCCTCGCCGACGAAGAACTGGATGGCCTGGAGCCGCGCCTCGAGATCGCCGGGGCTCGCGCGCAGCCAGCGCTTGAAAGCTGGGCCCGCCTCGCGCGCGCGCCCGAGCGCGACCAGCATCTGCGCCTCGCCGCGGATCGCGAGCGCGAGGCTCGAGTCGCGCCGCTCGGCCTCGCGGTACGCCGCGAGCGCCGCCTCCGATCGCTGCGCGCGCCGCTCGAGGTTTCCGAGGTTGAGCCACACCCCCGCGTCCTTCGGGTCCATCGCCATCGCGCGCCGGTACTCCGCGCGGGCCTCGCGCTCGCGGCCGAGCCCGGCGAGCGCCGCGCCCAGGTCGCGGTGCTCGGAGGCGCGTGCGGGGCCGAGCGCGAGCGCGCGTCGCAGCGCGGTCTCGGCGTCCTGCGCGCGCCCCGCCATGAGATAGGCGTAACCGAGCGCGCTCCACGCCTCGTCGTCCAGCGGACGCTTGCGCGCGAGCAGCTCGAGCTGCCGCACCGCGTCGCCGGTGCGGCCGATCTGCGCGAGCGCGATGCCCAGCTCGCGCGCCGCGTCCGCGTCGCCCGGAGAGCGCGTGACCTCGGCGAGCAGCAGGCGCACCGCGCGTTGCGGCTCGCCGAGCTGGAGGTAGATGTGCCCCATCCGGTAGCCGATGCCGGTGAGCGTGGTGTCGAGCGTCCACGCGCTGTGGTAGGCGGCGATCGCGGTCGTCAGCTCGCCGCGCGCTTCCATGTCGCGCCCCATCGCGAGAAACAGCCGCGCCCGCGCCTGCGGCGTGTTCAGCGTGTCGATCGGCTCCATCCGCCCGGGAATCAGGATCGGCGCGGGATCGCGCTCGGCGGGGTAGCTGTCGGGCACGGACGGCACGAACAGCCTGGGGCCGGGGGCGGGTCGAGGCGGAGCGCCTACGCCCGCGCCGGAGGTGACGCGCGCCGCGAGCGCGGCAGCGCACAGCAGGACCAGCACCAACGCGCGCGACGACTTCAATCGACGACCTCCATGGCCCGGATCGGAACTGAACAGTATTGAGGAGCGTCGCGAGGGGGTCAATCGCCGCGCACCCTCCCGGCCGCTGTGCTACCGTTCCCGGCCGCACATGAAGCGAACCGTCGTACGGCACCTGCTCGCCCTCGCCGTGGCGGCGATGGGCGTGATCGACCTGCTCTCCGCGCTGCTGTCGCACCCCTCCGACCGGCTGCTCGCGCTGCGCCACCTGGTGCCGACCGACGTGCTCGACACCAGTCGCTCGTTCACGCTGCTCGCGGGGACCCTGCTGCTGATCACGGCGTGGGGGCTGCGCCGCGGCAAGCGCCGCGCCTTCGTCGGCGCGCTCTTCCTGTGCGCGCTCTCGGTGCCGGTGAACCTGCTCAAGGCTTTCGATTTCGAGGAAGCCACCGTCGCCGCCGGCCTCATGTTCTTCCTCGGCATGGCCGGCAACGCGTTCCAGGTCAAGAGCCGCGAGCTGTCGCTGCGCGCGCTCCGGCCGGGCGCGCTGGCGATGGTGATCGGGCTCGCGATCTACGCGGTCGGCGGGTGCTGGGTGATCGAATCCATCTACAGCGTGCACGATCCTTCGATGGCACGCGCATTCGCAGAGGCGCTCTACCAGCTGTTCGGCGTCGGCGATCCCACGCTGCTCGTGCCGCGCGAGCACTGGGCGGTGCGCTGGTTCCTGGGATCGATCAGCGTCATGAGCTTCACCATGCTCTTCGTGCTCGCGGTCGCGTCGCTCCGGCCGGCGGTGCATCGCGGCCGCCATCGCACGGAGGCGGCGCGCGTGGCGGAGCTGCTCCGCCAGTACGGCGAGAGCACGGTGTCGTCCTTCGCGCTCGGCGACGACGTCGATTACTTCTTCAGCGAGAACGGCCGCGCGGTGATCGCCTACCGCTTCGAGTCGGGGACGCTGCTCGCGATCGGCGATCCGATCGGGCCGGCCGAGGAGATGCCGGCGCTGCTCGACGCGTTCGAGCGCTTCTGCGTCGAGCACGACTGGCTGTTCGCCTTCTATCAGGCGCGCCCCGAGCGTCTGGATTTCTACCGCCGCCGCGGATGGCGGGCGGTGCACATCGGCGAGGATCCGGTGATCCTCCCGGATCGATTCACGCTCGAGGGCTCAGCGGTGGCGTCCACGCGGCGCGCCGTGCGCAAGCTCGAGCGCGACGGCATCGAGGCGCGCATGTTCGTTCCCGGCGACAACCCGTTCGATCCCGCGAACGACCCGGACGGGCTGCTCGATCAGATGCGCGAGATCTCGTCCGAATGGCTGCGCGCGCATCACGGCGGCGAGAAGGGCTTCTGCATGGGCCGCTTCGATCCCCACCATCTGCCCGAAGTGTGGCTCGCGGTCGCGTACCACCCCGTCGCGCGACGGGTCGAGGCGTTCTGCTCGTGGGTTCCGATCTGGGGGCGGCGAGGGTGGGCGATCGATCTCATGCGGCGGCGCGCGGACAGCGTCCCGGGCGTCACGGAGTTTCTGGTGGTCAAGTCGGTCGAGAAGGCGCGCGAGCGCGGCGACGCGCTGATGTCGCTCTCGCTGTCGGCGCTCGCCAAGGTGGACGAGGAGGAGCCGGCCGCCCTCGAGACCCCGCAGGTGGCCGCAGCGCCGGCGATCGCGGCCCAGGCCGATGCGCCGCCCGTCGCCCCGGCCCCCGCCCCGGCGCCCCGCCCCGTCGCGTTGATGGAGGGCGCCATCACCGACGATCGCGCGCGCGAGTTCCTGATGGAGCGGCTCGGCCGCTTCTACGATTTCAAGGGCCTGTTCCGCTGGAAAAAGAAGTTCGATCCGTCCTTCGAGGACCGATACCTCATCTATCCCGAGCCGCTCGCGCTCCCGCGCATCGCGCTGGCGCTGGTGCGAGCGAACAGCCCGGGCGGGCTGGTGACCTACTTCCGGCGCGCGGCGTAGCGAGGCCGCGCGGGAGACGCGCTTCATGAAAGGCATGCTCTCGATGTGCGCGGGGCTGCTGGGCGGGTGGATCGGCTGGGGGATCGGCGCGCGTTTCGGGTTCACGACGGGCTTCATCGTGAGCCTGATCGGCTCGGGCCTCGCCGTGTACTTCGCCAACCGCCTCAGCAAGCACTACCTGGGCTGATGCGCGGGGGCACGCTCCCGGCCACGACGAAGCCCCGCGATCTCGCGGCCGCGGGGCTTCGCTCTTTCGGTTGCCGCGCGACGAGCGCCGCGCTTCGAGCCTACTTGCCGCTGAAGTTCGCCTTGCGCTTCTCGACGTAGGCGCTCAGGCCTTCCTTCGCGTCGTCGCTCTGGAAAAGCTGCTGCTGCAGCTCGCGCTCGATCGCGAGCGCGCTCTCGAACGGCACCTCGGCCCCGCTCTGCACCGAGCGCTTGATGCGGCCCACCGCCTTCGACGCGCGGTTCGGCGGGCAGAACTGCTCAGCATACTTCTGGATCTTTTCGATGAACTCGTCGGCGGTGGCCGTCTCCCAGATCTGGTTCACGATGCCGAGCGACAGCGCCTTCTCGAAGTCGAAGGTTTCGCCGGTCACCATCAGCTCGATCGCGGTGGACTTGTTCACGAGCCGCGCGAGCCGCTGCGTGCCGCCGGTGCCAGGCAGCACGCCCAGCGACACCTCGGGGAGCCCGCACTTGCCTGCGCCCTTGCGCGCGATGCGGAGGTCGGCCGCCATCGCGATCTCGAGCCCGCCGCCCACCGTGTGGCCGTTGAGCGCGGCGATCACCAGCTTGGGCGTCTGCTCGAGACGGTTGAGCGTCTCGTTCGCGTGGAGGCAGAAGTAGTACTTGAAGACCGGGTTCACGGTCTTGAGCATGTTGATGTTCGCGCCGGCGCAGAAGAACTTCTCCCCCGCCCCGCGCAGCACGACGACGTGCACGGTCTCGTCGAAGCGCGCCTGCAGAATGGCGTCGTCGAGATCGCGCATCATCTCGTAGGTGTAGGTGTTGGCCGGCGGATCGGTGAGCTCGATCCAGGCGACGCCGTTCTTCACGCGGTAGTCGACGAGCTTGGTCTTGGTGGCTTCCATGTGAGTGATCTCCGGTGGAGGGTCGGTCCGAGAGCCGGCGCCTCCCGTGGAGGCCGCGGGCGAATGAATGCGTCGAAGGAGCGCGGATTATAGGGAGGCGCGGCGACGAGCGTCAACGCGGCGTGTGCCGCGTGCGCGGAGCCCGGACGCGTGCGAGAATCCGCGCATGATCTCCCGCCTCGCCCGATCGCCCTTGCGGGTCGCCCGCCTGGCCCTGGTCGCGATCGCCCTGCCGCTCGCCGCGGCGGGCGCGGAGGCTCCGCGCGGGACGATCGCCTCGTACAAGATGGCGGCGCCATCGCTTCACGACCCGCAACGCAGCGTGCGCGTGTACCTGCCCGCCTCGTACGCCCGGGCGGGCGGCCTTCGCTACCCGGTCGTGTTCCTGCTCCACGGCTGGCCGGGTGGGGACGGCAACTGGCCGGGCAGCGGCCGGGCGGGCGACATGCTCGATTCGCTGTCCACGAGCGGACGCATCCCCGAGGTGATCGCGGTGATGCCGAACGCGAGCGGTCCGGGGTTGCTCGGACGCTCGATGTACCTCAACTCGTACGACGGCGCCTCGCGCATGGCGGACTTCATCGTGCGCGACCTGGTCGCGTGGGTGGACAGCACGTTTCGCACGCGGCGCGAGCCGCGCTATCGCGGGCTGATCGGCCTGTCGGAGGGCGGAAGCGCCGCCGTGAATCTCGCCTTCCAGCACCCCGACGTGTTCGGCGCGTGCGGATCGCACAGCGGGGACTTCCGGCTGAGCCAGGGCATGGGTGAGGGCAGGATCCTGGGACCCGACCCCGGCGCGAGCCGCATCCTCGCCGAGAACAGCCCGCTCGATTACGTGGAGCGCATCGCCCCCCGGCTGAAGGGGCTGTCCATCTACTTCGACTGCGGCCGCGACGACGGCGACGAGATGAAGGACAACCGCGAGCTGCACGACAAGCTCACGGCGCTCGGCCTGCCGCACACCTTCAACGAATTCCCGGGCGGACACACCTGGGGCTACTGGCGATCACACCTGCACGAATCGCTGATCGCGGTCACCGCGAACATGCGGTAAGTGCCAGCGGCCGCGGCCGGTTGGCCCGGGGCCCGAGGGCCGATCGGCGAGCCTCGAAAAATGATCTTGCACCATGGTCCGTTCTGATTCATCGTAGATTGCCGATGAACGATAGGTCAGACGCACGCGAACCCGTGGAGAACCCATGAGCCCCACGCAACAGGCCCGGGCCCCGGTCCGGAAAGGCCGGCGGAACTCACCCGCCGCCCCGCCGGACCCATCTCCCACCGACGTCGCCCTCGCGCGGCTCGCGAAGGCGCTCGGGCATCCCACCCGCGTCACGATCGTGCGCATGCTGTCCGCGCAGGGGGTGTGCAACTGCGGCGACATCGTGTGCCAGCTCCCGCTGGCGCAGGCCACGGTCTCGCAGCACCTCAAGGTGCTCAAGGACGCGGGGCTGGTGCAGGGCGAGATCGACGGGCCACGCGTGTGTTACTGCATCCATCCCGAAACCGTGAAGAAGCTCAAGGCGCTGGTCGGAGCGCTGTGACCGGCATGACGAGGAGAACGCAGCCATGAACGATTCCAGAAGCAGGGAGCCCGAGATCATCCTGACCGCTGACGTGGACGTGCGCCCGATCGTGCGCGAGAAGTACGGCGCGATCGCCGAGGGCAAGTCGTCGGGATGCTGCGGCGACGGCTGCGGGTGCGGCTCGGGCGAGACCGACGTGCTCACCGCGATCGGCTACAGCGCCGATCAGGCCGCGGCGATTCCGGATGGCGCGAACCTGGGCCTGGGCTGCGGCAACCCGCTCGCGTGGGCCGAGGTGAAGGCGGGTGAGACCGTGCTCGATCTGGGTTCTGGCGCCGGCATCGACTGCTTCCTCGCGGCCCGCGAGGTGGGCCCGGGCGGGCACGTGATCGGCGTGGACATGACGCCGGCCATGATCGAGAAGGCGCGCGCGAACGCGGCGAAGAGCGGGGTCTCCAACGTGGAGTTCCGTCTCGGCGAGATCGAGCACCTGCCGGTCCCGGACGCGAGCGTGGACCTCGTCATCTCGAACTGCGTCGTCAACCTCTCGCCATTCAAGGACCAGGTGTTCCGCGAGGCGCACCGCGCGCTCAAGTCCGGCGGCCGGATGCTGGTGAGCGACCTGGTGCTCACCCGCACGCTCGCGCCGGAGCTGCGCCAGCGGGTAGATCTACTGGTGGGCTGCGTCGCCGGAGCCTCGCTCAAGGACGACTACCTGCGCCTCATGCGCGAGGCGGGCTTCACCGGCGTCGAGGTGGTGAGCGAGAGCGGTTACGACGTTGGCGTCTCGGGCCTCGCGGAGGGCAGCCCCGAGCGCGAGGCGTTCGCGGCGGTGCGCTCTGTGAAAGTGCGGGCGCGGAAGAAGTAGGTTGTGCTGCGAGGAATGGGTCCGCGGTGGGAACTCGCGGTCGCGAGCGGGCGTCCACCGCTTCAATCGGCGTAGCGCAGGCGGTGGGTGCGGCCGCGCGGGATGCGGCGGGTGGGGATCGCTCCCCGGTAGTAGCGC
>JBGPFC010000051.1:0-21913 GCA_041483195.1 Candidatus Eiseniibacteriota bacterium
CGTGGCCCGGGGCGAGGTCGACCGCCGCCGAGGGCGTCGCGGATCCCTTCGCAGGCCGGCCGAAACGACGATCGACGCGCACCACCCAGGATCTCGGATCATGCGCGCCGACGTTGCGAATACTCGGACAGGCTCCTAGGGGACCACAGCCATGTTCGTCGGACACTATGGCGCGTCGTTCGCCCTCAAGAGAATCGATCCTTCGATTCCCCTCTGGGTACTCTTCATTGCTGTCCAACTCCTGGATGTCTTCTGGGCGCCTTTCATCCTGCTCGGGATCGAGAGGGTCCGGATCGTTCCTGGAATCACGGCTTCCAATCCGCTTGATCTGTACTACATGCCTTACACCCATAGCCTGGTGGCGGCACTCCTCTGGTCGGCGGGGGCGTTCGTCGTCTACAGACTTCTCCCCCGCACGCGGCCTGTCGGGAAAGCAGCCCTGTGGGTCGCGCTCGCGGTCATCTCCCATTGGGTGTTTGACCTTGTCGTACATCGCCCCGACCTGCCGCTGTTCGACAACACGGACAAAGTCGGCCTCGGCCTTTGGAATCTTCCGATCGTTGCCTTCGCCCTCGAAGCCGCCCTGCTGTTCGGTGGGATCTGGCTCTACCTGACGACGGCCCGCGTGCGACGTGCGCCGGTCGCGGTGCTCGGTCTGGTGATGCTGGCGATTCAAGCGTATGTGTTCTTTGGTCCGCCCCCGGTTTCCGACAGGGCCGCGGCGTGGACCGCACTCGCCGCGTACGCCGTCTTTGTGGCAGTCGTGGCGCGCCTGGAACGGCCCCACCGCGCGGTGCCAGAACGAGCCGCCTGACCGACGATTGAATCGGAGGTGAACGTGGCAACCAAGCTGAAAGGCATTCCCGAGGGTGCGTCAGTCGTCATCCCCAGATTGACGTGCAGGGACCCGGCAGCCGCGATCGAGTTCTGCGCCAGCACGTTCGGTGCGGTCGAGCGCGTCCGACGACCGGGTCCCGACGGAACGGTGGCGCACGCCTTGATGACGATCGGCCCGTCCATGGTCATGATCGAGGCCGAGTGGCCCACTCTCCCCAGCCGTGCGCCCAGGGTGGATGGAACCTCGCCCGTCGTGCTGTACGTCTATGTCGAGGACGTGGACCAGACGGTGGAGCGGGCGGTCGCTGGCGGCGCGACAGTCTTGATTCCCATCACGAATCAGTTCTGGGGCGACCGCACCGCCTGGATCATGGATCCATCAGGGCACGTGTGGACGATCGCCAGCCGCATCGAAGAGACCACGGAACAACAGAGAGCCGACCGATGGTCCGGCGTTCAGAATCCGCCTCCGGCTTAGCGACGGCCAGGCAACCAAAGAAGGCGAACCGTGTCGTTCGATCATCAGCCGGTTCTGAAGGGCCGGCTCGTCGAACTCAGGCCGCTTCGTGACGACGACTACGACGCCCTGTACGCTGTCGCCGCCGACCCGCTCATCTGGGAACAGCACCCAACGAGTGATCGGCTCTTCACGCTTCCACGGTTACGACCCGGAACGGGGCGAGGTCGAGATCGGGTGGACATTCCTGGCCCGTTCGCACTGGGGTGGCAGCTACAACGGCGAGATGAAGCAGCTCATGTTGCGGCACGCCTTCCGCTTCGTCGGCTCCGTCGTCTTTCTTGTTGGCTTGCAGAACCTGCGCTCGCAACGGGCCGTTGAAAAGATCGGCGGCGTCCGCACGGGATCGAGGCTCGATGCGGGCGGGCGGGACAGCCATGTGTACCGAATCACCGCTTGCGCGTTCGCGCAGCGCAACGGCTGAGGGGGAGTCGACTCGATGTCCATCACGCGCATCAACGGCGTTCGCCTGTCCTGGGACCTCCGCGGAGAGACCGGGGATCTCCTCGTTCTCGTCCACGGCTCATGGGGCAGCCATCACAACTGGGATTCCGTCGTCCCCGCGTTCGAACGCTCCTTCCGCGTTCTCACCTACGATCGCCGCGGGCACAGTGAGAGCGAGCGTCCGGGCGGCCAGGGTCGCGTCGAGGAGGACGTCGCGGATCTGGCGGCGCTCATCGAGCACATCGGTCATGGCCCGGCCCATGTCGTGGGCAATTCCTTCGGCGCCGCGATCGTCCTGCGGCTCGCCGGCGAACGGCCCGACTTGTTCCGGAGTCTGATCGCGCACGAGCCGCCGCTGTTTCGTCTGCTCGAGCACGACGCGCAGGCCCAGGCGGCGCTCTCGGCGATCCGTGCGCGCATCGGGGTCGTCGTGCGGATGCTCGAGGCCCATGACCATCCGGGCGGCGCGCGGCAGTTCGTCGAGACGATCGCCTTTGGCCCGGGAGCCTGGGACCAGCTTCCTCCCGAGCTGCGGGAGACGTTCATCTTCAACGCATCGACCTGGCTCGATGAGATGCGGGACCCGGAGTCGCTCTCGATCGATCTCGATCGCTTGCGGGCGTTTCCCGCACGGGCGCTGTTGACGCTCGGCGGACAGAGCCCGCCCTTCTTCCCGCTCGTGGTCCAACAGATCGCTCGGAAGCTTCCTCGGGCCGTGACGAGCACGTTTCCAGAAGCGGGCCACGTGCCCCACCTGAGCCATCCCGATGAATACGTTGCGACCGTGACGAGCTTCGCCGGCGAGGCCGCGTCATGATCGGCACCGTGCGCTGTCCCACCGGCCGGCGCGCCTCATCCGACCCTCCGTGTGGAGCGTGCGCGTCGATCATCAATCCGCCTTCGCCCTGGAAAGGGGCCCCAATGTGAACGCTTCGTCCGCGCGGCGCTCGGCCGTCTACCTCGTCCCCATGGTCATCGCACTCATTGCGGCTCGACGCATGGTCCCTCAATTGCGGCCTGTGGATTTTCTCATCGTGTTCGCCGCGGGCGCCGTATTCGGGGCAACCCTGGCAGGCGTCATCCGGACCCTGCGAACGCCAGGAGACACGGCGCCTTGATCCGATCGGAAGGGTTTCCCCCCACGACCGGAGCCGGGATTCCCGCCGTGGAGGCGAGACAGTTCTACGACGATCTGGCCGCCTACTACGATCTGATCTTCGAGGACTGGGATGCCAGCATGTCGCGCCAGGGCGCCGCGCTGGAGCGCCTCATGCGGCCGCCCCACTTGCTCCCCCCCGGCCGGCGGCTTCAGTATCCGGCCATGATGACCGGCCAGACGCTCTCCCACTTTCGCATCCTCGAGCAGCTCGGGGACGGCGGCATGGGGGTGGTGTACCGCGCGCGCGACGAACGACTCGAACGCGACGTGGCGCTCAAGCTCCTGCCCGCCGGCGCGCTGGCGGACGAATCCGCGCGCAATCTCTGCCACCGCGAGGCACGCACGCTCTCGCGGCTCAACCATCCGGGGATCGCGACCCTCTACGATCTGGGCCGCGACCAGGGCGCGGATTTCCTGGTGATGGAGTTCGTCGTCGGGGAGTCGCTCGAGCAGAGGCTCGGCTCGGGTCCGCTGGCCGAGGACGAGATCGCGTCGCTCGGCGATCAGATCGCTGCCGCGCTGCAGGCCGCGCACGAGCAACGGGTGGTGCACTGCGATCTCAAGCCCGGCAACGTCATGGTCACGCCGCGTGGCCAGGTCAAGCTGCTCGACTTCGGCGTGGCGCGACTGCTGCGCGCGCACGACGAGGGGGCGCGCACCAAGGCGATCACCACCGCGCCGGTCGGCACGCTTCCCTACATGGCGCCCGAGCAGCTGCTCGAGCGCGACGTGGATGCCCGCACCGACGTCTACGCGCTGGGCATGGTGCTCTACCGCATGGCGAGCGGACGGCTGCCGTTCGAGAACCAGCCGGCGGTGATCCTCGCGAACCAGATCCTCAACTCGCAGCCCCCGCCGCCCGGCCGCTTCCGCCCCGATCTCTCGCCGGGGCTCGAGCGCATCGTGCTGCGTTGTATCGAGAAGGATCCCGCGAGCCGCTTCGCGACCGCCACCGAGGTCGGCGCGGAGCTGAAGGCGCTGCGCGGGGCGCCGCGGGAGCGCGCCGAGCCGCGGCGCATCGAGTCGCTGGCGGTGCTTCCGCTCGACAACCTCTCCGGGGACCCCGCGCAGGAGTTCTTCGCGGACGGCATGACCGAGGCGCTGATCGCCACGCTCGCCCAGATCGGCGCGCTGCGCGTGATCTCGCGCACCTCGGTCATGCAGTACAAGGGCGTGCGCAAGCCGCTCCCCGAGATCGCGCGCGCGCTCAACGTCGACGCGATCGTCGAGGGCAGCGTGCTGCGCTCCGGCGATCGCGTGCGCATCACCGCGCAGCTGATCGCGGCGGCCGACGACCGTCACCTGTGGGCGCAGAGCTACGAACGCGACGCCGGCGACGTGCTCGCGCTGCAGGGCGAAGTGGCGCGCGCGATCGCCGAGGAGGTGCGCGTGAAGCTGACGCCCCACGAGCAGCAGCGGCTCGCGGGCACGCGCAGCGTGAACCCGCAGGCATACGAGGCCCACCTGCGCGGGCGTCATCGCTGGAATCGCCGCACCCCGAGCGAGCTGCACAAGGGCATCGAACACTTCAACGAGGCGATCGCGCACGATCCGACCTATGCACCAGCTTACGCGGGGCTCGCGGATTCGTACAACATCCTCGCCGACCTCAACGTCGTCCCCCCGCTCGAGGCCGCATCGCGCGCGCGCGCCGCGGTGAGCCGCGCGCTCGAGCTCGATCCGCAGCTCGCCGAGGCGCACACCTCGCTCGGCTTCATCCGGCTGTTCTTCGACTGGGACCGTGCGGGGTCGGAGCGCGCCTACCACCAGGCCATCTCGCTCAATCCGAGTTACGCCACCGCGCATCAGTGGCACGCGATGCTGCTCACGAGCCGGGGCCGTTTCGACGAGGCGCTCGCCGAGGGGCTGCGCGCGCAGGAACTGGATCCGCTCGCGTTCATCATCGGGACGACGGTGGCGGACGTGTTCTTCTTTTCGAGGCGCTACGACGAGGCGATCGAGCGGCTGCAAAGCATCCTGACGATGGAACCCGGCTTCGTGCCAGCGCACAGCGACCTGGGGCGCGCGCTCGCGCAGAGCGGGCGGCATGCCGAAGCGATCGAGGAGTTCACGATCGGGGCGCGGCTGGGCGGCGCCGATCCGCGCGCGCATGGCGGGCTCGGGCACACCTTCGCGCTCGCGGGGCGTCACGAGGAAGCGCGGGCGGTGCTGGCGCAGCTCGAGCAGCGCGCGGCCCGGCTCGAGGCCGGGTCGTTCGCGATCGCGGTGATTCACATCGCGCTAGGGCAGATCGACCAGGCGTTCGCATGGCTCGATCGCGCCTGCCGCGAACACGATCGCGCGCTGGTGTGGCTCGAGGTGCACCCGCGGCTCGATCCGTTGCGGGAGGATCCGCGGTTCGCGGAGCTGCTCGCCCGCGTGGGACTCTCGGCGTGAGCCGCCGCACGCCGCGCCTCGATGGCCGCGCGAGCGCGAGCGATCGCGCCGCGCGCGGGTTCGACCGCCGCGCGTTCCTCGCGGCGCTCGCGCGCGCCGGGCTCGGCGCGGCGGCGCTCGCCTCGCTTCCGCCGCTCGCGCGCCGCGCCATCGCCCAGGCCGCGGCCGCCGGGGTTCCGCCCGAGCTGATCGTGCGCAACGACTTTCCCGAACACCTCGAAACCTCGCTCCAGGCGCTCGGCCGATCGTGGATCACCGCGAACTCGCGCTTCTTCGTGCGCAGCCACTTCCCGGCGCCCGAGATCGACCTCGCGGCCTGGCGGCTGGAGGTCGCGGGGCTGGTGCGGCAGCCGCTTTCGCTCACGCTCGCGGACCTCCGCGCGATGATCTCATCCGACGCGATCCACGTGCTCGAGTGCGCGGGCAACGGCCGTGCGCTGCTGCCGCTCGCGAGCACCTCGGGCACGCAATGGGAGCGCGGCGCGGTCGGCAACGCGGCATGGGGCGGGGTCGCGCTCGCCGACGTGATCCGGCGCGCCGATCCAGCGCCCGAGGCGCACCACGTGTGGCTCGAGGCCGCCGATCAGGCGCCGCTGCCCGGCGTGCCGAGATTCCTGCGCAGCCTCCCGCTCGACAAGGCGATGCGCGACGTGCTGCTCGCGCACACCATGAACGACGGGCCGCTGCCGAAGCTCCACGGCGCGCCGCTGCGCGCGATCGTGCCGGGCTGGTACGGAATGGCTTCGACCAAGTGGGTCACGAAGATCCGTCTCGAGGCGGCGCCCTCCGACAATCACTTCATGACGAAGGGCTATCGGTACGTCGCGCCGGGCGGCGATCCCGCGGCTTCGCCCCCGGTCGAAGCGCTGCGCGTGAAATCCGTGATCACCCGCCCGCTCGATGGCACCAAGCTGCCGGTGGGCACGGTGCGCATCCAGGGGTTCGCGTGGGCCGGCCCGCCGGGCGTGAAGCTGGTCGAGATCACGAACGACGGCGGCGCCACGTGGCGCCCCGCCGGCTTCATGGGCGACACCGCGCCGCTCGCGTGGCGCGCGTGGGCGACCGAGTTCGACGTGCTGGCGCCCGCGCGTATCACCGTGAGCGCGCGCGCCACCGACCACGACGATGAGATGCAGCCGCCCGGCGCGCCGCTCAACACCGGCGGCTACGGCAACAACTCCATTCACACGGTGAGCTTCGATGTCGTGGCGTAGGCCGATCGCGGTGCTGGTGATCGCGGGTTCGCTCGCGCTCGCGGTGACGGCGCTCGCCGGGCCGTTTCGCAAGGCGAAGCCGCGCCCGAAGCACCCTCCCGCGACCCTCGCGGTGGCCGCCGATACCACGCGGCTCCCGCCCGGCATCGGCCCGGCGATCGAGGCACGCTCGTGCGTCATGTGCCACTCGGCGATGCTCATCCACCAGCAGGCGAAGGACTCGCTGGGCTGGGAGAAGACGATCGCTCAGATGGAGAAGTGGGGCGTGACGCTCAGCCCCGCCGAGCACGACACGCTGCGGGCGTCCCTGCTCGAGCGGTTCGGGCCGCGGGCGGCGCGCTGAGCCGCGCGTAGCCGGCCCTGCCGAGCGCCTCAATTGCTCCCGCTCACCACCGATTCGCGTGCTGCCACCTCGATACCAGCTCCGTGTAATCCGCGAAGGTGAGCCGGCGCGGCGAGAGACCGAGCTGCCGACAGGCGGATGGCAGGTGCGACTGAAACTGCGCGTATCGCTGGAACATGGTTTCCGCTCCCGGAACCAGGGTGTGCCGCGGACGAAGGGCGCTCGCGAGCCAGTTGCGTACCTGCCGCAGCGCTTCGTCCGCGCGGCCGCCGTGCGCCCGAATGTCCTGCCCCGCGATGTCGGAGCAGAAACGCTGATAGCGGTAGCGGTCGCGATCGAGAATCAGGCAGTTCTTGCGCCGTTGCGGAGCGCTCCCAAACCGCCGCGCGCCGAGAAACAACCCCAGCTCGAGCGGCATGTTGAATCGCGGGAGGCCGGCCGCGTCGACATCGGTGCGTGAGATGTCATGGATGCCGTAGCGGCACGCCGACATCAGCCCGCAGATCTTCTCGAACCGGATCTGCGCTCCGTCATCGATCTCCTGCGCGCAGCGCGGAATGAAGCCGCAGTCGTAGACCGCGAAGATCATCGCGAAGAACAACTGTTCGTATTCGGAATCGAACGGAACGTTCAGGAATACGCTGACGTCGTAGCGGACGGCCATGACGCACTCGCTGCGGGGCGGGTCGCCGGGCGACTATTTCTTCTTGGTCGAGCGCGGCTTGTTGTGATCGGCGCGCGTGCGCCGGTCGCTGGATGGCGTAGAGGCTCGCTCACTCCCTCCGAAAGACTCGATGCTCACCTTCGGATGTCGCACGATGTTCAGCGCGGCCCTTCCGTGGGGAACTGGTATTTCGAGAGCAAGCTCACGGAACACCTCATCCACCCGACCGCGGTCGAGCTTGCTCTTCGTGACAGGAGACTGAATCGTTCGCCTGGTGGCCGGTGATGTGGATTTGCTCATCGTACGCCTCGACGGGGACGAGCGGAGTTGCGGATCGCGCACGGACGCCGCGCGTGCGTGATGTTATCACCGTCTTTTCGGTGCCGGCAACCGCCACGCGGCGATCTGCTCGTAAGCCACCGGCCGCGCGCGGCGCGCTGACGCTCGAGCGCAATCACGCGCTAGAACGCCTGGCCCACGCCGAGCCCGAAGCCCATCGTGTTGAACGAATGGCCGCTCCCGCGGATCGGCTGAGTGCCGGCGGAGGTCGGCAGCGGCCCGAAATCGGGGCGGGCCATCAGCCGGATCTGGAGGCTGAAGTCGAGGAAGAGACGTGAGGGAGCCGGCCCGCCGCGACGCCACTCAGACGGCACCTCGATCCTGACCCCGCCCTCGAACACCGCACCCGGGCTCGTCCGCGCATAATGGGTGGTGAGGTCCTCGATTCTGGATTCGGTCACGTGGAGCTTCAGCAGATTGAGCGATGGCCCGGCGGCGGCGTGCAGGGAGACGGCCCCCGGGGGGCCGGCGCCGCGGCGCCCTAAGTGATCGCGCCCGATGAGCAGCGCGAATGACGTCGCGCTCGCGGTCAGATCGACATCGGTGCCGCCGGCGTGCCCGGTGCTCCCTCCGAGCGCCGCCACCGAGAGCATGATCCCGAAGCTCAAGTCGTTCGCCAGCGCGTGACGGCCGGTGAGCGTGAGGCTGCCGCCGATCGGGTTGGATTCGGGGTACTGCTTCGCCTCGCACCCGAATATGCACGCCAGGCCGAGCAGCGGATCGGAGCAGAAGTCGCAGTTGAGATCCTCGCCCAGGCCCGCGTCATCCAGCGCGCGGCCCGCCTGGCCGCCGAAGCTCCCGCCGGTGAGTGCGCCCGAGAGCATGAGGCTGGAACGCCCGGCGGGCGCCGCCGCGCAGGGTTCCGCGCGGCAGCACAGGACGGCGAGCGACATCGCGACGCCGAACGCGACGCGCAGATGGCTCGCAAACGGTCTCGAGGACGGGTGCCGATTTCGCGGCCCGGACGGCATGTGCCCTCAGCGAGCGCCGGAAGGTCTGGACGGCCGTGAGGTCGCGCCGTCTCCGACGACGACACGAACGGTACAGCAGGCGCGGTCGTGCGTCTCGCGCAGAATTCGGGGCGGTCTCGGGGCGGGGCGGGCGATCATCGACGGGATCCCCGCGCCGGCCGCGGCGCACGCGCGGCGCCCTTCGTGTGCGCGTCGCCCACGGTGCTACCCTGCGCGACATGCCTCTCACGAGCGATCATCTCGACGAGCTGCGCGCCATTCTCGGCGGCGACGGGGTGCTCGACTCCGAGGCCGCGCGCTTCACGTACGAGGCCGACGCGCTGATGCTCGAGAAGCACACGCCCGATTGTGTAGTGCTGCCGCGCTCGACCGACGAGGTCGCGGCGGTGGTGCGCTGGGCGCACGCGCGCGGCATTCCGGTGACGCCGCGCGGCGCGGGCACCGGGCTCGCCGGCGGCGCGACGCCCGAGCGCGGCGGGATCGTGCTGTCGGTCAATCGCATGGACCGCGTGCTGAGCGTGGACGCCGATCGCATGTTCGCGTGGGTCGAGCCCGGGCTCGTGAACCTCGAGCTGTCGAAGCAGGTCGCGCCGCACGGGCTCTACTACGCGCCCGATCCCGCTTCCCAGCAGGTGAGCACCATCGGCGGCAACGTCGCCACCAACGCGGGCGGGCCGCACTGCCTCAAGTACGGCGTCACGCTCAACCACGTGCTCGGCATCGTCGCGGTGCTGCCCGACGGCACGGTGATGGCGCTCGGCGGCGAATCGCCCGACGCGCCCGACTTCGATCTCGCGTCGGTGATCGTCGGCAGCGAAGGCACGCTCGCGATCGTCACCGAGATCTGCGTGCGGCTGCTCCCGAAGCCGGAGGCGGTCAAGACCATGCTCTTCGACTTCGTGACCATCGAGGAGGCGTGCCGCACGGTCTCGGCGGCGATCGCGGCCGGCATCGTGCCGGCGGCGATGGAGATCATGGACCAGCACACCACCACCCTGGTGGAATCGTGGCTGCACATCGGGCTGCCGACCGACGCGGGCGCGGTGCTGCTGATCGAGGTGGACGGTCCCGCGATGAGCCTCGACCCGCAGGTCACGCGCATCTCGGAGCTGGCACGAGCCAACGGCACGCGCTCGATCCGCATCGCGCGCGATGACGCCGAGCGCGCCGCGATCTGGCGCGGGCGCAAGTCGGCGTTCGGCGCATACGGCCGCACCGCGAGCGGCTTCTACATCATGGACGGCGTGGTGCCGCGCACCCGGCTCGCCGAGGCGATCACCGCGGTCTACCGCATGTGCGCGGAGCGGGGGCTCGATGCCGGCAACGTGTTTCATGCGGGCGACGGCAACCTGCATCCGCACGTGCTGTTCGACGCGGCGGACGTGCGCGCGCAACAGGCGGCGCTCGAGGTGTCGCACGAGATCCTGCGCATGTGCATCCGCATGGGCGGCACCATCTCGGGCGAGCACGGCGTGGGCATCGAGAAGCGTCCGATGATGAACGAGCTGTTCGCGCCGGCCGACCTCGCGACCATGGAGCGGCTGCGGCACGCGTTCAATCCCGACGGCCTGCTCAATCCCGACAAGATCCTGCCCGCCGGCGGCGGATGCCGCGAGGGCGATCACGCGCACGCGGCCGCCGCGAGCGGCGCGCAGCCCGCGCAGCTGGGCGGGATGCGCCCGCGCGGCGACGTCGAGGGACCATGGATATGATGAGCGGCGCGAAACGCGCGGGTGCGGCGCGCCGCGGCGCGGGCGCGGGGCGCGGCGCATGAGCGCCACGCTCGGACTGGACGCGGCGCGGGCGGTCGATCCGGCGCGATTTCGGCTCGGCACCACGGTGCCGCGCGCCGCGCTGCGTCCCGCGAATCGCGACGAGGTGGCGGAAGCCCTGCGCGCCGCGACCCGTGACGAGCTCGCCGTGATCCCGTGGGGCGGCGGCGTGGCGCTGGAGCGGGAGCGCGCGCCCGCGCGCTACGATCTCGCGCTCGACCTCGGCGCGCTCGACCGCATCGTCGAGTACGAGCCAGAAGACTTGACTCTCACCGCGGAGTGCGGCGTCACCATCGCGACGCTGCGCGCGACGCTCGCCGCGCGCGGACAGGAGCTGCCGCTCGAGGCCGCGCACGCCGCGCGCGCGACGCTGGGCGGAACGCTCGCGGCCAATGCGTCGGGCGCGCGGCGGCTGCGCTTCGGCGCGCCGCACGATCGCATCCTCGGCGCGCGGTTCGCCCTCGGCGACGGCACGCTCGCACGCACCGGCGGCAAGGTGGTGAAGAACGTCGCGGGGTACGGCATCCATCGGCTGCTGTGCGGCGCGCGCGGCGGGCTCGCCGTGATGCTCGAGGCCAGCCTCAAGCTGATGCCCGCGCCGGAGCGGCGCGTCGCGCTGATCTACGACGTCGAGCCGCGGCGGCTCGCGGACGCCCCGCTCTGGACGCCGTTCGCGCGCATGGAGCCGTCCGCGCTCACCGTGATCGGCCGCGCGTGCGCCGGGCGGCTGCCGGTGCCCGCGCCGGGCGCAGGGCTCGCGCTGATCGTCGGCATCGAGGACGACGCGCCGTGGACCGCGCGGCAGATCGAGCGCGTGAGCGCGATGCTCGGAACGCCGGTCGCGCGCGCCGGGGCAGACGAGGCGGTCGCGCTGTGGCAGGCGATCGCGGACCTCGAGGAGTTCGCGCCGGAGCGATTGAGCTTCGCGTCATCGCACCACACGCCGCATGGATTGTCCGATGCGCTGCCCGATGCGCTGCTGGAACGGTCGGTCTTCCACGCGCCCGCCGGCCGGCTGCATCTTTTCCCCGGGGACGGCGACGTGGCCGCGACGATCGCGGCGCTCGCGGAGCGCGGCTTCACGCTGACCGACGCGCGCCTCGAGCGCGCGATCGAGCCCACGCAACCGCCGCAGCAGGCGGTGCGCGAGCTGCGCGCGCGCATTCGCGCCGCGCTCGATCCCGGATCGCGCTTCGCGCTGGGCGAGCGCTGGGAGCGCGGCGCAGGCGGGTGATTCGCGGCGCGGTGTAAACTCCGCAGCGCCCGCCGGGCACGGGAGTCGCACTCGCCCCCCGCTCGGGATGACCGCGGGCGCGCGCTCTGATAGCCTCGCGCGCTCACCCGTCTTCCGCTCACGCCCGCCCGGAGGCTTCCCATGGACTGGATGTCGTTCGTTCCCGTGCTGCTGGTGCTCGGCGGCGACGGCGGCGCGCCCGCCCCGCTCGCGCACACCTACTCGATCGTCGCGCGCGATCCCGCCACCGGCGAGATGGGGGTGGCCGTGCAATCCCACTACTTCTCGGTGGGCCCGGTGGTGCCGTGGGCCGAGGCCGGCGTGGGCGCGGTCGCGACGCAGTCGTTGGTGCTCGTGGACTACGGCCCCAACGGGCTCGCCCTGATGCGGCAGGGCATGAGCGCGCAGGAGGCGCTGGACTCGCTGATCAAGGCCGACTCGAATCCCGACGTGCGGCAGGTGGCGATGGTGGACGCGAAGGGCAACGTCGCCGCGCACACCGGCAAGAGCTGCATCCCGGACGCGGGGCACAAGACCGGAAACCAGTACTCGTGCGAAGCCAATCTCATGTCGAACCCCACCATCTGGCCGGCGATGAGCGCTGCGTTCGAAAAAGCGCAGGGCGATCTCGCCGAGCGCATGCTCCAGGCGCTCGAGGCGGCCGAGAAGGCGGGCGGCGACATTCGCGGCCGGCAATCCGCCGCGATGGTGATCGTGAAGGCGCAATCGAGCGGCAAGCCGTGGGCGGATCGCGTGATCGACCTGCGCGTCGAGGACAGCATCGACCCGCTGAAGGAATTGCGCCGCCTGGTCAAGCTGCGCCGCGCGTACAACGCGGAGGATCAGGGCGACAACTTCATCGCCGACAAGAAGCCGGCGGAGGCCGCGAAGGCCTACGCCGAGGCGACGCGGCTCGCGCCCGACGTGGTCGAGCTCCAGTTCTGGGCGGCGGTCTCGATGTTCACGAACGGCCAGGAGGCCGAGGCGCTCAAGCTCTTCCGCGAGGTCTTCTCGAGAGAGAAGCGCTGGGTCGACCTGGTACCGAGGCTCGCGAAGGTCGGGCTGTTCCCGAACGACGCGAAGAAGATCGAAGAGGTCCAGCGCCAACGCCCGCGCTCGCGGCTCGAACGGGCTCGATGAGGCCGCGGGGACGGGCGAGCGAATGAGCGAAGCGAAGAAACGCGTCCAGTTCTCGACCGCGTGGCGCGAGGCGCGCGCGCTGATCGCCGCGCATCGGGGGCAGCTCGGGATCGGCCTTGCGCTGATGCTGGTGTCGCGGCTCACGGGGCTCGTGATGCCGGCGTCTTCCAAGTTCCTGATCGACGACGTGATCGGCAAGCACCGCACCGACCTGCTGGTGCCGCTCGCGCTCGGGGTCGGGGCCGCGACGCTGATCCAGTCGGCGACCGGCTTCGCGCTCTCGCAGGTGGTGGGCGTCGCGGCGCAGCGCGCGATCACCGACATGCGCAAGCGCGTCCAGGCGCACGTCACGCGGCTCCCGGTGCGCTACTTCGACTCCACCCAGACCGGCGTGCTGATCTCGCGCGTCATGAACGACGCCGAGGGCGTGCGCAACCTGGTGGGCACCGGCCTGGTGCAGCTGTGCGGCGGCATGGTGACGGCGGTGCTGGCGCTGGGCGTGCTGCTCTACGTGAACTGGCGGCTTACGCTCGCCACGCTGGTGGTGCTCGCGGCGTTCGCGGGGTTCATGTCGTGGGCGTTCGCCAAATTCCGGCCGCTGTTCCGCGAGCGCGGCAAGATCAACGCCGAGGTCACGGGACGGCTCGCCGAGACGCTGGGCGGGATCCGCATCGTCAAGGCCTACGTCGCGGAGCGCCGCGAGCAGCGCGTGTTCGCATCGGGCGCGCACCGGCTGTTCCGCAACGTCGCGAAGTCCATCACGGCGGTCTCCGGCACCCAGGCGCTCTCCACGGTGCTGGTCGGTCTCATCAGCGTGATCATGATGATGATGGGCGGACGCGCCATCCTGGCGGGCCAGATGACGGTCGGCGGCTTCGTCATGTACGTGTCGTTCACCGCGATGATGGCGGGGCCGCTGGTCGAGATGGCCTCGATCGGCACCCAGATCACGGAGGCCTTCGCCGGGCTCGACCGCATCCGCGAGATCATGGGCACCGGCACCGAGGACGAGCACGACGGCGAGCGCGTGGCGCTCGACCAGCTCCGCGGCGACGTCGAGTTCGAGGACGTGAGCTTCGAGTACGTGACCGGCGTGCCGGTGCTGAGGCGCGTGTCGTTTCGCGCCCCGGCGGGCAGCACCACCGCGCTGGTGGGCTCGAGCGGCTCCGGCAAGAGCACGCTGATCGGCCTGGTCATGGCGCACCACCGGCCCAACGCGGGCCGCGTGCGGGTGGACAGCCACGACCTCGCGGGGCTCAGGCTGCGCGAGTACCGGCAGCACCTGGGCGTGGTGCTGCAGGACAACTTCCTGTTCGACGGCTCGATTCGCGACAACATCGCGTTCTCCCGCCCGGACGCGACGCTGGAGGAGATCCGCGAGGTGAGCCGCATCGCGCACTGCGACGAGTTCATCGATCGCTTCGAGAAGACCTACGACAGCATCGTCGGCGAGCGCGGCATCCGGCTCTCGGGCGGACAACGGCAGCGGGTCGCCATCGCGCGCGCGATCCTCGCCGATCCGCGCGTGCTGATCCTCGACGAGGCGACATCGAGCCTCGACTCGGAGAGCGAGTCGATGATCCAGGACGCGCTGCGCTCGTTGCGGCACGGCCGCACCACCTTCGTGATCGCGCACCGGCTCTCGACCATCCGCAGCGCCGATCAGATCCTGGTGCTGGAGGGCGGCGAGATCGTGGAGCGCGGCACGCACGAGCAACTGCTCGCCGCGAACGGGCGCTACCGCCAGCTCTACGATCGCCAGTACAAGTTCGAGCTGGACCGCTTCATCAACCCGGGCGAGGACTGGATCCCGGTGCCGGAACGGGCCAGGGCGATCAGCGAGACCGAGGTGGCGGGACCGCCGGTCGCCTGACAGGGGCCGGGCCGCCGGGGGCCTGCGGGGAGCCGCCCCGAGGTAGCCCGAAGGTGGCCCGGCGCCCCGCCCGCGACGCCCGGTATTAATGAGCAAATTCCGGGCGGGGCGCGTGGTTCCGGGCGGCCCCGGGCCCCGAGGGGCGCGAAGAATTCCAACAGGCGCGGCGATTGTGTGTATTCTCCGCCCTGTGCCGGCCGGGTAGGGATCCGGCCGGAAGATCGGAACCGTGTTCCGGGAGACGCTCGCGCGACCATGTCGCCGCGCCGCTTCGCGGACGGAGACTCAGGAGGAGGTGCCGCATGGCCAGGAAGAAGGCGAAGAAGGCCGCACGGAAGAAGGCGAAGAAGAAAGCCACCCCACGCCGCAAGACCGCGCGCCGCGCGCCGGCCCGCCGCAAGCCCGCGAAGAAGAAGGCGGCGCCGAAGCGGAAGGCCGCGAAGAAGAAGGCGGTGAAGAAGAAGGCCGTCGCGAAGAAGAAGGCGGCCCCGAAGAAGGCCGCGGCGCCGAAGAAGATCGCGGCGCCCGCTCCGATGCCGGTGCCCGATGTCGAACCCGAGATGCCGTTCGACATGATCCCGCCGGACAACGAAGAGATGCCGACGGGCGACAACGGCGAGGGGGGCGACGAGCCTAGCTTCTAGCCGAACGCACCGCAGCATTCCATTCCGATCGAGGCCGTTCTCCGCGCATGCGGCGGGCGGCCTCGATGTTTCCCGTGTCGCGCGGGCTCAACCCCGGCGTATAGACTGCCCGAAGCCTGTCGCGAGGTCACCGGAGGAATCACATGCACGCGCAGCGCGGAAGAAACCCCCACATCACCGGCCCGCGCATCGAGCCGCCCCCGATCACGGGCCGCGAGAGCGCGGCCGATCTGGTCGAGCACGCGTTCCTCGCATACAACGCGGCGCGGCTGCGCGAGGGCGCGCGGCTGCTCACCGAGCGCATGCTGCAGGCCGACGTGACGGTGGCGCTCTCGATCACCGGCGCGCTCACGCCCGCGGGGCTCGGCATGAGCGCGATCATTCCGCTGATGGAGGCGGGCTTCGTGGACTGGATCGTCTCGACCGGCGCGAATCTCTACCACGACGCGCATTTCGGTCTCGGGCTCGGCATGCATCGCGGCAGCTTCGAGGCCGACGACGTGAAGCTGCGCGAGCAGGGCGTGGTGCGCATCTACGACATCTTCTTCGACTACACCGTGCTGCTCGACACCGACGCGTTCTTCCGCGAGATCATCGCCGCCCCCGAGTTCCAGCGCACCATGAGCACCGCCGAATTCCACTTCATGTGCGGCAAGTACGTGCGCGCGCGCGAGGAGGCGCTGGGGCTCGAGCGCCGCTCGCTGCTCGCCGCGGCGTGGGAGTTCGGCGTGCCCATCTACACCTCGTCGCCCGGCGACTCCTCGATCGGCATGAACGTCGCGGCCAAGGCGCTCGAGGGCAACCGCCTCGCGTTCGACGTGAGCGCCGACGTGAACGAGACCGCGGCGATCGTGTGGGACGCGAAGGCGGGCGGCGGCAAGAGCGCGGTGTGGATCCTGGGCGGCGGCAGCCCCAAGAACTTCCTGCTCCAGACCGAGCCGCAGATCCAGGAAGTGCTCGGCATCGAGGAGAAGGGCCACGACTATTTCCTCGCCGTGACCGACGCGCGGCCCGACACCGGCGGGCTTTCGGGCGCGACCCCGGCCGAGGCCGTGAGCTGGGGCAAGATCGATCCCGAGCAGCTGCCGGGCACGGTGATCTGCTACTGCGACTCCACCATCGCGCTGCCGCTGCTCACGAGCTACGCGCTCGCGCGTCACGCGCCGCGCGCGCGCAAGCGGCTATACGACCGCCGCGGCGACCTGATGAAGCGCCTGCGCGAGACGTATTTCGCGAGCGGGCGGGCGGCCGAGAGCAAGGCCGAGCGCTAGGGCGCGTCCGCCGCAGCGTCGACGCCCGATGACCAGCGATCAGGCCGCGAGCCCCGCGCTGCTCCCATCGCCGCGGGGGCGCATCCCCGCGCTGGTCTCCCTCGGCGCCGGCCTCGCGTCCTTCGCGGCATACGCCGCGACCGCCTGCCGCACCATCACGTGGTGGGACGGGAGCAGCTATCCGCTCGCGGCGTTCACGCTGGGCATCCCGTCGCCGCCCGGGTCCCTCCTGCTCACGTTGCTGGGCTGGGTGGCGAGCCGGATCCCGCTGGTCCATCCGGTCGCGTTCCAGCTCAACCTGTTCGCCGCCCTCATGGCCGCGGCGCTGGTGAGCGTGGTCACGTGGCTCGGGATCGGCATCGCCACCCCGCACGACCGCGCGCCCGGCGCGGGCGAATGCTTTGCGGGCGCGGTCGCGGGACTCGGGCTCGCATTCGGCGTGAGCGCGTGGTCGTACGCCGTTCAGTTCACGCCATACATTCTCAGCGCGCTGTTCACCGCCGTGATCCTCGCGGCCGCGCTCGACTGGTGGAGACACGCCGCGAACGCGGATGAGCCGCGGCGGTTGTTCCTCCTGTTCCTGCTCTTCGGGCTCGACTTCAGCGTCCATCGCACCAACACGCTGCTGCTGCCCGCGGCGGTGGTCTGGGTCGCCCTGCGCCGGCCGGGCGCGCTCTTCCGCCCGCGCGGATGGGGCGCGATCGGCGCGGGCCTGCTGCTCGGGCTCGCGTTCCACCTGCTGCTGATCCCGATCGCCGCGCGCGATCCCGGGTTCGACATGGAGGAGCCGAGCAGCCTGGCGCGCCTCTGGTACTACGTGTCGATCGGCGAGAAGGGCGGCGGATTCCTGGTCGACCTGCTGCCGCGGAAATCAGACTTCCTGCGCGTCCAGCTCGCCGACTACGTGGCGTTCCTGCGCAGGAATCTGTCGCCGCCCGGGTCGTGGGCGTGGCTGATCGTCCCCGCGCTGCTCCCGCTCATCGGCGGAATCGTGGCGGTCGCACGCGCCGCGCGCAGGACGCTCGGCCTGCTCGCGTTCTTTCTCTGCTCGAGCCTCGGGGCGGTGATCTACTTCAACCTGCCGGCGCATTACTTCCGCACCATGGACCGGCATTACCTGCCGTCGCTCGTGATCCTCGCGCCGCTGGCGGGCGTGGGTGCGAGCGCGCTGATCCGGCTTGCGTCGCGCGCTCGCGCGGGCGTTCGACTCGCTCTCGCATCCGGTGCGTGCGGGCTGGTGCTGCTCGGCCCCGTTCACTCGTTCGCGACCAATCGGACAACGTGCGATCTCTCACGCACGCGCTTCGCCGAGACCTACTCGCGCGACGTGATCGAGCCGCTCGATGAGGGCGCGTTCCTGATGGTCCAGGGCGACAACGACACGTTTCCGCTCTGGTATCTCCAGCAGGTGGAGGGCGTGCGAAGGGACGTCACGCTCGTCCACCTGCCGCTCTCGAACATCGGCTGGTATGTCGCGCAACTGCGCAGGCGCGATCCGAGCTTGTCCCGACTCCTCGAGCGCGAGAAGCAGACGGGGTTGCTGAAGCCCTCGACGAACCCGGACACGCTGGTGACCCTGCCGGTGGAGGCGGGCGCGCTCACGGAGCTGCCGCCGTCGGCGCGGGCTCCACGCGAGCTGACGCTCCACCTCCCCGGCACGCTCTACGCCGAGGACCGCGTGGTGCTGGACCTGCTGCGCCTCAATCGCTGGCGACGGCCCGTGTACCTCGCGACCACGGTCACCCGCGATTATCTGCAGTGGCTCTGGCCGTGCGCGCGGCTCGACGGACTTGCGTGGCGGATCGTGCCCACCACGGATCCGAACGCCTGGGACCTCGAGCACCTGCGGCGCCAGCTGACCGAGAAGGTGCGCTATTCCGGCGTGGCCGACACGACCATCGCGATGGACTCGGACACGCGCGCCATGTGCGGGAACTACTTCTACGCGCTCTTCACCCTGGCCAGGGCCGAGGCCCAGCGCGGGGATACCGCGGCGTGCCTCGCGACGCTCGACTTCCTGGATCGCCACGTTCCCCTGAAGCGGACGTCGTGGACGGATGATCCGACGCCCGAGCTCCGCGCCGCGGTCAAAGCGCAGCTTCCCGCGGAGACGGCGAAGCGCCGCTAGCTAGCCGATCCCCCGTCGGAAGCGCGCCCCGACGCGCCCCACCGCGGCGAATCGTGTAGATTCCCCGCGCCATGAACGCGCCCGCCCCTCCCGACTTCGCGCCGCCCGACCTGCGCTTCGTGCCGGTGGACGCGCTCATCCCCCACGAGCAGCACGACGCGCACCGCCTGCAGGCGCTGGTGAGCCGGCTGCGCGCGGAGACCATGCTGCGCAATCCGCCGGTAGTGGCGCCGCTCGATCGCGGCACCGGCGAGTCCGACATGTTCGTGGTGCTGGACGGCGCCAATCGCGCGAGCGCGGCGCACGCGCTGGGCTGGCCGCACATGCTGGTGCAGGTGGTCTCCTATCGCGAGCCGGCGGTGCATCTCTCGACCTGGTGTCACGCGCTCGGCGACTACTCGCGCGCGGATTTCGAGGCGCTGCTGCGCGCGGTGCCGGGGCTCGAGTGCCGCGGCGATCAGCCGCTCCACGCGAGCGCCGTGCTCGCGCGGCGCGACGCGCTCGCGGAGGTGGTGTTCGCCGACGGCGTGGCCGACACGCTGCACGGCGGCCGCGACCTGCGCGAGCACAACACGCTGCTCAACGCCGTGGTCGACACCTACCGCGCGAGCAAGCGTTTCTACCGCGTCACGAGCGAATCCATCGACGTCGCGCGCACCGGGCGCCCGGACGTGACGGCGCTGGTGGTGTTCCCGCACTTCGAGCCCGCCGAGGTGATCGAGCTGGCCTCGTGCGGCGAGCGGCTGCCGGCCGGCATCACGCGCCACGTCATCCGCTGGCGCGCGCTGCGAATCAACATGCCGATCGAGCGGCTCGCGGACACCCGCCTCCCGATCGATGCGAAGAACGCGTGGCTCAAGACCTGGCTCCACGAGAAGCTGATCCAGCGCGAGGTGCGCTCGTACGAGGAGCCCACCGTGCTGTTCGACGAGTGAGGCCGCGATGAAGGCCGTGGTGTTCGAGCGGTTCGGCGGGCCCGAGGTGCTGGAACTGCGCGAGGTGCCGGAGCCCGCGATCCGGCCAGACGAGGCCCTGATCGATGTGAAGGCGTGCGGGATCAACCACCTCGATCTCTGGGTGCGGCAGGGGCTGCGCGGTCTCGAGATCGAGATGCCGCACATCCTCGGCAACGACGTGGTGGGCGTGGTCGCGCGCGCGGGCGAAGCGGTGCGGCACCTCGCCCCCGGCGATCGCGTGCTGGTGGTGCCGACGATCTCGTGCGGCACGTGCCCAGCGTGCCTGAACGGCGACGACAACCTGTGCCGCGACTACGACGTGCTCGGCCGCATGCGCAACGGCGGCTACGCCGAGAAAGTCGCGGTGCCGGCGGCGAACTGCCTGCCGTTCCCCGAAAACCTCTCGTTCGAGGAGGCGGCGGCGGTGCCGCTCGTGTTCCTCACGGCGTGGCACATGCTGGTGGGGCGCGCGCGGCTTCAGCCCGGGGAAGACTGCCTCGTGATCGGCGGGAGCAGCGGGGTCGGGAGCGCGGCGATCCAGATCGCGCGGCTGATCGGCGCGCGCGTGATCGCCACCGCCGGGAGCCCCGCGAAGGCCGAGCGCGTGAAGACGCTCGGCGCTGACGAAGTGGTGGATCACTCGCATCCGGAGTTCTCACGCGAGGTGCGCGCGCTCACCGCGAAGAAGGGCGTCGAGGTGGCGTTCGAGCACGTGGGCGGCGCGGTGTTCGAGCAGGCGGCCCTGTCGCTCGCGAAGAACGGACGGCTCGTCACCTGCGGCAATACGGTGGGGGCACACGCCAGGCTCGATCTCAACGTGCTGTTCGGCCGGCATCTCTCGATCATGGGATCATGGATGGGCCGGCGCTCGGAGCTGGCCGAGGCGCTGCGATTCATTCGCGACGGACGGCTCAAGCCGGTGGTGGATTCCGTCATGCCGCTCGCGCGCGCGGCCGACGCACACCGCCGCATCCAGGCGCGCGAGCATTTCGGGAAGATCGTGCTGGTACCCTAGGCGCGGATCCAGCCATGTACGAACGCCGGCATCAGCCGCTGCTCCCCCGCCGCAAGTATCTATTGCGCGTCGCACGCGGCGCAGCGTTCGCGGCGACGCTCATCGGTGGTTCCCTCGGGCTGGGCGTGCTGGGCTATCACGCGTGCGCCGGACTCGGCTGGCTCGACTCGCTGGTCAACGCTTCGATGATTCTCGCGGGCATGGGGCCGGTGGATCCGGTGCGCTCGGCAGCTGGCAAGTGGTTCGAGTCGGCGTACGCGATCTTCAGCGGCGTGATGTTCCTCACCAGCGTGGGCGTGCTGTTCGCGCCGGTGGCGCATCGGTTCCTCCATCGCTTCCACCTCGACGCCGGGGAATAGGGAGACGCCGCGCCCCGCGGGCCTCCGCGCGACAGGCGCAAGTCCACGCGACGAGCGCGCATGCGCCGGCTCCTCCATCCCTAAAGAAATATCTTCTCGATCCCAATCCCGGCGGCGCTAGAATGAGCGCACGTCGGGACCCCCCGAGGGCTGAGCCCCATCGGGAGGAATCATGCGCAAGTGGCTCGCTGCGCTGCTCGCCATGTCCACCTCCTGCGCCGTGCTTTCCGTGCCCGCCATCGCCGGGCCCGGGGACGACGCAGGTATGGATTTTCAGGGCAAGGTTCAGAACGCCCAGCTCGCGCTCGAGCTGCATTCGCGCGCCGCGCATTTCGGCTCGACCAACACCTCCAACGGCAACGACACCACGTACGTTGGGTACAACCCGGCGTACGCGGCAAGCAACTACTGGTCTATTGGTGTCGGCGAGCGCCATCCTCGCGGCACTCTGGCCCCTCCGGCCAACGCCGCCCGCGGCTACTGGGACTGGGAAGCTCCGGTTCACGGTGACTCGCTGCAGGGCTGGTGGCCGGTGCGTCATCAGTACACCGGAACCGGCGGCCTCACGCTGCCGGACGATCAGCGTCCCTGGTGGGCGATCGACATCGGGAACCAGATCAGCTACGTGATCAATCA
>JBGPFC010000052.1:0-20707 GCA_041483195.1 Candidatus Eiseniibacteriota bacterium
AGATCTGGGGGGTGGTCCCCGATGGCAATGGGGGCGCCTACCTCGGCTGGGGATCGAGTCACGGCGCGACCGCATTTGACGATGACGTGTATGCCGTGCGCTTCCTCCCCGACGGATCCCTCGCCCCCGGGTGGCCCGCGACTGGATTCCCGGTGGCGGCACTTCCCGACCAGCAGTTTCTCTCCAGCGTGGCCGCCGATAGCGCGGGGGGCGTTCTTCTCGCGTGGTATGGCCATCAGGACGTCGGCGCAACCGTGGCGTATGCGCAGCGATTGCGACCCGACGGCACGCTCGCGCCGGGGTGGCCGGTCAACGGGACGCGTGTGAGCGATGTGCTGGGTTATCACTTTGCCCCGCGCATCGCACCCGATGGCGCGGGCGGCGTGTACATTGTGCTTGAGCTCGACACAAACGGTGAGCACGGATTCGTCCAGCACCTCGCGGGCAACGGAGCGCTGGCTCCGGGCTGGCCGAGCGCGGGGGTCCCCACCGTGAATCCGTGGACCACGCAAGCCGTCGCGCAGACCGACTTCGCGATTACTGCCGACGCGAACGGCGGCGCGATCGTCGCGTGGGAGGACACGCGCAATGGTGTCCCGGGCGAGATCTTCGCCCAGCGCTATCTCGGCGACGGCCCCACCGCGACGCTGGTCTCGCTGACGAGCGTCGAAGCGCTGCCCGATCGCGTGACGCTGGTGTGGCATCGCAGCGAGGGCGAGACGCCCGACGCGACGATCTACCGCCGCACCGCAGACGATGCGTGGACCGCCCTCGGCTGGGCCGCGTTCGACGGCACGGGTCGGCTCACTTACGAAGATCGCACCGTCGCCTCCGGGGAACGGTATTCGTATCGTGTGGGCTGGATCGAATCAGGCCTCGAGCAGTTCAGCGCCGAGAGCTGGGTCGATGTCTCCGCCGCCCTCGCGTTCGCGCTCGAAGGCGCGCTTCCCAATCCCGCGGTGGGCGCGCTCAACGTCGCGTTCACGCTGCCGCGTTCCGGGCGTGCCTCACTCGAGCTGATCGACATCGCCGGCCGTCAGCTCGCCGAGCGCGAGGTGGGCGACCTCGGCGCGGGGCGGCACCTCGTACGCCTCAACGAATCACGGCGCACGCCGCCGGGAGTCTACTGGCTCAAGCTCACGCAAGCGGAGCGCACGCTGGTCAAGCGCGCGGTCGTGATTCAGTAACGCGGCGGCGCACCCCTTGCGCGCCGGCCGCCCCGCTCCTCTCGCACCCCCTCCGCCCCCCGTGTATCCTCTCCGCATCATGCTCGGCATCGCGCTGTCGGACCTGCTCGGCCAGCCCGAGGTCTCGTCGTTCTTGAAGGGCGTGGTCGCGGGCGGGCGCTTCGCGAACGCGTACCTCTTCCACGGCCCGGCCGGCGTGGGCAAGGGCACCGCCGCTCTCGCCTTCGCGCGCGCGATGATCTGCGAGCACGGGGCGGGCGCGCCCGCCGCGGCCCCGAGCCTGTTCGACGCGCCGGCGGCCGCACCAACATCCGCGCCCGCCGACGACGCGTGCGGCGTGTGCAATGCCTGCACGAAGGCCGCGGGGCTCCAGCATCCCGACCTCAAGTTCCTGTTCCCGGTCTCGGGCGAGGAGAAGGAGCTCGACGCCACCATCGCCGAGACCATCGCGCAGGTGCGCGACGATCCGTTCTTCGTGTTCACGTACGACAAGGCCGCCTCGATCCGCATGAGCATGACGCGCGAGCTGCTGCGCGAGATGGGATACAAGCCGTTCGAGGCGGCGCGGCGCGTGGTGGTGGTGCGCGACGCCGATCGCATGCGCGAAGACCAGTACTCTGCGATGCTCAAGAGCATCGAGGAGCCGGGCGCCTCCACGGTATGGGTGCTCACCACCGCGCGGCTCTCGCGCCTGCCCGCCACCATCCGCTCGCGCTGCCAGCGCGTGCGCTTCGCGCCGCTCGGCGAGGGGACGATTCGCGAGGTGCTCACGGCGCGCGTAGGGATCGCCGAGAAGGAAGCCCGCATGCTCGCCGCGCTCTCGAGCGGATCGCTGGCCCGCGCGCTCGCGCTGCGCGACGCCGAGCCGGTCGAGCTGCGCGATCAGGCGCTCGCGCTGCTCGAGCCAGCACTCCGGGGCGATCCGGCCGCGCTCTGGAAGGCGGCACAGGGCTTCACGCGCTTCGGCAAGGCGGGCCGCGAGACGCTGCGGCGCGTGATCGAATTTCACGAGCTGTGGCTGCGCGATCTGCTGCGCGCGCGCTACGGCGCGCCGCGCGAGCTGCTGGTCAACCGCGACCGCGAGCCCGAGATCCGCCGCCAAGCGGAGCGCACCGACGCGGCCGAGATCCGCCGCCGCCTGATGGTGCTGGAAGAGGTGCTGCGCGCGATCGAGGGCAACGTCACCGCCGAGCTGGCCCTCTACTCCGGCATGGCGCGCGTGGCGGGCGAGCGGCTCGGCGAGGGCGAATGGCCGCGCCCCTACGCCGGGCGCTGGGATTACTGAGGGCGCGGCCCGCGCGGGCGCCGGGCGCTCGCCGCGCCCCCGCCGCCGGTCGCGCGGCCTCCGCAATCGAGCCGTGAAAAGCCGCCGCCGCTGCGCTATGCTCGATGCGTTCCCAATGTCCCTTCGCAGGTCGAAGGGCTTTTCATAGCCGGGCTCGGGCCCCGCGTTCCATCGTGCAACCGGAACGCGCGACCTTCCCGGATCGCAACGCACCAGACGCGCCGGCCTCCCGGGCCGGTTGAGGGGCGTACCCACCGCCCCATAGAGGCAGTCGATGGCGGATATCGTGCAGGTCGCGCTGCGCGGTTCGCGGCGTGAGTTCTATTTGAACACCCGCAGTATCTGGCTGACGCTCCGCGACGAAGTCATCGTTCAGGCCGAGCATGGTGAAGCGTTCGGCCGCGTGTTCCTCAAGGACCCCACCCTGGTCGCGCTCAAGCGGCCGGGCAACGTGACGCGCGAGATCATCCGCAAGGCCGAAGAGGAAGACCTCGACCAGGAAGACCGCAACCGCCGGCGCGAGACCGAAGCGTTCGCCTACTGCAAACAGCGGATCGAGTTTCGCGAGCTGAGCATGGACCTCGCGGATGTCGAGGTCGGGTTCAACGGCCATCGCGTCACGTTCTACTTCTCGGCAGAGCACCGCGTGGACTTCCGCGAGCTGGTGAAGGATCTCGCGGCGCGATTCCAGGCGCGCATCGAGCTGCGGCAGATCGGCGTGCGCGATCAGGCCAAGCGGCTCGACGGCTGCGGCCCATGCGGCCGCGCGTTCTGCTGCTCGACCTGGCTGAAGGACTTCCATCCGGTCACGCTCAAGATGGCGCGCGAGCAGCAGCTGTCGCTCAACCCCGGCAAGATCTCGGGCGCGTGCGGGCGGCTGATGTGCTGCCTCTCGTACGAGCTTTCGCAGTACCGCGACAGCGTGGAGCGCATCCCGCCGGTCGGCGCGAAGCTCAAGACCGGGCAGGGCGTGTGCACCGTGATCCGCACCGAGATCTACCAGGAAGCCGTGTGGATTCGCGACGACGAGGGCGGCGAGCACCGCATCGCGTACGCCGACCTGCCTCCCGGCCCCTATCACAAGTGCGGCGACTGCAACTGCGGGAAGAAGGGCAAGAAGGGCGAGGCGCCCCCGCGCGAGGATGAGGCGCCGCCCGACGCATGGGCCGATCCGCCAGCCGGGCCGGTCGCGTGAGCGATCGCAAGCGCGTGACCTCGGGCTCGCCTTACGAGCCCGCGATCGGATTCAGCCGCGCGGTGCGCGTGGGGAGCCGCGTGCTGGTGTCGGGCACCGCGCCGGTGTTCGCAGACGGCTCGTGCCCCGACGACCCCGAGGCGCAGGCGCGGCGCTGCCTCGAGATCATCGTCGCAGCGCTGCGCGAGGCCGGCGCGCGCCCCGAGCACGTGGTGCGAACGCGCACGTTCCTCACGCGCGCCGCGGACTGGGAAGCGGTCGGGCGCGCACACGGCGAGGTATTCCACGACGTGCGCCCCGCGAGCACGATGGTGGTGGTCGCCGCGCTGATCGATCCGCGCTGGAGAGTCGAGATGGAGGCGGAGGCGGAGATCGGGTAGTCGCACCGATCCCGGCGCCGGGCGCGATGCGCATCGCGGAACTGTGGCGGTACCCGGTGAAGTCCATGGCCGGCGAGCGCGTGGATGCGGCCGATCTCGGACCCCTCGGCCTGCCCGGCGATCGCGACCTCTACGTGGTGGACGGGGACGGCCGCATCCGGGACGCGCGCTCCAGGCCGCTGCTGCTGCTCCACCGCGCGACGCGGGGCGATGACGGCCGCGTGCGCGTGGACGGCCTCGACTGGGAAGAACCCGCGGTGGCGGAGCGCGTCCGCGCCGCGGCGGGAGCGGGCGCGCGACTCGTCCGCGCGCAGGAGGCCGAGCGCTTCGACGCGATGCCGCTGCTCGTGACGACCGACGGAGCGATCGCGGCGCTCGACGTGGACTATCGCCGGTTGCGGCCCAATCTCGTCATCGCGGGCGTCGAGGGCCTCGCCGAGCGAGGCTGGGGAGGCCGCTATCTTCGCGCGGGGTCCGCAGTGATCGGACTCTCGAAGCTGCGCGATCGCTGCATCATGACGACCTTCGATCCCGACACCGCGGCGCAGGACGTCGGTGTGCTGCTTCGCATCCAGAGCGAGTTCGACGGCAGCTTCGCGCTCGATGCGTGGGTCGCACGCTCCGGCCGCGCGGCGGTGGGAGATCCGGTCACGCTGCTGGATGGGTTCGACGCGCCGGAAGAAGCGAAGCTCGGGCGGTACGCGCGGGAGTGAGCGCTCGCGGGACCCCGCGCCGGCGCCCCCCTCAGAACACTCCCGGGATCAGCGCCCAGCTCTTGCGACGGTATTCGTCGTACGCGGCGCCGAAGACCTCGCGCAGGTTCGACTCCTCGAGCCGGATCTTGCGCCAGTACGCCGCCGCGACGATCGCGACCGCCAGCAGCGCGTGCAGCTCGCCGGACACCATCGCGGTGCCGAGATACATGCCGAGCATCGCGGTATAGATCGGGTGACGCACGAATCGGTACGGCCCCGAGCGCACCAGCTCGTGGTCCACCTTCTGAGTGATGGCCCCGCTCCAGTTTCGTCCCAGGTGGCGCCGCGCCCACACCCCGAGCATCGCGCATCCCGCGTGGAGCGCGAGGCCGATCGGCACGACGAACGCCGCGACCGGCAACCAGCGTGTCTTGAGCCCCGGCACGCGGAGGAACAGGAGCAGCAACGCAAGATTGAGCAGGTTGGCGTGGAGCTGGCGCGACTTGAGCGACTCCGAGCTCTTCGCCGCCGACGCGTCCTTCGCGGCCGCGCTCCAGTACACGAGGAACGCGAGCCACATCGCCGCCGAGATCCAGAGCGGCGACCAGCCGAACGCGGGCTTCAGCCATACGACGAGCGCGACGATCGCCGCCAGGATCGCGAGCAGTCCGAACAAGGCGGCCGCGCCCGTGAGCCTGAGCGCGCCGATCTGGAGGACCGTCGTGGGGCGTTCGTTCGCGGGCTGCTCGTCGGTCATCGCGCGATCCCGGGCCGGGGCGAGGGCGGAACGCGGCGGAGCATAGGAGCCGCCGCCTCGTCGCACCAGTCGTGCTCTCCATACCACCACTCGCCGGTTTGCCGCCCCCACCCGCCGAATGGCTGCGGCCATCGCTCATGACTCCGGCTAGTGTTCGACGACGTTCGAACCGCAGCTCGTCGCCGAACCACCGAATCGGAGGGGCCCATGCCAGGAGCGCTCGATCTCGTCTTCGCCGGAGTCATCGCCGTGGTCTATCCGCTCTGGGATCACTTCGTGAGCTGGCCGCGCATGCTCAAGACCATTCGCTCGGGCGTCCCCGATGCCCGCGTGAAGGTGTATCGCGAGACGATCGCGCTCGAGTGGCTCGGCGCCGCGGTCATCGCGGCGCTCTGGTTGCGAGGGCATCGCGCGTGGTCGGCGCTCTGGCTGGTGGCGCCGTCGGGCTGGCGCCTCGCGCTGGGCGTCGCGCTCTTCGCGCTCCTTGCGTGGCTGATGGGCAAGCAGATGGCGGCGGTGCCCGGCAAGATCGCGGCGTTGACGCCCGAGCGGCTGCAGAAGGCCCGCGCGAAGTACGAGGCGCTGAGCCCCATCGTGCCCCACACGCCGAAGGAGCGCGCGTGGTTCTGGTCGACCTCCCTGACCGCCGGATTCTGCGAGGAGCTGGTCTATCGCGGGTTCCTGGTGTGGGCGCTGCGGCCGCAGCTGGGACTGTTCGGGGCCGCTGCCGCGAGCGCGATCTGCTTCGGGTTCGCGCACGCGTACCAGGGACCACGGCTCGCGATCGGCACGGCCGTGACGGGCGCGCTGTTCGGGGCGCTCGCGATCGCCACCGGTTCGATCGTGCCGGGCATGTTCATCCACGCGCTGGTGGACGTCGTCAACGGCGAGACGCTCTACCCCGTCTTCCGCGAGCCGCGCGCCGCTTGATGGGTTCCACCACGTGCCCCCCGCTGCTGCGATTTCCACACCTGCTGCGAAACGCAGCACCGGAACCGATCCCGCCACCTCCCACGCGGTTCGCGGCGGCACGCTCCCTCGGGTGCGGCGGAATGCCGCAGCGCTTCGGCGCGTCCTCGGCGTGCGACGGCGCGAGCGCGCCGCGATCGTGTTTGCCGGACGGGTCTTGACCTTCCTCGGCGCGGACGCATCACCCGGCACGGCGCATGCGAGAACAGCAATCGCATCCGAGCGACGGCAGGCGGCGGATCTGCCGGGATCGGGCGCGGGCCCGTGATCGCCGCGGGCCGATCGCTCCCGCTTCGCCTCGTTCCCCACGACGGAGGTGCTGGCCATGTTCCGACTCGCAAGGTGGAGCGTTCTCGCAGGGGGCCTTCTCATGGCGGGGCTTTGTCTGACGCCCCTCACGGCCGCGAGCACGCCGGTGGGAGATTTCTCCGTTCAGAATGCCCGTTACTCCCTCACGACCGGCGGAGACTCGATCCGCGTCAGCTTCGACGTCGGCTTCTATCAAACGACCGACGCCCTGGCGTACCTGCCCGTCAAGGCGCACATCCTGGTGAACAACATCGTCGCCGACGTGAGTGATGCTTACGTGCTGATCGACAAGGCCCATGTCTGCCCCGGCCCATACCCCACCTGCCCCCCGATCGCCGACCAGTACTGGTGCGCCGATCTCAGGATCGTCGACAAGACCGGCCGAGTGCGTCCCGCGCACGGGGTGTGCATCCCCAGGGTCGCTCTGGGCGTCTGCGTCTGCACCTTCCCGCCGATGCGTGTCGAGAATACCGTTCCGCGCCCCTCGCAGGGCTCCGTCATCGAGGTCGTCATCGACCCGATCAATCAGGTGGAGGAAGACGACGAGGGCAACAATCGCATCGTCGCGATGGAAGGACCGCCGGTTCCCGCCGCCAGCGGATTCGGGCTCGCGCTGGGGCTGGGCCTCGTCGGGCTGCTCGCGCTGTGGAGCACGCGGCGCGTCCGCGCAGCGCACCCGGAGATCCCGGCCTGACGATTCGGCGTCGCGCCCTAGAGCGCCCGCCGCCGGAACTGCCGCACCGCGATCGCCACCGCGACCACGATGTAGCCCGCCGCCCACCACACCATCGCGGGCGTCGGGACCGAGCCCGGCGAGAACGGCGAGAGCTGGAGGTCGCGCATCAGCGGCGGCTGCATGTGGTGCGCGGCGAGCTGCCACATCGACTCGCTCGGCATGATGAGGCTCGCGATCGTGCCCACGCGGCGCGCGGTGTCGTTCCCGGTCATGGTGCCGATCTGCTCCACCCAGCTGCCGATGAACGCCAGGCCGTAGAGCCCGACCGCCACGATCCCGTTGGTGATGGTGCTGAAGCGCGTGCCGCCCGCGATCGAGACCGAGAGCAACACCAGCCCCTCGAGCGCGAGCAGCGGGAGCCCGCGCGCGAGGTGGGGCAGCGTGAAGCCGCCCATGGTGCGCGCCACCAGCAGCACGCCGCCCGACATCATCGCGAGGTAGGCGACCATCACCAGCGCGAACGCCGCCCACTTTCCGAGCACGATGGTGGAGCGATGGATCGGCTTGGCTGCGAGCGTCTGCATCACGCCGGATTCGATCTCGCCAGAGAGCGTGTCCACCGGCAGCAGCACCGCGGTCATGATCGTGAGGAAGTTCACCACGTAGAGCCCGGCGAGCGCGAAGAACGTGAGCGCCATGCGGCGGGCGATGACCTCCCCCACCGTGTGGCGGGAGATGTCGCGCTCGATGAAGTGAAAGCCGATCGCGTAGAGCGCGAGGAACGTGACGCCGCACACGAACACCGCGAGCAGCACCTTGCGGCGCAGCGCCTCGTGGATGGTGAGGTGGACGATGGTGAGGAACGCGTTCACGCGATCACCCCGGCCTCCGGTCTTCGCCCATCACCTCGAGGAACCAGGTCTCGAGCGATTTCCGCTGCGCGCGCATCTCGTAGAGCGCGATGCCGCGCGCGACCAGCGTCCGCGCAATCTCGGGCAGCGCGTCCTCGTGCGGGACGCGCAGCCGCACCACGCCGTCGCTCTCCGCCACCTCCCGCCCGTGGGCGGCCAGCGCATCGAGCGTGTCCGCGCCGTGCGGGCCGAGGCGCAGCTCAACGGCCACGCCGGTCGCGGCGGGGTCCGCGCCGAGCGTCAGCTCGTGCACGGCCCGACCCTGCTTCACGAACACCACGCGGTCGCAGGTGGCCTCGACCTCGCCCAGCAGGTGCGAGTTGAGGAACACCGCGGTCCCGCCCGCGCGCAGCTCGTGAATGAGATCGCGCACCAGCAGCCGCCCGAGCGGGTCCAAGCCCGAAGTGGGCTCGTCGAGGAACACCAGCTCCGGGCGGTTCAGGAGCGCCTGCGCGATGCCGATGCGCTGCAGCATGCCCTTGCTGTACTCGCGCAGCTTGCGGTGGGCGGCGTCGAGCAGGTCCACGCGCGCGAGCAGCTCCTCGGCGCGCGCCTCGAGCGCGGCGCGCGGCATGCCGTAGAGCCGGCCGTGAAAGTGCAGCAGCTCGCGCCCGCTCAGCCAGTCGTGAAAGCGGAAGTGCTCGGGCAGGAAGCCGACCCGCGCGCGGGTGCGGCGGTCGCCGAGCGGAGCGCCCAGCACGGTGGCGGATCCCGAGGTCGGCGCGACCAGACCGAGCAGCATCTTGAGCGACGTGGTCTTGCCCGCGCCATTGGGGCCGAGGAATCCGAAGACCTCTCCGCGCCGCACGCTCAGGGAGAGCTCGTCGACCGCCAGCTTCTCGCCGAACTGCTTGCGCAGCGCGCGCGTCTCGATCGCGGCCTCGGTCATGCCGCGGGCGCCCCGAGCGCCGCCAGCACCTGCGCGGTCGAGCGCACCATTCCAATCCGCGTGAAGATGGTGCCCACCGCGAAGGCGTGAGCCTCGGCCGAGAGCCCCGCCATCGCGTCCTCGATGAAGATCAGCTGATAGCCGCGCTCCCAGCCGTCGCGCGCCGTGGACTCCACGCCGAAGTTGGTCGAGATCCCGCACAACACAACGGTGTCGATGCGGCGCCGCCGGAGCTGAAGATCCAGCTCGGTGCCGTAGAAGGCGCCCCACTGGTGCTTGGTGACGACCAGGTCGCCCTCGCGAGGCCCGACCTCCGGCACCAGGTCGGCCCAGTCGGCGGGTGGCTGGCCGGGCGGCATCGCGGCGTCCACCCGCGTGCGCACGCGGTCGCCGCCGTCGGCCGCGTAGGCCACCCGCACCATCACCACCAACCCGCCCGCGGCCCGCGTCGCCGCCGCGATGCGCGCGGCGCGCTCGACGACCTCGCTCGAGGAATGCGGCGCGACCTGGCGCGCCACGATGCCGCGCTGCAGGTCGATCACGACCAGCGCGGTGGAGCGCGGCGTCAGCTCGAGCGTCGTCATGGGCTGCTCCTCCTCGCGTGGATTCCCGGGGCCCCGGGACGGATCGCGCGAAGGAATCTAAGGCAGGGCGTTCGCCATCTCCAGCAGCTCCACGTTCGACAGGTTGCCGCTCAGCGCGAACACCATGTCGCCATCGGTCCACATCACGGTCGCGCCCTCGCGGTGGCGGCCACCCGGCGTGCGCGCATCGTCCCCGACCAGGCTCACCATCAGGCCGCGATGGCCGCGCACGTCCACGTCGCGGAACGCGCCGACGTTCGCCGGCACCGGCACCACCATCGTCGTGCGCCAGTCGATGGACTGAGCCAGCCGGTGCGCCTCCGAGGCCTCGAGCCCCGCGATGCGCAGCGCGATCTCGCCGAACTGCGCGAGGTCCGCGCCAGCGGGCAGCTCCACCTCGGGGCTGTGCGCCTGGAGCAACACCACGCGATGATGATCGCTCACGAAATTCTGCCGGAGCGCCATCGGCATGTGAATCGTCATGGTCGCCCCGTTCAGCTCGTCCGGCACCCGCACGTCGCGGATGTCGAGCGCCTCGAGCACGCCGTGGAGCTTCGTCAGGTCGAGGGTGATGCGCGCCACGCCCTCGTTGCTGAGCAGCACCGTGTCGGCGCGCAGCGCGCCCGGCAGCGTGGCGGGCGTGCGCGGCACGTAGCCCAGCAGCGGCGCCGCCTCGGCCGCCGACAGCAGCACCCGCGGCGGATCGGGCTGCTGCAGCGTCTCGACGTGGCCGCCGACCACCGACTGGAGATCGATCTTGCCGTCCTTGAGCTGCTGGAGCCGTTCGGGGCTCACGGTCACCGCGGTGAAGTTGCGCACGCGGAACAGGTCGAGAAACGCCTGCGCCGAGGCGCGCACCGCCGGGAACACGAACAGCGCGCCGGTCGCGACCACGACCAGCGCCGCCGCGATCGCGAAGCGGAGCGTGGCGCGGGGCGCGACGCGGGGCGCGGCGGCGTCCTGGCGCCGCAGCCGCTCGCGGAGATCGGAAACCAGCGCGGGCGGCGGATCGCGGCGCAGGTCGTGCAGGAACTTGTCGTTCATGATGCTTCTCCCTCCGGCCATTCGGCACGCAGTGTCTGGATCGTGCGACTCAGGATGGTGCCGACGTTCGATTCGGTGAGCCCCATGTGCTTCGCGATCGCGCGGTTCGTGAGCCCGGCTCCGTAACGCAGCGCGATCAGCTCACGCTCGCGCTCATCGAGCCGCGCGAGCATGCGCGCGAGCAGCTCGGCGTCCGAGTTCCGCTCCGCCAGCTCGTGCGGGGCATCGCCCCCGGCGACGTGCGCCGCGGCCTCGAGCGGCGCGTGCTGGCGGCGGCGGCGGTAGTGATCGATCGCGACGTTGCGCGCGATCGCGACCAGCCAGGTCGAGAACCCCGCGAGATCGCGGCGGTAGCGGTGGCGCGCACGCCACGCCTTCTCGAAGGTGGCCGAGGTGAGATCCTCGGCTTCTGGCCCGTCGCCCAGCCGGAAGCGGAAGTAGTTGTACACGCGAGGCAGCTGCTCGCGGTACACGACGTCCCAGTCCGCCTCGCGGGCGGGGGCCACGAACGACAGCAGGCGTCCCATCACTGCGCTCTCGCTGGTCATGTAGGGGAATATACGGAGGAACGGAGGAAGTATCACAGAATCGGGCCCGGCGCGCGCCCCGTTCGCGCCCGCTCCACAGGATGGACGGGAGCGGCGCCCGGGCACATACTGATCGCCCCTGCCGATCCTCACCACTGGGCTCCCCATGACATTCTCTGAACTTGGCCTACAGTCCGAACTCATCGCTGGATTGGCCAGGCAACAGATCACCGAACCAACGCCCATTCAGATCGCGGCGCTGCCGGTGTTGCTGGCAGGCAAAGATGCCTACCTGAACGCCGAAACGGGAACCGGCAAGACGCTGGCCTATCTGCTGCCGATCTTCTGCCGGCTGGACGCGGAGCAGCAGGCGACGCAGATCGTGATCGTCGCGCCCACGCACGAACTGGCGATCCAGATTCAGCGCCAGTGCTGCGACCTTGCACAGAATGCCGGCTGGCCGATCCGTTCGCTGCTGCTCATCGGATGCACTTCGATGGATCGTCAGATCGACAAGCTCAAGAGGAAGCCGCACATCGTGGTCGGCTCGCCGGGCCGCATCCTCGAATTGATCAGCATGGGCAAGCTGAAGACCAATGGGGTCAGGGGCGTGGTGATTGACGAGGCGGATCGGTTGCTGGTCCACGAGAGCCTGCCCGCCATCCGCGCGATCATCCGGGCCGCGCCGAGCAGGCGGCAGTTGATCTTCGCGTCGGCCACGGAACAGCGGGAGAGTGCGGAAGCCATCGCGACGCTCGCGCCGGATCTGGTGACCTTACGGGCCGGCGCCGCGCCGGTGAACGAGAACATCGAGCACCTCTATCTTGTCTGCGAAGCTCGCGACAAGCCGGAGGTGCTGAGAAAGCTCCTGCACGCGCTCCATCCCGAACGCGCGATGGTCTTCGTGCACCGGAACGAAACGGCCGAAATCGTCGCGGGGAAATTGGCCCATCACCAGATCCCGGTTGCGGACCTTCATGCCGCCGCCGACAAGCGGGACCGCAAGCAGGCGATGGATCACTTCCGCAGCGCCCAGGTTCGCGTCTTGATCGCCTCCGACGTGGCCGCGCGCGGACTCGACATCAGAGGCGTCACGCATATTTTCAACCTCGACGTGCCGACGCAAAGCAAAGCGTATCTGCATCGCGTAGGCCGCACCGCCCGGGCGGGCGCGAAAGGGCAGGCGGTCACGCTGATGACCCGAGACGAGGCCCGACTGGCCCGCCGCTATGAGAACGAACTGGGCATTGTCATGCATCAAGTACTTCTGCGCGAGGGCCGGGTGATCGCCGCGGGCGAATCCGAGCCTCGCACGCCAGCCCGGCGCCGATCGATCAGCCCGTGCGCCCGGCGATGAAACGCGTGTAGATCTGCTCGACCTTTTGTCTCGCCCGCGGGGCCTTGCGAAGGTACTTGAGCGCCGAGGTCATGCTGGGATCGACGAGGAAGCAGTTGATTGGGATGTCCCGTGCCAGGCCCTCCCAGCCAAATCGGTCGATCATCTGCCGAAGCATCATCTCGAGTGTGACGCCATGGAGGGGATTGTTGGGCTGCCGAGCGGTCATGGTTCCGGATTTCCTCTGAGCGACGTGGCCCCTCGCGAGCAGGTGGCCGGGCCCATCAGACAGGCAGATCGTGGCAATTGCCAGAGCAGCAGAGGCCGGCGGCCTTCCTGGGACAGCCCGCTCCCGCGCCCTCAGTCTGCGCGATGGAACCCTCGACGATGGCCTCGGAGGGCGAACCAGGCCGAAGCCGCGAGGAGAAGCGCAAGCAGCCCGATTGCCTGGCGCGGAAAACCGGGAACCGACTCCGTCACGGTGAGCCTCAAGTCATCGACGTACTGCCCGTCGAACTCGTCCGGCGGGCAGCCCGTGTCATCGAACACGTTCTCGACCGCGGAGACGAGCACGGCGAGATACTGCGTTCCGGGAGGGAGCGAGAGTTGGACCGACATCGGCTCCCAGGTCGAAGCGTTGCCGTCGGAATTGATCGTCACGGTGGTCGACGCCAATGGTGCCGGGAGACTGGGCGAAAGGTCGTCGAAACCGGCCGGGCTTCCCGAGTAGGCCCGTATCGAAATGTCGAACTCGGTGTCCGTCTGGGAATCTCCCGCGACCCGATTGCACAGGCCAGAGAGCGTGGCGGTTGCCGCGCCTGGATCGACGGGAACCAGTTGCCACAAGTCCGAGCCGCGACCCCCGGTGGGGCATGTCCAGAAGGCGGCAACGAAGCGGAGCATGGAGGAGCCTTCCGCCGGAGTGATGCCGTTCTCCGCCGGGACTCTTGCGCACAGGTCCCCCGACCAGACACCCGTGGTCGAAGGCAATTGAAGGAGCGGCGCCGCCGACTCGAAGCCGGCGTTGGAGAGCAGGTTGGCGGAGGCGAGGGCCGGGACGGCCGCCACGGCCATGAGTGCGGCGGCGAGATGGGGCAGCACGCTGAGGCGGCTCATGGGAGTCTCCGAAATTCCGAAGAGGGCACGCGCGAGAAATCAAGCGCTTGGACGCCTGCAAGCATAGATGCGAGCACGGTCGCGATCCACACGGAACCCGCACGATATTCGCGTGATGGCCGGCGCGAACGATCCGAAACTGTTGACCCTCCTACCGAATCGGCGCGGCCTCATCCCCTCACCATGCTTGGATATGCGCTACGAGGTGATCCCTGGCCTGGCCCTGGTTCCAGGAGGGGTCGGGCTCAATTGGGGGTCAGAGTTACCGGCGGTTAAGAGACCTGATCACCGTTCGTTACCGGTTGTTTCTTGTGCCGGGAACGTTTCTAAGCACGCACCTCGGCAACGCTCGCTGAGCAGGACACCCTAGGGTGTCGGGTTCCCTTTTGCAGGAAGTTTTTTTGTTGTTGCTTTTCTCCCGAGGTGTAAGGTGCGCATGCAATCAGATTCACTCGAGGCCGCCTCGGATCGCCAGAGTTCGTGAACGACACTGGGCTCCGTTTCTGGCGCTCCGCGCTGTTCTCCAAGAGGGAGCGTCGTGGTCGCTGGCAAGGCAACGCGGGGAGCGAAGACCACGGGTTCGGCCACCCCGGCCGAGCCGGAAGCGCGCGTCGCACCAGGTGGGCAGACGAGCGCCGAGGGGTTTCCCATCGTCGGTTTGGGGGCCTCTGCCGGCGGGCTCGAGGCGTTCGAGCAGTTCTTTCGCAAGCTCCCGAGCGACAGCGGCATGGCTTTTGTGCTGGTGCAGCACCTCGATCCGGACCACGCGAGCATCCTCACCGAGATTCTGCAGCGCAGCACGGCCATGCCCGTGGTTGAGGCTCAGGACCAGATGGCCGTGGCGCCCAACCGCGTCTATATCATCCCGCCCAACCGCGAGATGGCCATCTTCCATGGCGCCCTGCAATTGAGCGTGCCGGAACAGCCGCGCGGGCATCGCATGCCGATCGACGCCTTCCTGCGTTCTCTGGCCGAGGATCAGGGAGAACGAGCGATGGGTGTCATCCTATCCGGCACCGGTACCGACGGCACGCTTGGACTGCGCGCCATCCTCGGCGCCGGCGGCCTCTCGTTTGTGCAGGATCCGACCACGGCAAAATACGACGGCATGCCATCCAGCGCCATCCAGGCTGGCTTTGCCAGTCATGTCCTGCCGGTGGAAGAACTGCCGGAGGCGATGATGGCCGGTGCGCACACGTTGGTGGTTCGCCAGAAATCGGTCCCGGAGACGGATGCCGGCCTCCGTCGCATCCTGATGCAGTTGCGATCCACCACCGGCCACGACTTCTCGCAGTACAAGAAGAGCACGATCGGCCGCCGCATCGAGCGGCGCATGTCGCAGCACAATATTGCGGACACGGAACTTTATGCCCGCTACATCAGCGAGCATCCGCCTGAGGCTCATGCCCTATTCACGGAGCTGCTGATCAACGTCACGAGCTTTTTCCGAGACGCGGAGGCCTTCTCCACATTGAAGCATGATGTGCTTCCAGAACTCTTCGCGGGCAAGCCTGCAGGCTATCTCTTCCGTGTCTGGGTGGCGGGTTGCGCAACCGGCGAGGAGGCCTACTCCATCGCCATCCTGCTGCGCGAGTTCATGGAAGAGAGAGGGCTGGACTACAAGTTCCAGATCTACAGCACCGACATTGACGACGGTGCCATCACCGTGGCACGCGCTGGCAGGTATCCGCCCAACATCGTCCAGGACGTCGAGCCCGGGCGGCTGCGCCGCTTCTTCGTCAAGGATGAGGCTGGCTACCGGGTGAAGAAAGAAATTCGGGAGGCGGTGGTGTTCGCCGTCCAGAGCGTGATCAAGGATCCGCCTTTCAGCAAGCTGGACCTGCTCAGCTGCCGCAACCTGATGATCTACCTGAAGCCGGAATTGCAAGACCGCCTCATCTCCACCTTTCACTTCGCGCTCAAACCGGGAGGAGTGTTGTTCCTCTCGACCTCTGAGAACATTGGCAGCCACCCGGAGCTGTTCGCGCCGCTCAACCGAAAGTGGAGGCTCTACCGGAGCACTCGCGCGAGCGACTTCGCTCGTCACGTGACGGACGTCGTCGTGCCGCCGGCCGCGCATCGCGATGACGCGACGGCGAGCGATACGGTGACGAGGGGGAGGGAGAGCGGCCTTGCCGAACTGGCCGACCGGCTGCTGCTCCAGTTCTACGCCCCCGCCTCCCTGGTGACAGACCTCCATGGCAACATCCTCCATGTGCACGGCGAGACCGGCAAGTACCTGCGGCCGGCACCCGGCAAGCCAACGCTCAACGTGGTCGACATGGCGCAGGAAAAGTTACAACTGGAACTGCGCACCGCCATCCATGGCGCCGCGAGCAGAGGTACGCCGACGTTGGATCGAGAAGTGTCGTCCAGGACAGGCGGCAAGCTCCACACCGTGAGCTTCAGCGTGCGCCCGCTGAACCACCCGGACTCCGGCGATGGCCTGCTGCTCTTGAGCTTCCAGTCCGTGGCCGGCTCGGTGGCTGCCAAGCCCACCGCCAAACGGGCGACCGGATCGGTCGAGGCCCAGCGCATCCAGGAACTCGAGCGCGATCTGGCTTACACGAGAGAGACCCTCCACGCCACCATCGAGGAACAAGAGACCTCGAACGAGGAATTGAAGTCCATCAACGAGGAGATGCAATCCACGAACGAGGAGATGCAATCCACGAACGAGGAACTCGAGACCTCCAAGGAGGAGCTGCAATCCACTAATGAGGAACTGGTGACCGTCAATGGCGAACTGCAGAGCAAGATCGAGCAGCTGGCCGGGATGCAAAACGACATGAAAAACCTGCTCGACAGCATCAACATTGGCACTATTTTCCTGGACGAGCGCCTGGTCATCCGGCGCTTTACGCGCGATGCAGTGCGGACCTATCACCTGGTCCCCTCGGACGTAGGCCGGCCGCTGAGCGACATCAAGTCACATCTGATTGGCGACGACCTGATCAGCGCAACCCAGACCGTGCTCGAGACCCTGGTCCCAAACGAGCGCGAGGTGCATGCCGCCGGCGGCGGCTCGTACCTGGCGCGCATCCAGCCCTACCGCACCCTCGACAACGTGATCGAGGGGGTGGTGCTGACCTTTGTAGAGATCACCGAGATGAAGCGCGTGCGGGAGGAGCTGCTGGAGGCCCGGGAGCTGGCCGAGGGCATCGTCGATACGGTTCGCGAGCCGCTCATCGTGCTGAACGGCACCTTGCAGGTCGTCTCCGCCAGCCGCTCGTACTACCAGCACTTCCGCGTTACACCGGAAGAGACCGTGGGCCGTCCGATCTACGAACTGCGCAATCACCAGTGGGACATCCCCGCGTTGCGGGAACTCCTGGAGACGGTCCTGCCACGCGACCGGAGTTTCGAAGGTTACGCGGTGGAGCAGGACGTCCCCCCGATCGGCCGGGCCAGAATGAAGCTGAGCGCCCGCCGCATCGTCGGCAAGGCGGGGGAAACCCAGCTGATCCTGCTGGCGATGGAAGTGCCGGCCCCGGGCGAGACGGAGAGTACGTGAGCGAGAGGCAGGAGGGGATGAACCTCGGCAAATCAGTGTTGCGGGCGCTGGCGGAGCTGAAGCTCGCCGGCGTCCCACAGACGAAGCCGCCGGGCCGCCCCGCCGAGGAACTCCTGCACGAACTCCAGGTGCACGAGATCGAACTGGAAATGCAGAACGAGGAATTGCAGCGCTCCCATCTCGAGCTTGAGGAATCCCGCGACCGTTACCTGCACCTCTATGAGTTCGCGCCCGTGGGCTACTTTACGCTCACCGGCGAAACCCTGATCTCCGAAGTCAATTTAACCGGCGCCAATCTGTTGGGGGAGGAACGGAAGAAACTGTTCCAGCGCCGCTTCGCCCGATTCGTCACCCACGCAGACAGGGATCGATATCATCGGTTTATCGCGAGCGTGTTGCAGCATGGCGAACGGGAAAGGTGCGACTTGTCCCTTCAGCGCCGCGACGGCTCCGTGATCCAAGCTCAGCTCGACTGCGTGCGCGTTGCGGCGGTGGACAACCCACCGACACTGCGTCTGATTCTCACCGACATCACCGAACGCAATCGGGCGGAGGCGGAGCTGCGCGTCGCCGCCACCGCCTTCGAATCTCAGGAGGGGATGCTCGTCACCGATGCTGCAACCTCGATCCTGCGGGTCAACCAGGCCTTCACCGAGATCAGCGGCTTCGACGCCGAGGAACTCGTGGGGCAGACGCCGCGACTGTTCAAGTCGGACCGCTACGGCGCCGATTTCTACGCCGGGATGTGGAAGGAGATCACTCACACCGGGGAATGGCGGGGAGAAATCTGGAACCTGCACAAGAGCGGCAGGGTGTACCCCGCATGGCTTACCATCACCGCGGTGAAAGACAACGACGGAGACGTCACCCACTACGTCGGCACGCTCATCGACATCACCCAACGCAAGTCGGCCGAGGCGGATATCGAGCAGCTGGCTTTCTACGATCCCATGACCCGGCTGCCCAACCGGCGGCTCCTGGTGGACCGGTTGCAGCAGGCCCTGGCGGCGCGCGCCCGCAGTCGTCGGCGGGGGGCGATCCTCTTCATCGATCTGGACGACTTCAAGGGCCTCAACGACAGCCTGGGTCACGATGCCGGTGACCTGCTGCTGCAACAGGTCGCTCGGCGGCTTCTTACCTGCGTGCGCGCTGGCGACACGGTCGCCCGCCTGGGTGGCGACGAATTCGTGGTCATGCTGGGAGACCTGAGCGCGAATCCCCGGGAAGCCGCCAGCCAGGCCGAGCTCGTCGGCGAGAAGATTCTCCTCGCCCTCACTCCGCCCTCCGTGCTCGCCGGCCACGAGCATCACAGCACCGCGTGCATTGGCGTCACCCTGTTCAGCGATCACCGGGAAATCGTCGAGGACTTGCTGAAACGGGCGGATCTCGCCATGTATCGGGCCAAGGCGGCGGGCCGCAATACCCTGCGATTCTTCGATCCCGAGATGCAGGCCGCTGTCACTGCCCGCGCCGCACTGGAGGCCGACCTGCGCGTCGGAGTGCGGGAAGGCCAGTTCGTCCTTTACTACCAGCCTCAGGTGGATCGCGAGGGCCGGCTGACTGGCGCCGAGGCGCTCGTGCGCTGGCAACATCCCCGCCGCGGCTTGGTTTCTCCGGGCGAATTCATTCCGCTGGCCGAGGAATGCGGGCTGATCCAGCCCCTGGGCCAGTGGGTGTTGGAAGCAGTGTGCCTCCAGCTGGTGGCCTGGAGTGGGCGGCCGGACACGGCCCACCTCACACTGGCGATGAATGTCAGCGCTCGGGAGTTCCGCCACCCGGAGTTTGTGTCACGCGTGCTTGACGTGATCACTCGCGTTGGCGCGGATCCAAGGAGACTCATGTTGGAATTCACCGAAAGCCTGCTGGTGGACGACATGGAGGAGACCATCACCAAGATGAATGCTCTGAAAGCCCGCGGCGGCGGGTTCTCTCTGGACGACTTCGGCACCGGCTATTCCTCGCTCTCCTATCTCAAACATCTACCCCTCGACCAGTTGAAGATCGACCAGTCCTTCGTGCGCGATGTGCTCACCGACTCCAACGATGCCGCCATTGCCCGCACCATCATGGAGCTCGGGCAGAGCCTGGGTCTGGCCGTCATCGCCGAGGGGGTGGAAACCGAGGACCAACGGAACTTGCTTGCCCGCCAGGGCTGCCACGCGTTCCAGGGGTTTCACTTCGGCCGGCCAGGACCCGTGGGCGCTCTTCGCGTGACGACAGAGACAAGTACGAACTGAGATCCGGGGCGCCCAACACGTACACGATCTGCAGCCGAGGACCTGTCTCCCGACGCTGTGGGGGGCTCCGACAGCTATCTGAACGTCGTCCAGTTCGAATAATCTATTCGTGTCGGCCCGGCTCAGCGTCGCCCTGACGCGGGGCAGGCTGCACCGTCTCGTCCTCGAGCTCGCGACCGAGGCGAATATGAAGGCCGCGGCTCCCACCGGCTCGTACGTCACATCCGTGCTCGCGGGTAACTTGGATACTGGCGTCCCCAACGGGATTCGAAGCTGAGACGCCCAGCGAACCGCCGTCGCAAACCGTCGACCAAACACGCAAAGACAACGAGTTGCGCGAGGAGTCAGACGAGGGGAGCGAACGATAGTGGACGATGAAGAGGGACAGTTCGGGGACTGTTGAGGGACAATCTTGGCGAATGCACGGTTGCAGGGGCAAGAGGCCTCGATCGGGATCTCCGACTGCACTTCGCGAACTCCGATTCCTGCGCCCGCGGGCTTGACCCGTGTGGCGGTGCTAATGTGCGTTACGTCTTTCCCGTCCCCGATGGCAGCGTGGCCACGCTGGTAGCTCCATGAGAGTTGGCCAGCCGTACGCCGCTGGCGGGCCGTGCCAGACTCGAATCGAAAGGACCTCCCAATGAGGCGACTCGCATTGCTCCTCGCCCCGCTGGTGATGGCGGGACTAATGGGCTGCGCCAAGAGCGACAGCGTGACGGGCCCGTCGCCCGGCCCGCCGAAGTGGACGCGGGTTTCCTCCGGGCTGCCGAGCAGTTCGAACACTTCTGCCCTCACCGCGAGCGGCACGACGCTGTTGGCCGGGGCCGAAGCCAGCGGGGTGTTCCGCTCGACCGATGGCGGCGTCACCTGGACGGCGGCCACGACGCAGCCGACGAACTCGATTATCCGTTCCCTCACCGCGAGCGGCACGACGCTGCTGGCGGGGACCAATGGCGGGGTGTTCCGCTCGACCGATGGCGGCGTCACCTGGACGGCGGCCACGACGCAGCCGACGAACCCGACCATCTATTCCCTCACCTCCAACGGCACGACGATGCTGGCCGGGACCAATGGCGGGGTGTTCCGCTCGACCGAT
>JBGPFC010000053.1:0-20197 GCA_041483195.1 Candidatus Eiseniibacteriota bacterium
AGGCGATGGACGCGCTGCGCAAGTCGTGGGAGGCGGGATTCCGCGACCCGACCTGGGCGCGCCGCGATCCCGACCTCGCCCTGCTGCACGGCGATCCCGAATTCGAGAGGCTCTACCCGGGGGCCGCGACCGACAACTAGGCAGCGCGGGCGATGTGCCGTGCACCGGCACACCGCTTGCGGTGATTCCTGCGCCCCGCATGTCCCGCCCCCTGCGAGGACGGTCCATGTACGCGGGATGCATCGCGATCGCGCTCGTGGTCTGCGCGCCGGCCGACCGGCCGATTGTCGCCGAAGTGTTCTACGACGCCACCGGCGATGACACCGGATACGAGTTCGTCGAGCTGTACAACCCCACCGACGCGCCGTTCGCGCTGGCCGGCCTGCGCATCGAGGCGGGCGACGGGGCCGGGCCCAACCGCTGGACGCTGCGCTGGACCGGCGCCGCGCGCGACACCGTCGCACCACGCGGGCGCTTCGTGATCGGGGGCGCCCGGGTCGATCCGCCGCCGGGCGCGGTCGTCACGCTCGACCTCCAGAACGGGCCGGACGCGATGCGCCTGGTATGGCCGGACGGCGCCACCGAAGTAGTGGGCTACGGAGCGCAGCAGTTCCCAGAGTACGCATGCGGCGAGAGCGCGCCCGACGTCGGATCGGGCCAGTCGCTCGCGCGCATTCCGGACGACTCGCAACGCGGCAGCAACGCGCTCGATTTTCGGGCCTCCGCGCCGTCGCCCGGCCGGCCCAATCAGGTCGCGCGCGACGCCGTGCTGATCGCGGGATCGCTCTCGCTCGTTCCCGAGCAACCGCGCCCGGGCGAGAGCGTGACGCTCGCGGGGCGCGCGTCGAACTACGGCTCGATCGCGATCGCGAGTGGCGAGATCGCGGTCGCGGGCGAGACCCACGGGGATTTCGGGGATCAGACGTTGTTCGCGGAGCCGCTCGGCGCGGCCCTCGCGCCCGGCGACACCGCAACCTTCTCGATCGCGATCGGCCACCTGCCCGATGGCAAGCAGATGCTCCGGGTGCGGCTCGCACTCGCGGGCGACGAGTCGCCGGCGAACGATCTCGATTCGTTGCGCGTGCGCGCCGGCGAGGGACCGCTCGCGATCACCGAGATCCAATTCCATCCGGCCGGGGGTGAGGGCGAGTGGATCGAGGTGCGCAATCGAGGCGGGGCTCCGCTCGATCCTGCGCGGTTCACCCTTTCCGATCGCGGCACGGCGCGCGGCGTTCCGTCGGCGGGGACGGGCGCGCTCGCGCCCGAGAGCCTCGCGGTGTACGCGCAGGACCGCGCGGCGCTGCTCGCGCGCTTCGCGCATCTCGACTCCGCGCGGGTGTGGCAGGCGAGCCCGTGGTCGAGCCTCAACAACACGAACGATCCCGCCGGGATCGCCGACGCGGTGGTGTTGCGCGACGCCGACGGCACGCGCTGCGCGCGCGTCGATTACTCCGCCTCCGGCGTGCCGGGCGGCACGCCGCTCGAGTGGCGGGATGGCGCGTGGCTGCCGTCCTCCGCGCCGGGCGGCACGCCGCTGGCTCCGCCGCTCGCGGCCCCCGCGCCCGCCGGTCACTTCGAGCTGTCGCCCCGCCGGCTGCAGGCGGGGGCGGGGATCGCGCGGCTCGGCTGGTCGCTGCCCTGGCCGCGCGCGCGCGTCACCATCGAGGTGTACGACTTCGCGGGGCGCCGCATCGCGCGCCCGGTCGCGGAGAGCACGACCCCCGCGCGGGGCGTGCGCGATTGGCCGGTCGCCGGTCTCGTGCCCGGGCTCTATCTCGTCGCGCTGCGGGCCCGCGACGAGGACGGCCCCGGCGCTCTCACCGAGACGCGCGCGCTGCGCGTGGTGGGAGCGGCGCCATGATCGCGCCGCGCTTCACCGCATGGGCGCCGCGCGCCGCCGATCTCGTGCCGCGCTCCGCGCGCCTCGCGCTGGTCGCGCTCGGCCTCGCCGCGCGCGCGCACGCACAGGATTTTTCGTCGCCCGCGCCGCCGGGCGCGGGGTTCGGAGCTGCGCCGTTCATCGAGCGCGGCCTGCCGGCGCCCGCCGCCACGCCCGCGCTCGAGGCGCTCGCCGCGAACTGGTACGGCGTCCCGGAGCTCTCGACGCGCGCGCTTGCGCTCGGAGGCGGATGGCGATCGCTGCGGGCCGCGGCCGGCATCGCGCAAACCGGGGACGGCGAGCTGGGATGGAGCGCGGCGGGCCTCGCGATCGGCGCGGCGGGTGGCCATGCGGGCGGGGGCCTGCGCGCGATCGCGCGACGGGATCGAGACGAGGCATCCGAGGCCTCGGCGCTCGGCCGCGGTGCGGGGGCCGAGGCGGGCGGCGGGGCATGGGTGCGGGCGGGCGGCGGAACGACCGTCTACGCCTCGGCGCCGCAGCTCTGGAGGCGCGGGCTCGATGTGCCGGTGGGGCGCGGCCTCGAGATCGGTGCGACGTGGATCATGGACGATCTCGCGTTCCGTCTCGACCGCGTCGCGCCGCGCGGCGGCGCGGAGGCGGCGCAGCACGAGGCCGCGCTCGCGCTCGCCGCCGGCTCGCTGCGCCTGTGGCTCGGGGCGCGCGACCAGCCGCTGCGGGCGTCGCTCGGCCTCGGCGCGCGGACCGGCCCGATCGCGATCGCGGGCGAGGTCGAGAGTCACCCGGTGCTGGGCGAGACCGTGCGCGTCGCGGTCGCGCTGTCGTCCGCCGCGCCGTGAAAGGCGCGGGCGTGATCACCCGCGCGACGCCCGCGCGTCCGCGACGCGCCATTCGCCCCGCGCTCGCGGTCATCGCCGCGGCGCTCGTGGTGCTCGCGGCACGGCACGGCCGCGCGCGCGCCGGAGAAATCGACGTGCCAGACAGCACCGCCCTCGAGCCGCCGCCGGAGTCCGCGGATGGCGAAGACTACGAGATCGAACGCGCCGACTCGCTCGATGACGGCCGCGTCGAAGTCGGCTACTCCGCCACCGGGTATCGGGGATCCGCGCCGCGTCGCAGCCGCCGAGTGCGATTCAGGGGCGATGGTTTCTCGGGCGCCGTGCGCGATGGTGCGGGCGATCCGCTCGCGGGATCCGCGATCGACGCGGACGCGCTCGGCGGGGCGCTCAGGGTGGGACGGCTCGCGCCGCGCTGGGGCCGCGGCCTCGTGATCGGCGCGCCCGCCGAGCCATGGTCGCGCGCCGCCTCGGACCGCGGCGCGGGCGCGCGCTTCGTGGGCCGCGCCGGCGACGGCTTCGCGTTCCGGCGCGGCGGTCCGCTCGCGATCGAATCGGTCGCGGGCCGCTTCAGCCGCCGCGACCTCGCCGGCCTGCGCGTGCGAGCGGGGGTCGCGAGCGCGGGGTTGCTCGCCGCGCACGGCGGCGCAGGGCAGCTGAGCCTCGGCCTCGCTCGGGATGCGAGCGACGGTGAGCTCGCGCTCGATCGTGCCGGACGCTGGCGCGCGGAGGCGGGGTCTCAGCGCGCACTCGGGCGCGCGCGGCTCGCGGGCCACGTGCGCGGCGGGCTCACGGGATTCCGCTCGCTCGCAGAGCCGTTGCGCAGCGGGCCGGCCCAGACCGCGGCGGTCACGCTCGCGGCGCCGGTGGGGGGCGCGCGGATCGTCGCGCTCGGCGCGCTCTGGCGGCTGGGCCCGGGCGTCGGCGGGGCGCGTGGCGCGCTTGAAGTGAGCCTCGCTTTGGCTCAACATGCCGCACTGGCACTGGGCTTCGAGGAGCAGCACGGGGTGCGCCGCGTCTCGGCTTCCGGGAGCGCTTCGCCCGCGGGCGGCTTTCGCCAGGGGCTGTGGGGCGAGTGGCACGGCGGTCCGCCGGGAATGTCGCTCGCGTTGCGGCAGGAGGCGTGGGGCGAGCGCCGGTTCGCGCGCGGCGCGGTCCGCGCCGCCACGGCGGTGCGCCTCGACGTCCAGGGCCCTCTCGGCTCGTGGTTTTCGGTCGCGCAGACGGCGTATCGGGTGCGGCGCGGCGAGAGCCTCTATCTGGCGGAAGCCGAGAGCGATCGTCTCGTGCTGAGGTCGCTGACCGGCGCGGGGGAGCGCACCAGAATCGAATGTCGGGCTGCGGCGGGCGGGGGCGCCCTGCGCGCCGCACTCAATCTCTCGACCGCGGCCCTCAACCGGCCGCGCGCGCAGTGGGTCCTGGACTGGACACGACGCGCCAGAGCCGGCAATGCGGCTCCGCGCGGACCGTGACGGGGTGAAGGAGGCAGTGATGAAGTTCGCGAAACGCATGAGCCGGCTGGGCACCGAGACCGCCTTCGAAGTACTGGCCAGGGCCCGCGCCCTCGAGGCGCAAGGCAAGCAGATCGTTCACCTCGAGATCGGCGAGCCGGATTTCGACACCCCGCGCTACATCCGCGACGCGGCGGTGCGCGCGCTCGAAGAAGGGTTCACGCACTACGGGCCATCGGCCGGGCTCCCCGAATTCCGCAAGACCATCGCCGACATCTGGAAGGCCGAGCGCCGCATTCCGTGCGACGCCGACAACGTCGTGGTGACGCCGGGCGCCAAGCCCATCATGTTCTACACCATGCTCGCCCTGCTCGAGGAGGGCGACGAGGTGCTCTACCCCAACCCGGCGTTCCCGATCTACGAGTCGGTCGCGAATTTCCTCAACGCGCGGCCCATCCCGCTGGCGTTGCGCGAGAGCCGCGGCTTCGATCTCGACCTGAAGGAGCTGGAGTCGAAGATCACGAGCCGCACCCGGCTGCTGGTGCTGAACTCGCCGCACAATCCCACCGGCGCCGTGCTCAAGCCCGAAACCGTCGAGGGGATCGCCGCGCTCGCCCGCAAGCACGACTTCCACATCCTGAGCGACGAAATCTACGCGCGCATCCAGTACGAGGGACGGCACCTCTCGATCGCGTCGCTCCCCGGCATGGCCGAGCGCACCATCGTGCTCGACGGGTTCTCGAAGACCTACGCGATGACCGGCTGGCGGCTGGGCTTCGGCATCATGGACAAGGCGCTCGCGGTGCACGTCGCGCGGCTCATGACCAACTCGAACTCGTGCACCGCCACGTTCACGCAGAAGGCCGGGCAGGTGGCGCTCACGGGGCCGCAGGACGAGGTGAAGGCGATGGTGGCCGAGTTCCGGGTGCGCCGCGACGCGATGGTGGCCGGTCTGAACGAGATCCCGGGAGTCTCATGCTTCAAGCCACAGGGCGCGTTCTACGTGTTCCCGAACATCACCGGCACCGGCATGAAGAGCGCGGAGCTGGCGAAGTCGCTGCTCGAGGAGGCCGGGGTCGCATGCCTGTCGGGCACGTCGTTCGGCGCGCACGGCGAAGGCTACCTGCGCCTCTCGTACGCCAACTCCCTCGACAACATCAAGACCGCGCTTCACAGCATCGGCGAATTCCTGAGCGTGCGCGCGAAGTAGCGCCCGTCGTCCGTCACCGCCGTTGACGCCGGCGCCCGTTGCGTGGACGGGCGCCGCGTCGTTTTGCGCGCGGCGGGGCGCGCTGGCGGGGTGTTGCGCGCTGGCACACGAGGTGCAGATCGAGCCGGACGACGCCCCGCCCTCGCCCGGGTGCGCAACCCGGCTCACCGCCCCCGCACGCCGCATCACATGCCGCCCCCTCAAGGAATCGCATCATGCGCATTGCGCCATTCGTGCTCGCGCTCACCGTCGCGCTCGCGCCCCACCTGCCCGCCGCAGCCACCGCCGCCCGCGCCTCCTCCGCGCTCGTGATCAACGAGATCCTCCCCGGTCCCGCGCGGGACTGGGACGGGAGCGGCGCCTTCTCGTCGCGTGACGACGAGTGGGTCGAAGTGGTGAACGTTGGCGCGGCGCCGCTCGATCTCGCCGGATTCTTTCTCACCGACGCCGACAGCATTCCGCGCTTCGCATTCGGCGGCACGCTCGGCGCCGGCGCCCGGCGCGTCGTGTTCGGCAAGGATTCCTGGGACTGGGAGCGTGCGAACGGGAAGCCGGCGTTCGGTCTCTCGCTCGCGAACAGCGGCGACGCGGTCCTGCTCTGGCAGATTTCGGGTCCGGAGACGCTGCGGGTCGACAGCTACACGTTCACGAGCCACGAGGCCGCGGCCGATCGCGCGATCGGGCGGCTCCCGGATGGCGGAGGCTGGGCGCTCTTCGACGGGCTCGATCCCTACACCGGCTCCACCCCGCCGCAGGGCAATGGCTGCAATCCCACTCCGAACGCGCCCAACGTGTGCGAGTCAACGCCCACGCGCGCGGTGACGTGGGGACGGGTGAAGACGCTGTATCGCTGACGCGATCGACGCTTCTCGGGTGGCGGTCGCCGGCAAAGGCATCTCGCAGCGGAGCGGAGGGTCCGGCGGCCGCGCCCGGCCACGGCGGGCATGGGATCGAACGCGAGCGAGGCTCGCGGGCGCCGCCGCCGCCCGGTTGACCCCCGCGCGGATCGCGCAGTAGTCTTCCGCGGTTCGAGCGGTGGGTTCGCATGCTCCCGGAGGAGTACGTGTCCACAGAAGCCGTATCCGCCAGCGATATCGACGCCTGCCATCGCCCCGGCCGCCTGATCTGGCCGGCCGAGCGGCTGGTCCAGAAGGCCCTCCACATTCGCCGGGACATCCTCACGCTGCTCTCCAAGTCGCAGACCGGGCATTCCGGCGGCCCGCTCTCGTGCGCCGACTTCGGCACCGCCCTGTTCTTCCACGAGTTGAATATCGATCCGTCGAATCCAACCTGGCCGGAGCGCGATTTCTGGCACTTCTCGATCGGCCACGTGACGCCGGTCATCTACTCGCTCATGGCCGAGCGGGGCTACTTCCCGATGCGCGATCTCATGAAGTTCCGCGCGTTCGATGGGCACGCCCAGGGACATCCCTCGCGTCACGACACGGCCGGAATCGAAGTGTCGGCGGGCTCGCTGGGGCAGGGGCTGTCGGTGTGCTGCGGCGTCGCGATGGCCTCGCGTCTCGACCAGAATCCGCGCCGCGTCTACTGCGTGATGGGAGACGGCGAGCAGCAGGAAGGACAGATCTGGGAGGCCGCGATGTTCGCGGCCCACTACAAGCTCGACCACCTGTGCGGGATCATCGACTACAACCGCAAGCAGATCGACGGCGACGTCGAGGACATCATGGGCATCCGGCCACTGGCCGACAAGTGGCGCAGCTTCAACTGGAACGTAATCGAGTGCCGTGGGCACGACCTGGTCGACATCCTGCGAGCGTTCGCCGAAGCGCGCGCGTTCCGGGGGCGTCCGAGCGTGATCCTGGCGCACACCGTGATGGGGCAGGGCGTCTCGTACATGGCCGACGACTATCGCTGGCACGGCAAGCCGCCGAAGCCCGATCAGGCCGAAGCCGCGCTCAAGGAGCTGGGCACGAGCTACGCCGAGTGGTCGGCGCGGCTGCTGGCCCACTGATGCCGGCCGCCCCGGGACGCACGCCGCGCGCCGCGCGAGGAACGCAATGACGATGACGATCACGCTGCCCGAAAAGGTCGAGATGAAGAAGACCCGCGAGGGCTTCGGCCGCGCGCTGGTGGACCTGGGCGAGCAGGACCCGCGCGTCGTCGTGCTGGTCGGCGACCTCACCGAGTCCACCATGGTGAGCTTCTTCGCGGAGCGCTTTCCCGAACGCTTCATCCAGGTCGGGATCGCCGAGCAGAACATGATGTGCGTGTCCGCGGGGCTGGCCGCGATGGGGAAGATCCCCTTCCTCGCGACCTACGGCGCGTTTGCCTCGTGCCGCGCGGCCGACCAGATGCGCGTCACGGTCGCGTACTCGAACCTCAACGTGAAGATCGGCGGCGCCCACGGCGGCATCTCGGTGGGCCCCGACGGCGCGACGCACCAGGCGATGGAAGAGATCAGCATCGTCCGCTCGATTCCCAACATGAGCATGATCGTGCCGGCCGACTACTGGGAGACCTACAAGGCCACGATCGCGGCGGCCAGGCACGACGGCCCGGTGTACATCCGCTTCGGGCGCGAGGACGTGCCGGTGGTGACCGCGAAGGACACGCCGTTCACGTTCGGGAAGGGCGAGGTGTTCGCGGAGGGGCGTGACCTCTCGATCATCGCGTGCGGCGTGATGGTGTACGAGGCGCTGCGCGCGCGTGAGACGCTCGCCGAGCGCGGCGTCACAGCGCGGGTCGTAGACCTGCACACCGTGAAGCCGCTCGACCGCGCGCTCATCACGGTGTGCGCCCGCGAGACCGGGGCGATCGTCACCGCCGAGGAGCATCAGGTGAACGGCGGGCTGGGCGGCGCGGTGTCGGAGGCCGTTGTGCAGTCGTGCCCGGTGCCGATGGAGCTGGTGGCGGTCCACGACCGCTTCGGCCAGTCGGGGAAGCCCGCCGAGCTGATGGACGCGTTCGGGCTGCGCGCGAAGGACATCGTCGAGGCCGCGGAGCGCGTGCTGAAGCGCAAGCGCGCCTAGCCTCGGGGCGAGCGCGGTGCGCCGCTCAGCCTCTCGACCACCATCCACCGCCCCGGCGAGCCCGCGCCGGAGCGGCGTCTCGCCCGGCACGCGGGACGGCGAATTCATCTCCACCCCGCGGGCGAGGCTCATCCTGGTCGCGATCACCGCCTGCGCCGCGTTCCTCCGGCTGTATCACTTCGGCCAGTCGCCGCCCGGGCTCAATCAGGACGAGGCGGTCAACGCGTGGAACGCGTGGTGCCTGCTCAAGACCGGGCACGACATGACCGGCGCCTCGTGGCCCGTGTTCTACTCGCACGCGATCGGCGACAATCGCACCACGCTTTACTCCTATGCCCTGCTGCCGTTCCAGGCGATCGGCGGTCTCGGGGTGTGGACCACGCGCCTGCCGAACGCCGTGGCCGGCATCGCGTGCGTCCCGCTCCTCTACGGGGTGGGCGCGCGCCTGTTCGGGCGCGGCACCGGGTTGATCGCGGCGCTGTTGCTCGCGCTCGATCCGTGGGCGCTGTTCATGAGCCGCTGGGGGATCGAGGGCGGGCTCTGCCCGCTGCTGGCGCTCGGCACGCTGGCGCTGCTGCTCGCGGCCGGCCTGCCGTTCGACGAAATCCCGCGCGCCCCGCGCGTCGCGCTCGCCGCGCTCGCCGGCCTGTTCGCGGGGCTGGCGTGCTACGGCTACTGGTGCATGCGGCTCTACGTGCCGGCGCTGCTCGCGCTGCTCGCGCTCGCGATCGGGCGCGCCGGATGGGCGCGGCTCGCGCGGGGACGCGGCCTCGCGGCGCTGGCCGCGTTCGCGAGCGGGCTCTGCGTCACGCTCGGTCCGCTCGCGTGGAAGCATCTCGTCGATCCCGCGATCGGGCGCCGCGCCGCGATGACGCGGCTCTGGGATCCCGGAACCCCGCTGGCCGAGATCGCGCGACGCGTCGCGGGGCGTTACTTCGCGCACTTCGGCCCCGATTTTCTCTTCGTGCGCGGCGATCGCTACGAGCTGGTCTCGCCGATCGGGCAGGGGGAATTCTCGTGGTACATGCTGCCCGTGATGATCGCGGGGCTCGCGTTCGCGTTCGCGCGGGCACGCCGCTCGCGCGCGGCGCGCGTGCTGCTCGCCACCGTGATCGCCTATCCCGCCGGCGACGTGATCAGCCGTTACCCGAGCGTGCACGCGATGCGGAGCGCGCCCGGCATCCCGGCGCTGGTCCTGCTCGCGGCGTTCGGCGCGGCGGCGGCCGGCGCGTGGTTGTGGGCGCGGCGGCGCCCGATCGCGGTCGCGGCCGCGATCGCGTTCGGGGTCGCGATCGCCGCGCTCGACGGAAGGTTTCTGGTGCGCTACTTCGGCGAGTACAACGCGCGCCCCGAGATCTACCACGGCTATCACGCGGACCTGATCGATGCGACGCGCTGGCTCGGTCCGCGGCTCGGCGCGTACGACGCCGTCTTCTGCACCGCGATCGGGATGAATGAGCCGTTCGCGGTGACGCTGGTGGGCCTCAGCTGGGACCCGCGACGCTGGTTCGCGGAGCCGCGCGACACGCGCGTCGTTGGCGACTGGGACGTCACCCTGCGCTACGGCAAGATGCGCTTCATGCACGAGCGGCTGTGGGTGCCGGACTACGAGCGGCTCGCGAACGACGGGCGTCCGGAGCGAGCGCTCTTCATCGTGCGGCCGGGGGAGCTGGGCCTCGAGAAGCCGGTGCACGTGATCCGCGGCCCGGACGGACGGGACGCGCTGTGGCTGTGCGAGGAGAGCATCTGACGCGCGCGGAGCCCGCGGTACACACCGACCGGCGGTCGCCGGCGGCGCCCGATGCTACCGGTAGCGCATCTTGAGCGATCCCCAGCTCGAGGCGCGGGCGGCCGTCGCGAGGGCGAAGCAGTTCGGCGAGTTCGCGCCGATCTGCCAAGAAACCACCGGGCTTTCCTGCAGCATCTCGGTGCTGATCCCGTCGATGACAGCCGCCGCGCCCAGACAGACGAAGCAGAACGGTTCGTCGGCCCCGAAGCATGTGGGAGAGACAAATCCCGGCACCGCGTTCGCGAGATTGTGGACGAGCGTCCCGATGGCGTAGCGGGTCGTCCCGTCGAGGGCGAGCGGAGGGCTGACGGTGAGGTTCACCGAAATCGTTCCACGCACCCGACGGTCCGTGATGGAGAGGTAGTCGGACCCGACCCTCACGTCGAGCGTCGCACCGGGGATCGCCGTGGCGCCGGTCACGGCCTGCGAGACATCGAACCCGATGCCGCCATTGCAATCGGGACGCGGCGGCGCGACCGGGGGGCTGCCGGGGAAGAGCTGCTTCCAGGCCCCGAGGTTCGCCGGACCGTCCGCGATCACGACTCGGATCGAGCTGAGGGTCCCGGATACTCCGGTCACCGAGAGCGTCTGGTCATAGGCGCCGGGTCCCATCCAGTCCTGATTGGGCTGACTCAGGGTGGCCGGCCCCCACGTGTATCGAAACGTCGGAGTCGCCCGGGCGCTTGCGGCAACGACGAGCAGGGCGAGCGAGGCAATACCGGGGATGCGGCACATGGATGTTCTCCCGCGATTCGGGTCTCCGACCGGCGGCCGATGAGCCTTGATCATAGTCGCGCGCGATCCGACGATGGAACCTGAATTCCCCCATCATCAGGCGCGCGAGAATCTCGCACCGTCGGGGGCTCGATTGACCCGGTCCGGAGCGGGCCGTATATTCGCCGCCCGGCTTCGCGTGCGGAAGTGGCGGAACTGGCAGACGCACTAGATTCAGGTTCTAGCGCCCGAAAGGGTGTGGGGGTTCAAATCCCCCCTTCCGCACCACCATTCACGCTTGCCCCGTCCTTGAGGGGCACGGGATCCGGTCCCGCCCCGCCCAGCGCGTTCCGTCCGGGGGGCACCGAGGCTCATGGTTCGTGAAGATGACTCCGAGCGGCTCGTCGCGCAGAACCGCCGCGCGCGACACGACTACCTCATCCTCGAGACGGTCGAGGCGGGGCTGGTGCTGACCGGCACCGAGGTCAAGAGCCTGCGGGCGGGCAAGGCGAGCCTCGCCGAGTCCTACGCGACGGTCGAAGGCAACACCGCGATCATCCGCCAGCTGCACATCCCGCCCTACGAGCAGGGGAACCGCGCCAACCCCGACCCGGTGCGGCCGCGCCGCCTGCTGCTGCATCGCGACGAGATCGAGAAGCTGAAGGACGCGGTCGCGAAGAAGGGCCAGACCATCGTGCCGCTCAAGCTCTACTTCGCGCGCGGCTACGCGAAGCTGCTGCTCGGGGTGGCGCGCGGCAAGCAGACTCACGACAAGCGCCACGCGATCGCCGAGCGCGACGCGAAGCGCGAGATCGATCGCGCACGGCGTGGAGCGGAGCGCGGACGGTGATCCGGGCGGGGCGCGGTGCGGGGTGGGGACGTTGATCCGCACGCTACGCGCGATCGCCCTGGCGGGCGCGATCGTCGCGATCACGTCGTTCGGCGCGCCGCGCGCGGCGGATCTCCCCGCGTTTCCCGTGGGTCCCGAGACCGTGCCGGTCACGTCGCTTCACGGACAGCCTCACCTCGGAGCCAACGACCTCGCGCGCCTGCTGGACGCCGCGAAATTCTGGCGCGCTGACGTGCGGAAGCTCGTGCTCCGCAGCGGGACGCACCGCATCGTGCTGACCGTCGACGATCCGTTCGTGCTGGTGGACGATCGCACGCTGAGGCTGAATTCTCCGGTGCGCTCGCTGCGTGGCGAGCTCCAGGTGCCGGTCGCGCTCCTCGATTCTCTGCCGCGCGACTCCGCGCTCGCACGCCTGATCTACGACCCGCGCGGCAACGACGTCGTCGTGGTGCCGCCGGGGGGCCTGGTGGGCTCCCCGCGCGTCTCGATCTCCGAGGCCGCGACGCGGCTCACGTTTCCCGCGGAGCGGCCCGAAGACGTGATCGTGCTGGGCCGGGCGCGCGCGCACTTCCGCGTCAGGCTCGGCGGATTCTTCGCGGGCCTGCTTCCCGACTCGCTGCCGCCCGCGGGGCTGGTGCGCTCGATCCGCCCGATCGCTTCGGCCACCGGCTGTGCTTTCGAGTTCGACGTGTCGCGCGACGCCGCGGGCTTCCGCGTGGTGCGCGAGGGCCCGTCGCGGATCGCCATCGAGTTCGCGCGCCGCGCCGGTCCGGGGGTCGGGGTTTTCGCGCCAGAAGGCGCGGCCGGGCCCCGCGAGCTGCGGGTCGTGGTGCTCGATCCGGGCCACGGCGGCGGCGACCCGGGCGTGACGGTGGAGGGCGCGGCCGAGAAGGATCTCACGCTCGCGCTCGCCCGCGTGCTGAGGGCCGAGCTCGAGCGCCGCCTGCGGACCCGTGTGGTGCTCACGCGCGAGAGCGACGTCGCGGTCAGCTTCGATCAGCGCGCGGTGATCGCGAACCGCGCCCACGCCGACCTCGTGCTCTCGCTTCACTTCGACGGGTTCGGAAGCCCGCGCGCCTCGGGCGCCACCGCCTACTGCCCGCCCGCCACCTTCGGCGCGAGCGGAGGGAGCCCGGGCGCGGGCGGCCTCGCTCCGGTCGCGGTGCTGCCATGGCGCGACGTCGCGACCCGGCACGCCGTCGAATCGCGCGCGCTCGCGGAAGCGGTGCTGGGCGCGCTCGCGCTGCGCGACCAGGGGCCTACCCGGTTGCGGGAGCTGCTCCCGTGCAGCCTGCTCGGCGTGAATGCGCCCGGAATCGTGCTCGAGTGCGCGACGCTCAGCGCGCCCGCCGACCGGGCGCGCGTCACGGCGCCCGACGGAATTCCGCTGCTCGCCGCCAGCATCGCGGACGGCGTCGTGACGTGGCAGCGGAACGAGTGATGGCGATGCGACGCGCGCTGCTTGTGACGCTGATTCTCGCTGTGCTAGCGTGGCTCGCGTGGCGCTGGACCGCGCGCGCGCGCGCGCCGATCGCGCGTCCGGTGGCCGCCGTGGACTCCGCGAACGCGGGAATGAAGGCGGTGCGGCTCTATTTCGCGTCGCCCGATGGCGACAGCCTGGTGATCGAGACGCGCGACCTCTCGGAACGCACGACCTTGCACGAGCGCGTCGCGTCACTGGTGGGTGAGCTGGACCGCGGGCCGCGGAACGGCGGAGTCGCGCCGCTGCCGCCGGGCACTTCGGCGCGCTTCGCCTACCTCGACGACAGCGGCCTGCTCACGCTCGACCTCTCGCGCTCGTTCGTGCAGGGATTCCGCGGCGGGAGCAGCGCGGAGTACCTGGCGGTCGCGTCGCTGGTGCGCACGCTTTCGGCGAACCTGCCCGAGGTGAAGCGGGTGCTCCTGGTGTGCGGTGGCGAGCCGCTCACGACGCTCGGCGGACACGTGCCGCTCGATCGTCCGCTCGACGTTTCGAACTGGCCATAGAGGAGACCGATGCCCGCCACACACGATGCGCGTCCGATCGGCGTCTTCGACTCCGGCCTCGGCGGCCTGACCTCGGTACGCGAGCTGTTTCGCACGCTGCCCGCGGAGTCGGTGGTGTATTTCGGAGACACCGCCCGGCTCCCCTACGGCAGCAAGTCGCGCGAGACCGTGACACGGTTCAGCCTCGAGATCGCATCGTTCCTGGTGCGCCAGAACATCAAGTGCCTGCTGGTGGCGTGCAACACCGCGAGCTCCTACGCGCTCGAGACGCTTCAGCAGCGGCTCGCGCTCCCGGTGGTGGGCGTGATCGAGCCGGCGGCTCGCGCGGCGATGCAGGTCAGCCTGCACGGGCGCATCGGCGTGATCGGCACGCTGGCGACGGTCGGGAGCGGCGCGTACGCGCACGCCATCGAACACCTCGCGCCCGGAGCCAGCGTCATCCAGCGCGCGTGCCCGCTGTTCGTGCCGCTGGTCGAGGAGGGCTGGACCGATCATCCGGTGACGCGGCTGGTGGCGGAGGAATATCTGGCGGAATTGCGTTCCGGCGATCTCGAGAGTCTGATCCTGGGGTGCACGCACTACCCGCTGATCGCGCCGCTGATCGCGAGTCTCATGGGCCCCGGCGTGAAGCTGATCGATTCCGGAGCCGAAGCCGCACGCGCCGTTGCGGTGCTGCTGCGCGAGCGCGGCCAGCTCGCGGCGGGCGGCCCGGAGCACCACTTCTACATCAGCGACGAGCCGCGCCGCCGCAGCTTCGCGCGCATCGCGCAGTCGTTTCTCGGGCGCGAATTGCCCACCACCACCGTCGTGGACCAGACCGACCTGCCCTGGTTCGAGCGCACGCCGCCGCGCCACGAATCGGAACTCGCGCCGTGACGCGCCCGCCGCGGGCGATCCGCGCTCGCGCGGATCAGGGCGAGCCGGCGCCGGCATTCGCGCGCCCCGATGGCCGCACTCCGCGCCAGGCGCGGCCGCTCAAGATCGAGCGCGGTGTCATTCCGCACGCGGAGGGCTCGGCGCTGATCGCGGTCGGGCGCACGCGCGTGCTGTGCACCGCCACGGTCGAGGACCGGGTGTCGAACTGGCTGCGCGGGCAGGGACGCGGCTGGGTCACCGCGGAGTACGGCATGCTGCCGCGCGCCACCGGAGAGCGCACGCCGCGTTCCTCGCAGACCGGAGGACGGGCGCAGGAGATCCAGCGCCTGATCGGCCGCAGCCTGCGCGCGGTCACCGATCTCACCGCGTTCGGGGAGCGCACCATCGTGCTCGACTGCGACGTGCTCGAGGCCGACGGCGGCACCCGCACCGCCGCGATCAACGGCGCGCTGGTGGCGCTTCACGACGCGTTCATCACGCTCTCCAACCGCGGACACCTCACGCGCGCGCCGTTCCGCGACACGGTGGCCGCCATCTCGGTCGGGATCTTCGATGGCGTGCCATGCCTCGATCTCGCCTACCTCGAGGATTCGCGGGCGCAGGTGGACATGAACGTGGTGATGACGGGCGCGGGGCGATACGTCGAGCTGCAGGGCACCGGGGAGAGCGTTTCGTTCAGCGAGGCCGAGCTGCGCGCGCTGCTCGGCCTCGCGCGCACCGGCATCCGCCGCATCGTCGCCGCGCAGCGCAGGCTGCTCGGAAGCTCCGGCCTGATCCCCGCGGCATAGGCCCGCGCGGATACGAGCGAGGGAACGCGCGTTGAAGATCGTGCTGGCCACGTTCAACACCGACAAGCTGCGCGAGATGCGTGACCTGCTCCGGCTCGAATGGGCGGAGCTGGTGGGCCTGGGCGACGTTCCCGGCACCTCAGCGGCCCCGGAGGTGGGGAAGACGCTCGAGGAGAACGCGCTCGCGAAGGCGCGCGCGGCGCTGCGTATGACCGGCATGCCCTCGATCGCCGACGACACCGGACTCGAAGTGGACGCGCTCGGCGGGAAGCCCGGCGTGTACACCGCGCGCTTTGCGGGCCCCGGCGCGACCTACGCGCAGAACGTCCACCGCCTGCTCGAGGTGATGACCGGAATCGACCCCGCGCGGCGCACCGCTCGATTTCGCACGGTGTGCGTGGCGTGCTTTCCCGGCTTGCGGGAGTGCGTCGCCGAGGGGGTGCTCGAGGGCCGCATCACGGAGCATCCGCGCGGCGCGAACGGCTTCGGCTACGATCCGGTGTTCGAGGTCGCGGGGCTGGGCAAGACCCTCGCCGAGCTGGCCGCGCCCGAGAAGAACGCGCTCTCGCACCGCGCGAAGGCGGCGCAGGCGCTGGTGCTCCAGCTCGCGGGGCTCTGAAGTCCCGCGTGCAGCGTCGCGCGAAGCGCTACGCCGCGCCGAGCGTGAGCACGCGGATCAGGTTGGTGGTCCCGATCGTGCCCGGCGGCGAACCCGCGACGATCACGACGCGGTCGCCCGGCACGCCGCGACCCAGCTCGAGCATCGCGCGCTCCACCTGGGCCACCATCCCGTCGGTGTGCGAAACGCGCGGCACGATGAAGGTCTCGACGCCCCAGGTGAGCGCGAGCTGGCTGCGTACCGCGGGCTCCGGCGTGAACGCCAGCAGCGGGATCGCCTCGCGGTGGCGCGCCAGGCGTCGCGCGCTCGCGCCCGATTCGGTGAACGCCACCAGCGCACGGGCGCCCAGGTCGTGCGCGACCCGCGCGGCGGCGAGCGCGATCGCGTCCGGCTGGCCGTGTTCCGTGGCCTCGATCGGCGGGAGCGCATCCGGCCGCTGCGCCTCGGAGGCCGCGATGATGCGGCTCATGGTTCGCACCGCCTCGATCGCGTGCGCGCCCACCGCGGTCTCGCCCGAGAGCATCAGCGCGTCCGCTCCGTCGAACACGGCATTCGCGACGTCGGAGGTCTCGGCCCGCGTCGGACGTGAATGCTGGATCATGGACTCCAGCATCTGGGTCGCCACGATCACGGGCTTCGCGCGCTCCCGCGCGAGCCGGATCGCGCGCTTCTGCGTGAGCGGCACGTCCTCGAGCGGCATCTCGACGCCGAGATCGCCGCGCGCCACCATCAGTCCGTCGAACGCGTCAACGATCGCCTCGAGGCGTTCCACCGCCTCCGGCTTCTCGAGCTTCGCGATCAGCGGCAGGCGGGCGCCGGCGGCATCCATCGCGCGCCGCACCACGTCCGCGTCGGACGGATCGCGCACGAAGGAGAGCGCGACCAGGTCGGCGCGCAGGCCCAGCGCGAAGTGCAGGTCTTCGAGATCCTTCGCGGTGAGCGTGGGGGCGCTCACGCGGACGCCGGGCAGGTTGATGCCCTTGTGATCGGAGACCACGCCCCCCTCGATCACGCGGCAGCGCACGTCGCGGCCGTCCGTGGCCAGCACCTGAAGGCGCACCAGCCCGTCGTCGATCAGCACGGTGTCGCCCGGCACGACGTCCCGCGCGAGCGCGCCGTAGGTGGTCGGCAGGCGAGTCGCCGTACCCTCCGCGGGGTCGGTCGTGAGGGTCAGCTCGGCTCCGGCCTCGAGCGTGGCCGAGCCGCCGGCCATCGTCCCCAGGCGGATGCGCGGACCCTGGAGATCGACGAGCACGCCCACCGCGCGCCCCGCCGCGTCGGAGGCGGCGCGCACGGCCGCGCAGGCCGCGGCGTGCTGCGCGTGGCTGCCATGGGACGCGTTGAGCCGCGCCACGTCCATGCCGGCATCGACCAGCGCGCGGATCGCCTCGGGCGATCGCGTCGCGGGGCCGAGCGTGCACACGATGCGCGCGCGTCGGTTCATCGGGTCTCGCGGGTCATGATGGGCGGCCTCTGTGATGGGAGTGGCGGGCGCGCTGCGGAAGCAGCGAGGAAGTAATGGGGTGGATGACGGGGTTCGAACCCGCGACCACTGGAGCCACAGTCCAGTGCTCTACCAGCTGAGCTACATCCACCACCACACCGATCGCGGCGGGACGGAATGCCGCGGGTCCGACCTCCGATTCCGCGGGTCCTCTTGGAGCGCGGCATGGGCCGCACGATGGCGCGCCTGGAGGGAATCGAACCCCCGACCGACGGATTAGAAATCCGTTGCTCTATCCTTCTGAGCTACAGGCGCGGGGTTTACGTCACATCCGACCGCGATCCGGAGACCGCAGCCGACGAGAAAGTCGGGGCGAGAGGATTTGAACCTCCGACACCCTGCTCCCAAAGCAGGTGCGCTACCAGGCTGCGCTACGCCCCGATACATCCACAGGCGAATCGCGCCGACCACAATAGCCGCGGCCGCCCGCGATCGTCAATCGGACCGGCTCCCGGGAATTCCCGGGAGCCCCGCCGCTCGGGGTGGGGCCGCGGCCTACCGGGCCGGTGCGGGCGCCGGCGCGCCGGGCGGCCGGAGCTGGAATACGAAGTAATTTTCGATTCCGTCGGAGTGCATGAAGGCGCCGACCGGGGTCGCCTCGGTAATCAGGCGCTGCCGCTCCTCGGGCGTCCAGGTGAAACGCGAAGTGTAGCGATAGGCGAGGCTGCCGGCGCTGTCGGAGAGCAGTTCGCGATGGCCGAGCGCGAGCAGCACGGTCGCGCGCTCGTGTCGGCCCACGGACTCTGCGGTGTCCATGAGCCGGCCGAGCGAGAGCGTGTCGTGCAGGCTCCTCGAGAAGTGGGTCCAGCGCCGGAAGCCGCCTTCCTCGACGGAGTAGAGCCGGTTGTTCATGTAATAGGGGAATGATTCCAGCAGGAAGTCGGGCTCCACGACCACGATCGCATCGTGGTAGTCAGGATTCGCATGGACGAACTCGGCGAACGCCTTGCTCGACGACAACGCGTGCGTCTCGTCCCGCCGAAGCGAGCGAAAGCCCTGCCACGCGTGAATCGCCATCACCGCGAGCAGCGCCGCGCCCAGCGCGGCGCGCTCCCACCCGCGGGCGGCCGCAGCGTCCTCGCGCCGGCGGGCGATCCACTCGAGGCCGAGGATCATGACGAACAACAGCCCGACGTGCCGCAGGTAGCCGGCGTAGACGACGCGGAAGAAGCAGCCGAACACGAGCACGGACAGGATGAGCGCCGCGAGCAGGTCGAGATGCCGGCGCAGCCGGATCCCGGCCAGCACGAGGAGCAACGTGGCGGCCACCTCGATGCCCACGTGTCCGCCCGGGCTCTCGAGTCCGACCAGCACCAGCGGCAGACCACCGGTGACGATTTCCTGCAGGCGCTCGCCCGGCCGGAAGAGCGTCGAGAGCGCCGCGCTCGCGAGCGCTCCGGGCCCAGCGTGGCGCATGCCGGTCACGGACGACCCCGGGGCCGGGAACGCGAGCACGGCACACAGCGCGAGGCCCAACAGCGCGAGGCCGATTCCCAGTGCGTGACCCGCGCGCCGTTCCGGCGGGCACGGCGAGGGACGGATCACCCATCCCTCGAAGGCCCACACCGCGGCGAAGGCGCCGGCCAGGATCGCTGCATGAGCGCTAGTGCTGGCGAGCGCGAAGAGCAGCGCACCGTGCAGCACCGGGCGCTGGAACCGGCGCTCGTACGTCATGCAGACCACGAACACCATGAGCATGCCGAGCCCGTAGTTTCGGCACATGACGCTGTACTCGAACGCGGGCAGCACGCCGAAGAGGAACAACGCGCGATGCAGAGGCGGGAAGGGCGCGCGGCGCACGAACACCAGGGCCGCCGCCGCCGCCACCGCGATGCTGCTGATGGGAAGCGCCAGCGGCGAACGGACCGCCATGTGCACGAGCCGGAGCAGGACGTACCAGAGAAACGGATGCCCCTCGCCACGGAGTCCCGGAAGCATCGCGAACAGGTTCGGGCCATCGAGCGCGAGCGAAAACGCGCGCACCTCGTCCCGCCACATCTCGTGGTGCGCGGAGACGGAAACGATGGTCCAGAGATAGAGCGTGAGAACCGGCAGCTGCCACCACGCGGCCGCGACCGGACGTCCGGGCGCAACCCGGGGGCGGGCGCGCGCCCGATCCTGCAGCGCCTTTCGGTCTCGCGTGCGTGCGCGGTCCGCGGTCTGGCGGCTCATGCGGAAGACGGGCCTCCTCGGGCGGGCACGCGAACCGGAAGATCGACAATTTCCTGAGAGTCCCGCGAGCTTAGCCCGCTTCGCGGCCACCGCTCAAGGGGGGGCTCCGCGCCATCGCTCGAGGCACGCATGACTTTCGGCATCCGCCCGTGGGAGAATGCCATGCTGTGAAGCGCGAGCGCGGTTCATCACGCAACGAGCGCGAGAAGGCGGGCCACCGAGGCGGGACGCGCTCCGCGCCCGGGAACCGGCCCCCGCCCGCCGTGCGCCATCCCCTCGCACCCGCGCCCCCGCTCTGGCGCGATCCGTGGGCGTGGGCGAGCGTCCTCGCCGTGATTCCCGTGGTCCTGCACGCGCTGGGCGCGCCGCTCGGCGAGCCGGCGGCGGAGGACTTCGACTTCCTCCATCGCGCGCTGCTCGAGCACCGGCACACGCTGCTCGATGGCGGCGGATCGCTCGCGTTCTGGCGCCCGCTCTCGCACCAGGTCTACTACCTCCTGTTCGGCCCGCTGATGCTCGCGCATCCGCGCGCGATCGCCGCGATCCACGTG
>JBGPFC010000054.1:0-19576 GCA_041483195.1 Candidatus Eiseniibacteriota bacterium
GTGCCGTTCTCGAGGCTGCGCGGAACGCTCCAGAACGACATTCTCAAGGAGTCCATCGCGCAGAAGTGCTGGTGCTTCCCGCCGCGGCCTTCCCTGCGCATCATCGTCGACCTGATCGAGTTCGCGACCCGGCGGGTGCCGCAGTGGAACACGATCTCGATCTCGGGCTACCACATCCGCGAGGCGGGCTCGACCGCGGCCCAGGAGCTGGCCTTCACGCTCGCCGACGGCTTCACCTACGTCGAGGAGTGCGTGAAGCGGGGTCTGGACGTCGACGACTTCGCCCCCCGGCTCTCGTTCTTCTGGAACAGCCATCTCGACTTCTTCGAGGAGATCGCGAAGCTGCGCGCCGCGCGCCGCATCTGGGCGCGCCATATGCGCGAGCGCTTCCATGCGAAGCGGAAGGAGTCGTGGCTGATGCGGTTCCACACCCAGACCGCCGGCTGCTCGTTGTGGGACAAGCAGCCCGAGAACAACATCGTGCGCACCGCGTTCGAGGCGCTCGCGGCGGTGCTGGGCGGGACGCAGTCGCTCCACACCAATTCGATGGACGAGACCATCGCGCTGCCGAGCGACAAGGCGGTCAAGATCGCGCTGCGCACGCAGCAGATCATCGCTCACGAGATCGGCGTCACCGAGACCATCGATCCGCTCGCCGGTTCCTACTACCTGGAGTCGCTGACCCGCGACATCGAGGGGCAGGCTGAGCACTACTTCCGCCAGATCGAGGCGATGGGCGGCGTGGTCGCCGGGATCGAACAGGGGTTCTTCCAGCGGGAGATCGCGCGCGCCGCCTACCAGTACCAGCGCGAGATGGAGAAGAAGCAGCGCGTCATCGTCGGCGTGAACGAGTACGTCGAGGCCGACGAGAAGCTCGAGATCCCCATCCTCCTGATCGGCGAGGAAGTCGAGGCCGAGCAGAAGCGGGCGATCGCCGACCTCAAGCGCACCCGCGACGGCAAGGCGACGGGCGCCGCGCTCAAGGCGCTGACCGCGGCCGCCGCGAGCGCGCCGGGCGAGAAGAACGTGATGGAGCACATCCTCGGCGCCGCGCGCACCTACGCCACCGAGGGCGAGATCCGCAACGCCATGCGCGAGGTCTACGGCGACCACGTCGAGAGCGCCGAGTTCTGATCGGCGCCGTGGATCGCATCCTCTTCACCGAAGCGGTCGAGACGGCGGAGCGGGGCGCGTGAGCTTCGAGTTCGAGGCTCGCTTCTTCAGCGGCCTGCTGCGCGGCGCGCGTGCCCGGCCCCGCAACGTGCTGGTGGTGGGCGCCGGCGATGGCCTCGAGGCGGTCGCGGTGGCGGGGGAGTCCGGCGCCACGGTGGTGGGCATCGACCTCGCCGTGAATCCCCGCTGGAAACGGCCCGGCGTCCACCTGCTGCGCGCCGACGCGCGGCGCCTGCCGTTTCGCGATGGCGCGTTCGACGCGCTCTACTGTTACCACGTGCTCGAGCACGTTCCGGGACCCGCGGGGGCCGTGGCCGAGACGCGGCGCGTGCTGGTGCGGGAGGGGATCGCGCTGTTCGGAACGCCGAACCGCACGCGGATCGCTGGCTACATCGGCGGCCGCGCGACGACCTGGGAAAAGCTGAAGTGGAACGCGGTGGACTACTGGCGGCGCATGACCGGGCGCTGGTCGAACGAGCAGGGCTCGCACGCCGGATTCAGCGAGCGGGAGCTGGCGGGGCTGCTCTCGGCGTCCTTCTCGCGCGTCGAGAGCGTGAGCCTGGCCTACTACGTCGAGAAGTACCCGGGACTCGCGCGGGCGTGGCGAGCGGCGGCGCGTCTCGGCCTGCTGCGCTTCCTCGCACCCTCGGTTTACTTTCGGGCGGCGGATCGCGGATCCGGTGGAGCGGCCGCCGGACGAGCGTGAGCGCTATCTCACGAACACCGTCCTGCGCGCCAGCGTTCGTCCCGACTGCGTGAGACGCAGCCAGTAAACGCCCGGCGGCATGCGGGATGATCCATCGAGCCGGATCAGATGGCGGCCGGCGCCGAGTCCCGAGACCTCACGCGCGTCGAGCCGGCGGCCGCTCACGTCCACCAGCTCGAGCGTGGCGGGCTCATCGCTCGCGAGCGTGAATCCGACTTGAAGCTCGCTCACCGCGGGATTCGGGCGTGAACCCTCCAGCGCGAAACGCAGCGTCGCCGGAACATCGACCCAGGTCTCCGTGCTTTGCGCTTCGGTCCCCGACTCGATCCAGCTGAGCCGATAGCCGTAGCGCTCGCCCGGCGAGACCCGCAGGTCCACGAATCGCAGCTGCCCCGCGCCGTCGAAGGCGCCGCTGCCGATCGCCGCCCAGCCGTCCCGCGCGCCCCGTCGCTCGATCGTGGCGTCACCGGTTGCCGCGAGGGCGCGGTACCACACCAGCGAGACCCGGTCGGGGAGTGCGTCCGCCCGCGCCAGCGAAACCAGCGCCGGGGTGGGCGAGCTCAGCCAGTGGACCGGGGTCGTGGTGGTGTCCGCGAAGCCCGGAATCAACGCGTCCGAATGGATGAACCGCACGGTGGTGGAGCTGCCCATAGGGTTCGTGCGATGCAGGACCGCGGCGATCGGCAGGGTCTCGCCGGTCGCGAGCGTTGGCGTGCCCGAGAGTGCGGGCGGTCCGCCGCTCAGCCAGCCGGCCGAATCCTCGAGCCGCCAGGTCAGCTCGCGCGAGAAGTTGCCGCCGTTCGCGAACTGCACCTGGTAGGACGTGTCATCGCCCACCGCGACGAACAGCTCGGCGGGCGCGGTGGCCGAAGCGTCGAAGACCGAGGCGTCGGAAAAAATGTCGGGGTCCCCGAGCCGCGCATCGGTGAACGCGAGCACCACGCGATTGCGATCCGCCGCGAGATGCTGGTAGTCGCCCATGTTGTTGCCGTTCGATTGGCAGACGTTGGTGGACCAGAACGACGTGGCGTCGCCCACGCGGTGGTTCGCCCCCCACGTGACGCCGCCGTCCCCGGAGGCGCTCAGGTACTCGGTGGACGCGGCGCCGGTGAGCGTGTCCTCGCGGAAATCCTGCCACTCGCAGTACACGCGACCGCGCCCGTCCACAGCGAGCGACGGGTACTGCCCGTCGAATCCGGGAGCGCTGTCGTTCACGCGCTGCGGCGTGCTCCAGGTCGTGCCGTCGTCCGAGTGCGTGACGACCTGATCACGGATGTCGCGCGAGCGCTCGCCCGGCGTGGCGTTGACGAGCGACGTGAAGAACACGTACTTGCTGATGACGCTGCTGGTGGAGCCGAACACCTTCAGGAAGTAGGACGCGGTGCGCGGGGCGCTGTACATGAGGTCGATGGCCCCGTTCGCGACCAGCCGCAGCGTACCCCCCGTGCCGACAGCGTACATCTGGCACGACACGTCCTCGCGCGTCGAGTCGTAGCTCGCAGACAGGTTGAAGACGTCCGCCTGGTGGTAGGTCTGCCCCGCCTGCATGTCGATGCGGAACCAGTCGGTGTCCACGCCGTTCTTGATGCCGCGGAGCTTGCCGCCCGGGACGAACGCCGTGGCGGTCGCCGTGGTGTTGTTCGGTTCGACTTCGATCTTCGTCGTGGTTTCGAGCAGCGGGGCCGCGAGGTAATTGACGGACTCGTCCCACGACACGTACACGCGCCCGCGATGCGGGCCGTTCGTGCAATCCACCGCGATCGACGGCTGGAGCGACGCGAAGAAGCGCAGGAATCCGGGTCCCCCGTTGGAGAAGCACACCGGGTGCTCGGCGATCAGGGTGATCGGCCCGAACGTGGCTCCGAAGTCGTTCGAGCGGCGGATCGCGATCGAGACCGGCGCGTCGATGCGATCGACCCCGCAGTCGTAGTCCAGCCAGATCACGTACAGCTCGCCGTCAGGCCCGACGGCCATCTGCGAGAACTGCGCGCCGCAGCGGCCGGCGGTGTCGCTCATGGTCTGGATCGGCCCGAGCGGATTCAGGTCGGCGTCGCAACGCCGGAACTCGAGGAAGTTGCCCCCGTCCTGCTTGAAATCCGTCCACGAGAAGTAGGTGCTTCCGCTCAGCGAATCCGCGGTCATCCATGGCTTGTCGAAGAAGTCCAGCCCCGGTGAGGTCACCGGGCGCGTGAGCTTGTCGAGGACGAAGCTCCCCCCGCTGAAGTGTCCCTTGACGGCTCCGACGCCGGTGAACGCACCGCCGCCACCCCCGGTGCCCCCGCCGTGAAGCGTCCCGACGTAAAACGCACCGGTCTTGTGGTTGACCGCGTGACTCGGGTCGCCCGTGATCTGCCCGCCGACATCGGTCGGGGGATAACCGCCGCCGTCTGTGAACGTCACCCCGCCGTCGGTCGAATAGCCGTAGTTCTGACGGGAACGCAGGCCGCAGCGGCTGTCGATGTCGTTCCATCCGATCAGGATGTTGACGCCGTCCACCGCGACCGTGGCTTCGTCCTGCGCGATCGGCTGGTTCTGGCAGACCGCGCACGTGAGCGGGATCCGATCGTTCGCGCGAGCGTCGGTGGCAAGCGCGGAAGCGGTGGCCAGCGGCGTCATCGATCCTTCCGGCTCGGCCCGCATCGGTGCCGGGGCGCGGGCCACGCTCTCGTCCCGCTTCTCGAGCGGCTCGCGGCCGCGGCCCCCCGTGTGCCTGCGATCGCGCATCTCATCGGATTCCGCGGCGCGCATGCGCTCGAGCCACGCGGAGAGCCGGGGACGGGCGAGCGGCTTCGCATGGCGGTTCGGGGGCGGCGCCCAGGGCTTCGGCGCGGGGGCGGAGCCGGCGGGGGTGGCGAACAGCAGGAGCGATGCGAAGACGATCCGTGACGCGGGAGGCAGAGACGGTCGGCTGTGGAAGCTCAGGCGCACGGCATACTCCCCTGGATGGAGGGCGAGCGACTCGTGGGGGAGAACGACTCCCATCAAGGCTAGCCGCCATGCAGGATGCGGGTCAACGCACGATTGCGAAACCGCGCTCTCCGCCCGCCGCCGCCCGCCCGTGTCCTTGACCCTCTTCGAGTCGCGCCCGTACGCTCGCCCGGCCGGGGCATGGATCGAAGCAGCTGTTGTCGGGTGTGGCATGGTGAGGAGGGGAGAAATCATGCAACGCAAGATCCGGGTGCTGGTCGCGAAGCCGGGGCTCGATGGGCACGATCGCGGCGCGAAGGTCGTGGCGGCGGCGCTGCGCGATGCCGGCATGGAAGTGATCTACACCGGACTGCACCAGACGCCGGAGCAGGTGGTGGAAGCCGCGGTGCAGGAGGACGTGGACGTGGTCGCGCTCTCGATCCTCTCGGGCGCCCACATGACCCTGTTCCCCGAGGTGCTGGAGCTGATGCGCGAGCGCGGCATCGGCGACAAGCTGCTGAGCGGCGGCGGCATCATTCCCGCCGAGGACATGGAGACGCTCGCGCGACAGGGGGTGGGGCGCCTGTTCGGCCCCGGAGCCTCGACGCAGGACATCGCGGAGTACATCCGCGGCTGGTTCGTCGCGACCCACGGCGCGGACGCGCTCGCGCCGCGCGTGCGCGCGTCCGCGCCGCGTGGCGCTTCGCCCCAGCACGCGAAGTCCGCCCCGAAGCCGAAGCGGGTCGCGGCGCGGAAGCCCGCGCCGGCGGCCGAGGCGATTCGCATCGTGGCGCCGAAGCCCGCCGCGCCCGCGAAGCCGGCCCGCGCGAAGACCCGGCACGCCACCGCCAAGCGCGTCGCGCGCAGGGCCGCGAAACGTGCGGGGAAGGCGCAGCGCTCGACCCGGCCGAAGCGCACGGCGAAACGCTCGTCGCGCGCGCGCCGCTAGCACGCGGCGAGCGCATCCATGCCGCGGCGCCTCCCGGAGCCGGAGCTGCACATCGCGGCGCGCGAGGGCCTGCCGTTCCTGGTCGAGCACTGGTATCTGGGATCTGCGACCCGGCGCTACATGATGGTGCGCCGCTTCCGCGAGGTCATCGCGCGCGCCGACTTGAGGCCGGGCCAGCGCGTGCTCGACCTCGGCTGCGGCTGGGCGTACGGCACGCTGTGGGCGCGCTCGCTGGGCTGCTCGGTGGCCGGCATCGATCTCGGCTTCGATCAATTGCGCTGGGCGCGCGCATCGCTCGATCAGGGCGAGGGGCTCGGCCTCGCGCAGGCCAACGCGAAGGCGCTGCCGTTTCGTGACGCCAGCTTCGACCGCGCGTTCTCGGTGGAGATGATGGAGCACGTGTTCCGCCCGGACCGCGACGCGGTGCTGGCCGAGATCGCGCGGGTGCTGAAGCCGGGCGCGAGGTTCGCGCTCTCCACGCCGAATCCCGCCTCGCCGATCGAAGCCGCCAAGCGCGCGGCGGTGAGGTGGCCGGCGCTGCGCCGCAGCCTGCCCGCTTCGTGCTTCCCCGAGGCGGCGGACGAAGCGGCGGCGTACCATCCGTACCGTTATCACCATCCGCTGCCGCTCGGCGAGCTGACCGCGCGCCTCGCGGGCGCAGGCTTCGCCGTCGAAGGGTCGCGCCGTTTTCTCTGGGTGCCGAAGACGCTGCCCGCCTCGATGCTCGCCATGGGGCGCGGGGCGGAGGCGATGGCGGAGGCCATGCCGGGCGTGAACCGCGCCGGGGCCACCACCCTGGTGTGGGCCACGCGGCGATAGCGGGCACGAGGAGCCGAACCATGACGCGAACCCTGGTCGCGCTGAACGGCAGCCCGCTGCGCGGGAGCAGCGTGGATCGGCTGCTCGACGCGATCTGCGCGGGCGCCGCCGAGGCCGGCGGGGCGGCGCTCCACCTGCGCTGCAACGAGCTGGTGGTGAAGCCCTGCCAGGCGTGCGGGCCGGAGCCCACCACCGGCTACTGCATCTTTCACGACGGGATGGATGAGGTCTACTCGGCGCTGCGTGACGCGCACGCGGTGGCGGTGGGCTCGCCGATCTACTTCGACGCCGTGAGCGCGCAGCTCAAGCTGGTGATGGATCGCTGCAACTGCATCACGCCGCTCACGCGCGTGGCAGGCGGCGGCTACGCGTTCCGTCCGCTCTGGTCGCGTACGCGACGCGGCGTGTTCGTCACCGCCTGCGGTCCGCGGCAGCGCTGGGACATGGCCGAGCGCAGCGTGCGCGGATTTCTCAAGTGGATTGGCGCGCGCTGGGAGGAGACCATTGCCTGGGCGCACGAGGACAACGACCTCGGCAGCGTGAGGGCGCGGCCCGAGCTGCTGGAGCGTGCGCGCGCGCTCGGGCGGCGTCTGATCGAGAGCGCGCCGCTCGAGGGATGAGGCGCGGCGCGGACGGCGGTGACTCGACGAAGGATCGGAGGACGGATGTCGGCACTGGTGATCGTGGACATCGTGATCAGGGATCCGGTCGCATACGAGGAGTACAGGCGGATCGCGGCCCCGACCGTCGCCGCCCACGGAGGGCGGTACCCGGTGCGCGGCGGGCGCGTGGAATCGCTCGAGGGGGACTGGCGGCCGGCGCGGCTGGTGGTGCTCGAATTTCCGTCCGTGGAGCGCGCGAAGGCCTGGTGGAATTCCGAGGAATATCGCCCCGCCCGGGCGCTGCGGGACGCCGCAGCGAGCACCCGGATGCTCGTGGTCGAGGGCGTCTAGGCTGAACGCTCGAGCCCCCATCGGATTCCCGCCGCTGGCGGTGCTCGCGCTCGCGTTCGCGGCGGCCGCGACCGGGGCGCTCGCGGCCGATCGCGACCCGGTGCCTTCCATCCCCGCGGCCCCCGGCTTTCCGCGCTTCGCGTGCGTCACCGCGATCGAGGGGCTCGCGCCCGATTCGCTCGGCGGCCGCGATTTCATGATCGGCCTCAACAGCGCGTTCGTCGAGAACAGCTTTCGCACCGAGCGCGCGAGCGTGCGGCCCGGGGAGCTGCTGGCGAGCGTGCCGATCTCGAACCGGTTCCGGCTCCTGCTCGGGGGGAACAACCCGGGCGCGTGGCAGGTGCAGCTCTCGCTCCGATGGGTGGGTGCCGACTCCACTCGGGGCGGACGATCGAAGCGTCCGCGGGCCGCGGCGCGCCCCGCCTCACGAGCCGCGTCCGCCTCGGACGCCGCTCCGTCCGCCGCGCGGGACACGCTGCTCGACGTCGTGATCGAGGCACGCTCGCCAGAGGCGGTCGCGGCCGGGGCGCGGGTCGTGCCCTCACGGGTGCGGCTCGCCTTCCCCCGTTCCCCCGGATCGCGCGCCGAATTCGCGCGAGCGGCGGGGCGCGCGGTGGCGCTGCTCACGCTCGAGGTGCTCCACCACCAGAGCGAAGATCTCGCCTCCGACGAGCGGCTGCGCATCGACGGCGCGACGCGACGCTGACCGGGTCCCGAGCGCTCGCGCCGCGCCCCGCGGCTGGGTTAGAGTGACCCGCGTCCCGTTCCATCCGCGCCCGCCGCCCGGCGCCGGACGCGCGACCTCAACGACACGGAGTCCTCGCTTGATCGATCTGTTGCTGAAGGAAGAGCACCTCCAGGTGCGCGAGACGGCGCGCAAGTTCGCGGACGAGGTGGTGGCGCCCCGCGCCCGCGCGCTCGACGAGGAGGAGGCGTTTCCGGACGACATCGTGAAGCAGATGGGGGAGCTGGGATTCCTCGGCCTGCCGTTTCCCGAGAAGTACGGCGGGGCGGGACTCGACACGCTCGCTTACATCATCGCGGTTGAGGAAATCGCCCGCGCGTGCGGCTCGACCGCGATCACGCTCGCCGCGCACGTCTCGCTGGCGTGCGGTCCGGTCTACCTGATCGGCAGCGAGGAGCAGAAGCGCAAGTTCCTCACCCCGATGGCGAGGGGCGAGGCGATCGGCGCGTTCGGGCTCACCGAGCCCGAGGCGGGCTCGGATTCCGCGGGGACGAGGACGCGGGCGGAACGGGTGGACGGCGGCTGGCGCGTGACGGGCTCGAAGATCTACATCACGAACGGCAGCGTCGCGAAGTTCATCACGTTCACCGCGCGCACCGATTCGAGCAAGGGCACGAAGGGCATCTCGGCGTTCATCATGGATACCTCGACCCCCGGCTTCCGCGTGGGCAAGCGCGAGAAGAAGATGGGCCTGCGCGGCTCGGACACGGTCGAGGTGGTGTTCGAGGACTGCTTCGTGCCAGAGGCGAATCTGCTGGGTGACCCCGCCGGCGGCTTCAAGGCGTTCATGCGCACCCTCACCGGCGGCCGCATCTCGATCGGCGCGCTCGCGCTGGGCCTCGCGCAGGGCGCATACGAGCACGCGCTCCGATACTCGAAGCAGCGAAAGCAATTCGGCAAGACCATCTCGGAATTCCAGGCGATCCAGTTCATGCTGGCCGACATGGCCACGAAGATCGAGGCGTCGCGCCTGCTCGTGTACCACGCCGCGCTGCTGAAAGACGCGGGGCGCGAATTCGAGCGCGAGGCCTCGATGGCCAAGCTGTTCGCGAGCGAGGCGGCGAACTGGGTGACCGACAAGGCCATCCAGGTGCACGGCGGGATCGGTTACTGCCGCGACATCCCGGTCGAGCGCATGCACCGCGACGCGAAGCTCATGGAGATCGGCGAGGGCACGAGCGAGATCCAGCGGCTCGTCATCGCGCGCGAGATCCTGCGCTGCGTCTGAGAGGGCGATGACCACTCCGCCCGGCGTCACCTCCGCGATGCGATGGGCGTCGGCCTGCTCGACGGCGGCCGACCCCGGCCTCGCCGCGCGCCAGGTGGCGGAGGCGCTGCGCGCAGAGCTGGGTGCGGGGCCCGTGGATCTCGCGATCGCGTTTCTCGGCGCCTCGCACGTGCACGCCGCCCCCGCGATCTCCGCCGCGCTGAAGCAATGGCTCGCCCCCGGGTGCCTGATGGGCGCGAGCGCGCACGGGGTGATCTCGAGCGATCACGAGCTCGAGTCGGGGGACGCGTTGATCGTGATCGCGGCCCGGCTCCCCGGCGTGACGCTCCACCCGTTCATCCTGGTGAACGAAGCGTGGTCCGAGGCGGCGTCCGATCCGCTCGCTTTCGCGCGCGCCGCGCCTCGGGCGCCGGGCGCGGAGCTGGTGCTGGTGCTGGGCGACCCGTTCTCGCTCGACATCGAACGCGTGCTGGCGGCGTTCAATCGCCAGGCCCGGGGGGTGCGCGTGGTGGGCGGGATGGCGAGCGCGGGGGCGCGGCCGCATTCGAACGCGCTGCTCCTGAACGACTGGGTCTCGCAGGAGGGCGGCGTGGCGGTGGCGCTCCACGGCGCGATCCGCGTGGACGTCGTCGTGTCGCAGGGCTGCCGGCCGATCGGACCGGCGCTCGAGGTCACGCGCTCCGACGCCAACGTGGTGATCGAGCTCGACGGCATGCCGGCGCTGGAGCGCGTGGAGCAGGTGCTGCACGCGCTGCCCGAGCGCGAGCGCGAGCGGATGCGCTTCGGGCTCTACGTGGGGCGTCCGGCGCGACCCGGCGCGGAGGGGCGCGGCGACTACGTCATCCGCAACCTGCTGGGCGCGGACCGCGAGCGGGGGCTGATCGCGATCGGCGATCGCGTGAGCACCGGCGAGAAGCTCAGGCTCCACGTGCGCGACGCCGACACCGCGCTCGAAGATCTCGAGCTGCTGCTCTCGCCTCAGGCGTTCGACACGCCGCCGCTCGGCACGCTGGTGTTCGCGTGCAACGGGCGCGGCACCGGGCTGTGGGGCCGTCCCGACGGCGACCTCGCGATCCTCCGCGACTCGCTCGGCGGCGCGCTGACCGCGGCCGGCATGTTCTGCGCCGGCGAGATCGGCCCGGTGGGCGATCGGAACTTTCTGCACGGCCACACCGCGAGCATCGCGCTCATGCGTGCGCGCGGCCCCGAGGGCGTGGCGCGATGACCGCCTTCGAATCGCGAACGCTCGCGCGCCGCTTCGCGCAGCTGCTCGATGCAGACGACCTCGAGCGGCTCGGGCCCATGCTGGCGGCCGGCTGCGTGTACGATACCGGCCGCGAGGTGCTGGAGGGCCCCGCCGCGGTGCTGGCGTCCTATCGGGACGCGAGCACCCGGGCGCGCGGGCGGTTCGACAGGCTGCGCTTCGACAGCGAGCTGGTGGCGGCCGACGACCACTCCGCTGTGGTGCTGTTCCGCGACCACCTCACGCTGCGCGGGCATACCCACGTGCACATCTGTCACCAGCGGGTCACCTTCGGCGCGGACGGCCTGGTGACGCGCATCGAGCACCACGAGCTGCCCGGCGAGCGCGAGCGACTCGAGGCGTTTCTCGCGCGCGGCGGACCGCCGCTGTGAGGTGAACCGATGCTCCGTGACGTCGTGTTGCTCGCATGGATGCTCGCGGCCGCCGTGCCCGCGCCGCGCGCGCCCCATGCCGCCTCCGTGCCCTGCCGCGAGCAGAAGCCCGAGAGCTGGGACGTCGAGATCGCGGACTCGCGGGAGCCGGGCCCGCGGATCGAGGTCATGGGAACGGTGCGCTCCGCGACGAACGCACGGCCGCTGCCGGGCCTCACGGTCTACGTGTATCACTCGGACCAGCGTGGCCAATACGGCCTGGACCGCATGGGCCGCCTCGACCCGCGCCTGTGCGGCGTGATGCTCACCAACGCGCGCGGGGAGTACCGATTCCGCAGCGTCATGCCCGGACACGCGGAGGGAACGCCGCATGTCCACATCGAAGTCTGGGGCCCGCGAGTCGAGCATCAGGAATTCATCCTGCAATTCGGCCGCGAGCTCCCACCCGAGGCCCGGGGTTACGCGGGGCCACGGCTGCTCGCGCGCGAGCCCGACGACGCGACGGCGATCACGCGACCCTTCTCGCGCGACGCCCGGGGGGTCATCCACGTGGTGCGGGACCTGAAGGTGAACGTGCGGTGAGGGCGCCGCTCGCCCCGCCCATCGCGCGGCGGGCCGCCCGCTCCCGCCTCGGGGTGGCCCGCCCGCGGGCGGGGGTGGCGCGCGATTATCTTTCGTGTAGTATCCACGCGCTTCGACCCCCCGCCGTCGTTCGAACGTCTTCATCGCGGGAGCACTCCAATGAGCGCAATTCCTGACGTCTTCATCGTGGGCGCCGCGCGCACCCCGATTGGCAAGTTTCTGGGCGGGCTCGGTGGTCTCAAGGCATCGGACCTCGGCGCGATCGCGATCCGCGAGGCCATGATCCGCGCGGGCATCACCGGCAACGACGTCGACGAGGTGCTGATGGGCCACGTCGTGCAGGGCGGGCAGGGTCAGGCTCCGGCCCGGCAGGCGCAGATCAAGGCCGGCATCAACCCGATCGCGGGCGCCGTGACCATCAACAAGGTGTGCGGCTCCGGGCTCAAGGCCGTGATGCTGGGCGCGCAGGCGATCAAGGCGGGCGACGCGCACTGCATCGTGGCCGGCGGGCAGGAGAGCATGAGCACCGCGCCGCACTATCTGTTCAGCGGCCGCACCGGACAGAAGCTGGGTGACACCACGCTCAAGGACGGCGCGGTGATGGACGGGCTGTGGTGCTCGTTCAACGACTGCCACATGATCGAGCTCGCGCAGTACACGGCCGAGAAGGCGAAGCTCACCCGCGAGGAGCTGGACGCGTTCTCGGCGGCGAGCCACCAGAAGGCCGCCGCCGCCTGGGCGTCGTGCAGGTTCTCGAAGGAAGTCGCGCCGGTCACGATCCCGCAGCGCAAGGGCGAGCCGATCGTGATCGCGAAGGACGAGTCGATCCGTTCCGACACCACCCCCGAGGGGCTCGCCAGGCTGCCGGCCGTCACCCGGGATCGCGGCGGGATGATCACCGCCGGCAACGCCCCCGGCCTCAACGACGGCGGCGCGGCGCTGGTGCTCATGAGCGGCGAGCGCGTGAAGGAGCGCGGAGCGAAGCCGGTCGGGCGGGTGATCGCCTACGCGACCGGCGGCGGCGAGCCGAAGGAGCTGTTCTTCGCGCCGATCGACGCGGTGCAGCGGCTCATGAAGAAGATGGGCGTCGCGATCGGCCACTTCGACCTGATCGAAGCCAACGAGGCGTTCGCCGCGCAGGCGGTCGCCGACGGCAAGGCGCTGGGCTGGGACTGGGACCGCGTCAACGTGAACGGCGGCGCGGTGGCGCTCGGGCACCCGATCGGCGCCTCCGGCGCCCGCGTGCTGGTCACGCTGCTGCACGCGCTCGAGCAGCGGAACCAGCGAATCGGGCTCGCCACGCTCTGCCTGGGCGGCGGAAACGCGGTGGCGCTCGCGGTCGAGCGGGTGTCATGAGCGCGATCACCGAGCCGGTCTTGAGCGGGCCGTCGGCCGCGGTGCGCCGCGTCGCGGTGGTGGGCGGCGGCACCATGGGCAACGGCATCGCCCAGACCTTCGCGAGTGCCGGCTTCGACGTGGAGCTGGTGGACGTGAGCGCCGACTTCGTGTCGCGCGCGCTCGCGACCATCGGCAGGAACCTGGATCGCGTCGCGAAGAAGCAGGAGTGGCCGGAGGGCAGGGCACCCGCGATCCTCGCGAGCATTCGCGGCGGGGTCGCGCTCGAGGTGGCGCGCGACTGCCAGCTCGCGGTCGAGGCGGTGAGCGAGACCTGGACGCTCAAGCGCCAGATCTTCGAGCGGCTCGACGCGCTGGCGCCGGCGGGCACCGTGCTCGCCACCAACACCTCCAGCATCTCGATCACCGAGATCGCGGCGGCCACGCGGCGTGCGGACCGCGTGATCGGCATGCACTTCATGAACCCGGTGCCGGTCATGGCGCTGGTCGAACTCATCCGTGGGCTCGCGACCAGCGACGCGACCTACGCCCTGACCTCGGACCTCGCGGTGCGCCTCGGCAAGACGCCGGTCGAGGTGAACGACTACCCGGGCTTCGTCTCGAACCGCATCCTGATGCCCATGATCAACGAGGCGGTGTACGCGCTCATGGAAGGCGTCGCCTCGAGGGAAGCGATCGACACCGTGATGAAGCTCGGCATGAACCACCCGATGGGCCCGCTGGCGCTGGCCGACTTGATCGGGCTCGACACCTGTCTCAGCATCATGGAGGTGCTTCACTCGGGGCTCGGCGATTCCAAGTACCGGCCCTGTCCGCTGCTCCGCAAGATGGTGCGCGCGGGATACCTCGGCCGCAAGAGCGGTCGCGGATTCTACGCGTACGAGACCCACTGATCCACCCAGGAGAGGACACTGACCATGGCCTACATCGCGGTGTCACCGGAGCTGTTCATCGGTAAGAGCGTCGATTCGGGAGAGAGCTCGGCGTTCGTGCGCAGGGCGAGCGGCGCGCCGCCCTCGGCGCTGTGGCAGAAGGGCGAAAAGGTCCACGACCATCACGGGCTCTCGCGCGGAACGGCGATCGCGACGTTCGACCACGGGTACTACCAGGACCACGCGGCCGGTGACCATTCCGCCATCTACGTCACCCAGGACGCGAACGGAATCCAGGTCATGGATCAGTGGGAGAACCAAAAGGTCTCCGAGCGGACGATTCCCTGGCATGGGGTGCCGGGCGACGAGGGAGAGCATTTCTACGTCATCAAGTAGTCCTCGCCGGAAGCAGGCAGTTCGCTCCGCCCCGGGCGGGCCGGGGCCCGCCGCGTCGGCAGGGAGTGATGCGATGACCGAGCCACGGCGTCATCACTACGTCGTCGCGCGCCAGGCGGTGCGCGACATCGCGAGGGAGTATCCCGTCAATTTCATCGCCATGCTGACCGACCCCGCCGCGACCGGCGTCTCGAGACCCACGGTGCCGTGCGAGTGGACTCCCGAACATCACGTCTACGACGGTGACGGCCCGCCTCCCGAGGCCGACGCGTTGCTCGCAGCGGTCGGTACGATTCTCGCGGCGCCCGCCGGCGCCGTGTGACCGATCCCCTCCATGATCATCTTCCGAAACTCTCGACCCGCGATTCGATGAGCCCCGAGACCCTGGCGGCGTTGTCGGGCGCTTCGTTCGACTTGAGCGAGGACCAGCAGGCGGTGCGCGAGATGGTGCGCGATTTCGCGGAGAGCGAGATCCGCCCGATCGCGCTCGCGATCGACGAGTCGCACGAATTTCCGGCCGAGACCACGCGCAAGATGGCGGAGCTCGGCCTGCTCGGGATGTTCGTGCCGGAGCAATACGGCGGGGCGGGCATGGACTACCTCTCGTATGTCGTCGCGGTCGAGGAGCTGTCGCGCGTGTGCGCGACCCACGGCGTGATCTGCTCGGTCAACAACTCCCTGGTGTGCTACCCGATCCTGACCTACGGCACCGAGGCGCAGAAGCAGAAGTATCTGGCGCCGCTCGCCCGGGGCGAGATCCTCGGCTGCTACTGCCTGACCGAGCCCAACGCGGGGAGCAACGCCGCGAATCAGCAGACCACGGCGGTGGCGGATGGCGACCACTTCGTGTTGAACGGAACCAAGCTGTTCATCACGACCGCCGGGCCGGCCGAGGTGCTCGTCGTGTACACGGCGACCGACCGCGCGCTCGGATCGCGCGGGATCACGGCCTTCATCGTGGACGCCGCCACCCCGGGCGTGAAGAAGGGAAAGAAGGAGAAGAAGCTCGGCATCCACGCGTCCGACACGCGGGAGATCGCGTTCGAGAACGCGCGCGTGCCCAGGGAGAACATGCTGGGCGAGCTCAACAAGGGATACGGCGTCGCGCTCGCCACGCTGGGCGGCGGCCGCATCGGGATCGCGGCGCAGGCGCTGGGGATCGCGCAGGCCTCGCTCGAGGCGGCCGTGAAGTACGCGGGCGAGCGCGAACAGTTCGACCGCAAGATCGGCGAGTTCGACGCGATCCGCGAGATGCTCGCGAACTCGGCGATCGAGGTGGATACCGCGCGGCTGCTGGTCTACCAGGCGGCGTGGCTGCGCGACCAGGGGCGCCCGCACGTCAAGGAGGCCTCGCTCGCGAAGTGGCACGCGTCGGAAGCGGCGAGCCGCTGCGCGAACTGGGCGATCCAGGTGCACGGCGGCTACGGCTACCTCGCCGAATTTCACGTCGAGCGCTACTGGCGCGACGCGCGCATCACCGAGATCTACGAGGGCACGACCGAGGTGCAGAAGATGGTGGTGGCCGGCCAGGTGCTCCGCGAGTACGCGACCGGCGCCGCGGAGACCTTAGGCCCCGCGAACCGAAACCGGAGGACCGACGCATGACCCGTCCCGTGCGCCCCGTGGCGCTGGTGCTGCTCACCGCCTGCATGATCTACCCGGGCATCACGCTGCTCTATCAGGGGCTCTACCTGTTCGTCGCCGGCGACCCGTTCACCCTGGTCGGCCAGCTCGGACCCTGGGTCAGGCTCGCCCAGGCGGTCCACCTCCCGCCGGTCCTGCCGCTGCTCGCGGAATCCGCGCTCGGCGCGGCGTGGGTGCTGGGCGTGCTCGGCCTCTGGGCCGGCGACGGCCGCGCGTATCCGCTCGCGCTGCTCGCTGCGGCGGGCTCGGTGCTCGTTCCCGGCGGCCCGATGGTGATGGGGGCGATCGGGCTGGTCTGCCTGCTCGGATTCCGCGAGCAGGCGGACGAGGTCGCGGCCTGAGGCCACCATGCAACTCGATCTCACGGAAGAGCAGCGGCTGATCCGGGACACGGTCCGGGATCTCTGCGAGCGCGAGTTCGCGCCGCTGGCCGCGCGCTGGGATCGCGAGCACATTCTGCCGCGCGACGCGGTGACCCGGCTCGCCGAGCAGGGCTTCCTCGGCATGGCGATCCCCGAAGAATGGGGCGGCGTGGGCTACGACTCGCGCACCATCGTGATCGTGCTCGAGGAGATCGCGCGCGTCTCGGCGGCGCTCGCGATCATGATCGCCGTGCACAACTCGGTCGGGGCGCTCCCGGTGTTCCGCTTCGGCAGCGACGAGCAACGGCGGCGGTTCCTGCCGCGGCTAGTGTCGCGCGAGCTGGGCGCATTCTCGCTCTCGGAGCCCGGAGCGGGCTCGGATGCCGGGGCCATCGAGTCGCTCGCGGTGCGCGAAGGCGGCGAGTACGTGCTGAACGGCGGCAAGAACTGGGTGACGAACGGAGAGCAGGCCGGTGTCTACCTCATCTTCGCGCGCACCGAGCGGCAGGCCGGCAGCGGCGGCCTCACCGCGTTCATCGTCGAGCGCGGGACGCCGGGTCTCGTGGTCGGCAAGGCCGAGGACAAGATGGGCCTGCGCGGTTCCGACACGGTCGCGCTCGCGCTGCAGGACGTGAAGGTGCCGGTGGACCAGCGGCTCGGCGCGGAAGGGGAGGGTTTCAAGATCGCGATGAGCATGCTCGACTCCGGCCGCATCGGCGTTGGCGCCCAGGCGCTGGGGGTGATGCGCGCGGCGTTCGAGGAGTCGGTGCGATACGCGCAGACGCGACACGCGTTCGGCGGACCCCTCGCGAAGATCCAGGCGATCCAGTTCAAGCTCGCCGAGATGGAGCGCCGCATCCAGTGCTCGCGTCTGCTGGTCCAGCGTGCGGCGTGGCTCAAGGACGCGGGGCGTCCCTACACGCGCGAAGCGTCGATGGCGAAGCTCTACGCGAGCGAATCCGCGACCTGGGTCACGCACCAGGCGATCCAGATCCACGGCGGATACGGCTACGTGAAGGAATACGCCGTCGAGCGCTACTATCGCGACGCGCGCGTCATGGAGATCTACGAAGGCACGAGCGAGATCCAGCGCCTGGTGATCGCGCGCTCGCTGCTCCGTGACGGGGTGAAGGTCTGACGCATCGAGGCCGGGCGTGAGCTGGGAGCTTCGCACCGGTTCGCTGCTGCGCTGGCTGGCGATCGTGGCGCTCGGGTGGGCGCCCGCGATGCTCGGGCTCGTATTGCTCGAGCGCGGATCGCTCGGCGCGCGCGCCGCGCTCACGATCGGCCTCGCGGGCGGGGTCGCAGCGGCCGCGCTCGTCTGCTCGCGCGTCATCCGGCGGCGCGAGCCGAAGCTCGTCCCGCGGGCGGCCGGCGGCGGGGCGGGCGCGGTGTCGTGGGCCGCCGTCGCGAACCCGCGTGGCAGCTACGCCAACCGCTGGGCCGCCTACGAGCGCCTCTCCGCGTGGCTCGCGGGCCGCGACTGGACCGGGAAGACGATCGCGGAGTTCGGACACACCAACGACGTGCTGAAGCCGTTCATTCGCGGTGGGCGTCACGTGATGCTCGAGTACCCCGAGCATGACGTCCAGCGCCTGGACCGCGTGGCGGACGATCAGTTCGACCTGGCCATTCTCGATCAGACCCTCGAGCACGTCGCCGATCCCGAGCGCGCGCTGGGCGAGGTGCACCGCGTGCTGAAACCGGGGGGCGTCGCGATCGTGACGACGCCGTTCCTGGTGCCGCTCCACTCTACCTCGGACTACGGCGACTACACGCGCTGGACCCCGCAGGGCATGAAGACCATGCTCGAGCGGCGCGGCTTCGAGGCCGAGGTCGAGTCGTGGGGCAACCTCGCGGCCGCGAAGGCGCTGCTCGGCGACATGTACCTGACCGCCGAGGACGCGAAGCGCCTGGGGCTCGGGATCGAGGCCGCGGACGGCGAGCCGCTTTACCCCGTCACGCTGTGGGCGTTCGCCACGGCGCGGAAGGGAGACGGGGGGCTGTGAGCGGCGGGGAGCGCGTGAGCGCGCTGCTCACGTGTTACAACGCGGCATGGTGCGTGGACCGCGCGCTCGACGGCTTGCTCGCGCAGACCAGGGCACCGGACGAGATCGTCGTCACCGACGACGGCTCCACCGACGACACCGTCGAGCGCATCGTCTCGCGACTCGGCACGCGCGCGAAGCTGCTGCGCCTGCCGCACCAGGGACTCACCCGCAGCCGCGCCGCGGCATTCGCCGCCGCGAGCGGCGACTGGCTCGCGATGCTCGACGCCGACGACCGCTGGCTTCCGGAAAAGCTGGAGCGCGAGCTGGCCGCGGCCCGGCGGCATCCGGACGCGCGCTGGATCGTGAGCGATGCGGTGTACGTCTCGGAGGCGGGCGTGCTGCGCGAGTCGTGGCTCTCGCACTACTTCGATCCGGTGCGCGAGCTGAGCGGGGACCTGCTCCCCGCGCTGATCGAGCGCTCGTTCGTGCTGCCGAGCGCTTCGCTGGTGGCGGCCGATGCGTACCGCGCGAGCGGCGGGTTCGACCCGTCGTTCGTCTACTCGCAGGACTACGATCTCTTCCTGCGGCTCGCGGCCCGGTGTCCGGGCGTGGTGCTCCCGGACCGTCTCGCGCATTACTTCGCGAGCCCGGGCGGCATGTCGCGCAGGCTCGAGGAGCGGCACCGGGACAATCTCCGATTGATGGAGCGGATCGAGCGCGGGGAGCTGCGGCGCGAACCGCGCATCGAGCGGAGCGGCGCGCGGCGCGTGGCCGCCCTGTCGTTCGACGTGGGCATGATCTGCATGCGCTCGGGCCGCATCGAGGAGGCGCGGGGCCTGCTCGGACGCGCGGCGGGCCGCGGGAGCCCCTGGCCCCGCCGGGCGGTCGCGCTCGCCGCCGCGATGCTCCCGGCGTTCATGGTGCGGGCGTTCGCGCGGCTCGGGTGGGTGCGGGGCGCCGTGGGCCGGGTGGCCGAGACCGCGCGGCGCCTGGACGCCCGTCTCGATCCTCCCGGTCCGGGAGACGGCGCCGCTTGAATCCGGGAGGGCCCGCGCTCGCGGAGGGCGAGGGTTCTCGGCACCCGGCGCGCGCACGGGTGTCACGCTTTCCATTTCCCGCTGTCGCAAGTCAGTGATTCTGTCCCCCTAACGCGTCAGTGATTCTGTCACCCCCCGGCTCCGGCCACGGGGGTCGGAGGTTGAGGTTTGTTGCCGCGTTTGTAGGGGTGGTTGGCCGCGGGTCGACGGATGTTGGTATA
>JBGPFC010000055.1:0-18222 GCA_041483195.1 Candidatus Eiseniibacteriota bacterium
GACCCACGGGTTCGATCAGGACCAGCGCTTCGTCCCGGTGGACATCGTCAAGGCCAGCAACCCGTCGCGGCTGCTGGTACGAATGCCCTCGACCGCCGACTTGACGCCCCCGGGCTACTACCTGCTGTTCCTCACCGGCTCGGTCGATGGCGCGGATGTGCCCTCGATCGCAAAGTGGATCAAGGTGGTCTCGACCTCGGCAATCGACGAGTGCGACGAGACGGCCCCGGCGACCATCTCGGATCTGGTGGCCTGCCCGGATCCGAGCGTGCAGACGGATCCGAATCACGCGAAGATCTATCTCTCGTGGACGGCGCCGGCCGACGACGGGGCACAAACCGTGAGCGGCCGCGCGATCGCGTACGATCTTCGCTACTCGACCAGTTCGATCACCGACGGCAACTGGAGTTCGGCGACTCCGGTCGCGACCCCCACGCCCGCCGCTCCAGGCTCGGCGGAGCTCGACACCGTCTGTTGCGTGGGCAATAGCAACTGGTACTTCCGGATCAAGGCCAGGGACGACAACGACCAGTACTCGGCGCTCGGCAATCAGGCGTTTGCGGACAAGTACACGTCGTGCGACGACTTCCTGGTCGGTGGAGGGGGCGACGGCGGTGACAGCTCGCGGGCGCGGCGCGCGGGCGCGCTCTCGGCGATGGAGCAGCAGCAGGCGGGCTCGTTCGTCGAGAACTCGTTGCTCGACGGGGCGGCCCCAAACGCCCGGATCAGCGATCTGTGCCGGCTCGCGTCGAGTCCCGCCATCAAGGGCGATGCCTACGCGCTGCGCCTGCGCGGGACGGGCTCGCGCTCGCTCGCGCTCGATGCAGCGCGGCTGCTGGTCGTGGACCACTCGGCCCAGGTGCGGGGGTTCGCGGTCGGCGGCAACATCGTACTGGGCGAGCGCTCGGCCGCGACGCAAGTACTGGGCGCTGGCGCTTCAGACCTGACTGCGATGATGGATGGCAGCGCCGAGTACGGCGCGGCGGCGGGCGAGACGCTGACGGTCGCGCTTGTCGCCGTGCCGGAGGGTTCACCTCCGGTCGATCCGGTGCTGGTGATCGATGCCGCCCGTGGGAGTGCTGCGAGCGGCGGGGCGGCAATCGAGATCGAGGCTCATGCCGAAGCTGGAGAGTGGCAGTCGGCCGGTCGCGCGATGCCACGCCGCAACTGGGACGAGCTCACCAGCGCGCTTCCATCCGGCAGCACGCACGTGCGGCTCATCATGCTCGGCGACTGCACGCTGCGATTCGTGGGGAGCCTCGTGCGCTCGTCTGAGAGTGCCGGGCTCCACACCGCCACGCTGCTCAGCGCAGCCTCGAGCCAGAGCGGTGATGTGAGGCAAGCGCTCGCTGCGGGGGACTCGGTGAGCCTGACCGTGGCGGGGGCGGACACCGTGAGCCTCGGGTTCGAGGTCCCGCAGCAGTCTGAAGGCACGATTCGCGAGTTCTTCCTCGCGGTGGATGCGACGCCGCACTCGAGTCATGGCCTGAGTGCCGAGCGGGCGCGGGTTGAGCTACCCGTGCTGCCCGTGGCGTTCGCGCTGCGGCAGAACCAGCCCAACCCGTTCCGGGCGCGAACCACGATCCGCTTCGATCTGCCGGCCGGCGCGATGGTGCGGCTCGAGGTCTTCGACGTGCAGGGGCGGCGGCTTCAGGTCCTCGCGAACCATTACTACCCGCCGGGCTATCACGCAGTGGAGTGGGATCACCGGACGTCGTCGGGGGCCGCGGCGGGACCGGGAATCTATTTCTATCGCATCGACGCTGGCCCGCTGCATGACCGCAAGAAGATGGCGTTGACGCCATAGGCTGCGACATGAAGACGAGGGCCGCGGCGAAGCTGCCACGGCCCTCGCCAGTCTTCCGCGGGCCAGGCGCCCGCTCGCAATCCGTCTCCCCTACGCCGCCTCGCGGCCCGCGCCGCCGAGCATCTCGCCGTCCAGCTCCTGCGCGAGCGCGTCGAGGCACGCTTCGCTCACGCCGGTGCCGCGTTCGCGCTCCATCACCTTGAGCGCGGTCTCCTCCGGCAACGCGGGGCGATAGGGCCGCGGCGCGGTGAGTGCGTCGTACTGGTCGGCGGTCGCGAGGATCTGCGCGGCGAGCGGGAACTGCGCGCCCGCGAGGCCGCGGAAGTAGCCCTTGCCGTCGAGCCGCTCGTGGTGCGAAGCGGCGACCTGCGCGAGCTGCTTGAAGCCGCGCACGTGGAGCAGGATGCGCAGCGTGTAGTACGGATGGAGCCGCACCACCTCCCACTCCTCGGCGCCCAGCGGTGCTGGCTTGTCGAGGATGCTGTTCGGCACCGAGAGCTTGCCGATGTCGTGGAGCAGCGCGGCGCGGCGCAGCGAGTCGATCTCGGCAGCTTCGAACCCGAGCCGCATCGCGAGCCGGACCGACATCTCGCTCATGCGGTAGGAGTGCTGCGCGGTGAACGGCGACTTCGCGTCCACCACCTCGGCGAACCCGAGCGCGATGCGATCGAGCGTGCCGGGCCCCGCGAGCAGCGCGGCGTCGCCGGGCTCGCGCGCCTCGACCTCTTCGCGTAGCGCGGGCTCATCGAGCGCGCGCCAGCGGTGCAGCTCGCCCTCCAACTCGTGCGCGATCGAGCACAGCGCCGGATCGAACCAGCGGCCGCTGCGCTCGCGCGCGGCGCCCACCGCGACCCGCGGCCCGTCCACCGCGCTCAACACCTCGAGGGTCTGCGCGAGCCCCATGATGCGCGCGAGCAGCGGGATGCCTCCGCCCGAGAGCCCGCGCGGCTGGCCGCTCCCGTCCCAGTGCTCGTCGAGCGAGCGCACCGCCTCCGCGACGCCGGGGCCGAAGCCCAGGCGCTCGACGATCTCGGCGCCGCGCGTCGCGCGGGTCTCGACCAGCTCGGCCGCCACGCGCGGGCCGCGCTGCGCGAACTCCGCGATGCGGCGCGCGCGCTCGAACCACGAGGCGCCCGGCACCGAGAGCGCGAGGCCGAAGCGCACCGCGCGCAGGTAATTCCCCCAGTCCACGCGCAGGAGGTCGTGGCGCGAAACGCCAGAGCCGCCGAACAACGCGAAAACGCGCGAGGCGTTGCTCGAGCAGCCCGCGTCCTTGAGCAGCAGCGCGTAATAGAGATCGCGCCCCTCGGTGACGCCGAGGCCGCAGCGCTCGCCGAGCCGCATCCCGATCAGGCAGGTGCGCAGCGCGTGGCCGAGCGGCTGCCCCTCGGTGAGATCGAGCGCGAACGAAAGCGCCGACAGCACTTCGGAGACGCGGACGGTTTCGGGAGTGGAGTCGAACTCGGGCCGAGTCATTGTCTGCGGTATCGGCGAAGAATCTCGGGCGATTGAGAGCGAAGGCGGTGTTCCGAACGCTTGTCGCAATTTGCCGCGCGCATTGCATCGTGCGCGGCGCGGGCCGGCTGGGAGGCAGCCCATGGTTGACTGGCGCGGGCCGCGCCCGAGCGGATAAACTCAAGGCGGCTTCGATTCCACATTGCCGGACCCGGTTGTGCGGGGATTTCCCTCGGACCGCGCAGACTCGGGCCATATCCGCAGCCTTGCCCAGGAGCATCCATGGCCCCCGAGCCTTGTATTCGACGCCTGCGCGTCGCGATGATCGTCGCCGCGCTGGCGGCGCTGGCGGCCGCGCCGCCCGCCCACGCGCTGCGGCTCGTGAACTGGAACCTGCTCAACTATCCGGGCTCGACCGGCGCGATCCGCGATCCTTACTACCGCGTGGTGCTCACCCCGCTCGCCCCCGACTTCATGGTCGCGGACGAGGTCACGAGCCAGGCCGCCGTGAACGAGTTCCTGTCCAGCGTGCTGAACACGATGGAGCCCGGCCAGTGGGCGGCCGCGCCCTTCGTGGACGGCAACGACACCGACTGCGGGTTCTTCTACAAGCCTTCGAAGGTCCAGTACCTGGGCCAGTGGTCGTTCTACCCGAACCCGGCGAACCTGCTCCGGCTGATCCACGTGTACCGCATCAAGCCGATCGGCTACTCCGCGACCGCTAGCGAGATCCGCGTGTACGGGCTTCACCTCAAGGCCTCGACCGGGAGCGCCAACGTCGCACAGCGCGCCGCCGAGGCGAAGGGACTGCGCGACACGCTCGATGCGCTGCCGGCCGGCGTGAACGCGTTGGCGTCTGGCGACTACAATTTCTACACCGGCGCCGAGCCGGCGATGGACACGCTGCTCGCGATCCGCGTCAACAACCGGGGGAGGCTCTACGATCCGCTGGGCCTCCAGGGAATCTCGTGGCAGGACAACGCGTCGATGGCGGGCAAGCACACGCAGTGTCCATCGACGACGGCGTATCGCCCCAACGGCGGCTATTCGGGCGGCGGCCTCGACGACCGGTTCGATCTCCTCCTGCCGACCTACGACCTCGCGGACGGGCAGGCCATCGAGCTGCTGCCGTCGAGCTACGTCTCGGTGGGCAACGACGGCCTGCACATGAACAAGTCGGTGACCGACGCGCCCATCGCGCCCGCCGACACGGCGTACGCGCGAGCGCTCTGGTGGTGCAGCGATCACCTGCCGGTGCGGGTCGATCTCCGGCTCCCGGCGCAGATCGGCGCGACGACCCCGCTCGCCTTCGGCACCGTGATCGTGGGCGCGGGCGCGACGCAGCTCGAGGCGGTCGCCGACACCGCGCACACGCCGGCCGACTCGCTGCGCTACACGCTCGCGGCCGACCCGGGGTTCACGGCGCCCGCCGGCAACTTCGCGATCGCGCCCGGAGACCCCGCGGCCCTACACTCGGTCGGCATGATCACGGCCTCCGCCGGAAACATGGCCGGCAACCTCACCATCGCCTCGAACGACGTGGACGTCCCCACGAGGCTGGTCGCGCTCGCGGGCACGGTGCTCGATCACGCCTCCGCCTCGCTCGACTCCACGATCGCGTTGCTCGCCGACACGCTCGACTTCGGGAGCCACGAGTCCGGCCAGTTCTCCACGATGCTCGCGCGCGTTCACAACCGCGGTTACGACGCGCTGCAGGCGCCGCTCGCGGTGTCGGGCGGCGCGATCACGGGCGGCGCGGGACGCTTCTCGATCGTGGGCGGCTTCGCGCCGGCGCTGGTGGCCGGAACCGCGGCGAGCTACACGATCGCCTTCGACGACAACGGCGCGAGCGCGGACTCCACCTACCAGGCGACGCTCGACTTCAGCAGCGCCGACGAGGCGCTGCCCGGCGCCGCGGCCCAGCCGGGCCTCGGCGTGACGCTGCTCGCGCGGCGCGCCGGCGGCACGGTGGCGGTGGATGACGCGCGCCGTGCGCCGGGCACGACGCGGCTCTACGCGCCGGCTCCGAACCCGATGCCCGGCCATGGCACGCTGCGCTTCGACCTCGCGCGCGCGACCGATGCGAAGCTCGAGATCTTCGATCTCGCGGGACGGCGCGTCTCGACGGTCGCGAGCGGCAGCTTCGAGCCGGGCCGCTACGCCTACCCCTGGAACGGCCGCCGGAGCGACGGCGCCGCCCTGGGCGCGGGACTCTACTTCGTGCGGCTCACCGGGCGCGGGATCGAAACGCAGACCGCGCGCCTCGCGATGGTCCATTGATCGCGAACCGCCCGGGCGTGACGGCCGCGCGCCGCGCCGCGCTCGGGGCGGCCGCGATGCTGCTCGCGCTCGCGGGCCCCGCTCACGCGCTGCGGGTCGTGACTTGGAATCTGCTCCAGTACCCCGACCTCGACCTCGCCGGGCGCCAGCCCAAGTTCCGCACGGTGATGGCGGACATCAACGCCGACGTGCTGATCGTGCAGGAGCTGCAGAGCGCGGCCGCACGCGACTCGATGCTCAACAACGTGCTCAACGTGGTCGAGCCCGGTCAGTGGACCGGGAGCGGCTTCTTCACGCTGCAATCGAACCCCGTCCTCGAGGGCGGTGCGGTCTTCTGGAAACCGGCGAAGGTCTCGGTCGGAAACCTGACCACCTTCGTCACCAGCGGCCCGCGCGACGTGCTGGCCGCGCGCATCACGCCCGTCGGCTACACCGCGCTCCCCGCCACGTTCCGCATCTACTCCGTCCATCTCAAGGCGGGCGGGCCGGCGACCGCCGACTCCACGACGCGCCGGCTCGAGTGCACGGACATTCGCAATACGCTGAACGTCGTGCCGGCCGGCACCAATTTCCTGCTGGGCGGCGACACGAACATCTACGGCGCGTACGAGGGCGCGTATCTCCGCCTCACCGAATCGCAGAGCGACAACGACGGGCGCGGCAAGGATCCGCTCACGATGCCCGGCAACTGGCACTCCCTGTCCGGCTACGCGCCCTATTACTCGCAGTGCCCGTGCAACGCGGGCTGTGGGGCCGGATTCTCGGGCGGAGGGCTCGACGACCGCTTCGATTTGTTTCTGTCGAGCTACGGGATGCAGGACGGACAGGGTCTGGACGTCGTGCCGGGCGGTTACTTCGCGTACGGCAACGACGGCCTCCACTTCAACGACGACGTGAACGGCGGCGGATTCAACAACGCCGTCGGCCTCACGATCGCGACCGCGCTCGTCGGCGCCTCCGATCATCTGCCGGTGGTGTGCACGGTGCAGCTCGCATCGAAGATCGCCGCCGCCTCTCAGATCGATTTCGGATCGGCGATCGTGGGCGGCACCGCGCAGCGGACGCTCGCGGTCTCCAATCCCGCGACGCCGCCCGCCGACGCGCTCGACTACTCGATGGCCGCGCCGGCGAATTTCACGGCGCCGGGCGGCGGCTTCTCGGCGGCGGCGGGCGCGGCCGCCAGCAACCACACGCTCGGGATGAGCAGCCTGGTCGCGGGCACCAAGACCGGCACGCTCACCGTCACGACCGACGCGCCCGATTCGCTCTCGAAGACCGTGAAACTCTCGGGGCTGGTGCTCGCGCACGCGACCGCATCACTCGATTCGCTCGCGCTGGTGCGGGACGACTCGCTCGACTTCGGGGCGCGGGCGGCCGCGGATTTCCGCGACAGCCTGGTGTTCGTGCACGACGAGGGCTATGGCGCGCTCGTGGCCCGGCTCGCGGTCAACGCAGGCGTGATCGCGGGTGGCGGCGGGCACTTCTCGATCGTCGGCGGATTCCAGAGCGCGCTGGTCGCCGGCGCGGGCGCGGCCTACCCCGTGCGCTTCGACCCGGCGGGCGCAACGCTCGACTCCACGTACGACGCGACGCTCACTTTCTCGACCTCAGACGAGGCGCTGCCGGGCGCGGCCGCGCAGCCCGACCTGGTGCTCCATCTCGTCGCGCGAGCGGTCGCCGGCACCACCGCGGTCGCGCAGGGGAGCGAGCCGCAGGCGCTGCGGTTCGCGCCGGCCCGCCCCAATCCGCTCACGGGCGAGACGCGCCTCGGGATCGACCTGCCGCAGGCGGCCCAGTTGAGCATCGCGGTCTTCGACCTCTCCGGCCGCAGGATCGCGAACATCGCGGACGGGGCGTTCGATGCCGGACATCACGACTTCAGCTGGCGCGCGCGCGACGCGCGCGGCGTGCGGGTGGCGGCCGGCCTCTACTTCGCGCGCATCGTGACGCCCGGCCTGCGCGGCATGCAGCGCCTCGTCGTGCTTCCTTAAGAGCGCGCGGCTCAGGTTTCGCCCGGCGGGTCGCCATGGGTGCGCGGCGAATGGCCATCGCAGGCCAGCACCGGAAGCCGCGGATACTTCGGGTAGCGCGGATCGGTCGCGGCCAGCGTGCAGAGCCAGAACACGCTGCGCGGCGTGGCCACGGTGCGGGCGTGGCGACAATCGGCGCACAACCCCACGAGAGGCGCTTCCGGCATGCCCGATCCGTCCCCTCCTGCGCGAACAAACCCAGACGCGTGGTGAATTCTCCGCGGAATCATACCCAATCGCCGCGGTCGCGAGGCGGCACGAAGCGATCCGCCGCGACGGAACGCGCCCGGGCCCGGCCCTCGATCGCACCGGTGCGATGCCGGGCGTTCATCCCTCCGACGGGTGGGCCGCCCGAAAAGCGCGCTAACTCGAGCCGCGGACGGCGCGGTGTCGGGGATGGCTACACAAATTCGCCATCGACCCTCGAGGCGAGGGCGCGCGGCGCCCCGACCGCGGGGGCTTAAGCGGACGCCGGCAGCGCCTTAGGACCGCGGCGCGTCATTTGGTACGGGCCTTGCGGATAAGCCATGGCAGAGATCGTATGCCGCACCCCCCACTCTGAGAAAGGTTACACATGAAGAAGTTGATTCTCCTGGCCTTCGTGCTCGCGCTCGCCGCCGCGCCGGCGTGGGCCTACGTTCAGCTCGGCCACCTCCCCTCCCCGCAGCCCACCGCCACGGACGGCAACGGCAATCCGGGCGGCGTTGGCTCCTCCGACGACCTGTTCCGCGGGAGGCGAATCCACACGGTCGGCGATCCGAAGCCGCAGCCCCTGGGCGACCCCGTCACGCGGCCCGTCCCGGAGCCCGGCACACTGGCGCTCACCTCGCTCGGTCTGCTCGCGCTCGGCGCGGCAGGCCGCAAGCGCCGCGGGAACTGATCAGCCGGCATCCCCACGATCCGCTGACCCCGCACGAGCGGCGGTGGAGCGCCAACTCCACCGCCGTCTCTGTTTGTTGCGGCGCACGGCCCGCACCCGCGGGCCCCGGCGCCCCCGGGCCGAGCCGATGCGCTATGCTCCGCGTTCCGGATGAAGACTCGATCCCGCTCGAAGCCCGCCCCTAAGCCGCTCCTCGCACCCGCCTTCTCGCTGAACGGCAGCGCCGAGATCTCGCCCGCCGCGAGCCGGCGCCTCACGCGCATCGGCCTGATCGTCGCGGCCGCTTTCGCCTGCGGCCTGATCTTCATGGTCGCGGGGCCGCACCGCATCGGCGACTACATGACCGAGACCGACTTTTATGGCGACTACGCCCGCGGCGCGCGCCTGATCGAGCACGGACGGCTGCTGCCCTCGCGCTACGGAGTGGTGGGACCGGGCTACGAGGTGGCGCTCGGGCTCGCGGGGTTCGTGATCCGCGATCTGTTCGTGGCCGCCGAGCTGATCTCGGTCGCGGCGATGACCGGCGCGCTGCTGTTCTGGTTCTTCACGCTGCGCCGTCGCGCCGATCCGCGGATCGCGCTGGGCGCGGTGATCGTCATGGCGTTCAACGCGCACTATTTCCACTACGGCTACGCCGCGACCACCGACGCGCTGGCCGTCGGGCTCGAGGCCGCCGCCGCCTACCTGCTGCTGGCGCGCGCCGGCGCGCGCGCCGTGACCGCGGCGGGGGTGGTCGCGGCGTTCGCGTTTCTCACCCGCTACAACGCGATCGTGCTGCTGCCCGCCGGGTTGATCGCGATCCTCGCGGGCGGAACGCTGGTCGAGGACCCCGCCGGCGCCCCGCCGCTCGCGGCGCGCGCGCGGCTCGCGCTGCGCTTCGGCCTCGCGTTCTTCGCGCCGGTCGTTCCGTGGGTGCTCTACTCGCTGGCGCACGGCGGCTCGTTCTCGTTCCAGCTCCACCACAACATCGCGTACGAGGTGTTCGCGCGCGCGAAGGGCATTCCCTGGGACACGTATCAGAAGGAGCTTCAGCCGCAGTTCAAGACGCTGTGGGACGTGATCCGCCGTGATCCTCCCGCGGTCTTCTCGCGCATGGGCTTCAACTCGTACGACCACGTCCGGCTCGACGCGGAGAGCCTGCTCGGCTGGCCGGTCGCGATCACGGGCATCATCGGCCTCGCGATCGGCGCGCGCGACGGTTCGCTGCGCCGTCTCTGGCCGCTCGGGCTGCTGTGGGGCTTCCTGTTCCTGGCGCTGGTGCCCACGTTTCACAGCGTGCGCTACTCGCTCGCGCTGCTCCCGATGTACGCCGTGCCGGCGGCGATCGCCATCGCGTCCCCGCGCTTCGCGTTCGCGGTCGGACGCGGGGAGCGCGTGTGGCTCAAGCTGGCGCTCGCCGCGATTCCGTTCGGGCTGGCCTTTTCCCAGCTGTTGAGCGTGCAGAAGGAGGTCATCGGTCAGTTGCCGGTCGAGGTGGAGGATTGCGCGGCCACGCTGCGCGAGCTGAAGCGGCCCGGCGACCGCCTGATCGCGCGCAAGTGGCACGTCGCGTTTCACGCGAACGTCGAGGCGGTCGCGTTTCCGTTCGCGGACTCGCTCGCGGACCTCGGGGCGTACGCTCATCGCTACGGAGTGAGGTGGCTCTACATGTCGTGGCCGGAGGTCGAGACTCGCCCCCAGTTCTACTACCTGCTCGACACCACGAGCCGGGTGCCGGGGCTCATCACCCGGCGCGCCACGTGGCCGCATCCCGCCGTGCTCTACGAGATCGGTCCCGACTTCGGCCGCGCGCCCGAATGGATCCACAACGACACGCTGGTCGCGCTCCACACGCTGCGCGCGCGCCTCATGGTGGACGGCAACAACGTGCATCTGCTGAACGCGCTCTCCACTCTCGAGCGGGTCCGGGGCCGGCTCGGACCGGCGCGCTCCGCCGCGGACCGCGCGGTGTCGCTCGCGCCAGACGATCAGGAGGCCCAGAAGACGCTGGCGGCCGTCGCGATCGTTCAGGGCGACGGCGCGGCGGCGCTCGATGCGTTCCAGCGCGTGGCGGCCGCCGACCCGCACGACACCGAAGCACAGGAGGGCGTCGGGTGGGCGCTGATGATGCTCGGACGCAACGCCGAGGCCGCCGCGCGATGGCGTCCCCTGATCGAAACCACCACCGACCCCCAGACCCTGCTCCAGATGCTCAAGCTCTATCACGCGACCGGCGACCGTGAGGCCGAACAGCGCGCGATGGCGGCCATGCAGCGGATGAGCGGAGCACGATGAACCGGCCCGGGCATTACGCCCCGCTCGCCTGCGCGATCGCGTTCGCCATCGCCGCGAGCGGATGCGCGCACGCCCCGGCGGGATCGGGCGGGGCGCGCGGCACGCGCGGCACGGACGCGCCGGTCGCCGACTCCGTCACGATCGCGCTCTGGCACCTCGACGAGACCGGCGGCACGCGCGCGGCCGACGCCGGGCCCGCCCGGCTCGACGCGCGCGCCGGCGCCGACACGCGCACCGACTTCGGGCGCTACCGCGGCGCGCGCATCTTCACCCGCTCGATCGATTCGTTCCTCTACGTGCCGTTCAGCCCGGTGCTCCAGTCCCCCCGCGGCATCACCATCGAAGCGTGGGTGTGGATCAACGAGTACGGGCAGTACGAGGACACGCCGATCGCGGGGCGCTGGACGCAACAGGCCAACGAGCAGAGCTGGCTGTTCTCGGTCGTCGGCCAGGACATCCTGCCGCCGTTCGCCTCGCTTCCGAGTCCGGGCTTCCACCAGGGCCTGATCCAGACCGGCGCGCTCGGGGAGCTGATGTTCGTGTTCCAGCCCGACGAGGCGAGCGGGCCGCGCGCGTATTTTTCGTCGCGCCCGGTCGAACGCCAGAAGTGGACGCGGGTCGCCGCCTCCTACGACGGGTCGGTCGTGCGCTTCTACATCGACGGCCTGCTCGACGCGCAGTACGCCACCCGCGGCACCATCCGCGAATCGTCGGCGCCGTTGCTGGTTGGCAACTACTTCGATCCGCGCTGGCTCACCGATTTCGGCGGAGACCTGCGGGTGGGCCCGATCTACGACGGGAATCCCTACTACGCATTCGACGGATATCTCGACGAGCTGCGCATCTCGAGCGAGGCGCGCACCCGGTTCGAAGGCCCATAGCAAGGCTCACGCGGCGCTTGCCCGTCACCGGGCGCGCTGCTAGCGTCATCCGGGTTCGGCTCCCGCCCTCGCAACCCGCCCCATTCGGGACGCCCATGCGCGCTCTCACGCTCTGCCTTGCCGCCCTCGCGATCACGTTCTCCGCCCTCGCGATCCGCGCCGATCCCGCCCGCGAGCTGGTGATGCAGGTCGCGCCGCCCGCCGCGAGCGCCGGCCCGCTGCGCGCGCGACTCACCGACCGCCTCTCGGCCCTCGGCCTGCAACTGCGCGGCACCCTCGAAGCCGGCCTGCCGCTCGCTCGCCCAGCTGCGACTCGCAAGCCGCCCAATCCGTTCGATCTCGATCCGGCGCGGGTGTGGCGGGCCGAGGCGCGCGACTCGTCGGCCGCGAGCGCGGCGCTCGCACCGCTCGCGGACGATCCCGGGATCGAGTGGGTGGAGCCGATGCGCGTGCGCGCCGCGGCGGTGGTCGCGCTCGATCCCGCGTTCCCGAACGATCCCATGTTCCGCGACACACGCCAGTGGGCGCTGCGCAACGCGGGACCGGGGAGCGCGTACAACGGCAAGCTCGGCGCCGACATTCACGCGCTCGAGGCGTGGGGCGTCACCACCGGGTCGAACGACTTGCGGCTCGCGATCGCGGACACCGGCGTGCAGCCCGATCATCCCGAGCTGCAGGTGCAGCTGCCCGACGGCAGCATGCGGCTCGAGCTGGGGCTCAACGTGACGCTCGATCCGAGCCCGAGCTTCGCCGACTCGTTCGGCCACGGGGCCGGCGTCGCCGGACTGATGGCGGCGCGCACCAACGAGGGGCCGCACTTCGACACGCTCGGCGTCGCCGGCGTGTGCGGCGGCGACGGACACGCGAATTTCGGCTGCCACCTCGTGCCGATCAAGATCGCGCCGGGGCACAGCGGCGAGGCGACGTCGTGGGACATCGCGCGGGCCATGATGTACGCCGCCGACGTCGGCGCGCGCGCGATGAACCTCTCGTTCGCGGGCGACGGGCCGAGCCGCCTCGAGCGCCTCGCGCTCCACTACGCCATCACGCGCGGCTGCGTGGTGGTGGCGGCCGCTGGGAACAAGGGCTTCTCGGCGGGCAGGAAGGCGCAGTACCCGGCCGCCTACGCGGCGGACGGCCTCTGCATCCAGGTCGGCGCGAGCGACATGGACGACAAACGTCCCTTGTTCTCTTCGTTCGGGCCGGGGCTCGATCTGGTCGCGCCCGGCGTGAGCAACTGGACCACCTACCTGACCTACACGGGATTCACCGGGGTGAGGCACAACGGCTACGTGTCGGGTTCCGGCACGTCGTTCGCCGCGCCGCACGTGGCCGGCACGGTGGGCCTGCTCGCCGCGGCGCGGCCCGAGCTGGCGGGCGATGATTTCCAGCGCATCGTGCGCGAGAGCGCGGACGACGTCGGCCTGCCCGGCGTGGACTCGCTCACGGGCTGGGGACGGCTGAACGCGGCGCGCGCGCTGAACGCGGTGCGCCCCTCGCTCGGCGTGTGGCACGACGAGGCCGCGGGCGTGGTGCGGCGCACGCTGCGCAGCGACACGCTCGTGATCCTCGAGAGCGGGCCGGGCGTGATGGATCGCGCGCGCGTGTGGCCGGACGCCTCGCTGCTCGAGGTGTGCGCGACCGTCGCCATCCCGGATTCGTTCATCGATTCGATCCGCGTGTGGCCGCGGGTCGGCGGCACCATGACCGTGCGCGGCGATTTTCGGATTCCCTACTTCGCGCCGTGGGCCGAGGTCGAATCCCAGGGCGCGCGCGAATTCACGCTGCGCGGCTACATCTATCGGCAGGCGGACGCGCAATGCGCGCCGTGCGGCGATGACGCCTACCTGCCGCTGCCGCCCGACCAGGCGCGCTTCGGATTCACGGTGATCGGGCGCGTCGACCGCCCGCCCACGGTGCACGTCGCGTTCCTTCCGCCCGACGCGAGCTACGCGCCGGGAGACAGCGCGACGCTGCGCTTCGACGCGCACGATCCAGACGAGGTGAGCGCGATCGAATTGTGGTTCGAGGTCGCCGGCTCCGCGCCGATTCGCCTCGCTCGGCTCGCGGGCGATGCGATCGTCGCGCGCGTCGCGATTCCCTGCGCGGGCGACGCCGGCGGCCGCGCGGCGTTCCGCGTGGAGGCGCTCGACGAGCACGGCCCTCAGCACGACCAGGCCTCCGCGCTGATCCCGGTCGTGGTGCGGGCCGCGCCGTGCGGAGCGGCCGCCGCCCGCGTGAGGGCCGTGCCCAATCCGTTTCGCGTGAGCACCCGGATCGTCGTGCCCGGCCCGGGGCGCGTGGACATCCTGGACGCCGCGGGGCGCGTGGTGCGCGGCGTCGCGATCGACCCGCCGGCGACCGACTTCGTCTGGAACGGGCTCGACGACCACGGACGCGTGCTCCGGCCCGGACTCTACTTCGCGCGCTACCAGGGCACGGGCGGACGATTCCTCGAGAAGATCGTGAAGCTGGACGCGCCGGGAGTCATCCCGGCGGCAGGGCCGTGAGCCGGGGGACGGGACGGGCGGCTGACCCGCGCGGTCTATTCGTTACGCGAACTTGGTTTCGATTTCGGCGAAGAAGGCCGTGGTGACCATGGCCTTGCAGGCGGCGAGTCGATGTACGCGGCGCCATATCAGCCAGCCGCTTCGCGGGCGGGCGCCTTGCTCTTCCGCGGCCTCGTCCAGCCTCGCCGCTCCGGATGGAGCGCCAGCCTGGCCGATGGTCCCTTGTATCCGGCATTCTCTCCGATGGACCGGCTCTCGATCACGAAGCCTTCGCTCCGATACAGGCTGAGCGCGGCGTCATTGTTGCCGCAGGCACGCGTCCAGGCATCCTCGCTCAGGCGAGCGAGGCAGTGCCTGAGGAGTGCCCGGCCGATTCCACGGCGATAGTGCGCGGGGTCAACGTATAGCCAGGCGAGGTACGGGTCGTCGATGCCCGCGAACCCAACGACATGATCGCGATCCTGAGCGATGAACATGGCACAGGCGTTGATGTACTCGCCTTCGGGATCTTCTGCCAGGGGAATAAAGGCGCGCGCATCGAAGGATCCGCGCAGCTCGTCGGGTCGAGAGCGGTCGTGCACGCGGCAAACGGCCGGCCAATCGTCCGGCCGATAGTCTCGGATGGTGATGTCCATGGCGACTCTCCAGGCCTTGCCGTGCGGCCTGCCTGACAGGTAGCGCCGCCGATCATCGGCGGCACTTCTGGTCAAGTCAATCCGTTGCTAAGACCAAGCGCCTAGGCCGGGGCGCTCGATCCGGCGACGTCCGCGAGTCGTCGCGGATCAACGCTCGAAGCCGCGGATCTCTCGATCGCCCGCGATTTCCCGCTGGACGAAGGCGCAGCCCGGTCCCTACCGTGAGGGCCATGCGCGCCATCCGCCAGATCGCATTCGCCCTCGCCGCCCTCGCCGCGGGCTGCGCCCCGGCGCGCGATCCCGCCGACTGGGTGAGCCTGCGCGAGGTGACGCCCGCGTTCCTGCTCGCGCGCGCGGCGCTTCATCCGGCGCTCGCCGCGGATTCGCACGGCCGCGTCGCGCTCACCTGGGTGACGCGCGATTCGAACGGGACGGACCTCTGGCTCTCGATGTCGAGCGACACGGGATACACGTTCGGCCCACAGGTGCGCGTCAACGTGAAGGCCGGCGCGGTCGCGTCGATGCCCGAGAGCCGGCCGATCGCGGTGTTCGGCGCCGACGGGCGGCTCGCGATCGCGTGGTGCGAGCACCACGGCGGCGACGAGCTGGCGGCCGATCTGGTCGTGCGCGCGAGCGGCGACGGCGGCACGAGCTGGGAGGCGCCGGCGACCGTCAACGACGACTCCGGCGAGGGCAACCCGGTCTATCACGGCTTCCCCACGCTCGCGTTCCTCCCCGACGGCACGCTGTTCGCGGCGTGGATGGATCAGCGCGACGCGCGTCACGCGCATCAAGCGGATGACGAATCGTCCACCGCGCCGCTCTTCTACGCGCTCAGCGACGACGGCGGTCAGAGTTGGTCCGACAACCGGGTGCTCACCGATCGCGCGTGCCCGTGCTGCCGCGCCGAGGCGCTCGCCGACGCCGAGGGCCGCATCGCGGTCGCGTACCGCGCGGGCGGCAACGACCTGCGCGACCCCGCCCTCGCGATCTCGAGCGACCGCGGCCGCAGCTTCGCCGTGGACACCGTGCTCTCCGCCGACGGATGGAAGCTCGGGGCCTGCCCGGCGGTGGGATCGGCGATCACCTGGAACCGCGCGGGCGGCGGCTCCTACGTCTGGTACACCGAGGTGGGCGGGCCCACGATCTACGTCGCGCCGTGGAAGATCGGGGCGGGCCTCGCCGGCGTGAAGCGCGCGCTGCGCGACAGCCTGCACGACGCGACCCATCCGCACGTCGCGGCGCTGGGCGGCGCGACCCTGGTCGAGGTCGAGGCGCGGCCGCTCGCCGACACGACGCGCACGGTGATCGCGGTGCGCGCGATGGACGTTGACGGCACGATGACGCCCTGGACGTTCCTCGGCGCCGACGCGAGCGCGGGGTGGCTCACGGGCGTGAGCGAGCACGCGGCGCTCGCGTGCTGGAGCGAGCGGAGCGGCACCGCGCCGCGCGTGCGCGTCGCGCGGCTGGCGCGGCGGTAGGAGCTTCGCGCACGCACCGCCGCGTTGTGTTGTAAACACCCGATATACCCAGGTCCGAGCGATCATTCGACCGCTTAGCATTAGGCCACCACGGTCGTGGATCTCAGAGGCGCACAACCACGTAGCGACGCTTCAACCTCCTGTGCCGGAGTCGGTTTGCGGCCCGCTGGTACCCCAAAGGGGCACTCCCTTCCCATATGACATCGAGAATTCGGTTGACCCGATCGGGCCGGGGCGTAGCATCACTGATGACCCCCTGAAGGTAGATGTACCGACAGGAGGTCGCTATGCTGCTCCACAATGTCCTATACGCTCGTTCCCTCGTACTCGCGGCAGTTCTCTCGATTGCTTCGGCATCGCTCGCGCGAGCGGATTGCGGTGGGTTTGGCCCGATGGGATCCACCCCAGAACCCAATGTGCTGTGGTCCCTGAAGGACTCGGTTTCCGCGTGCCCTGCCGCTGACTCGGTGCTCGCGGGGCACCCATCGCGGCTGAGGATCAAGGTCTACTACTCGGACGACGCGTGTGACGCGAAGACGGGTGTGCCGCCGGAATCCATCTGGGTGACGACGACCGTCCCGAGCGGCAACCTTGTCGCGAACGATCAGCCCAAGATTTTCGCCGACGACTCCACCGATGCCTCGGGCATCACCCGCGTCACGATCGTCAGCCTGTCGGGCTGCGGGACGCTGCGCGTCAAGCTCTACGTGACGGGCGTGTACCAGGGCTACCTCGACGCCAGGGTGCGCTCGACCGACACGAACGGCGACGGGCGAACGAACTCCAGCGATACCACCAGCGTCTGTGATCTCGACTACAACGGAGCGGTCAACAGCTCCGATGTCTCTCTCGTGAGAGAGCATCTCGAGGACTCCCACCGCAATGCGCTCTTCGGCACCCAGGTCCGGCGCACGAACCTCTGCGGCGCCTGCTCCAACGGCGCTGCCAACACGATAGGTGACGGCGTTATCGGCTGGTCACCGAACGGAACCCGACTCGCCTACGAGCGGCGCAATGCGTCCAAGCAATGCACCATCATGTTCACGCCCTCCGATCCGACCGCCGGGAACGAGTCAAGGCAGCTCAGCTTTCCACCCCCGGGACCACGGGACGACTACGACCCCAGCTGGGCCCCGCTCGGCGACCAGGTCGTCTACGGCCGCGGCGACAGCCTGATCCTCCGCAAGGGGGTCCCCGACATCGCGTCCGATACAACCGAAGTGGTCATTCCCGTGACTGTGGTCTTCTTGCACCTAACAAACGAATCGATTTCGCCGGACGGGAGCCTCGTTGCATTCAGCGCGCAGGTGACGAATGCTGATCACTTTCATATATTTACGGTGCCCGTGACCGGTGGGATTCCAAAGCAGATCACGAGCGGCTCGACTGACGATCGTTACCCGGAGTGGTCGCCGGACGGTAAGACGATCGTGTTCTATCGCAACCTGACCTCGGCAACCGCGGCTGTCTACAGTGTGCCGGCGGATAGTGGCACGATCACGACGGTCTATGCCCCTGCGTCCGCGAAGGCCCGGCTTCCCCATTACTAGCCAGATTCGGCTATCTTTACGATGTCGTACCAGGTAGGCAGCGCGGCTCCGTACACGCTTGCTCGCGATACGACGATTTCATCCTCGACCCGGTCGATCGCGAACTATCCAAGCTACGGCTACGCAACGCTGACTCCGAAGCTCTCGCCGGATGGAACGCGGCTCGCCCTGCTGTCAACCGTGCCGGGGAGTTCGGACGTCACGCCTCAGATGTGGGCCGTGCGCCGGAACATGAACCTGCCGCCACAGTTCACGTCGATCGGCGGCCAGTCCGTCGCCGACACCACGCCAAGCGTGGCCATCTCGATGAACCAGAACCACACGAACAACGTGGTGGTTTCCGCCAGCGACCCAGAGAGCGACGCTCTGACCTATGCCGCGTATTTCCTGCATGACGGCATGAGTTTCACGCCCACGACTCGCACCCTGTCGTGGTACC
>JBGPFC010000056.1:0-17812 GCA_041483195.1 Candidatus Eiseniibacteriota bacterium
CACTACGCGGCGCGGCTGGTGCCGAAGGTGTGGACGCTGACGCTGATCCGGCAGAGCCGGATCTTCCAGAACAAGAGCACGCCGGAGATCCTGAAGGCGGTGCTGGAGAAGGCGGGGATCCCGGCGGACCAGTACAAGCAGTCGCTGAAGGGGGACTATCCGCCGCGCAAGTACTGCGTGCAGTACCGGGAGTCGGACTTCGACTTCATCTCGCGGCTGATGGAGGAGGAGGGGATCTGGTACTGCTTCGAGCACGACGAGGAGCAGTGCGTGATGGTGATGGGGGACGACGCCTCGACGCCGGCGGTGATCGAGGGCGAGGAGGCGGTGGTGTTCCGGGAGGGCGAGGGTGGGATGGCGGGGGGCGAGTCGGTGAACGGCTTCCGCTACGGGCGCTCGATGGAGACCGGGGCGGTGGTGCTGCAGGAGTACGACTTCAAGAAGCCGAAGCAGAAGCTGAAGGTGGAGGCGAAGGCGGAGACGGATTCGCACCTGCAGTCGTACGACTATCCGGGGGAGTATCCGGACGCGACGCTGGGGAAGCGGATGGCGCAGGTGCGGCTGGAGGAGCATCAGGCGGAGCGGGAGCTGGGGGTGGGGGAGAGCAACTGCCGGCGGCTGATCTCGGGCTACCGGTTCAAGCTGGACGAGCACCCGGTGGAGGAGCTGAACCAGGAGTACCTGCTGCTACGCCTCGAGCACTGGGGGGAGCAGGGCCAGGGCGGGCAGGAGGGCGGCGGCGGGGGGATGGGGGGCCGGGTGTACGAGAACGTGTTCGAGTGCATTCCATCGGCGATCGCGTGGCGGCCGCCGCGGGTGACGCCGCGGCCGCGGGTGGAGGGGCCGCAGACGGCGATGGTGACGGGCCCATCGGGTGAAGAGATCCACGTCGACGAGTTCGGGCGGGTGAAGGTGCGCTTCCACTGGGACCTCGAGGGACCCGAGGACGACAAGAGCTCCTGCTGGGTGCGGGTGAGTCAGGGTTACAGCGCGGGGTGGGTATTCCTGCCGCGCGTCGGCCAGGAGGCGATCGTCGAGTTTCTCGAGGGCGATCCCGACCGGCCGCTGATCACCGGCCGCTCGTACAACGGCACGAACATCCACCCCTACGCGCTGCCGGGCTCGAAGACCAAGAGTTCGATCCAGTCGCAGACCTCGCCGGGCGGCGGAAGCTCGAACGAGGTCCGCTTCGAGGACCGGGCGGGCTCCGAGGAGATGTTCATGAACGCCTCGAAGGACATGAGCATCGACGTCGCGAACAACAAGACGAAGAGCGTCGTATCCAACGAGATGTGGACAGTGGGCTCGGACCAGACCTGGAGCATCGGTTCCAACCAGGACTTGAAAATCGACGAGAACGCCCAGCTCACGGTGGGCGGCAACGAAATCCTGAACGTGGACGGCGACCAGCGCGAGGAGATCACCGGGAACCAGAGCATCACCATCGGCGGGATGAAGCTGGAGCGCGTCAAGGGCAACATGAACGAGGCCGTGGGCGGGTCGAAGAGCGAGACGATCGGATTGGCCTCCGCGCTGCTCGTCAAGGGGGACATGACGGAGGAATCCGAAAGCACCTGGCTGACCAAGGTCGGCGCCCTGCAGCTCATCAAGGTCAAGGGCGACGCCAAGCTCGATTCGAAAGGCAAGGTCTCGACGGTCTGCACGGCCGTGCGGCGAAAGGTCACCGGCGACATCGAGGTCGAAGCCAAGGCCCTGCACGTGACCATCGTCGGCGGCACTTACCAGGTCAAGGGCTCCGAGATCACCATCAAGGCGGACGCCATCATGCTCACGGTCGGGGGCAGCCTCATCAAGCTCGCGAGCGGCAACGTGAGCATCGAGTCGTCCGACATCGAGATGAAGTGCAGCGGATCGCTCGAGGACAAGGGATCCGTCATTCCGAAGAACTAGACAGACCCGCGATTCAGAGGCCCATTCATCCCCCGGGATCCCGCCCATGTTCTGGACCGACATCATCGAGGAGCACGTCGAAGAAGCGGCGTTCTGCTACGAGCAACGCCGCGCGGCGTTCGCCTCGAGGCAGTACCGCATCGAGACGCTGGCCGAGCTCGACGCGCGGCTCGTCGCGCACCTCGATGCCCTGCTGCTCTCCGAAGCCGAGGGCTGGGCGCAATCCGTCGCCGGGCTGGAATCCGAAAACGATGGGCCGGCCTTCGTCGCGGGATGGGTGGCGCTCGCGTCCGGGAGCGTGGAGTGGATCGGCGCGCTGGCGAAGGCGCTCGCCGCGCCGAAGGCGCTCCGCGGCCTGAGCGCAGCCTTGCGCCTCGCTCCGGGGGATGGCGTCGTGCCGGCGCTCGAGAAGTTTGCGGCGGCCGATCCGCTCGGTCCGCGCGCCCTCGCGCTCGACGCGCTCGCTTATCGCGGCCGCCCGGTCGAGCCGCGCGCGGTTCAGGCGCTGCTCGACGCCGCGAAGACCGCGGCGATCGGCGCGGGCCTCGCGATCATCGGGCGCCGGCGCATCGCGGCGCTCGCGGGCGGCGTGACCCGCGCGCTCGAGCATCCGCATCCCGCCGTGGCGCTCGCCGCGCTGCGTGCGGCACTGCGCCTGGAATTGCCGGGGGCGTTGCCCGCGCTGCGGGCGCGCGCCGCCGTAGACGATCCGCCCGGCGCCGAAGCGGTCCAGCTGCTGGGACTCGCGGGCGATGCCTCTGACATGAAGCTGTTGAGCCAGGCGGCGCGCACCGAAGCTCGCGGCCGCGCGGGGGTCGTCGCGCTCGGCCGGCTCGGGCACGCGGGGGGCGTGGAGACCTTGATCGCCGCGACCGAGAACGCGAAGCTCGCGCGCGTCGCGGGCCTCGCGCTCGAGACGCTGTTGGGCGTGGACCTGGTCGCCGCGAAGCTCGCGGCGCCGAAGCCGCCGGCGGCGGAAGGCGAGGAGGCGCTCGCGCTCGATCCAGACGTGGACCTGCCGACGCCGGATCCCAAGCGGATCCGCGCGTGGTGGAGCGAGCGCAAGACGCAACCCGACCGCGACGCGCGACTGCGGCACGGCCAGCCCTTCGCGTGGGACGCCGTGGCGGGCGAAGCGCGCGACGGATTGCTGCCCGATCGCGACGCGGCGCTCCAGGAGATCGCGCTGCGGCTTCCGGCCGTGGCGTTCGTCGAGCGGAGCGACTGGGCCGCGCGCCAGCGCGACGCGACGGCGGGCCTCGCGGCCGAGGTGGCGGGCGCGACCCGCAAGCACACGCCGGGATCATGGACATCGTCGCCGGCCCAGCCGGGCCGGTCGTGAATCAACCTGGGAGGCATCGCATGTTGCTGGATCAACGTCGTCACAAGCCCGCGCCGTCCGCCGCGAAGCCGGAGCGCATCGGCGGCGCCCAGATCGGACGGGTCGTCGCGCTCGATGGAGCCGGCGCGCCGCTCGTGGACTATCCGGGCGCGCCCGCCGGCGCACGCCCCGCGGTGCTCGCGGCGCGCTGCCCGTGGGGCCTGCTCGAAGCCGGCATCGGGCATCACGTGGTGATGCTGTTCGAGAACGGCGATCCGGCGCGGCCCCTGATCGTCGCGTGGGTCGAAGAGCCGGCCTCGGCGGCGGTCGGCACGCCGCGCAACCTCCGCGTGGATGGCGATCGCTTCGTGATCGAGGCGTCGCGCACCATCGAGTTGCGATGCGGCGAGGCGAGCCTCACGCTCACCGCCGACGGCAAGATCATGCTGAAGGGGCGAAACCTGCTCTCGCACGCGAAGCAGCTGAACCGGATTCGCGGCGCAGCGGTGCGGATCAACTGATGGGCCGTCGCGGCGTTCGCAGCGCCCGGCATTCGCGCCGGTTCGCGGGGAGCTGAGCGTTGGAGCTCGCGAATCGCACCCCGTTTCCGGGCCAGCTCATCGTGGTCCCAGACCGCGACGGGTACGAGACGCTGGTCTCGGTGCTCAAGGGCACGTTCACGGTCGGTTCCGGCGCGTGTGAGCCCGCCGAAGAGCAGGCCGCGATCGTGGCCGCCGACGAGCCGTGGGGCGAGCCGGGCGCCTCGAGCACGCGTTACGAGTCGGACCTCGCGATCTTCAAGCCCGCGACCGACGTCGTGATGATCGGGCACGCGCATGCGCCGAAGAAGGGCACGCGCCAGATGGACGTCTCGCTGCGGGTGGGCACGCTCGGACTCAAGGCGCGCGTGAGCGGCGATCGACACTGGGGCTACTTCCTCACGCTGCCCCGCATGTCGGCGCCCAAGCCGTTCGAGAAGATCCCGCTGGTGTTCGAGCGCGCGTTCGGCGGCGCCCAGCCCACGAAAGACGGAAAGGAAATCGAGTTCCTCGACGAGCGCAATCCCGTGGGGACCGGTTATGTGCGGAAGGGACGGCGCAAGTTCATCAACGGGCTCGCGGTGCCCAACATCGAGGACCCGCGCCGCCCGCTCAAGCGCCTCGGGCAGAAGCCGCCGCCCCTGGGTTTCGGCTATCTCGGCCGGCACTGGCTGGCGCGGCGCCAGTATCTCGGCACCTACGACAAGGCGTGGGAGGCGAATCGCCTGCCGCTCCTGCCGGAGGATTTCGACGAGCGCGCGTTCTGCGGCGCACCGGCCGCTCTGCAGGCGCTGCCGCACCTGGTGGGCGGCGAGCCGGTCCGCGCGATCGGCGTGACCCCCGGCAAACCGCTGCGCTTCGATCTTCCCACCTACCGCCCCGCGATGGATGCCTACTTCGAGGGCAAGTGGGTCGCGCTCGAGCCCCTGCTCGACACCGTGGTGATCGAGCCGGACGTCCCGCGCGTCTGCCTCACGTGGCGCGCGCGGCTCCGCATCCACACCCGCGTGCGCGGGCTGCGCGGCGTGCGCATCCGGGAGGCGCGCTGACCATGGCGGCGGCAGGACGGCTCGGCATCGTGGGGGTGGGCAGCACGACCTCGCTCGGCGCGAGCACCAGGCAGCTGTGCGCGGCCCTGCGTGCGGGGCTCTCGCGCTTCGGCGAGAGCGAGGACTTTTCGTGCATGCCGCTCGACGACGTGGGCGGCGATCTGGAGCCCGCGCTGGTCGCGCCCGCGCGCAACGTGGATCCCGCGGCGAGCGGTCTCGATCGGCTGCTGGCCCTCACCGCGCCGGCGCTGGCCGAGGCGGCGCTCGATGCCGCGCTCAGGCGCGAGGACTTCGCGCGCGCGACGCTGCATCTCGTGCTCCCCGCAGCTTCGCGCCCCGGCCTCGCCGGGATCGAGGAGAAGTTCGTGCCCGAGCTGTGCAAGCGTGCCGCGCTGCCCGCGCCCGCCGCCGCCACCGCCTCGCGTGCCGGCAACAGCGGGTTCGCCGAGGCGCTGCGCGCCGCGCTGCGCGCGACCGCGGACGACGAGGCCGCGCTCGCGATCGTGATCGGCGTCGATTCGCTGCTCGACAGCGCGACGATGAAGTGGCTGGATGCCGCGGGGCGGCTCAAGAGCTCGCGCAGCCCGGAGGGCGTCATCGCCGGCGAGGCGGCCGCGGTGTGCGTGCTCGAGCGGCGGCGCGCCGCGGAGTCGCGCGGTGCGAAGCCACGCGCCATGCTCGATGCCGTCGGCGTTGGCCAGGATCCCGCGACGGTCGCGAACCGGAAGCCGTGGACCGGCGACGGCATGTGCGCTGCGATGAGGAGCGCGTCCGCGCGGCTCGAACCGCCCAGGCCGCCCTGGGTGCTCACCGACATGAATGGCGACCGCTCGCGTGGGCAGGACTGGGGTTACGTCACCTCCCGCATGCACGAGCTGTTGCGCGGCCTGCGCGACACGTGGTACATCGCGGACATGCTCGGCGACGTGGGCGTCGCGGCCGGCGGGATCCTCGCGGCACGGGCGGCCGCGGCGTTCGAGCGCGAATACGCACCGTCGAGCGCGGCCTACCTGCTCCTGAGCTCCGACGACGGCGGCCGCGGGGCGATCGTGCTTTCTTCACCCAGGGGCGGAGGTGCCTGATGCCGGCGACGGTGGTGGTGAACATGATGACGGTGGTGCACGCCAGCAGCAGCGGCATGGCGATGTTCATGCCCGACGTATGCCTCACGCCCGCGCCGCCCGCGCCGCCGATCCCGATTCCATACCCCAACATCGCGCAATCGAGCCAGATCTCGGATGGCAGCACCACGGTGAAGTGTGATGGCAATCCGGTCATGGTCCAGGACTCGAAGTTCAGCACCAGCAGCGGCGACGAGGCGGGCAGCGCGGGCGGAGGCGTGGTGACGCACACCCAGAAGGGCAAGGCCGAGTTCGTGAACTTCTCGTTCGACGTGAAGTTCGACGGCAAGATGGTGGGCCGGCTGCTCGATCCGATGCTCGGGAACGAGATGTCGGCCAAGCCGCCCAACACGCCGCCCTCGCCCGAAATGCAGGCGCCAGCGGTCGCCGTGCCGATGCCGGAGCCGCCCTCCGGCGACTGGTCCATCGCGAGCTCGGGGTAGGACGCCTTCATGTCCAAGCAGTACGTGAATCTCAATCCCACCGCGGAGAACCCGCCGCGCGACGAGTACGGGCAGACGGTGAAGCTCAAGGCGTCGATCGCCGAGACCAAGCCCGGCGCCGCCGACACCGCGAAGGCGTTCTTCTTCATCGAGCCCGGCGGGAAGAACATGGACTTCAAGTACCTTCCCAAGAGCGGTCGGCCGGCGGCCTTCTACCAGGATCCCAAGTACATCGTGCCGGCCGACGTGATCGACAAGAACGCGGTGGCCCAGGCGCAGATCTCGATCGCGGGCGGCGACACGTTCACGTTCAAGCGCGGGAAGGAGCGCGACAAGTCCGACTCCGCGAGCTACGGCAGCCTCGAGGCCGTCGTGTGGCGCAAGGTGATCGTGCGGCTCGGCCACATGAAGGGCTGCACGCCGATCGATCCCACGACGCTCACCAAGGATTTCGACCCGGTGTTCATCGAGGTCGAGAAGGACGGGGCCGATCACGAGCTCACCCACGCTTCGTTCGTCCAGGACGAGAACGCGGTTCTGGTCGAGCTCGCCGGCAAGTACGGCGCGCCCCCGACCCAGCCTTTCTGCACCGTTCCCACCGTATTCGTGGACCGCATCGCATCGCCGGGGCAGCTCGACGTTCACGAGTTCTACATTCCCGAGGAGTTCGAGCGCACCAAGATTCAGTACGTCGAGTTCGATGGCCTGACGTGGCCGATGGGGAACGAGTGGCTCGTGAGCGGAGAGATCGAGGCGAGGGACAAGGACAACAAGGTGCGCGCGACCTGGAGCGATCTGCTGAAGCACGTGTCGCCCCGCACCTCGGGCGATGGTCTGCACTTCAAGCACCCGGAAGGGGGATACGCCTCGAGCCAGCTGAAACTCGACGCCGGCACGCTCGGCACCGCGTTCGACGATTGGCTGAAGGCGGGCGAGGGGAAGCTCAAGATCACCGCGAAGATCAACATCCTCTCGGACGTCGCGAACGGCTTCTCCGCCAACGACAAGCCGCTGGTCGTGGTCGCGGTCCGCGATCCCTGGAGCGGGGCGGACCGCACCAAGATGGATCGGACCGTCGTCCACGAGTTCGGGCACGCGTTCGGGCTGGGCCACAAGGAGGTCCCCCTGTTCGACGCGGACAAGGGCGATCCCGCCGGCACCGAGAAGAACGGCTTGTGGTACGTGCAGAAGGGCGGCCAGGGCCCGCACTGCCATACCGGCGCGACCGACAACGCCACCTCCGGCAATTGGGAGGACGGCTCCTGCGTCATGTTGGGATACGCTGCGACTACGCGGAAGACCTACTGCGAGAAGTGCATCTCGATCCTGAAACGAGCGCCGCTGAACAAGCTCGGACTGGTGACGATCAACAAGGAGGAATGGTGGAACATGACCAACACTTGAGCGCGAGGGGCCAGGCCCGCGTTCTCGCGGCGCTTCACGCGCCCCGCCGGCGAACCGGCTGGCGTGCGGCCGGCCGAATCGACCCGGGGAGCGCCGCGTGAACACCCCGGATGCGGCGGGCGGCGACCTCGCGTTTCTCGGCATCACGCTGCCATCGCGCGCGCCCTGCGAGGCGACGCCCGCCATGGCGGAAGATGGCCGCGGCTTTCGAATCGCGGCCCCGCGGCGCGTGAACGCCGGCGATGGCGTGAGGCTTCCCATCTGCGGCGTGTGGCAGTTCGGGCCGGAACGGCGCGAGCTGGCGTTCGAGCTGTGGGAGGCGTGCGTGCTGGTACTGGTCGACGTGACGCACAATCGCGCGCGTGCCGTGACCCTGCGCGATCCCTCGCGCACCCCGGTGGAGCCGCTCCCGAAGCCGCCCGACTCCGATCCGGGCGCGGGCGGCCGAGCGGCTCCGTCCGACGGGCCGGTGAAGCGGGCGTCGCTCACTGCGGGCTACTACAATTTCGATCTCACCCGGTTCATCCCGCTGCCCCCTGCGCCCGCCGTGTACTACGTGTTTCTCACCCAGGCTCAGTACCACTCCAACACCGTCCGGGTGGAAGCGGTCGCGCCACCTGAGGAGAAGTGACCGTGAGCGAGCAGTTTCCGAACTTCGCGCGGAACGACGCATCGCCAAAGCTGCAGCCGGAGATCGGAGGCATCGCGGTGTCGGCGGGCGACGGCCGGATCGCCGAGGTCGTGCTGCGCGGCGCGTTCCGCGTGCTGCCGGGCGACCGCGGCGAATTGAAGAACGCCGCGCTGCGGGCGCAGGCGTGGGTGGTCGCGGTCGAGCGCGGGTCGCGCTCGATCCATCTCGGACAACCGGGCGCGGCCGCGGTGGTGTTCGATGGCGAGGAGGCGAAGACCGGCGCGGTCGATGGTTGGTTCAACGTGGGCCTCGCCGAGTGCTGCAAGCTGCCGAAGTCCGGTGCCGGGCTCTACGACGTGACCGCGGTGATCGGTCCATACAAGTCGCCCCCGATCGCTGTGAAACTGCGCGCGTGATCGCGCGCGCCGGGCGGGCCGGCCCGCGACGCGTGCGCGCTCGGACCCGCGGCGCTAGCCGGCGCCGAGCGGCAGCATGAAGCCGAAGTCGATCGCCTTGGTCTCGAGGGTGATCGCCGGTTTGATGCGCACCTCGGCCATCGGCACCTTCTCGCCGTCGACCAGCTGCTCGCGCACCGTGACCGACACCGCGTCCTCGGGTTTCTCCCCGGCCAGCGTTCCCAGATGGCCGGTCAGCTCCTCGCGGAAGAACGCGGCCACCTGCTCTGGCGATCCCGCCGGCATCGCGTCCAGCAGCTGCCCGCAGAACTGGGCGAGGCGCGCGGCCGCGATCTGGTAGGCGATCGTCGCCTCGACCGTGAGCTTGCCGGGCGCGAGGCGGAACACCGTCACCGCCATCGGGATGATCGCGACGTTCGAGCGCAGCGGTCCCACCACCGGCGTGAACGCCGCGCGGTGCAGCTCGAGCATCTGCGTCTCGCTCATCGCGACCTCGGTCGCGAGCGGCGCCGTGACGTTGGCCTTGGTGGGGAACTCGCGCGTCGCGAGGCCCTCGAAGCGGCCGCCCTGCGGGCCGGCGATCGAGTAGGCGTGCCCGTGCTCGCGCACGCTGCGCGCGATCGCGGCGCCCACCAGCCACGCGCTGCGCCCCCACAGGTAGCTGTCGGGGTTGGACTCGCCAGCGGTCTCGGCGTGTCCGTTCGCGGCGGAGTAGGGGGCGCGCTGGAGGTAGCGATTGATGGCGAGCGCGATCCAGCGTGCGGGCTCGGTCGCCTGGAAATTGCGGAAGTTCGCGTGCGGCGGATCCCCGAGCTTCGTGAGCAGCTCCGGAAGCGCTGCGGCCTGGATCATGAAGCGGAAGTCGAAGAACCCGGCGGAGGCCGCGGCCACGATCGGCGCCTGCAGCACCTTCGCCATGCCCGCGAGATCGTTCAGGATCGCGAGATCCTCCGGCTTGTGGCTGAACTCGAAATCGGCGATCACCAGCGAGAGCGGGGAGCCGCTCTCGAGCTCCGGCTTGAACACCGATTCACGGAAGCGCGCGGCGAGCGACTTGCGCGGCACCGACATCACCTGGACCTCGACCGCGCCCGCCGCGTGCTGGAGCAGGAGCTTGAGCCCGCGCCAGGCGGACTCGACGCGCTGGAGCCCGGGGTGATGGAGCGCCGCGTCGATCGCGGCGGGCGAAGCCGCGCCGCCGAGGCGGGCCGCGATCGACTGCGGCGTGAAAGCCGAGGGATCGCGCAGCTCGATGCGCGCGGCCGGCGCCCCGGCCGCTGCGGGAATCTCGACCGAAGCGCCGAGCGAGCCGAGCCACGCATCGGCATCGGTCACGGCCGCGGGACGCGGCGACTCGACGCCGGCGTCGGTGATGACCAGTATTCTCCAGGCCAGGGGCTTCATGCGAGCTGCTCCTCTCGATCGTGGGGTGATGCGGATCGGCGCGATGGCCGCGATGGTTCTCAGGCGCCGAGCGGTATCTCGAACGCCACGTCGGGTAGCCCGCGCAACGGCCCCGCGACCGGCGAGACCCGCAGCGCGACGGCTTCGGCGCTCGCACCCTCGACCGTGACGCGCACCAGCTCGCCTTCGCGGGCCGTGGTCAGGAACGCGAGTCCCTTCGCCAGCGTGCTCGCGACTTCGTCCGGCCCGCGGGTGCGGTCCATCCAGGCCACGAGGTGCGCGACCAGCGCGCCGATCTGCGCGAGGAACAGCTGGAACGGCAGCGACGCGCGGCGCGCGTCCGCCACGTTCGGCCGCTGGCCCTCGGCGGTGGCCGGACGATGCAGCGTCGGCGCGCTCGCCACGAATGCCGCGTCGGCGTTGCGCCGGCAGGCGAGCGCGAGGATGCCGCCCTGCGACAGCTCGAGCACGCGCCGTTCGGAGAGCAGCGCCTCGAGCGGGGCCTGCACCACCTCGGTGGTGCGGAGCCTGAGCGGCCGCACCGGCAGATCGCCGATCACGCCGCGGTCGTCGGGGCCGACGATCTCGGTGCCCCAGCCGGTGCGCTCGAAGCTCGCGGCCACCAGCACCGCGATCGCCCACGGCGGGCCGCACCACAGATAGGAGGCGTCCGCGCCGATCGGATTCTCCTCGAACGCGAAGTCCTTCACCTTCTCCTGCTCGGCGCCGTATGGCGCGCGCAGCAAGAAGCGGTTGATGGTGAGCGTGATCCAGCGCGAGGCTTCGAGCGCGCGCAGCACGTTCCATCGCATGTGATCGTCGTCGCTCAGCAGGGTGGAGAGATCGTCGAGCCCGTCGGTCTGCGCGAGCGATGGCACCCCGAGCACGGTGGGGGAGAGCCCCGCGATCACCGGCAGCTGCACCGCCTCGGCCTCGCCGGCGAGCGCCGCCACGTCGTCGAAGTCGCCGGAGTCCGGGCCGAGGTCGAACGCGTGATCGAGCACGAGCAGCGGCACGCGCCCTTCGGTCCGCACGCTCGCGGCGAGCGGCGCGACCACCTCGCCGAAGGCGGCGAGCAGATCGGAACGCGCCGCGATCACGACGTGCAGGCGCACGCCGGTGCGGAAGTCGACGCGCCGGGTGAGCCAGCGGAGCGCGGTCCACACGCGCTCGAGCGCCTGAAAGCGCGGATGGTGGAGCGCGGCCCGCACCGTGCCGGCGATCGCGCCATCCAGCGCATCGCCGATCTGACGCAACGTCGCGGTCGGCACCGTGCCCTGCGTCCGCACCGCTCCGACGAACTCGCCGACCAGCGCGTCGAATACGCGCTGCGTCCGCGCGGTCTCGGAGGGTGAAGGCGTCTCGCTCGCGGCGGAGCCGCCCACATCCACCATGTCGAACAACGCGTCGATGCCGCCGCCGCTCGCGGGACGCGGCGTGACGGGTGGCCTGGTGGTCGCGACCGGCGGCGGTGGAGCCGCCGCGGGCCGCGGCGGGGCCTGAGCGCCGCGATCGCCATCGAGCACCCGGCGCAGGGCCTCCACCAGCTCGGGCGGCTCGTGGATGGTCTCGATCGCCGCGCGCAATCCCGCGGCATCCGGCGCGCGCTCGCCGATGGCGCGCTTCAGCGCGAACAGCCCGCGCGTCGCGGGCAGCGCGGCGGCGAGGCCCTCGGGCCGGAACGCGCGAAAGTCGGGGAACTCGAGCCGCACCCGAAACGGCGAGCCGTCGGCTGCGGCGCCGGATGGCAGCTCGAGCGCGGCGCCCGCCTGCTTCATGAACTCGGCGAGATTCTCGCGATCGACGCGATGCGCGCGGCCGCGCAGGTCCTCGCCGGCGCTTCCGGGCGGAAGCAGATCGGCCACGACGATGAGATCCAGCGGCAGATCCGTGCGCTCCATGCGACCTCCGGGTTCGGCGCGACGCAGGGCGCCAGCCTGCGCCCGACGGGGCGCGCGGCACCATGAGCCGCACACACTAGTCGCGCCGGCGCCGCGGGGCAACCGCCCCGATTCGGGCGCGAGCGGAGCCTCTCGGCGGCTCCCGGCCGGGCGCCGCGGCGCACGCGGGACGTGGCGGGGCGGTTGACATGGGCGGCGGGCGCTCCATAGATTTCGGCGAAGCTGGCCAGCCGCGCCCCGTTCCGAGGAGACCTCGCCATGCCCCCCACCGTGGTCGCACTCCATCTCACCCCCGCCCGCCGCGAGGCGCTGGTGCCGGTCGAGCACGTCACCGCGTTGCTCGAGACCGGTCTCGACGGGGACCGCCACGCCCGGCGCGACAGCCGGCGACAGGTGCTGCTCGTCGAGCAGGAAGTGCTCGACGGCTTCGGGCTCGCGCCGGGCGCCATTCGCGAACAGGTCACGGTGCGCGGCCTCGACCTGAACGCACTCCCCTTCGGCGCGCGCATCCGGGTGGGCGGCGCGACGCTCGAGATGGCGGGGCCGTGCGCGCCGTGCGCGCGCATGGACGAGATCCGGCCGGGACTGCAGGGCGAGCTCGAGGGCCGGCGCGGGCGCTTCGCCCGAGTGACCGGCGCCGGTACCTTTGCGGTCGGCGACGTGCTCAGGGTCGAGCCGCCGGCCTGACGCCTTCGAACACCCGGCCCGGTCGGCGCGGCGCAAGGGAGGATCGACTGCAGCGCACCATCTCCGGCACCGTGCTGCTCGCCGCGGTCGCGATCCTCGCGACCTGCGCGCTCTCGTGGTACTCGTATCGAGGGGTGCGCACCGCGCTCGATGACGAGTTCGCGCGCCGCCTCGCCAACGTGTCGAGCGCGACCGCCGCGCAGATCAGCGCAGACGATATCGGGGACGCGGAGCGTCTCGGCGACGAGGGCGCGGGCTTCGCGAATCTCCAGGTGCAGCTCGAAGCGCTGCGCACCACGACCGGGCTCGCGAACGCCTCGTTGTTCGATTCGCTCGGTCTCACCATCTACGACTGCCGCGGCCCGGAGTACCAGCACGAGACCACGCGCCTCGACACGCTCGCGCACGCGGCGGTCGAGACCGCGCTGCGCGGACGCGCGGTGGTCACTCCCACGTTCGTCCTCGCGGGCCGGGAGGCCCGGGCTGGTCTCGCGCCGGTGATGGGGCGGAGCGGCAGCGTCGCGGGCGTGGTCGCGGTCGAGGGCCGGCTCGAATACCTGCCGGTGCTCGCCCGGTTCCGGCGCGGGCTCCTGCTCTCGGCGCTGGTGATCGCGCTCACGCTGGTGGTGCTGGTGGTGCTCCGCATTCGCATGGCGCTCGCCGCCGAGCGGCTCGAGCGGCGGCTGAGCCGCGCCGAGAATCTCGCGGCGATGGGCCGCCTCACCGCCACGCTCGCGCACGAGATCAAGAACCCGCTCGCGATCATCCGCGGCTCCGCGCAGCGACTCGGCAAGCTCGAGCCCGAGGCGGAGCGCATGGCGGCGTTCATCGTGGAGGAGAGCGACCGGCTCAGTCACACGGTCGCGCGCTACCTGCAGTTCGCGCGCGCCGAGGCGGGGACCGGAGAGCATGGCGACGCGGCGGGGGCGCTCGCCGCCACCCTCGACCTGCTCGATGGCGAATGCCGCGAGCGGCGGGTCGATGTGGCGCGCGGCGAGGCCGGAGCGCCCGCCATCGTCTCGCTCGATCACGAGTCGCTCAAGCAGGTCTACCTCAACCTGATCCTGAACGCGCTCGAGGCGATGCCCGAGGGGGGCAGGCTCACGGTCACACGCGTGGAGCACGGGGCGCGCATCGAGTTCACGATCGCCGACACCGGATCGGGCATCGCCCCCGAGGCGGTCGGCCGGGCCGGGGACCCGTTCTTCACCACCAAGGCGAAGGGCTCGGGCCTGGGTCTCTTTCTCGCGCGAAGGCTGGTACAGTCCGCGGGCGGCGACCTGGAGATGCGAAGCGAAGCCGGCCGCGGTACGACGGCCATCGTGCGGTTCCCACGCGTGAAAGGATGAGCGTGCGCGTCCTCGTGGTGGATGACGAGATCCGCAACGCGGAGCTCACCGCGCTTGAGCTGCGCGACGGCGGCCACGATGTCGAGTTCGTGAACGGCGGCGACGCCGCGCTCAAGGCGATGGAAACCGCGCCGTTCGACGCGATCGTGACCGATCTGCGCATGAAGCCGCCCGACGGCCTCGCGCTGCTCGAGCGGGTGCGGCAGCGCTGGCCGGCCACCGCCGTGGTGCTGATGACCGCCTACGCGAGCATGGAGACCGCGCGCCGCGCCCTGCGCAGCGGGGCGTACGATTATGTCGACAAGGAGGGCGACTTCCGCGAGGAGCTGAAGAGCATCCTCGCCCGGGCCGCGCGCGAGCGGGCGCTCACCGCGGCCAACCGGCAGCTCGAGAGCACCGTGGACTCGCTCACCCGCGGACTCGCCACCATCGTCGGGGATTCCGTGGCGACGCGCCGCGCGGTGGACCTGGCGAAGAAGGTCGCGGCCACCGATTCCACCGTGCTGCTGCGCGGCGAGAGCGGCAGCGGCAAGGACCTGTTCGCCCGCGCCATTCACTTTTCCAGCCGGCGCGCGGCGGGGCCATGGGTGAAGGTGAACTGCGTCGCGCTCCCCGAGCACCTGCTCGAGAGCGAGCTGTTCGGCCACGAGAAGGGCTCGTTCACCGGCGCGACGCGACAGAAGCCCGGCCGCTTCGAGGACGCGAACCGCGGCACCATCTTCCTCGACGAGATCGGCGAGCTGCCGATGAGCCTTCAGGTGAAGCTGCTGCAGGTCATCGAGGAGAAGACGTTCACGCGCGTCGGCGGCAACCAGCCGCTCACGGTGGACGTGCGCATCATCGCGGCCACCAATCGCGACCTCGAGGAGATGGCGCGCGCGCGGCTCTTCCGCGAGGACCTGTTCTTCCGCCTCAACGTGTTCCCGGTGCGGCTGCCCGCGCTGCGCGAGCGGCCCGGCGACGTCCCGGGGCTGGTCGAGTATTTCCTGCGTCAGCACGGCGCCTCGGCCGACAAGCTCTCGGCGGCGGCCATGCATGCGCTCGAACGCTACGCGTGGCCCGGCAACGTGCGCGAGCTCGAGAACACCCTGGAGCGCGCGCTGATCCTGGCGGGCTCGGATTCGATCGATGTCGAGCATCTCTCGTTCGCGCGCCCCGAGATGATGCTGGGCGCCGAAGCCGCGGGCGGGGCATCCTGGGTGCCGCGCATTCCTCCCGAAGGGCTCGTCCTCGAGGTGCTCGAGCGGGAGCTCATTCTACAGGCGCTCGAGATGGCGCGCGGCAACAAGAGCCAGGCCGCGCGGCTGCTCGGCCTCACGCGCCGCACGCTCTACTCGCGCATGGAACGGCACGGACTCCGCAAGCCGGGGGAGGGCGACGAGCCGGCGGACGAGCCGGGCGACGCCGGCGAGACGGGCGCCGCGCCGCCGGGCGTGAGCGCGAAGGGCGCCGGGACGGCCGGAGGAAATCCAACGTGAACGTGATCCGCGGGCTGCTGCTCGACAACCTGGGGCTCAAGCTGGTGGCGCTGCTCATGGCGCTGCTGGTCTACCTGAACGTCTACACCGACCGGCCCGCCACCATGATCGTGAGCTTCCCGCTCCAGCTCGCGGACCTGCCGGATTCGATATCGCTCTCGGGGCCGGTTCCCGCCGCGGTGCAGGCCGAGATCCGCGGCACCGGCAAGCAGCTCATCCGGCTTCGCCTCACCGAGCCGCATCTCAGCGTCTCGCTCGCCGGGGTCGCGACCGGGCGCTTCGAGCGCGCGTTCAGCGCGGCGGATCTTCCGCTCAGCGAAGGCCTCGAGGTCGAGCGCATGGTCGGCCCGCGCATGCTCGAGATCGACCTCGATCGCAAGCGTGTATTGCGCATCCCGGTCGCGGCACGAGTCGAGGGCGCGCCCGCGGCCGGCGTCGCGCACAGCGGGGCCGTCGTCGTGGATCCCGCGCGGGTGACGCTCACCGGACCCGCGAAGGTCATCGCGAAGCTCGACAGCATCGCGCTCGCGACGGTGCGCATCGACGGCCGGCGCGACACGGTGCGCGTGCAGGTCGGACCGGACGCGCTGCCCGACTGGTGCACCATGACGCCGGCGACGGTCACGGTGACGGTGCCGCTCAAGCGCGGCCCGGGCTGAGCGCGAGGGCGCGAAACAGCACGCGCCCGGCCGCGTGAGACCGGGCGCGAACGAGGAATCGGAAGCGCTCGAGAGGCCGATGCGCTCCGGGCCAAGATGTTAGCGGGGTCGGTGGCCGCGCTGGAGATGGCAGGCATGGAGGTAGGACGCGACTCCGCCCCCCGCTGGCCGTGACGGACCGCAAGCCATGTGCCACCCGATCGTGCATCTCACGATCCCGCACAGAAGGCCCAACGGCGCGGCTTTGAGCTGCGTTGCGATCCGCGGTGGGGAAAATGCCGCGCACCGGGAGCCTGCGAAGCGCACGCCGCGGATGACGCTCTGCAAGGCGCGGCGTTCCATCGCCTCCATCCGTCCGCCGCCTCCGCCGCGCCCGTCGCGCCCGCCGCGCCGCCCTCGAAGCCGGGCTCAAGCCCCGCGGGTGCGGGGTCGATACACGTCTCGACGCGCGCGTGCGCGAAGGATCGGAACCGCGCTCTCCTGGCCCTTGACACTGCCGAGCGCCGCGCCTAGAGTTTTATTCGTTGGCCGACCCGATGTGGCGCCTCCAGGCGCTCGGGCGGCTCAGATCCGGCGACCGGTCCCACGCGAAACCTCGGGCGCGCCGGCCTTCTCAGAGCCCATCCGTTCGAATCCCGCCGCTCCGCGGCTTTCGTTCACTCGCTCCACCATTCATGAGGAACCCGTTCGCGGCCTTTCCGAAGCCCGAACTCACACACCACCCGAACCCCTGATCCGACGGCCTGCGGGCCGCTGACGACCCGCATCCACGGCCCAACCGTCACGGCCCGCGCTTTCGGCGTGCGGTGAGACGGCAACGCCAAACCCTCGCGAAGGCGAACCCACGATGGAAACCACCGAGACCACGTCCACTCCCACGCCCACCCCGCCCCCGAGCCAGGCCCAAACCCTCGAGCTCACCCAGCTCAAGGGCAAGACCATGGCGGAGCTCCTGCACCTCTGCCAGGAGCTCAACGTTCAGGGCCTGAGTGGCCTGCGCAAGCAGGAACTGATCTTCAAGATCCTCGAGGCGCAGACCGAGAAGAACGGTCTGATCTTCGCAGAGGGCGTGCTCGAGATCCTGCCCGAGGGTTACGGCTTCCTGCGTTCGCCGACCTACAACTACCTGCCGGGCCCTGACGACATCTACGTCTCGCCCTCACAGATCAAGCGCTTCGACCTGCACACCGGCGACACCGTGTCGGGACAGGTGCGCCCTCCCAAGGAAGGCGAGCGCTACTTCGCGCTGCTGCGCGTCGAGGCTGTGAACTTCGAGAGCCCGGAGGCGGCGAAGGACAAGATCCTCTTCGACAACCTCACGCCGCTCTACCCGGTGGACAAGATCAACCTCGAGAGCAAGGACCGCTGCATCGAGACCCGCATCATCGACCTGCTGTGCCCGTTCGGAAAAGGCCAGCGGGCGCTCATCACCTCGCCGCCCAAGGCGGGCAAGACCATCCTGCTCCAGAAGATCGCGAACGCGATCAGCGAGAACCACC
>JBGPFC010000057.1:0-16217 GCA_041483195.1 Candidatus Eiseniibacteriota bacterium
CCAGAGCGCGATCGAGCGGCTGTGGCTGTTCCTGGTGTGGCGCAACTACCTGAAGCGCTTCTCGGAGCGCAGGCGCGACGCCACCCCGGCGGTGCGATTGGGGCTGCTCGCGCGGCGGCTCTCGGTCGCCGAGGTGCTGGCCGAGCGGCTGTTTCCGACCCGGATCGCGCTCCCGGCGCGCTGGGCGCGCTATTACTGGCGAGAGGTCACGACCCGCGTCATCCCGCGCTGCGCGACCCACCGGCGGCGCTACGCCATCTGAAGAAGTGATCGACCCCCGCGCAAGACCGCATGCACTCCCGTCGGCTGCAATCTTCGGAGCACAACCCGCTATTTCCAGAGCCGCTCCCACCACTTGGTGCTGTCCTGTGCGGCGGACCATTCGCCGTTCTTCTGCATGCGCCCGCGGACATCGTCGAGATTCCAGCCGGTGAGCGCGGCCAGCGTCTCGGCCTGCTTCTCGCGGCGCTCGCGCAGCTGCGCGCGGTAGGCGGCGGCGGCTTCGCAGTCCGAGGTTCCGGTCCACGCGTGTCGCATGATGTACCGGCCCTGGAAATTGGCGCGATCGGAGGTCTGCTGGAACACCAGGTCCTCCGGGAAGTGCACGGCGTCGTAGCGCACGTGGAGGCGCGTCACGAACGTGCCGGAGGCCCCGCCGCGCGTGGCGGCGTCGTCGAGCCAGAACACGCCGAGGCCGCGCAACTCGTCGTTCGACAGCGGCTGGCTCGCGCACGGATCGCACCAGCTCATGTCCCACGCGTACTCGGTGAAGACCGCGGTGAGCCCTTCCCTCCGCGCGGCGGTGGTGAAGGTCGCGCGGTAGAACTCCGCGAAGATCTCCTTCACGTAGAGCGGCACCTCGGCATCGCTCGGCAGCTTCACCGTGCGGTAGTTGGTGCACTCGACGCGACCCTGACGGGTGAGCGCGTAGATCAGCAGCTCCTGCGGCCCATCGGCGTTCACCATGCCGAGCCGGATCGGGAGCATGAACTTCGGCGACTCGTACGCCATCTGGAGCGGCCGGAGGCGACTGAACCCGGTCTTCGCCTGCTCCTTCAGGTTGACCTTCGCGACGAAGAACTTCATGCCCTGCCGGAGGTAGCTCCCGAGCACGCGCTCTGCGCCATCGGGGATGCGGTAGTGGCTCTCCTTGAGCCAGGTGACGAGGCCGCTGCTCTGGGTGGCCGAGAGGATGAGGATGTCGTACTCGCCCACCGTGTATCGCGCCTCGATCCGAACGCCGAGCGCGTTCGCGCGCGCCGCGTCCTGCGCCATCCCGGACGCGCTAGGCGCCATCATGCGCATGGCCTTCTCCTCGACCCGCATCCGGCACGGGTCCTCGTCGAAGTACTCGACCAGCCGCGGCGCGGAGTATTGATCGAGGTGCTCGACGATTGCCTGATCGCCCACGTGGATCTGCCCGCGCTGGAGCACGGTGGGCACCGGCACCACCAGCGCGAACGCGCTGGGCTCGCCCTTGAAGTCGCTGCCCATGGTGAGCACGGTGCGGTCGCCGTCGCGCACCAGCACCACCTGCGATGCGTGGTTGTAGAGCTTCGCGTCGCCGGCCGCGACGTAGAAGCCGCAGAAGCTATGCGCGAGGGAAGGCGAGAGCGCCGCCCCGAGGATCGAGGCGAGGATCAGGACGCGTTTCATGTGCTTCTCCTTTCCTTAAGGCTGAGGTGGAGTTCCATTCGTAGCGGCGGCCCGGCAGCCACCGGTCGAGCAGCGGGACCGCGAGCGAGCAGAGCGCGAGCGACCACAGCAATCCGTTGGTGCGGAACATCACGAACTGCACCGTGCCGGCGCCGATCGCGACCAGCGCGGCGAACACCAGGCGTCCGGCGCGCGAGGCGGGCGTGGTGCGCGGGTCGGAGATCATGAAGAACGCGAACAGCAGGAGCGCGCCGCTCTGGAGCTGATGGAGCGGGATCGCGGGGCGCTGGCCGAGCCACCCCGCCCGCGCGAACAGCAGCGCCGCGTACGAGCCGAGAAACGCGAGCGTCACGTCGGCGCGCGCGGCGCGCCGCACCACGAGCCCGCCGAGGCACGCCATGAGGAACGCGAAGAACGCGGCGTTGCCCCACTGCCCGGGCGAGACCCACACCGGCGCCCCGAGCGCGAGCAGCGCGACGATGCCGAAGTTGGTGGGATTGAAGAGGTGCTGGCCCCTCGGGCGAATCGCGAACTTGCTCGCGACCGCGAGCGCGGCCGCGAGCGCCGCGAGCGCGAGATGGCCGGTGCGCAACAGCAGGCCGAGCGACAGCGCCGAGATCAGCGCGCTGCGCGGATCGAACGCCGGCAGCCGCGCGGCGCGCGTGCAGACGTATTGCGTGAGCAGCGCGGCCACGGCGGTGACCGCGATCTGCGCGATGCCGACGTCGAAGTGGAGCCGGAGGGCGCCCCATGCGAGCAGCCCGGCGAGCACCGCGATCTGGTAGATGCGCGGGTCACGCGGGAGGCGTGACGGCGTGGGTGGGGGCGTCATGGTATGAACCCATACGCCGCGGAGGCGGCGCTATTCCCGGGCCGGGGAGATGGGCGCGATCACGCCGGGGCCGGGGCCTCGTGCGCGGCGTGCTCGACCTCTTCGATCCACACCTGGAGCAGCTCCGCCGCGGCCAGCGCGCTCACCGGCTCTCCGCCCCGCCCGCAGGCCGCCGGATCGATCGCGGCGGCTCGCGCCGGGAGCTCGAACCACTCCGGGGGCGCCCCCCGCACGCCGCGCTCGAGCGCGGGCCGCAGCGCATCGAGCCAGCCGCGCACCCGCGCCTGCGCCTCGGGCGCGCGCTGGTTCGCGCGCAGGGTGGCCGAGCAGAACGCGCCGATCCACGCGGTCTCCGCCCGCCTCGCGCGCGGCGCCTCGCGCAATCCGACCGGCGTCCACAGCTTCCGCTCGATGGTCTTCACGAGCCGCAACGCGCGCTCGGGCGTGAGCAGCGCCGGCGACATGCGCACCGCGAGCAGCTGCGATGGCGAGAGCCCGGGCCGAGGCTCGCCGTCCTCGATCGCTTCGAACAGCGCGCCATGCGGATCGTCCCACAGGGCGGCGTTGAAGCGCGCCTGGTGCTCGCGCGCCCACGCCAGGTAGAACGCGGCGTTCTCCTTGCGCCCCACCCCCCGCGCGAGCTGCGCCATCGCGACCAGCGCGTGGTACCAGAGCGCGTTCACGTCCGCGCGCTTCACGCCACGCTCGCCCGCGGCGAGCAGGCCGTCGGCATCCACCCGGATGCCGTGGCGCGTGCCGGCCCGGTAGAACTGCATCACGCCCTCGAGGGCCGGGTAGAGCGTCTCGCGCGCGAGGTCAAGGTCTTCGCTGCGTCTCACATACAGCTCGGCGGCGTGAACCAGCCACAGCGAAGCCGCGGGATCGCCGTAGCGCGGGCTGCCGTCCGCCGGATCGAACGACTCGGGCGCGAGGCCCTCGTCGAGGTAGGCGATCGCGTCGCGCAGCGCCTCGCGCACCAGCGTGAACGCGCGCAACGACACCAGCGCCGGAAGCATGCGCAGCGTGTCGGCGCCGCGCTCCGCCCCGGCGGGCAGCGCGCTCCCGAGCGTCAGGCGGTGCGCGCGCCGCGCGAGCGCGCGCAGCACGACGCCCGCGAGCGGCGCGCTCCACGGGTCGTCCCCCGCGGGCGCCGGCGCGCCGGAGGCGTCATCCGGCGCGTGCGCGTCCGCGGCCTCACGCGCGGTGAGGCCGGCGCCCGCGAGGGCTTGACGCACGCGCGTCGCGAGCTGCTCGCGCTCGTCGCGCTCGAGCAGCTCGACGCACGCCGCCAGCGACCGCGGCGGAATCTCCCCGAGCCGGTCGCTGCGCGCGAGCGCGCGGAATAGATCGGTCTCGGCCGCCGCGACCACGTGCAGCGCCGCGCCGCGCTCGAGCGTGGCCTCGATGTATCCCGGGATCAGCGCGTCCTCGGGTTCGTGCCCGGCGTCCGCCGGGTACTCGATGCCGCGCACCCAGACGCGCGCCGGGAGAAACGTTCCGTTGTGCCAGAGCGTGAGCGCCGGCCGGTCCGGCGCGAGCTCGATGCGCACGCGCCCCGGCACGCCATGCGCGGTGGCGTGGAGCGATGCGTCCTCGCGCTGGATCGCATGCGGATCGCGCGCGACCACCAGCGGGCTCACCGTGAGCCGCGAGGCCGGGCCATCGAGCAGGCGATAGCGCACCGCCACCGCGTTGTGGCCTGAGATCACGAACAGCGATTTCTCGATCGCCACGCCGCCCGCGCGATAGACCCAGGTCGGCCATGGATCGCACGCGAACGATTCGATCAGCGCGTGGGCGGCGGGGCGCGCGCCGCCGGCGACCAGGTGGCAAGCGAGATCGATCCCCGCGCCGCCCTCGTGGAGGCGCTCGTCGAACCCGAGCAGCAGCGTGGTGAGCCGGCCGTGCGGCCCGGCGGCGAGCAGCAGCGCATGCGTGCGCCGCGTATGCGCGCCGGCCGCGGTTCCCGAGGCCGAGCCGCCGAGACCGTTCGCGAGCAGCCATTCCGTGGCGAGCGCCGACGCGAAGTCGGAGCGGGCATCCTGTCCCGGGCGCATACGAAAGCGAAGCATAGCACTTCGCGCGCGCCGGACGGGGCGCGTTCCCGCGCTTGCATGACGCGCGGGGCGCCGCTATGACTCGCGAATGTCCGGCGAGCATCGCGTCCCGATTTCCGCGGCGTTCCGCGTGTGGCTCCGGATCGGCCTGCTGGGCTTCGGCGGCCCCGCCGGGCAGATCGCGCTCATGCAGGAGGAACTGGTCGATCGCAGGCGCTGGATCAGCCAGGAACGATTCCTTCACGCTCTCAACTTCTGCATGCTGCTGCCCGGACCGGAGGCGCAGCAGCTCGCGATCTACGCGGGATGGCTGCTCCACCGCACGCCGGGCGGGCTGGTCGCCGGCACGCTGTTCGTGCTGCCGGGCGCGCTGGTCGTCCTGATCCTCAGCGCGTTCTACGCGCGCTTCGGCGGCGTCGGCGTGGTGGCGGCGCTGTTCGAGGGGCTCAAGCCCGCCGTGATCGCGATCATCGTCGACGCGCTGCTGGCGATCGGGAAGCGCGCGCTGCATGGGCCGGGGCGGATCGCGCTCGCGATCGCCGCGTACGTCGGCATCGCGTTCTACGCCGTTCCGTTTCCGCTCATCGTGCTGGGCGCCGGGCTGGCCGGGTTCGCGCTGCGGCTCGGGCCGGCGACCGGCGCCGCGCAGGCGGTCGCGGGCGGCGTGGAGTACGCGGTTGGCGACGTGGCGGCGCGGGCCGCGCACACGCGGCCGTCGTGGGGCCGCGCGCTGCGCACCCTCGCGATCGGCATCGCGCTCTGGTGGGCGCCGGTGCTCGCGCTCGCGATCGCGCTCGGCCGCACCCACGTCGTGGTGCGCGAAGGCATCTTCTTCGGGCAGGTCGCGGTCGTCACGTTCGGCGGAGCGTACGCGGTGCTGGCGTACGTCACGCAGGCGGCGGTCGCGCGCTTCGGCTGGCTCGGCGCGGGCCAGATGCTCGATGGGCTGGGCCTCGCCGAGACCACGCCCGGGCCGCTGATCCTGGTCACGCAGTTCGTGGGGTTCCTCGGCGCCTACCACCATCCCGGATCGCTCGACCCGATGATCGCAGGCGTGCTCGGCGCGGCGCTCACGACCTGGGTGACCTTCGCGCCGTGTTTCCTGTGGATCTTCCTCGGCGCGCCGTTCATCGAGGGGCTTCGCGGCCAGGCGCGGCTGTCCTCGGCGCTCGCGGCGATCACCGCCGCGGTGGTGGGCGTGATCCTCAACCTGTCGCTGTGGTTCGCGCTCCACACGTTGTTCGGAAGGCTCGATGAGGCCCGCGTGCTGGGCGCGCACCTGCTGATTCCCGCGTGGGTCACGCTCGACGGGTTCGGGCTCGCGATCGCGATCGCGGCCTTCGCCGCGCTGCGCGTGCTGCGCTTCAGGATCCCGGTCGTCGTGCTGATCGCCGCGCTCGCCGGGCTCGCGCGCATGCTGCTCGCGCGCTGAGCGCGGGATCGGCAGACCGGGGCCGGCCGAGGCGCGTCCTCAGATCCCGCCGGACTTGCGCAGCAACGAAGAGAGCGGAACCAGGTCGACGCCCTCGAGCTGCTTGCGGTCCACGGCGCCCGGCAGCCATCCGCGCGACAGCGGCGTCGCGCGCACCCACACCACCAGGTGCTCGCGCGTCCGCGCCTGCGCGAGGATTTCCTTCCAGCGCCGCTCGAGCGCCTTCGGCCGGGTCTGCCGCGCTTCGTCGTCGATCACCGCGCCGGGCTCGTCGTAGGCCACGCCCAGGTCGGCCGCGAGCGACTTGCACACCGCGCCGGCCGCCGGGGAGAGGTGAATGAACGGCAGCTCCGCCCGTCGCAGCTCGTGGTAGATTGCGCCCATCACCGTCATGTCCTGGGTCGCGAGCGACCCCATGTGATTGGCGACGGCGACCACCGGCCGCGCCTGATCGAGATCGTGCTGGAGCACCGATGCGATGCGCGCGGGCCGCATGGTGACCAGCACCGTGCCGGGCCCGGGATCGACCTGCGGATAGTTGATGGGCTCGAGCGGCAGATGCAGCACGACCTCGCGCTGGCTCGAGTGAGCTGCGCGAAACATCGAGGCGCTGGCCTTCGCGCCCGGCACGATCGCCATCGCGAACGGGACCGGCAGCTTCGCGAACGAGGCGGCCAGCGCCTCGTCGTCGCCGAATCCGTACGCGACGATCGCGAGCCGTCCGCGCCGGAGCGCGGACGCCTCGCCGGGCGGGGCGGCGCGCACCAGCGTGATCTCGTGGGTGGGCATGCCGGGCAGGCCCGCCACCAGCGTGACGACGGTCTCGCCGTGCTTGCCGATGCGCTCGCGTCCCGAGAGCACGCGGGCGCCGAGCTCCTCGATGAAGTGCGTGAGGGCGAAGTTGGCCTTGATCAGCGACTGCTCGGGAGCGAAGCCGATTCGCCATTGCACGGCCGCCGGCCGGCCCTCGACCACGCTCTCGCGCAGGCTGTCGATCGGAACGCCCATCACCGCGAACGCGCGCCGCGCGTGCTGCCCCACGATCCGGGTGATGGTCGCGCGGTCGCCGATGCCGAGGGTGCGCCTGAGCGTGATGCGGCCCGAATCCGAGCGCACCAGCAGGAAGCTCTCGCCCAGCAGGAACAGCACGAGGGCGGCGATGGCGAGCGTGATGAGGGCGCGCGGGGAGGCGGCGGAGGCACGGGCTTTGCGCTTGGGCATGGTTGGGAGGAGACGGGCGCACGTTAAGGAGTGCCCCGCCCGAGGTCAACGAGGCGATCGCGTGAGCGGCCCGGCCGTCCGCGGGGTCGCGCCCGGGCTGTTTTGCCCGTCCGGGCAGGGACGAGCGCGGCTTTTTTGCACTTCAGTGACACTCCCCTTTCGACCCGGTGACAGGCTTTTTGATCATCGGGCCGATCGTTTATGTATTGCGGTGCCCACCTAGGGTTCCGCTCCCCAGCCCCGGAGGTAAGACATGAAGCACACCCGACTCGTCATCGCCGCACTCGCTGTGGCCGCACTCGGGGCCTGGTCCGTCCTGGCCTTCGCGTCCGACAAGAACAGCGCGGCGGCCGCCTCGTCCAACGGCTCCACGTGCACGGCCGCGATGGCTGCGAAGTGCACTCCCGAGATGGCCGCTGCCTGCAAGGCGAAGATGAGCGCGGCCGCCGCCTCGGGCGTGTGTCCGCACTCCGCGAAGGGTGTCTCGAACGCCCCGGGCGCGTGCCCCTACCACAACAGCGTGAACGCGGGCATCAACGCGTTCACCGCCAGCAGCGACGGCGGCGGCGCGCACGGCTCCTGCGCTGCGCACGCGGCCGGTGCTTCGACGTGCGGCGCGAACGGCGCGAGCGCCGTGACCGCCGGCGGCGAGATCGGCAACGGCAAGGGCTCCTGCGCGGCGCATGCGGCGGGCGGCAAGTGCGACGGGCGCGGCATGGCCGCGGCGGCCGACCGCTCCTCGCACACCGGTTGCGAGGCGTGCTCCGACATGGCGTTCTGCGAGAGCGAAGTGCAGTCGGTGGGCGCGATGGTGCAGGTCGTCCCGCTCAAGAACGGCGTGATGTACGTGTACACCGCGAACGGCTCGTCCAAGGTGCAGGCGGTGCAGGCCTCGATGGCCCGCCGCAACGATCACCTCACGGCGATCATGGCGGCCGGCGACAAGGCGCGGCTGTGCTCGGCGTGCAAGGCGATGCGCGGCGCGGTCGCGAGCGGCAAGCTCAACCGCGAGCTGATCAATATCGAAGGCGGCTGCCTCACGCTCATGACCTCGAGCGATCCGGCCATGGTCGCGAAGATCTACGACATGGCGGGAATCAAGGGCCCGCTCGCCTCGAAACTCTGAACCCGGTGAGCCGGTTGCGGGGGCCGGTCCCGTTCGCGGGACCGGCCCGTTGCTTTGCCGGCCGCGGGGCTTGGGTCTAGGCTCGGAACGTCATGGTCGTTTCCCACTTTCGCCGCAGGGTGCTGATCGCCGTCACGCTGGGCGTGGCGCTGCCCGCGGTGCTGCTCGCGGCGACCGGCATCCTGCTCACGATGCGCATCGCGCGCGCGGTCGAGAACGACACGCTGCGCTACAACAGCTACGTGGGACAGCAGGTCGCGCAGGCGTTCGAGCAGGAGCTGATGGCGCACCTGCGGACCGCCGCCGGCCCCGCCGAGAACGCGGCGCGCGAGGGGAAGAGCGAGGCCGAGGTGCGGGCGGGGCTCGCGAGCGGCGCCGGCGAGTTCCTGGGCGTGAACTTCGTACGGGTCGACGATCTCAACGACCTCTCGATCCTGATGATCGAGGCGGAGCCGCTCGTTTTCGCCCCCGGCGACGGACGACGCGCCGGGGAGTACTTCGTCGGCGTCCTGCTGCGCGGGCCGGACGGGCAGTTCATCGGATCCGGGGGCTGGTGGATGAACCCCCGCGACTTCCTCCAGCACAACCTCGAGGCGGTGTTCCACGAGCGCATGCCGGCCAACCCGCGCCTCTATGGCGGCATCGAGAACACGCGCAAGCTGAGCGTCGAGATCTTCGACGCCGAGAACCGGCCGGTCGGCCACGTGCGCGAGCCCGGCACGCTGCGCACCGCGCGAAGCGAGCAGATGCAGGGCCCGTTCGACAAGTTCACGGTGCGCATCGCCCCGACCGCGAACGCGCCGGCGATCTGGACCGGGCGGTTCCTCGCGCTCGAGATCGCGTTCATCCTGGTGATGGGCTGCGTCATCCTGGTCGCGATGCTGTTCGGATACCGCTACACCATCCGCCACCTCGAGCTCGCGCAGCTCAAGGCGGGCTTCGTCTCGAACGTCACCCACGAGCTGAAGACGCCGATCTCGCTCATCCGGCTCGCGGTCGAGACCCTCGAGCTGCGCCGCGTCGCGAGCCCCGAGGAGACCGACCGCTTCCTGCGCACCATCGGCCGCGAGACGCAGAAGCTGAGCCAGCTGGTGGACAACATCCTGGACTTCGCGCGGCTCGAGGCCGGGCAGGGCGTCTTCAAGTTCACGGCGGTCGACGTCGCGGCCCTCGTGCAGGACGCGGTCGAGAGCCTGAAGCCGCGCTTCGACCACCAGGGCTTCGCCGTCGAGGTGGATCTGCCGGACGGCCTGCCGGCGGCGCGCGGCGACGCGGTCGCGCTCACCCACTGCCTGCTCAACCTGTTCGACAACGCCATCAAGTACTCGCGCACGCGGAAGGAGATCCGCGTCGCGGCGGCCGCCCGCGACGGCGCGGTCACGATCTCGGTCACCGATCGCGGGATCGGCATCTCGCCGTCCGATCGCAAGCGCATCTTCGAGAAGTTCGTGCGGCTCGAAACCGGCCTCGTGCACGACGTGCGCGGCGCCGGGCTGGGGCTGGCACTCGTGGATCAGATCATGCGCGCCCACCAGGGGCGCATCGAGGTCGTGAGCGCCCTCAACGAGGGCAGCACGTTCACCCTGGTCATACCGGCCGCGGCGGGGACGGAAGGCGTCCGCGCCGAGCCGCAGCAGCAGACGGCATCCTGAAGTACCAACGCGAGGAACGACCATGAAGCGTGTGTTGATCGTGGAGGACGAAGAGGGGTTGCTCGAAGGACTCGCCCACAATTTTCGCTACGACGGCTACGAGGTGCTGACCGCGAAGAACGGGCACGAAGGCCTGAAGCTCGCGCTCAAGCAGAAGCCGGACGTGGTGCTGCTCGACATCATGCTGCCCGAGAAGGACGGGTTCGCCGTGCTCAAGGAGCTGCGCCAGCGCCACCGCGACATCCCGGTGCTGGTCATGACCGCCCGCAACTTCGAGGCGGACGTGCTGAAGGGCTTCGATCTCGGAGCCGACGACTACGTCACCAAGCCGTTCGGCATCAAGGAACTCATGGCGCGCGTGAAGCGCCTGGTGCAGCGCGGGCCGTCCGGCGCGCCGGCGCCGGGGCCGACGATCTACGCGTTCGGCGACGTCGAGGTGCGCTTCGAGCCGCGCGAGGTGTACAAGGCGGCGGCCGAGGTCGCGCTCTCGTTCAAGGAATTCGAGCTGCTCAAGTATCTCATCGAGCATCGCGGCCGCACCGTGTCACGCGAGGAGCTGCTCGAGGAGATCTGGGGCGTCGACGAGGACCTGGGCGTCACGACCCGCACGGTGGACACGCACGTCTCGAATCTGAGATCGAAGCTCGGGGCGGGGTTCGCTCAGCCGTTCATCGTGGCGGTCCACAAGGTGGGCTACAAGTTCGTCGAGCCGTAGCGGCGAGCGGGTCGCGCCGGCCCGCGGCGCTTCACTTCGCGTCGACGAACGGCGGACCCGCGTCGTGCTCGACCGGCGGAACGGTCTTCAGGTAGCGGTAGATCGCGCGCAGGTCGTCTTCGTTCATGCGCTGGTAGCACTGCCACGGCATGGGAGATCCCGGGATGGCGCGCCCGCCCCGCATCCGCGCGATGAATTCGTCCTCATCGAGCGTCGCGAGCCGCCCGGTGCCGGGCGCGGTCGTGATGTTGGGCGGCGACCACGCGCGCTTGGGATTGCTGCGGTCGCCGTCCCCCGAGGTCGCGCCCGCGAACGGAGCGCCGGTGAACGCGCCGGTGGCCGGATCGCGCTCGGTGTGGCACGCGCCGCACTTGGCGACCGACTCGACGAGATAGCGGCCGTTCCCGACCGTCGGCCCCGCGGGATTGCGCTGCGGGGGCGGGCTCGCGGGGCCCACGGGCTTCGCGAGCAGGGTCGCCTTCACGATCATCCCGACCACGTTGTAGTGGTGTGGCGGGACGGCGTTGCGCACGGCAGGCTGCGTGCGCAGGTAGGAGACGACCGCGACCAGGTCTTCGTCGGAGAGGCCCTGGAATTCCATGAACGGCAGCAGCGCGCGGCCGTCGCGGCCCACGCCATACCTCAGCGCGCGGGCGATCGCCCCATCCGGCGCCGCGCCGATGCCGGTCCCCGCGTCGGACGTGATGTTGAGCGCGTAGAACGTGCCGGGCGGGATGTGCCACGCGTAGCCGCCGCTGAGCGGCACGTCGTCGCCCTGCTCGAACGCCGCGTAGCGGGCCGGATCCCCGTGGCAGCTCGCGCAGGCCGCGACGCTGCGCACGACGTAACGCCCGCGCGCGATCACCGCCGAATCGCCGGAAGCAGCGACCGCAGGGGCGGGCGCGGTGAACGTGAGGTGCTGCCGGGACGCGACGAAGATGGCGAAACCCACGATCGCGATCAGCAGCACCGCGGCCAGCGTCGCGAACAACAATCGAACCAGGGTCATGGGCGCTCCCGGGCGGGCGATTCGTTCGGCGCGCGAAACCGTAGCACACGCCGTGCGGAGCCGGAAGAAACGGCTCGCTACTCGCCGGGCCCCGCGGCCCGCGCGAGCTTCGCGAACTCATCGAGCGACAGCGTCTCGCCGCGGCGGCGCGGGTCGATCCCCGCGATGCGGCACATCCGCTCCACGTCGGGCTTCGGCAGCGCGAGCGACTCCTCGATCGTGTTGAGCAGCTGCTTGCGCCGCATCTGGAACGATCCGCGGATGATCCGGAACAGCAGCGCCTCGCTCGGCACGTCCACCGGCGGGTGCTCGCGCATGAAGAAGCGGACCAACAGGCTGTCGACCTCGGGCCGCGGCCAGAACGCGGCAGCGCGCAGCGGCATGAGCGGCTCGAGCAGCGCGTGGAAGCGCGCGAACAACGTGAGCGATCCGTACTCGGGCGTTCCGGGCGCGGCCGAGAGCCGCTCCGCGTATTCCTTCTGCACCAGCAGCACGGCGGTGCGCACCGCGTGCCGCTGCTCGAAGAGATGTTCGATCACCGGGGTCGTGATGTTGTACGGGATGTTCCCGACCACCGCGAGCTTCTCCACGCCGTGTGCGGCCGCGGCGGCCGCGAGATCGAACTCCAGGAAGTCGCCCTCCACGATTTCGACGCGCGGCGTGCCGGCCATTTCCTCGCGCAGCAGCTCCGCCAGTCCCATGTCCATCTCGACCGCGATCAGCTGCCGCACGCGCTGCGCGATCAGCGGGGTGAGCGCTCCGGCGCCGGGTCCGATCTCGATCGCGACGTCGTCCTCGCGCAGATGGCAGTGGTCGACGATGCGTTCGGCGAGATCCTCGCGCACCAGGAAGTTCTGGCCGAAACGCTTGCGCGGCGAGAGCCCGCGCGCGGCGAGGTTGTCCTTGAGGCGCGTGAGCGCGCTGCCCTCGGCGGCCGCGCGCTCCCGGACGTAACTCGAGGCGCGGCGGGCGCGGGGCAGAAGGGGCCGAGTCATGCGCGCAGTCTAGGGGCGGAGGCTCCCGGTGGAAAGCGGCGCGGCGGCGCGCACGATCGGGCGCGAGCCATTTGTCAGCGCAAATCGCGAGGGCTAATCTGCCGCCCGCCCCAGTCAACTCCACCGTGGGCAAGGAGGAGTGCCATGCGTCGCCTGATCCCCCTCGTCAGCGCGCTGTGCTTCATCGGCGCGTGGGCCGCCAGCAGCGCGGCCTCCGATCACGTTCGCTTCATGGGTCGCGACTTCCCGCGCGCGGGCTCGCCCGCGTTTCGGGCCGAGCGCGCGCGGCTCGCCGCCCTCGGCGCGCTGGGCGCGGACGCCGCGCGAACCCGCGCGGACCTCGCGCGGAACCCCGGCGCGCCTCGCGATGGCGCGGACGCCACCAACGCCTGGGTCGGCGGGGGGATCCCGGTGACCAACACCAGCTTCGTCGCGCAGTTCAGCGTGAGCGCGATCCCGGACGGCACGAGCGGCGTGTTGATGGCGTGGATGGATACCCGCCACGGGAACCTGGACATCTTCTCGACGCGGCTCACGTCCAACGGCGATCTCTCGCCGGGATGGCCGGCCGCGGGGTTCGCGCTCTCGATCGACGACTCGAACCAGTTCTCGCCGGACGTCGAATCCGACGGCGCGAACGGCGCGTTCGTGGCGTTCGGCGACATCGGAGTGGGCGGTTACGGGAACGTCTACCTGCAGCACGTGACGGCGACCGGATCCGTCGCGTCCGGCTTCCCTCAGAACGGGCTGGTCGTGGTGCCGCCCGGAGCGCCGGGCTTCGGCCTGATCGACGGCGGAAGCTCGGCCTACGTGAGCTGGCTCGACGCGACGAGCCAGATCCGGCTGGTCCTCATCACCGGCGCCGGGGCGGTCGCGCCGGGCTGGACTTCCGCCGGGCTCGCGATCGGGCCCGAGAACCCGTCCGGATGGCCGGATGTCTCGGCCGTGCGAGACGGCGCGGGCGGGGGATACATCGGGTGGGTGCAGACCGACTCGGTCATGATCACGCGCGTCACGTCGAGCGGCGGCTTCGCCTCGGGATGGTCGGCGGCGGGACTCATGCTCGTGGACGGCACCGCGAGCGGCGCCGACCTGCAGCTCGCGCTGCTCTCGAACGGCGACGCGATGGTGTTCTGGAGCGATTACCGGAACGGATTCGACACCGACCTTTACGCGATGCGCGTGACGGCGGCCGGCGGGCTCGGGCCGTCGTGGCCCGCGAACGGCGCCCCGCTGTGCACCAAGGGCGGCGATCAGAGCCTGCTCGGCGCGGTTGGGGACGCGAGCGGCGGCGCGATCGGGATCTTCGACACCGACGCCACCGGGCTGTTCGCGGAGCGCATCGACTCAGGCGGCGGGATCGCATCGGGCTGGCCCGGGACCGGGCTCCAGCTCTGCGCTCCGATTTCGGGCAAGTCATCGGGCAGGCCGGTGGCGGATGGAGCCGACGGCGCGCTGCTCGCGTGGAGCACGATGGGCGGGCTCGACTACGACGTCTTCGCGCAGCGCATGGCGTCGACCGGGGGAATCTTCACGGGATGGCCCGGGAGCGGCGCGATCGTCAGCAGCGCCACCGGGGCCCAGGAAAATCCCGAGGGCGTGACCGACAACGCGGCGGGCATGTTCGTCATGTGGGAGGACTCCCGCGGCTTCTTCCCCGTGATCTACGCCGGCCACGTGCTCGCGAACGGCGTCGTGCCGGCGCTCGCTTCGCTGGTCGAGGCGGCCGCGGAGCCGGATCGCGTGCGGCTCAGCTGGTACAGCCCGGATGGCGCGGCGTTCGTCGCCGACCTCCAGCGCGCCGACGGCGATGCTGAGTTCGCGACGATCGCGACGGTGCGTGCGGATGGCCTCGGCCACGTCACGTACGAGGACCGCGACGTGCTGCCGGGCCACGACTATCGCTATCGCCTCGCGATCGCGGAGGCCGGCGGAATGCGCTACCTCGGAGCGGTGACGCTGCGGGTGCCCGATGCGTTGCGGCTCGCGGTCGCGGGCTTCCGTCCCAATCCCGCAGCCGGAGTTCCGAGCATCGCCTTCTCGCTGCCGGGGCGCGAGAGCGCGCGCATCGAGGTGTTCGACATCGCCGGCCGCCGCGTGCTCGAGCGCGAGATCGCGGGGGCCGCGCCGGGCGAGCGCGTGATGCCGCTCGGCGGCGCGCGGCTCGATGGCGGCGTGTATCTGTTGCGCGTCACGCAGGGCGCGCGCTCGGTCAGCGCGCGGGGCGTCGTGCTGCGCTGATCCCGGACCGGACGCGATGGCGGCCGCCTCCGATTCAGGGAGGCGGCCGCCTCGCGTCTGGCGCGCGCATTTCCGCGCGGGTCACGCCGCGCGCGTGGGGAATCCGCCGGCCAGCGCCTCGCATGCCATGTCGCGCGCGTACGGATCGGGCGCTCGCGCCCCGACCTCGGTGAGGGCGCGATGGCCGGGCTCCCCCAGCTCGAGCAGCGCGTACGCCGCGTGGCGGCGCACCCACCACGCGAGATCGCTGAGCCGCGCGACCAGCGGCGCGACCGCCTCGGGCGTGCCGATGCGGCCCAGCGCCCACGCGGCCTGTGCGCGCACCGGCCACTCGGGATCGTCGAGCGCGAGCATGAGCGGCACGCTCGCCTGATCCGACTTGAGCCGTCCGAGCGCGCGCGCGGACGCCACGCGCACGTCGAGCTCGCTCGACTGCAGCCGGGCCGCGATCGCTGCGCCCGCCGCCTGGAAGCAGCCGAGGCCCAGCGCTTCGATCATCGCGCGCTCGAGCCGCGGGTTGGTGGTGCCGCGCTCGAGCGCCGCTGCGATATCGGGGAGTGTGCGCGGCCCGAAGCTTCGCAGCAGCGCCACGGTCGCGCGCGGGGTGCGATGCGAGAGGCCCGGTCCATGCGCGAGCACCCAGCGCAGCGCCGCGCGATCGCGATGCTGCGCGAGCGCCGCGGCCGCGGCGAGGGTGACCAGCTCGGGGCCGCCCACCAGCGCACGGCGCAGCGCCCGCCGCGACGGAGGCGATGGCAGCAGCGCGAGGCGCCTCGCCGCCAGCTCGCGGCGCCACGGGGAGTCGTCGCGCAACGCGCGGCGCTCGGCGACGACGTAAGGATTGCGTTCGAGCAGCTCCCCGGCCCGGCGCCGCACGCGCACCGGTGCGATCGAGAGCGTCTCGACCGCCGCCCACAACACCTCGGCATCGGCGACGCGCGCGGTGTGCCTCAGCGTCGCGGCGGATGCGGTGGACGCGTGGGGTTCGCGCAGCAGCGATTCCAGCCGCTGCCGGTCGTGCGCGGCATGCCGCCGCGCGCGGCGTCGCGCGTGGCGCGCGGTGAGCAGCGCGAGCGTGCTGACGCTCAACATCACCGCGAACATGGCAAGCGCGGCAGGCCAAAGCCCAGCCAGAGAGGTTGGCATACCGTGAGAGTATCGGCTGCCTCGGGCCGGCTCATGAGGGCGCATGCGTGCGGCGGGGCGGGGCGGTCGAGGGCCATCGAGGTCTCCTAGAGGTAAACCGTCGACCTGGATGGCCCTCGACCGCCCCGCCCCGCC
>JBGPFC010000058.1:0-13423 GCA_041483195.1 Candidatus Eiseniibacteriota bacterium
ACCGTCACTCCGAACAGGCACACGATGGTGGCACCCATCGGCCAGTCCTTGAGGTAGGAAAACACCGCGCCGAGGACGGAGACCACGAGCGCGATGGCCCATGCCCAGTAGAGCTGGGCCGGGCCCCTCCGGCCCAGCAGGGTCGAGCAGACCACGGGAACAATCAGATAGGAGAATACCGCCAGGACGCCGGAGACCTTCACGGAGCTCGTGACCACGAGACCGAACGACGCGTAGAAGAGAAAATCCCACTTCTTGACCGAGAGGCCCATCTGTCGCGCTTTCTTGGGATCTTCGGAACAGAGAAGGAGTTTTCGGCGGCTGAAGAAGAGGAACGCGCCGACGATCGCGTACAGCGTCGCCATGATCGCGATGTCCTTCCATGCCACCCAGCCGAGCGCCTCTCCGCTCAGGGTCGCGCTCACGTGCTCTGCTCCGTGGGGAGCGTTCGACAGCAGCAGCAACGTCGCGGCCGTCGCCAGCGCGAACGAGATCCCGATGAAGGCCTCCTGCAGCACCGAGTGTTCCCGATCCCACAGGAAGCTGAAGAGGGCGGCGCCCAGCAGCGTGAAGCCGAATGACCAGTAGTACATGCTGGGATCGTGCGGCTCAGCACCCAGCAGGTAGGCCACGCTCTGGCCCAGCGCGGCGATCTGCGCCAGCGCGAGGTCCACGAAGATCACACCCCGGGCCAGCACATGCTGGCCAAGGGCCGGCAGGATCAATACCAGGAGGAGGCATGCGAGGAGCGGCAGCGCCATGACCGCGAGGAAGTTCATCGCTGTCCCCCTGAATTACCGGCAAGAGCTCCGGCCAACGACGATACGAGGACGTCGAACTTGGAGAAGACGTCGTCGGTTCCGGGGATGCCGCCCGCCTCGGTAGCGATCTCCACCGCGACGCCGCCGGCCCGCTTCGCCACCTGATTGCTGGCGTCGGCGTTGTAGTACGGCTGGTACAGCACCACCTTGACCCCCGCCTTCTTCATCGCCTCCGCAAGCTCGTTGACGTAGTGCGGGCTGGGTGGAATGCCCGGCTTGGGCTCGACCGTGCCGAAGAGCTTGAGCCCAAACCGATCGGCGAAGTAGACGAAGTTCGGGTGATAGGTCACGACCGAGGCCCCTTTGTATGGCTCCATCTCTTTTTCCCACTTCGCAAGAGACGCTTCCATCTTCTCGTCGAAGGCCTTCGCGTTCGCGGCGTAGTCGGCCGCGTTCGCGGGGTCCAGCCGAGAAAAGACCTCCGCGAGGTGGTCGGCCAGGATCTCGAGGTTCTTCGGATCGGCGTAGTAATGCGGATTGCCGAACGGGTGGATGTCCCCCTCGGCCCGGCTGACCGTGCCCACGGGTTTTTCGAGCACGTTGACGCCCTGCGAAGCGTCCACGAAGCCCTTCGTGCCCGGCTGGATCCTGGGATTGCGGCTTCCGGGCAGGACCAACGGCAACCAGCCGCCGTCGAGCTCCAGGCCGGTCGACACGAACACGTCTGCGTGCTGAATTGCCTTCATCAGGCTGGGCTTGGCCGGAACGAAGTGCGGGTCCTCGAACCCTCTGCAGAGGCTTTGAGCCGACACGTGCTTCCCTCCGACAAATTGGGCGACGGAAGCCAGATCGGTCAACGACGTGGCGACCTTCAGGTCCGCACTCGCGGGCGCGGTCGCCAACAGACCGAGAATCAATACACACGTGCATCGAATCAGCGACTTCATGGAATCCTCCCGAATGGTGTGCCTCACTTGCTCCACTCTCCGTGGCTCACGAGTAGACGTCTTCATCAATACGCGTGGGCCGGGTGGTAACCGATCGTGTAGCTCAGCTGGACCATGAGCCGGTCGTCGGTTGGGTGGATGCCGATCTCCGACTTGGCATGGCTATACTCGACTCGAATGAACGAGAACTCCGAGGGCACCCACGCGATGTTGGCCGAGACCCGGTTCACCTTACGGGCGATCGGGGCGCCCGCCTCGTCGACCATAAAGTCGGCGAAGCTGTTGCGGGCCTGCTCGCCGCGAATGCCCATCCACCAGATCTGTGACAGGCGATACTGGAACGACGCATACCCCCCGTCCGCCTCCCGAGCGTAGGTCCCGCCGACGGTCGAACCCTTCTGGAGATACTCGCTCTGCAAGATCCACCCGTGCCGGTTCGAGCTTCTGGCCGGCACGTTGCGGAAGGTCACATCTGCGCCATAGGCCGCGTGCCGGTTCCCGTCGCTGCCGCGACCCTGCAGGATGGATTGGCCGAGCTCCAACGTCGTCTCCTCGCCCAGGTCGAACTGGTTCTTGAAATGACCGAGGTAGGGGACGTTATCGTGCTTGCTGGATCCGAAATCGAGAGGATGATCGGGATCGGTTGCGATGGCCTCGTAGACGCCACCCGTCAACTCGGAGAACCAGGGCAGCGGAGTGAGCCACGCGGCCTCGAGGCCGGCATCCTTGAACCCTTCATTGCCGATTGTGTTGGCCATGACGATTGGGGCTTGAATGAATGGAAATGCGTGTGTGTGGAGCAACCCGTGTTTTCCAAAAGTGCCGCGCTGTTTTCCCAACTTCAGTTGAATCGAAGGAATATTGGTGGTGCGAACCCAGACTTCCTCCGGGTCCACTGACCCATCCCCAACGAAGACGATGTTGCTCCAGAACATCCAGTACGGATCCACGACGGAGATGAGGCTGACCTCCGCTTCGTCGAAGTGGAGCCCATAAGGTTGATTCAGGTTGTGTGCGGCCTGGCCGGAGAAGATGCCGACCATCCCGATCGCCGGGTTGGCCAGGTTCGAAAACATCGATGTCGTCTGGGCGGTTGCAAGGGCCGGCGCGCACATCAGCGCGGCGAACAGGCATGCAAGCATGCGAAGTCTCATGCGCACTTGACCTCCTGATATTCGTAGGAATGAAGCGCTCCTGCCTCAAGCAGAACGGGCCAGCCTCGGATTCCGCTCACCGTTATGCGAAGAAAGGTCGGGGAGCACTCAGCCACTTGTGCTGAGTTCCCCGACCTTCTGGACATAATGTGCTGCTGGCCATAATGGAGCAGCCCGTGCTTGCCGAACGTCCCGCGGATCTTCCCGAGCTTCAGTTGAATCGCGGGGAGGTTGGTGCTGCGGACCCAGACCTCCTCCGGGTCCACCGACCCGTCCCCCACGAAGACGATGTTGCTCACGAAGGTCCAGTACGGATCCACGACGGAGATGAAGCTGATCTCCGCTTCGTCGAACTGCAGCCCATACGGTTGGTCGAGGTTGTGTGCGGCCTGCCCGGAGAAGAGGGCGTTCATCCCGATCGACGGGTTCGCCAGATTCGAGTACATCGACGACGTCTGGGCGGTTGCAATTATCGGCGCCAACGCCATCAACAGAACGCATGCGACGATGCGAGTCGTCATGGAGATCGACCTTCATGTGGCCCGCGCCGCGTGCGCAGCACGCGAGGACGGACCTCGAGTTCGATTCAAGGGGCGCGACGCCCGCTGTCGTGCGGGGCGGCGCGCGGTGGCCGAGAGGTCAGGCCGAGGGCGGGCCGCGCGAGAGCGCGGGTGCGACGATGCGCGCGCCGGGCGCGCGGGTGACCGGCGCGCTGAGGCGCGCGATCGCGAACGCCGGAGCGCCGGGCTGCGGCGATCCCGCGGCGGTCACCGCCGGGGTCGCGCCGAAGCTGCACACCGCGCACTGGTCGTGCGCGCGGTCGTTCGGATGGTGATGGAGCGCGCTGACGAGGCCCGCGGCCAGCACCAACACGGCTAGCGCCGGAGCGATCGCGGCGAGCAGCCTGCGGAATCGAAGGGTCGCGGTTCTCATGGTCGATGCGGCCGCGCGGGGCACGGCCGCGCGGAAACAATGAGCGCGGCGCGGTCCGAGGTCAAGTCATGGAGCTGTGAGGTCTGGACGCGGGCCTGCCCGCCGGTGCGCCGCCCTTGATGAAATCCTGATGCGCACTCCCCGCTTCCTTACACGCGCCTGATGGCCCCGCGTGCTCCAATGTCCCTGGCCCCAGTGGAACCCGGAGGATGCATGTCGGACTTCGTCGCGGTCGGCCTCGTGGTGCTGTTCTTCCTGATCTCGCTCGCGCTCACGGCGTGGGGCGAGAAATCCCGGTGACGCGCCCATGAACCCTCTCTACGTCGTGGGCGCCATCATCACCATCGTGCTGCTGATCTATCTCCTCTACGCCATGCTTCGCCCGGAGCGCTTCTGATGACCGTCAACGCGTGGCTGCAACTGCTGCTGTATTTGGTCGCGCTGATCGCGCTCGGTCTGCCGCTCGGCCGCCACATGGCGAGAGTGCTCGACGGGCGGCCGACGCTCCTCGCGCGCCTTCTCGGCCCGGTCGAGCGGTGGTTCTATCGCCTCGGCGCGGTGCGGCCGGAGCGCGAGATGTCATGGGGCCGGTACGCAACCGCGATGCTGCTCTTCAACGCGGCGGGCATCCTGCTCGTCTACCTCATCCAGCGCATGCAGGCGATCCTGCCGCTGAACCCTCAGCACCTCCCCGCGGTGCCATGGCACCTGGCCTTCAACACCGCGGTGAGCTTCGGAACCAATACCAACTGGCAGAGCTACTCGGGTGAGACCACGCTCAGCTACTTCACCCAGATGCTCGCGCTCACGGTTCAGAACTTCGTCTCCGCCGCCTCGGGGATCGCCGTCCTGGCCGCGCTCATTCGCGGCCTCGCGCGCCACTCCGCCGAGACCATAGGCAACTTCTGGGTGGATCTCACCCGCTCCACGCTCTACATCCTGCTGCCGCTCTCGCTGGTGCTCGCGGTCGCGCTGGTCTCGCAGGGCGTCGTCCAGACGTTTCACCCCACGCAGCGGGTCGCGCTCGTCCAGCCCACGCTCGACGACCAGCACCAGCCCCTCACCACGCAGGAGATCGCGGTCGGGCCCGCCGCCTCGCAAGTCGCGATCAAGCAGCTCGGCACCAACGGCGGCGGCTTCTACAACGTGAACTCGGCGCATCCGCTCGAGAACCCGACCCCGCTCGCGAATTTCCTCGAGGTGCTGGCGATCCTCCTGATCTCGGCGGGGCTGTGCTTCACCTTCGGAGAGATGGTGGGCGACATGCGCCAGGGCTGGGCGGTGTTCGCGGCGATGCTGCTGCTCCTGATCGCGTTCGCTGTTCCCTGCATCGTCGCCGAGCAGGCGGGCAACCCGCGCCTCGCGGCGCTCGGGGCCGACACGCGCGCGACGGCGACCCAGGCCGGCGGGAACATGGAGGGCAAGGAGGCGCGCTTCGGGATCGTCAACTCGGCGCTGTGGGCCACGGCGACGACCGCGGCCTCGAACGGCTCGGTCAACGCCATGCACGATTCGTTCACGCCGCTCGGGGGGCTCGTCCCGATGGTGCTGATCCAGCTCGGCGAGGTGGTGTTCGGCGGCGTCGGGTCGGGGCTCTACGGCATGCTGATGTTCGTGATCGCGGCGGTGTTCATCGCCGGGCTCATGGTGGGGCGCACCCCGGAGTACCTGGGGAAGAAGATCGAGTCCTACGAGATGAAGATGGCCTCGCTTGTCATCCTCATTCCGCCCATCACCGTGAAGCTCGGCACCGCGCTCGGCGTCGCGGCCGCCGCGGGGCGGGCGGGAATTCTCAATCCCGGCGCGCACGGCTTCAGCGAGGTGCTCTACGCGTTCTCCTCCGCCTCGAACAACAACGGCAGCGCGTTCGCCGGTCTCACCGCGAGCACGCCGTTCTACGACGTGGCGCTCGGGGTCGCGATGCTGGTGGGACGCTACTGGCTCGCGATCCCGACCCTGGCGATCGCGGGCTCGCTCGCGCGCAAGAAGAAGGTCCCGGCCGGCGCCGGAACGCTGCCGACCCACACGCCGCTGTTCGTGCTCCTGCTGGTCGCGACGGTGTTGATCGTCGGCGCGCTCGCGTTCTTCCCCGCGCTCTCGCTGGGGCCGATCGTGGAGCACCTGAATCTCTGGAGGCGATGAGCCATGTCGAAACTCAAGGCGCGGCCGCTGTTCGAAGCGCCGATCGTGCGCCGCGCGATCGGGGACGCACTCCGCAAGCTGGACCCGCGGACCCAGCTGCGCAACCCGGTCATGTTCGTGGTGCTCGTGACCGCGGTGCTGACCACCGTGCTCGGAATCCAGGCGCTCGCGGGCCATGGCGAAGCGCCCGCGAGCTTCATCATCGCCATCTCGGTCTGGCTGTGGTTCACCGTGCTGTTCGCGAACTTCGCCGAGGCGATGGCCGAGGGACGTGGCAAGGCGCAGGCCGAGGCATTGCGCAAGGCGCGCGGCGACGTCTTCGCCAAGAAGCTCGACGATCCCTCCGAGCGGCTGGCGTTCGCGGCCGTGCCCGCCTACACGCTGCGCAAGGGCGACCACGTGGTGGTGGCCGCCGGCGACGTCATCCCCTGTGATGCCGAGGTCGTGGAGGGCGTGGCCTCGGTGGACGAGAGCGTCATCACCGGCGAGAGCGCCCCGGTGATCCGCGAGAGCGGCGGCGACCGCAGCGCGGTGACCGGCGGCACGCGCATCCTCTCGGACTGGCTGGTGCTCCGGGTCAGCGCCAATCCGGGCGAGACCTTCCTGGATCGCATGATCGCCATGGTCGAGGGCGCGAAGCGGCAGAAGACGCCGAACGAGATCGCGCTCAACATCCTGCTCGCCGCGCTCACCCTGATCTTCCTCATCACCACGGCGACGCTGCTTCCGTACTCGCTGTTCAGCGTACACGTCGCCGGCGCCGGCACGCCGATCACCGTGACCGCGCTGAGCGCGCTGCTGGTGTGCCTGATTCCCACCACCATCGGCGGCCTGCTCTCGGCGATCGGCATCGCGGGGATGGACCGCCTGACCCAGGACAACGTGGTCGCCATGTCGGGCCGCGCGGTGGAGGCGGCGGGCGACGTGGACGTGTTGCTGCTCGACAAGACCGGCACCATCACGCTCGGCAACCGCCAGGCCACCGAGTTCATTCCCGCCCCGGGGGTCGCGATGGAGCGCCTGGCCGACGCCGCGCAGCTCGCGTCGCTCTCCGACGAGACGCCCGAGGGCCGCAGCATCGTGGTCCTCGCCAAGGAGCGGCACGGCCTGCGCGAACGCGACATCCACGCGCTCGGTGCCAGCTTCGTTCCCTTCCGGGCGCAGACGCGCATGAGCGGCGTGAACCTGGATGGACGCACGGTCCGCAAGGGCGCCGCCGACGCGGTCGAGGCCTTCGTGCGCGAGCAGGGCGGGGAGTTCCCGCCCGAGGTCCGTTCCACGGTCGAAAGCGTCGCGCGCATGGGCGCGACGCCGCTGGTGGTCGCGGAGAATGGAACGGTGCTCGGCGTGATCCAGCTCAAGGACATCGTGAAGGGGGGAATTCGCGAGCGCTTCGCGCACATGCGGAAGATGGGCATCAAGACCATCATGATCACGGGGGACAACCCGCTGACCGCCGCCGCGATCGCTGCCGAATCGGGCGTCGACGATTTCCTGGCGGAGGCCACGCCCGAGGCCAAGCTCAAGCTGATCCGCGAGCAGCAGGCGGGCGGACGCCTGGTGGCGATGACCGGCGACGGCACCAACGACGCGCCGGCGCTCGCACAGGCGGACGTGGCGGTCGCGATGAACTCCGGCACCCAGGCGGCGAAGGAAGCCGGCAACATGGTCGACCTCGACTCCAACCCCACCAAGCTGATCGAGATCGTCGAGACCGGGAAGCAGCTGCTGATGACGCGCGGGGCGCTGACGACCTTCAGCATCGCCAACGACGTCGCCAAGTACTTCGCGATCATCCCCGCGGCCTTCGTCGGCACCTATCCCGCGCTCCGCGCGCTCAACATCATGGGGCTCGCGACGCCCCAGAGCGCCATCATGTCGGCGGTGATCTTCAACGCCCTGATCATCATCGCGCTGATTCCGCTGGCGCTGCGCGGCGTGCGCTACCGGCCGCTCGGCGCGCCAGCCATCCTTCGCAACAACCTCCTGATCTACGGCGTCGGAGGCCTGATCGCCCCGTTCCTCGGGATCAAGGCGATCGACCTGTTGCTCACCGCTCTCCGTCTCGTGTAGAGGATTTCATGCGCTCCGAACTTCGCCCCGCCGTCGTGATCCTGCTCCTGATGACGCTCCTCACCGGGGTCGCGTACCCGGTCGTGGTCACCGGCATCGCGAGCCTGTTCTTCCCGCATCAGGCGAACGGCAGCCTGATCGTGCGCGGCGGCCGCCCGATGGGTTCGAGCCTGATCGGACAGGCGTTCGACGATCCGAAATATTTCTGGGGCCGGCTCTCAGCCACCGGGCGGGTGCCATACAACGCCGCGGCCTCGACCGGATCGAACTACGGCCCGCTCAACCCGGCGCTGTTCGACGCCGCACGCGCGCGAATCGCGGCGCTGCGCGCGGCCGATCCGGAAGCGCCCGCTGCGATGCCCGTGGACCTGATCACGGCCTCGGGCAGCGGGCTCGATCCGCACATCAGCCCCGCCGCCGCGGAATACCAGCTCACGCGCGTGGCCCGCGCGCGGGGGCTCGCACCGGATCGGGCGCGAGCCCTGGTGCGCGAGCACACGGCCGGCCGAACCTTCGGTGTGCTCGGCGAGCCGACCGTCAATGTGCTCGAGCTCAATCTCGCGCTGGATGCGCTCGCGGGCGACCTCGATTCGAGCGGCGCTCGCGGGCCTCGATGACGGTGCCCCGGCCCTTCGGAACGCGCGCCGCGCCCGGGCGTGCCATCGCTTTCGGATTCACCGTGGCGTTGTGCGCGCTGGGAATGGCGCCGTCGCGAGTGGCGCACGCGGGGGGCGACGCCGACTCGCTGCGATTCTCCGGGTTCGCCGAGGCGTCGGTTCAGTCCTCGACCGCCAGCCGCGATGGCGCGATCGTCGGCAGCCTCTACGGCCGCCAGCAGGGTCAGTTCAGCCTCGACGCCTTCGAGCTGGGCCTCGATCGGCCGGTCGCCGCCGACCGGACGATGGCGGGCTTCACGCTCCGGATGATCTATGGCGGATCGGCGACCTCGATCCACGCCGCGGGCCTCGACGTCGGCCCGCTGGCCGATCTCACCCAAGCGTTCGTCACGCTGAATCATCCGACGCGGTCCGGCGCCGTGCAGGTCTCGGCCGGAAAGCTCTCCAGCATGCTGGGACTCGAAGTGATCGAGAGCGTCCTCAACCCGAATCTCTCCGCCGGCAATCAGTTCATCTTTCTCGAAGACTTCACCCACGTCGGTCTGGACGTGAACTGGATCATCAGCCCGCAGTGGGGCGCGCGCGCATGCATCACCAATGGCTGGGACCTGGCGGTCGACAACAACCGAGCGCAGTCTTTCATGGCTCACGTCGCTTACACGCCCGATCCGTCCACCAGCATCACGTGCTCGGGCTACGCCGGTCCCGAGCAGGCGGAGAACAATCACGATGCGCGGACCGGGGGAGAGCTGCTCGTGAGCCGGTCGCTCGGCGCGAGCAGCTTCGCCGTCCAGGCGGACGCGGGGCACGAGGCAGGCATCGACGCGAGTTGGTGGGGGGCCGGCGCCTGGGTCACGCTCGGACTGGGAGCGACCAACGCCGTGGCGCTGCGAGTCGATCACGTCGACGACGAGGATGGCGCACGCACCTCCGGCCTGCTCGGCTATCCCGCGCTCACGCGGCAGCGATTGAGCAGCCTGACGCTGACGCTGAACCACCAGCCGGCCCAAGGCCTGCTCGTCCGGCCCGAAATCCGGTACGATCGCTCGGATCGCCGAGTCTACAATCGCGACCGCGCTCAACTGACGCTCGCGGTGGGGGCCGCCTACCGCTACTGATCGCGCGCCCGCGTGCGGCTCGAGGAGGAAGAGGGACTTGCGCGAAACACGGCCCGACCCCGAAGCCCTGCTCGAGCGCGTGCGACAGGAGAATCCGAGCGCCGCGCGCGGCAAGCTCAAGATCTTCTTCGGCGCGACGGCGGGCGTGGGCAAGACGTTCGCGATGCTGGTCGAGGCGCACGAGCGTCGCCGCGCCGGCACCGAGGTCGTGGTGGGCGTCGTCGAGACCCATGGCCGCGCCGAGACGGCCGCGCTGCTCGACGGCCTCGAAGCCCTGCCGCCGCGCGAGACCGAGTACCGCGGCACGCGGCTGCGCGAGTTCGACATCGACGCGGCGCTCGCGCGCAAGCCCGGCCTGCTGCTGGTGGACGAGCTGGCGCACACCAACGTCCCCGGCTCGCGTCACGACAAGCGCTGGCTCGACGTGCTCGAGCTGCTCAAGGCCGGCATCGACGTCTACACCACGCTCAACGTGCAGCACGTCGAGAGCGCGTACGACCTGGTCGCCCAGATCACGGGGGTGTCGGTGCGGGAGCTGGTCCCCGACGACGTGCTCGAGCGCGCGGATGAGATCGAGCTGGTCGATCTCCCGCCCGACGACCTGTTGCAGCGCCTGAAAGAGGGAAAGGTCTACCTCGCGCCCCAGGCGGAGCGGGCCCGCGAGCACTTCTTCCGCAAGGGCAACCTGATCGCGCTGCGCGAGCTGGCGCTCCGCCTCACCGCCGAGCGCGTGGACGCGCAGATGGAGACCTACCGCCGCGCGTACGCGATCGACCGCACGTGGGGCGTTGGGGGCCGCATCCTGGTATGCGTCGGCGAGCCGCAGTCCGGGCTGCGCCTGATCCGCGCCGCGCGCAAGATGGCGTCGCGCACCGGCTCCGAATGGCTCGCCGTGCACGTCGAGCGCCCGGGCGAGATCGCGCCGACGGACCGCACGCGCGACCACATCGTGGACACGCTCGCGTACGCCGAGGAACTCGGCGCGGAGACCGCGATGCTGAACGGCCTGCACGTGGCGGACGAGCTGCTCGCATATGCCAAGCAGCGCAACGTGTCGCGCATCCTGGTGGGCAAGCCGACGCGATCGCGCTGGCGGGAGCTGCTCGCCGGATCGCTCGTGAGCGCGCTGCTGCGCCAGAGCGGAGACATCGACGTGTTCGCGATCAGCGGCGAGCCGGGGGAGAAGGCGCCGCAATCCCAGGCCCGGGTCGCCGCCGCCGACCCCTGGCGCCGCTACCTCTCGAGCCTGCTCGCGGTGGGTGTCGCGACGCTGATCGCCTGGCTCATGCACCGCCGCTTCGCGCCCGCCAACCTCATCATGGTCTACCTGCTCGCGGTCATGTGGGTGGCGGTCAGCATCGGGCGCGGGCCGGCGATCGTCGCCTCGATTCTGGGCGTCGCGGCGTTCGACTTCTTCTTCGTCGCGCCCTCGCTCACGTTCGCCGTGTCCGACACGCAGTACGTCGTCACGTTCTTCGTCATGCTGGCCGTCGCGCTCGTGATCAGCACCATGGCGTCGCGCCTGAGGCAGCAGACCGAGGGCGCGCGCGCCCGCGAGCGGCGCACCGCGGCGCTCTACTCGTTGAGCCGTGACCTGGCCGCGATCCCCGACCGCGGCCGGCTCCTGTCCGCGGCGGTCCGGCGCATCGAGGAAGTGTTCGAGACGCGCGCCGTGATCCTGTTACCAGACGATCGCGGGCGGATCGCGCTGCCCGCCGAAGCGCCGCCGGCTCCCGAGCCCGACGAGCACGACCGCGGCGTCGCCCAGTGGGCGTTCGATCACGATCAGCCCGCGGGACTCGGGACGCCAACGCTGCCGGCGGCGAAGGGGCTCTACCTGCCGCTGCGCGGCGCGCGGGGTCCGGTGGGAATTCTCGGAATGCTTCCGGGCGAAGGGCGCAAGGCGCTCGCCGGCGACCAGCTCCGCCTGCTCGAGACCTTCGGCAACCAGATCGCGCTCGCGATCGAGCGCTCGCAGCTCGCCGAGCGCGAGGAGCGCACGCGGGTCCAGCTCGAATCCGAGCGGCTGCGCGAGACGCTGCTCAGCTCGGTCTCGCACGACCTGCGAACGCCGCTCGCGGTGATCACGGGCTCGGGCACCAGCCTGCTCGCGGCGGGGGGCGATCTCTCCGAGGCCGCGCGCCGCGAGCTGGTCGAGACCATCGTCGACGAATCGCAGCGGCTCAACCGGCTGGTCGGGAACCTGCTCGACATGACGCGGCTCGAATCCGGCGCGGTGCGCGTCCTCAAGGACTGGCACTCGCTGGAGGAAGTGATCGGCGCCGCGCTCACCCGGCTCGAAGACCGGCTGCACGATCGCGAGCTGTCGGTGCAGCTCCCCCCGGGCCTGCCGCTGATTCCGCTGGACGACGTGTTGATCGAGCAGGTCTTCTACAACCTGATCGACAACGCGCTCAAGTACTCTCCCGCGCGCAGCCCGCTCGAGATCCGGGCGAGCGTATCCGCGGGAAGATTGAGCGTGGAGTTCGCGGATCGCGGTCCGGGGCTGCCGGCCGGCGAGGAGGAAAATGTCTTCCGCAAGTTTCACCGCATCCGCCGCGAGGGCGAGCCCGGCGGCGTGGGGCTGGGCCTCGCGATCTGCCGCGGCATCGTGATCGCGCACGGCGGCTCGATCACCGCCGCCAATCGCGCGGGCGGGGGCGCGGTGTTCCGGCTCGAGCTGCCGCTCGAGGGCGAGCCGCCGACCGTCAGCGCGGAAGAGCCGTCGCCCGCTTCCGCGCGCGACGCGTCCGAGCCCGGAGATTCCGGCCGTGGCTGAGCGCGAGGTGGTTCACGCGCCGCTGGTGCTCGTGATCGAGGACGAGCCGCAGATCCTGCGTTTCCTGCGGCCCGCCCTCGGCGCGCACGGGTTCCGCGTCGTGGAGGCCGGCAACGGAGCGGAGGGGCTGAGGCAGGCGGCGACGCGCTCGCCGGACATCGTGGTGCTCGATCTCGGGCTGCCCGACATGGACGGGCTCGAGGTCACGCGCCGCCTGCGCGAGTGGACGCCGGTGCCCATCATCGTGCTGTCCGCGCGCGGGCAGGAGCGCGACAAGATCGCGGCGCTCGATGGTGGCGCTGACGACTACGTCACCAAGCCGTTCGAGGTGGGGGAGCTGATGGCGCGCCTGCGCGTCGCGCTCCGCCACGCCGCGCGCGTCGATCGCGAATCCACCGAGCAGACCCGCAGCGTCGGCGACCTGCGCATCGAGCTCGACCGCCGGCGCGTGTTCATTCGCGACACCGAGGTGCGTCTCACGCCGATCGAGTACAAGCTGCTGGTCGCGCTCGCGCGCTTTCCCGGCCGCGTCATCACGCACTCGCAGCTGCTCACGCAGGTGTGGGGCCCGGGCTACGCCGGGCAGCACCACTACCTGCGCGTGTACATGGGGCAGCTGCGGCACAAGCTCGAGCGCGATCCGTCGCGGCCCGAGCTGCTGCTGACCGAAGCCGGGGTCGGCTATCGGATGAAGGACGCGGAGCCTCGTAAGGGCTGAGGCCCGCGCCCCGGCCGCCCGGCCCGCCGTCTACTTCTTCCGTTGTGCTGCGAAGAATGGGTCGCGCACGGAACGTGCGTAGGGCTCGGACATGTCGCCGAGCGTGGTGGGTGCCGGGCCGCCCTACTGTCCCAACTCCGGCTGTGGCTTTCATCGGGTTACGGCCGGCTGGCGCTTCAAG
>JBGPFC010000059.1:0-12744 GCA_041483195.1 Candidatus Eiseniibacteriota bacterium
TAGAACACGTCGCCCGGGAACGCCTCGCGGCCCGGCGGGCGGCGCAGCAGCAGCGAGAGCTGGCGGTAGGCGGCCGCGTGCTTCGAGAGATCGTCGTAAACGCACAGCACGTGGCCGCCCTGGTACATGACGTCCTCGCCCATCGCGAGCCCGGCGTAGGGCGCGATGTACTGGAGCGGCGCCGACTCCGAGGCCGCGGCGGTGACCACGGTGGTGTAGGCCATGGCTCCGTACTTCTCGAGCGTGGCGACCACGTTCGCGACGGTGGACTCCTTCTGCCCGATCGCGACGTACACGCACATCACGCCGGAGTCTTTCTGGTTGATGATGGTGTCGATCGCGATCGTGGTCTTGCCGGTCTGGCGGTCGCCGATGATCAGCTCGCGCTGGCCGCGGCCGATCGGGATCATCGCGTCGATCGCCTTGATGCCGGTCTGGAGCGGCTCCTTCACCGGCTGGCGCTCGATGACGCTGGGCGCGATGAACTCGAGGTTGCGGAACTTGTCGGAGCCGATCGGGCCCTTGCCGTCGACCGGCTGCCCGATCGCGTTCACGACCCGCCCGATCATCGCCTTGCCGACCGGCACCGAAGCGATGCGCCCGGTGCTCTCGACGCGGTCGCCCTCCTTGATGTTCTTGTCGGAGCCGAACAGCACGGCGCCCACGTTGTCTTCCTCGAGGTTGAGCACCATGCCCACGACGTCGCCCGGGAACCTGAGAAGCTCGCCCGCCATGGCGTCCTCGAGACCCCACAGACGCGCGATGCCGTCGCCCACCGAGAGCACGCTGCCGACGCTCTTGGTCTCGAGCTTCCCTTCGTAGCGTTCGAGTTCCTGCGCCAGCACGGCGCTCACTTCTTCGGGCCGGAAATGCATGGTCACGAACCCCGGTTCGTTAGAGTTGAGAGAGGGCGGCGATCAGACGCCGACCTCGATGAGCTGATGCGAAATCGTGTCGAGCAGGGTGCGCACCGAGCGGTCCATGACGCGGTCGCCGATGCGGACCATCGCGCCCCCGAGCAGCGCGGGATCCACGCGGGTCCCGAGCTTGATGCGGCTGCCGGTCGCGCGCTCCAGCTCGCGGTGGAGCCGGTCGAGCTCGACCTTCTGGAGCGGCACCGCGCTCCACACCACGGCGCGCTGCACGCCCTGCGACTTCTCGACCCGCGCTTCGAACTCCTCGACGATGGTCGCGAACTCGGCGAGCCGCTTCTTGCGCAGCAGCAGGTCGAGAAACACGGCGACGGTGCGCACCACGCGGCCTTCGAGCGCGCCGCCGAGCGCCTTCAGCTTCACGGCGAGCCGCACCTCGGGCGACGCGAGAAACTGCCCGACCCGGGTGCGGGGCGCCACCACCTCGAGCAGGGCCTTCAGATCCGCGAGCGCGCGAGTCGTCTCGCCGCGCTTCTCGGTGATGAGGAAGAGCCCGTGCGCGTAACGGCCGGCGACGATCGAGTCTCTCAACGCAACGCCCCCAGTTCGTCGATGAACTCGCCCGCCAGCTTGCGCTGCGCGGGATCGTCGAGCTTCGCGCGCAGGATCTTCTCGGCGGTGCGGATCGAGAGGTGCACCACCTGCTGCTTGAGCAGCTCCCGCGCCTTCTCGCCCTCGCGCACGATCTCGTCCTGCGCGCGCGCGAGCCGGGTGGCGGCGTCGGCCTGGGCCTGGGTCTTGATCTCGGCCGCCACCTGCTGGCCCTCGGCGACCGCCTCCTGCAGGCGCTGGCGCGCACGGGCCTCGATCCCGCGCAGCTCCTGTTCGAAGCGGCCCTTCAGCTCGTCGGCCTCGGCGCGGGCACGCTCCGCCGCCGCGAAGTCGGTGACGATCTTCGCGCGACGCGCCTCGAGAATCTGGAGCAGCGGGCCGAACGCCCACTTGCGCAACGCCCAGATCAGGATCAGAAAGCCCAGGATCTGGGTGACGACCAGGCGTAGATCGATGAGATTCATGTGCTCCCCCGCGGCCGCGCGGCCGGATCCCGAAGCGGGCGGACCCGGCGACTCACGCCGATCGGACCCGCGTGCCTACTTGATCAGCCCGTTCAGCATGAGCATCGCGACGAACGCATAGATCGTGAGCGCCTCGGCGAGCGCGGCCACGATGATCATGTTGATCTGGATCTTGCCGGTCGCCTCGGGCTGGCGGCCGATCGCCTGCATGGCGCCCGACCCGATGAGGCCGAGCCCTATTCCGGAGCCGATCGCGGCGATGCCGATGCCGAGCGGGAGACCGAGCGCCAACGCTGCCTGGAAATTCATGGGTTCCTCCTGTGAAGGATCAGTGGGCCGGATGCGCTGCTTCCTCATGCCCGTGTTCTTCGTGGGGCAGCATGAGGAGGATGTAAATGGTGCTGAGCACGGTGAACACGAACGCCTGCAGGCCGCTGGTGAGCAGCACCAGCGGGAAGAAGATCGCGTGCATCGGCATGCCGATCGGCAGATGCGCGAACGACAGCATCCCGATGCCGAGCGTTGCGAAGCCCACCATCAGCATATCCTCGCCGAAGATGTTGCCGAAGAGACGGCACGAGAGCGAGATCGGCTTGGCCAGCTCGCCCAGCACGTGGATCGGGAACATGAGCGGCGCGAGGATCCAGCCGGTGAGATTGCGCGGGCTGCCGAGCATGTGGTCGAGGTAGCCCACCACGCCGAGGCTGCGGACGCCGACGTACTGGACGTACACGAACACCGTGAGGCCCAGCGCGAAGGTGACGCTCAGGTTCGAGGTCGGCGAGTCCATGAGCGGGACGATGCCGAACAGGTTCATGGCGAAGATGTAGACGAAGATCGCGCCCAGGAACGGGAAGAAGCGCGGGCCATGGCTGGGCCCGAGGATCCCCACCACGAAATCGTAGAGCTGCTCGACCAGCGCCTCTGCGCCGTTCTGGAGCGGCCCCGGGACCATCTGCGGGTTGCGGCTCGCGATGAATCCCACGACGCACAGCATGAGGCCGACGAACAGCGCGAACACCACCGCCTCGTAGTGATGGAGCACCTGCGCCCAGCGCTGGTGCGGAAACGCGCGCGTGACCAGCTCGAGCGCGTTCGGGAATTTCTGCGAGCCGGATTCCTCCTGGCCTTCTGCCTTCGCGACCGCCCCTTCGACTTTCGCGGCGGCCTCCGCCCCCTGCATCGCCCCCGCCACCGCGGGGGTCGCGGCGCGGCCGCTCGCGGACGCCGCGCGCTCGGTGCGGAACGCCGCGGGCAGCGCCCACCACGCGATCACGAGCAGCGCGGCGATCAGCGCCGCCGCGCGCCACGGGCTGCGCGTGAGCGCCGCCCATGCGCGGCTCTCGAGCACCGCGCGCGAGCCGGCCTTGAACACGATCGCGAGCAGCGGCAGCGAGAATCCGGCGGTGAGCCACAGAGCGGGCGTGTGGAACAGCAGCCATGCGCCCGCCGGGACCAGCGCGAGCAGACCCAGGAGGGCGAAGCCCGCGCGGCGCGCCGCGGGGGGAAGCATCGGCGCGGGCGAGATCACCGAGACGATCAGCGTCTGGAGCAGCGCGAGATTGATCAGCGACCACGCCGCGCCGCACGCGAGGCCCAGCCCGGCGAGCGGCGTGACGTAGGTCGCGACGATCAGCGTCGCGATCGCGGCCGCGGCCAGCGACACGCGGCGGACGCGAACCAGAAACTCGAGGCCCATGGTGAGAGAGTGCCCGGTCAGGGGCGCCCTTCGCGCTCCTCTTCTGCCTGATGACGGCGGTAGATCAGGTAGGTCTCACGGCCGGCGGCGGCGAAGCCCAGCATCAGCCCGAGGATGCCGAACCAGGGTGCGGACTTCAGCCATCGATCCACCAGGCTGCCCAGGAAGTACCCGACGAGGGGCGCGACGATGAGCAGCGTGGGGATCGCGAGCAGCATTCCGGCGCTCCGCAGGGCCGAGTAGTCCGATTTCGTCCGCCGCGGCTCCGACATGTCGCTCACTCCGGTGAAACTTTTCACAAGCGCCGTGCAAACGTCGCAGGATCAACGCATGCACAAAGCCGAAGCAATGTAGGGAAAGGGCTCCCCGGGGTCAACCGCAAAGTCGCCTTTCGGCCCGGATTCGCCGACCGGGCGATCACCTCTATATAGGCCGCCAGCCGGTGGCGATCGGAGCCCGGCGCGCGCCGGGCGGGCCCCGGCACTTGGCCCGCCGCGCGCCCTGCCCCTATGCTGCGCGGCCGTGTCCGCCATCAAGCCCACCCAGGTCGAGGTCCACGTGTTCCGGCGCAGCGGCCGGGCGGTCGAGTTCCTCTGCCTGAGGCGCTCGAAGCGGTCGCGTCTTCCCGGCGTGTGGCAACCCGTGACCGGCACGCTGCGTCGCGGCGAGGGCGCGCTGGCCGGCGCGGCGCGCGAGGTGGGCGAGGAGACCGGGCTCGTGCCGATCAGGTGGTGGGCGCTCGAGAGCGTGTCTGTGTATTTCGACGGGCGCAGCGGGCTGGTTCACGCGCTGCCGATCTTCGCGGCGGAGGTGGGGGCGCGCGAAACGGCGAGGCTCTCGGCGGAGCACGACGCGGCTCGCTTCCTCCCGGCGCGCAGGGCCGCCGCGAGTTTTCTGTGGGACGCTCAGCGCCGCGCGCTCGAGGCGGTGCGGCGCGAGGTGCTGCGCGGCGGTGCGCTCGCGCGCGCGCTCGAGGTCACCAATCAACTGTTACGACGCACTCGCGCCAGAACGGCTCGGCGCGCCACGCGTCGCAAACCTTCATAGGAGATTTCAGTGGCCAGCACGAACTCGTTCGACGTCACGACCGGCGTGGACTTCATGGAAGCGCACAACGCCGTGGATCAAGCCACCAAGGAGATCACGCAGCGTTACGACTTCAAGGGACTCAAGATCACGATCGAGCTGAACCAGAAGGAGAAGACCATCACGCTCTCGGCGCCCGACGAGTTCAAGCTCAAGGCGGTGTGGGACGTGCTGCAGGCCAAGATGGTGCGGCGCCAGGTGCCACTCAAGAATCTCAAGCCGGGCGTCGTCGATGCCGCGGCGATGGCGAGCGTGCGGCAGGTGATCGCGATCCAGGACGGCCTCACCGCCGACATGGCCCGCGAGGTCGCGCGCGTGATCAAGGACGCGAAGCTCAAGAAGGTGCAGGCCGCGATCCAGGGCGACACCGTGCGTGTCTCGTCGGCCGACAAGGACGCGCTGCAGGGCGTGATCGCGCTGCTCAGGGGACAGGAGTTCGACTTCGAGCTGAAGTTCGGGAACTACCGATCGAACTAGCGATGGCGCGCGCGGAGGGGCGCGGCGATGGGCAGGATCGCGATCGCGGAGGCGATCTGCTGAGTGTCGGTCGAGCCCACGCTCCGCTCGCCGGCCGGGAGCCTGACGCGAAGGCCGGACTCGATGCCGCCGCTGAGATTCAGGGCCGCGGTGCAGCCGAGTCCGCCCTGCGCCTCGCTCTTCAGCATCAGCCCCGCGATGTCGTAGAGGTGGGCCTCGCCGGTCGCGATCAGCAGCAGTCGCCCCTGCTGATCGAGCCCGATGACCGAGCGGCGGTAGGGCGGAGACTTTCGCTCGATGAGGTCGATGCCGTTTTTCCCCGGCCGCTCGATGACGATCGGGCCGGACTGGATGGCCTGCGCGAAGACCCCGTTCTTGAAAGATGCCTTCGCGATGATGTCGGCGCCGTCCGGCCCCACGCAGAAGACACCACTCTGTGACGAGCTGCGCGCGTTGAGACCCGTGACGACCTTCCCGTCCTGCACCACCAGCCCCGCCGGAATCGGCAGGGAGTATGTCGCGGTGAAGCCGCCGTTGATCGCTGCGATCATCCGAGGGAATTTCTTCCAGACATCGAGCAGCGTGTAGGTGCGCGATTGCGTGGCCATCGGGGCGCGGAGGGCCGAGTACACGCCAATCACCTGCAGCTTCACCTGGGCAGGTTCGCAGCGCACGACGGAGACGCTCAGCGGGCTCTTCGGCTCGCCCACGTTGGGACTCCACTCCGCGTAGGAGACGCCGGGCGCCACCGTCGTCCACGTGATCTGCGCGAGCGCGGCGCCAGGGGTTGCGATCGGCAGTATGGCGACTATCGCGAGCGCCGCACCCAGACCGTGGCCACGTGACGCGCGCATGCCGGGCCCTAGTCTTCGGGATTCTGCCGGTACACGAGCACCAGGCAGTCGCACGTGATCACGGCGTCGGGGTCGAGGATGCCGGGCGCGATCGTGATGCTGTGGACGTTGTCGCCCACCCCGGCGTCGAATCGAAGCTTCTCGGTGATGTCCGACTGGACGAAGCCGTCGGGGATCTTGCCGACGCGCTCCCACTTCTGGCCGTCGATCGATCCCAGGAGGCTCGCGTTTCCCACCGCGCTCGCGTTGAGCGTGACCTTCACGGTCTGGCCCTTCATCGCATAGAAGAGGATCTGACGCGGCAGCCGATTGGCGTTGTCGAAGATCATCCCCGACGAATAGCCCGCATCCACGCGCCGCGAGACCTGCTTCAGCACGTAATCGGACAGGCCGAACGCCTTGTCGAGGAACTGCGGGGTCAGGCCTTCGCGCCCCAGGAATCCCACGAAGATCGCGATGGCGCCGACCAGCGCGCTGGGGGCCATGCTGGCGAGAGCGGATGGGATGCTCTTCGCGAATCCTTGATCGGGATGGCGCGGCACGGTCTCACCTCCGGACTGCAGCGAGCCGACGAACCCGACCGGGATAGTGAATTCTCGTACGCCCAAGATCAAGGTCTGAGTGATCGGTGATCGGGCGCCTTTGGGCTACCGCTTCCACGCCTCCCGCACCACCGCCTCGATCAATCCCGGCAGCCGATCGAACGCGTATGGCGCATTCACGCGCTCGAACAACCCGTGCGCGTCGCGGCCCCATGGGCCGAGCGTCACCACGTCGAGATCGAGCGCCGCGGCGGCCGCGGCCGGCAACCGGTACTCGCGCCCCAGCGCGGGCATGAAGCGCGCGACCGTCTCCGCCGGGTCCGCGCGCCACGCGAGGTAGGCCGCGTCGCTCACGTAGGGATAGAACGCGCGGAAGTCGAGCCCCTCGTGTTCGAGCACCGCCGCCGCCGCGCGCTCGAGCGCGCCGTCACGCGGCGCGGCCGCCGGATACCAGGGCGGAAGCAGGCTCAGCACCACGAGGGGCCCTGCGAGCTTCGCCGCGCGCGCGAGATGATTCAGCCGCTCGCGCAGCCGCTCGCGCGTGTCGCCAGAGCGCGGCCCATCGCCGAGCGGATCGGCGTCCGGCGCGAACCCCGCGCGCTCGAGCAGCTCGGGATACGTGAGCACGCGGCTCCGCGGATCGAACCCGCCGCGTGACGCCGCGGCGCGGCCCGCCCAGCGCGAGAGATCCGCCATCGCGCGCGACCACTCGTCGAGCGCCTCGATCGCCACCTCGCGCAGCTGGTGCATGGTCTCGGCGAGCGGGCGCGCGAACGTGACCAGGTTGATCTCGGCCACCGCCTCGGCCGCGGTCTGCAGGTTGTAGCCGGACTTCAAGTCGCGCAGGCGCAGCGCCACGGCCGGCGCGCCGTGCAGATGCTCCCATCGATCGACCAGCGCTCGCGAGCGCGTCGCGCGCGCGACCACCGCCGCCGCGAGCTGGATCGCGTCAACGCCATCGAGCGGGGCGGCCGCGTGGGTCGGCACGCCGAGCGCCCACACGTGCGCGAGGGCCTTGCCCATGACGCCGCTGTACGCGGACGGGCGCTCGACGTAATCGAGGTTGATCGCGCCCGCCAGCTCGAGCCCCTGCTCGGTCGCGAGGCGCGCGATCGCATCCACCGCCGCACGCATGCCGGCCGACTCGTGCTCCTCGTCGGGCGTGGCGACGAACAGCACGCCGCCCTCGAGCGCGTCGCGCTCGCGCGCGAGGCGATCGATCGCGGCCACGCCCGCCGCGAGGCCGCCCTTCATGTCGAGCGCACCGCGCCCGAACATCCAGGTGCCGGGCGTCTCGCGCTCCTCTTCGAGATCGCGGGCGAGCGCCTCGGGCTGGCTCGCGGCGTGCGCGGGATCGAGCAGCCACGCGCGCAGCGCGGAGCAGTCGAACGCGAGCGGCGCGTCCGCGCGGGAATCGATCGCCGCGAACTCGGAGACCCCGACCGTGTCGTAGTGCCCGAGCAGCAGCACGGTGCGAGGCGAGCGCCCGCGGAGACTCGCATGCACGATCGGCCGCCCGTCCGCGGCCGGCCAGGTGCCGCGCTCGAGGCCTGCGGGCAGCGTATCGAGCAGTGCGCGAGCGCAACGCGCCTCGCCCTCCGGGTCTGGGCTCACGCTGGGAATCGCGACCAGGCGCTCGGCGAGCGAGCGAGCGGCGGCGGCCTGCGGGCTTTCGCGCACGCCGGCTACGCCCCGACCGCGAACCGGCGGTGGAGCCAATGCGAATTCAGCTCGAGGATGGAGTCCTCGCGGTGGAGTGAGGTTCGAGTTCAGCCTGCGTGAACGGGCGCCACGTTATCGCACCCGGGCCAGAACATATAACGCGTGCGGTCCACGAAGTTTGCGATTGACCCACCGCCGGGGCACGTCTAGCGTCAATTGGGCCTACGTGGGGTCGTCCACTCTTGGGCCCGCCGTCGGGGTGTTCCACATCCCCGGCCGAGGACGGATCGGGTTCAATCTCCGCGAACGGCTGGATCGGACCATCCGGTCCAGGACTCGATGGGGCCAGGCGGAATCCCAACGAGTGAGGTCGCGATTCCGCCGGATCGCGACGCGCCGACCTCAGTCCGGCTCAGAAATCGATTGCATCGAGCGACAGGCATGCGCCGGGACGGTGCGAATCATATTCATTCCGTCCTCACGCGATCCCTCCCGCCGGCCGCAACCCCGACCGTGGGATTCGCCTGCCACGCTCCACATTCCCCGTGTGCTCCCGGGACTCGAGCCTCATTGAAGACGACGCGGATGCGAATCCGGAGGCATTCCCGTAGGGCCGCCGTTGGCTCGACAACGAGGAGCACCCATGCGTTCGAGATCGCGCCGTCGCGTCGCATCGCCCTTTGCGAGCTTCATTCGAAGTACGCGCGTTCCGAGCAGCCCCGCATTTGGAACCATGAACGCGCGCGTCCTCGTCGCGGTGATCGCGGTCGCATTCTCATGCGCCGTGCATTGGCGCGACGCCCTGGCCCAGGGCTTTGGTGCCCCTACCGACTTCGCGACCGGATCGTCGCCGACCTCGGTCGTGACCGGAGACCTGAACGGCGACGGCAAACCCGACCTGGTGTTGGCGAACAGGGCCTCCAATACGGTCTCGGTGCTGCTGGGTACAGGCGGCGGTAGCTTCGGTGGCAAGACCGACTTCGCGACCGGGGTCAATCCACAATCGGTAGCGATCGGAGACCTGAACGGCGATGGCAAGCCCGACCTGGTAGCGGCGAACTTCAGCTCCGGCACGGTTTCGGTGCTGCTCGGGACCGGCACCGGCAGCTTCGGGGCCAAGACCGACTACGCGGTCGAGACCAGCCCGTACTCGGTGGCCATCGGCGACGTCAACAGCGATGGCAAACTGGACCTGGTGGTGGCGAACTCAGCCGCCCGCAGGATCTCGGTGCTAGTCGGCATTGGAAACGGCGACTTTCTTCCTGTGTCCGACTTCTCGATCAACACCGGGTTCCTTCCTTACTCCGTGGCGATCGGTGACCTCAACGGTGATGGCAAGCCCGACCTGGCGGTGGCGAACAATGGCTCCAATACCGTTTCGGTGATGCTCGGGACCGGCGGCGGCAGCTTCGGGGCCAAGACCGACTTCGCGACCGGGAGCGGTCCCTACTCAGTGGCGATCGGGGACCTGAGCGCGGATGGCAAGCCCGACCTCGCGGTGGCGAACCAGGGCGCCAGCACGATCTCGGTGCTGCTCGGCACCGGCGGCGGCAGTTTCGCACCGAAGACCGACTACTCGGTCACGTCCGATCCTTCCTCGGTGGCGATCGGAGACGTGAATGGCGACGGGAAGGCGGACCTGGTGACGGTCAACCTGGGCTGGACTACGGTCTCGGTGCTGCTCGGGACCGGAGGCGGCAGCTTCGGGGCGAACACCGAGTTCGCGGCCGGACCCAATCCCTATTCGGTCGCGATCCGGGATCTCAACGGCGACGGCAAGCCCGACCTGGCGGTGGCCAATTTCGGCGCCAACACGGTTTCCGTGCTGCTCAACACCTATTCTCCCCCGCCCCCACCGACGCCCACTCCGTTGATTTTCGGGAAGCTCGATTTCGCAACCGGGAGCGGTCCACAATCGGTGGCGATCGGCGATCTCAACGTCGACGGCAAGCTCGACCTGGCGGTAACGAACTCCGGCGTCGGCACCGTCTCGGTGCTGCTCGGTACCGGCGGCGGCAGCTTCGGTGCGAAGACCGACTTCGCGACCGGGTCCTCTCCCGGAACCAATCCTCAGTCCGTTGCGATCGGAGACCTGAACGGCGACGGCAAGCCCGACCTGGCTGTGGCGAACTTCGCCGTCAACACGGTCTCGGTGCTGCTCGGGACCGGGGGCGGCGGCTTCGGTCCGAGGACCGACTACACGACCGGAACGAATCCTCAATCGGTGGCGATCGGGGACCTCAACGGCGACGGCCGGCTCGACCTCGCGGTCGCGAACAACGATTCCTGGACGATCTCGGTGTTCCTCGGCACCGGCGGCGGCAGCTTCGGCGCCAAGACCGACTTCGGGACCGGCATCGGCCCTCAATCGGTGGCGATCGGGGACCTCAACGGAGACGGCAAGCTCGATCTCGCGGTGGCGAATTCCAAGTTCGACAATACGGTCTCCGTATTCCTCGGGACCGGGACCGGCAGCTTCGGGGCCCGGACCAACTTCGTGACCGGGGGCGGTCCAATATCGGTGGCGATCGGGGACCTCAACAGTGACGGCAAGCTCGACCTGGCGGTGGCGTGCTCCGGCACCAGCACGATCGCAGTGTTCCTCGGAACTGGAACCGGCAGCTTCGGCGCGAAGACGGAATACGCTACCGGCACCACCCCGGGCTCGGTGGCGATCGGCGACCTGAACGGCGACGGCAGGCCCGACCTGGCGGCGTCGAACATTAGTTCCAACACGGCCTCGGTCCTGCTCGGAACCGGCGGCGGCGGCTTCGGGGCGAAGACCGACTACGCGACCGGGACCATTCCCCGCACGGTCGCGATCGGGGACCTGAATCTCGATGGCCGTCCCGACCTGGCGATTGCGAATGGCACTGCCACCACGGTCTCGGCGCTGCTCAACGGCATCGACGCCACTCCGCCGACTGTGCACGTGGTCTCGCCCAATGGCGGGGAGACGATCGACGAAGGCACGGTGACCAAGATTGCATGGACCGCGAGCGACGACCTCGGCGTGGATCACGTGGACCTCTACTACTCGTTCAACAGTGGAGCGAGCTACACGCTCATCGCGTCGAGCCAGCCCAACAGCGGCACGTTCAACTGGTCGGTGCCTTCCATCCCAATCAATGAGAATGCTCGTGTGAGGGTCGTGGCGTTCGACGCCGCGAGCAATAGTGCCGCGGATGCGAGCGACGCCGACTTCACGATCTTGGATCAGGGCGTGCCGGTGGTCACGGTGGTCGCACCCAACGGCGGAGAGACGCTCGCCGAACAGGCAACCACCACCATCTCGTGGACGGCGAGCGACAATCTCGGCGTGGACCACGTGGATATCTACTATTCGGTGGATGGTGGCTCCACCTTCCTCACGGTCGCCGAGTTCGAGGCGAACGATGGGAGCTACGTCTGGACCGTCCCCATCACGCCGACGACGCGGGGACGGGTGCGGGTGGTGGCGGTCGATGCCGCCGGCAATGCCGCGGCGGACACGAGCGATGCAGACTTCACCATCGAGGACGAGGGCATGTTCGCAACCGAGGCCTTCCCCATCTCTGTGGCGATCGGGGACCTGAACCGCGACGGCAAAGCCGACCTGGCGGTGGGAAACATCGGCTCCAGCACGATCTCGATTCTGCTCGCGACCGGTGGCGGGGGCTTCGGTCCCAAGACCGAGTTCGCAGCCGGGACAAGCCTCCAACACATAGCAATCGGGGACCTGAATGCGGACGGCATTCCCGATCTCGTGGCCGCGAACGGTGAACCTAGTACGGTCTCGGTGCTGCTCGGGACCGGCAGCGGCGGCTTCGGACCGAAGACCACCTTCACAACCGGAACCCAGCCCAGCTCGGTGGCGATCGGGGACCTCAACGCGGACGGCAAGCCGGACCTGGCGGTGGCGGACGGAAACTCCAACGCGATCTCCGTGCTGATTGGTACCGGTACCGGCAGCTTCGGGGCCAAGACCGACTTCGCGGCGGGGACCACCCCCGTTTCAGTCGCGATCGCGGACTTCAACGCGGATGGAAAGCCAGACCTGGCGGTGGCGAATGCCGGCTTCGGGACGAACACGGTCTCGGTGTTGCTCGGAACCGGCGGCGGCGGCTTCGGAGTCAAGACCGACTTCGCGAGCGGGAACGGAGCCCGATTCCTCGCGGTCGGCGACTTCAATGGAGACGGCCGGCCCGATCTCGCGGTCGCGAACTACGGGGGCTTCTCGGTCTCCGTCCTGCTAGGTCTTGGCGACGGCGGCTTCGGGGCCAAGACCGATTTCGCAACCGGGATGGGGCCTCAGTCGATTGCAATCGGGGATCTGAATGGGGACGGCAAGCCCGACCTAGCCCGGATTATTCACAAGAAGTGAGGAACACGAAGACCTCCGTGTGGTAGAAAGCGGTTGTCGACGCCACTCTCTTCCACGGACGGAGGTCTTCGCGTGTCGCACTCTACCACGACACCCTGTGTACTGTTCCCGGA
>JBGPFC010000060.1:0-11955 GCA_041483195.1 Candidatus Eiseniibacteriota bacterium
GTGTCCTCGATCGCGCGCAGGTCCAGCGTCGCCACCACCTCGCGGACGAACCGCGCCAGGTGGCCTTCGGGAAGCCACTCCTCGATGGAGGGCGGCAACAGCAACTGCTGATCGGGCTGGTACGGGCGGAAGGTCTTCATATCCGCATCTTCCACACCGTCACCAGTCCACGCCAGAACTTTGACGAATACTCGGACAGGCTCCTAGCCAACGCTCGCGCCCTGCGAGTCGGGGAGCGCGATTTCCTTCTGAACGATGCGCACCCCGATGCGGCGGAGAAACTCGTAAGGAGGCTCGCCCCCGATCCGGATCACCACCCAGTCGTTGGGCTGGATCCGCGACTGGCCGTTCACGTCGAGCACCACCACGTCCTTGCGAATCTCGCGCAGCTGGCTCTGGAACAGCGGCGTCACCCTGCCGCTCCGCACCGCGGCATCGAACTTGGTGCGATTGCGTTCCTTCACGCGACTCAGCGCATCGCCGCGATACGAGAGCACGATCTCGGTGCCCGGCTGGTTCGCGAGGCCGAGCGCCGATTCGACGGCGCTGTCGCCGCCGCCCACCACCAGCAGGCGCGCGTTCGCGAACTGCTCCATCTCGACGATGTCGAAGAACACCTTGTCCAGGTCCTCGCCCGGCACGCCGAGGCGTCGCGGCGTGCCGCGCCGCCCGATCGCGAGCACCACGCGCCGCGCGCGGAAGCTGCCGCCGCCCGCCGTGACGTGGAACATCCCGCCTTCGCGCTCGATGCGCTCCACCCGCAGGCCGGTGCGGATGTGGAGCCCGGTGCGCGCGATGATCGCCTCCCACACGCGCAGCAACTCCTCCTTCGAGGAGTCGGCGACCCACAGGTCGCCGTAGAGCGGGACGCGCAGCGGCTCGGCGAGCAGCAGCTTGTGCCGCGGATACTTCCGGATCGAATCCGCGAGCGTGCCCTGCTCGAGCACGGCGTAGCGCAGGCCCGAGCGGTGCGCCTCGAGCGCCGCGCTCAGCCCTGCCGGGCCGGAGCCCACGATCAGCAGGTCGAACGCCTCCGCGTCGCCGTCGGCGCGCGGCGCGTCCGGCGGCAGCGCGCGCGCGACGTCTTCGACCGCGATCTTGCCTTCGTTGATGGCGTTCTTGATGAGCCCGCGCCCGCCCAGCTCGCCCACCACGTAGAGTCCCGGAACGCTGCTCTCGAATCCCGCGTTCAGCTCCGGCACCTCCACCTGCTGCACCGCATCGCCGGTCGTGAGCACGATCGCGCTCACCGGGCATGCCGCGACGCACTGGCCGTGGCCGACGCATGCCTCGCGGTTCACGGACGCGATCTTGTCGCTGAGGCGGATCGCGCCCGGCTCGGGGCAGGCCGCGACGCACGTGCCGCAGCCGACGCACACGTCGGTGCGCACGATGGCGTGCGCAGGGCCGCTCGCGGCGGGCGCGCCGCCGGACGCGACCGGCGCGGCCACCATCTCGAACGCCTGCATCGGCACGCCGCAGCCCGGACAAAACGTCGCGCCTTCCGGCATCAGCGCCGAACAGCGCGGGCAGGGCGCGGCGGCGGCCTCGACCGTGTGGCGGCCGCGGCGGTTCGCGCGCGCGTGGCGGAACACCATGAAAGCTGTGAGCGCGACGAACGCGAGCGTGGTGAGGATCGAGTTCATCAGCTGAGCCAGGTCATGCCGGTCGCGATCGCGACGCCGACGTGGATGAGCACCGCGATCAGCGCGGTCATCGCGAATGGACGGTGCGCGACGTGCCAGTAGCCGAACACCCGGCGGCCGGCGTCGAGCATGCGCACCTGCTGCGCGAGCGCGATGTCGCGCTTCGCGAGCGCGAGCGCCTCGCCGAGCGCTTCGCGATCGAGCGGCGGCTTGCCAACGACCGGCCGTTCCCACTCGTGCCGGAGCGCGGCGATCGCGCGGCGGCGCGACAGGTCGTCGAGCACCATGCGGCGCAGGATGCCGGTGACGCCGCTCGCCGGAACCGGCTCGACCGCCGCCATCAGCGAGCGTTCGATCGCGTCGGGATCGCGCCCGGTGGTGAGCGCGATGCGCTTGATGAGGGTGCGCCGCTGCTCCGCCACCTCCTCGCGCGACAGTTCCGTGCCGGTCATGCTGCGCGGGATGTGCACGTAGAGGTAGCGCCCGACGATGCCGCTCAGCGCGACCGTGAGCATCGCCCAGTAACCGAGCCCGATGAGCCCGGTAAAGCGCCACCCCGCGTGCACCGCGACCACCAGCGAGATGATGAGCCCCGCCACGGTGTGCACGCGCAGCCAGCTGCCGACGCGCCCGGTCCACGCGAGCCAGCGCACGCTCTTGCGCAGCGGGTAGAGCCACAGGAAGAGGAACAGCAGCAGGCCGAGGATGCCGGCCGACTGGCCGACGATGCCGGATGGTTTGAGCCAGGAATGAAGCGGGTGGCGCACCCGACCGCCGGTTCCGAGGACGTAATAGGGCATGCCCCATACCGTCACGGCGAGCGGGATCATGCTCGCCGCAATGAGGGCGATGCGATCTGAGACAGGCTTCGCGCGGGCGGCTGGTTGCAAAAGGCGACTCCGGGTTGCGAAGACCGGCGTGTGCCCGGTCGATGGCGCTTGAGGACTGGCTACCCGCGGTGGGGGCGCGGGGACCGCACCCGTCAGGGCAAGCGGCATGCCACCCGGTCGGTGACCTGAGGCATCATACCGCACGACCGCGCTTGGGGTTCCAGCGAATCCGGGCGGCTCGCGGATCGTTTGCCGCGACCCATCCTCCCCTATAGAGTGCAGCGCTTATGGTCACCAGGAAACGCCAGATCGAGATCATCGGCGTGCCCGTGGACTTGGGCGCCGGCCGCCGCGGCGTCGACATGGGCCCCTCCGCGATTCGCATCGCCGACCTCGAGCCGCGTCTCGAGCAGCTGGGGCACAAGGTGCTCGACACCGGCGACATCGACGTGATGATCCCCGAGACTCAGAAAGTCGGGGCGGGAAAGCTCCGCTACAAGACGCCGGTGATGGCCGCGTGCGAGGAGCTGCGCAAGCGGGTGGAGAAGAGCCTCGGTGAGGGGCGGCTCCCGCTCGTGATCGGCGGCGACCACAGCATCGCGATCGGATCGGTCGCGGGCTCCACCAATCACTACGCGCGCCAGAACGAGGGCCTCGGACTCATCTGGTTCGACGCGCACGGCGACGCCAACACGCCAGAGAGCACGCCGTCTGGAAACATCCACGGCATGTCGCTCGCGGTCTCGCTCGGCCTCGGCGACTCGGATCTCGTGAACCTCGGCGAGCGCTCGCCCAAGGTGCTCGCGCGCAACACCGTGCTGATCGGCATCCGCGACCTCGACCCCGGCGAGCGCGAGATTCTGAAGAAGAGCGGCGTCACCGTGTACACCATGCGCGACGTGGACGAGCGCGGCATGCGCGACGTCGTGGACGAGGCGATCCGCCTCGCCGGCGACAACACCGCCGGCATCCACCTCTCGTTCGATCTCGACGTGGTCGACCCCGAGGACGCGCCCGGCACCGGAACGCCGGTGTGGGGCGGCATCACCTACCGCGAGGCCCACCTCGCGATGGAAATGCTGAGCGACCGCGCGCAGATCGTGGCGATCGACCTGGTCGAGGTGAACCCGGTGCTCGACACGCAGAACATGACCGGGATCCTCGCCGCCGAGCTCGCGCAGAGCGTGCTCGGGAAGCGAATTCTCTAGGACGCGGGGAGGCGCGCGCCCGCGCGCCCCGGCCATGCGCCGCATCGGAGTCGCGCTCGCCGGGTTGCTGATCGCGATCGTCGTCGCGGTGCTCGCCCCGCGCCCGACGCATCACGTTCCGCCGCCGTCGTCCGGGGCGGGCGGCGCGCCGGCGGCGCGAACGAGCGATGTGGCTCGTGCGCCCGGCGACGGCGCGGCGTCCGCGATCGCGCATCCCGAGATCGGTTTTCGCTCGCGCGAGCGTCTCGCCGAGCACTTCCGCAAGCACGGGCGGGAATTCGAAGCGCGCGACGAGTCGGACTACCTCGCGCTCGCGCAGGCGCTGCGCGATCGTGCTGCGGGAGGCGACGTGCTCGAAGCCGTGCGGAGCGACGGCGTGACCACGCGGTTCGATCGCGCGAGCGGCGCGTTCATCGCGTTCGACCGCGATCTGGTGATCCGCACCTGCTTCAAGCCGAACGACGGCGAGTCGTACTTCCGCCGCCAGCTCGAGCGCGAGCACTGACGATGAGCGACGGCGACCCGCACGATTCCGGCACGCCGCAAGCTGGCGGCATTCGCGCGTTCCTGCGCGCGAGGGGCTGCGAGGATCGCATCGTGATCGGCGGGCTCGAGGGCCTGATCGCCGAGTGGGAGAGCATCGCGGAATCAGTCGAGGGCGGATATCCGCTCGACACGCTGGACGACTACCTCAACGACATGGACCTGCGCGAGCTGATCGAAGAGGCGCTCGCCGCGGTGCGGGGCCGGCACGACCCGCGCGCGGAAGCCGCCGGCGCGCTGCGCGCGGCGGGCGGCGCCGCGCTCGACGTGCGGCTCGCGTCGGCGGACGCGCGCATGCGTTCGGCGCTGGTCGCCGCGCGCGGCTGCCTGTGGGGCGAGGCGATCGGGGCGAAGCGCGGATGGAGCGCCGCGCGCGAGTGGTGGTACTTCATGCGCCCCGCACGCCCAGGTCCCGAGCTGCGCGCCGAGCTGGAAGCGCGGGGGCTCGCGTGATGGCGCTGCTGCTCGACGAGGCGGCGGTCGCGAGCGTGCTGCGGATGGCGCCCCTCATCGACCTCATGGAGCGCACGCTCGCGGACTTCTCGACCGGCCGCGCGCTCCAGCCGGTGCGCACGGCGATGGCGCTCGAGCCCCACGGTTCGTTCCTCGCGAGCATGCCCGCGTACCTGCGAGAGAGCGGGGCACTCGCGGTCAAGCTCGTGACGCTCGCCGAGCAGAACTCGGAACGCGGCCTGCCGACCCACCTCGCCACCGTGCTGCTGTTCGATCCAGCGACCGGAGCGCTGCTCGCGCTGATGGACGGACGGCTCATCACCGAGATGCGCACCGCTGCGGTCTCGGCCGCCGCGGCGCGCACCCTCGCGCGCGGCGACGCCGGGACGCTCGCGTTGCTGGGCTCGGGCGTCCAGGCGAAGAGCCATCTCGAGGCGTTCGCGCGGGTGCGCAAGCTGAAGCACGTGCGCGTGTGGAGCCCGACGCGCGAGCATCGCGAGGCGTTCGCGCGCGAGCAGTCGGCGCCGAGCGGGATCGCGGTCGATGCGGCGGGCTCGGCCGAAGAGGCGGTGCGCGGGGCCGACCTGGTGGTGGTCGCGACCGCGAGCCGCGATGCGGTGCTGCGCGGGGCGTGGCTCGCCGACGGCGCGCACGTCACCGGCGTCGGCGCGTTCCGCCCCGACCGACGCGAGCTGGACGCCGCGGCGGTCGCGCGCGCGAGCGTGTACGTGGACTCGCGGGCGGGCGCCGCCGCGGAGGCCGGGGATCTCATCCAGGCGCTCGCCGAGGGCGCCATCACCGCCGACCACGTGCGCGGCGAGATCGGCGAGGTGTTCGCGGGACGCATCGCGGGCCGGCGCGATCCGCGCGAGATCACGTTCTTCAAGTCGCTCGGCATGGCGGTCGAGGACGCGGCGACCGCGCAGCACGCGTATCGACTCGCGCGCGAGCGGGGGCTGGGGCGGGAGATCGCGCTCTAGCGGGCTTCTGGAGAGGGACCGACAGCCAATCGCGGGGGCGTGACGCAGGCAGCGGGTCGCAGCGCGCGCATCGTGCACACGGTCGCCTCTGGGATGGTGGCGACCGGAGCACTCGAGGGGTTCGGGGCGACCTGGCCGTCGCGCCCGGCGGTGGCCGGGGCATGCCTCGCGGCGGCCGTGCTGCTCGTCGCATGGCGTGGCAATCCTCCGCCCTCGCGCGGGTGGGCGGAGGTGGGGCCGGAGGCTCTGCTGTTCGCGATCGCGGCCGCGCTCGCTCCCTCGCCGTGGCCGTGGTTGCTCGCCTGCCTGTCGCTGTGCGCGATCGCGCGATGGGAGCGCATGCCGACTTTCGGAGCGGCCGCCGCGCTCGCGCGCGTGCTGCTCGCCATTCGCAACGTGCTGCTCGCGCACGTGCTGGTTTCGGGCACGATCGAGGGCCTCGGGATCCTCACGCCATCGTTCCGCCCCAGCTTCGTCGCCGGGGTGCCGCTCGACGCCACGCAAGGTGGTGTGTTCTTCGGCATCTCGATGTGGGTGGCGTGGCTGGCGCTCGCCCTGCTGGCCGAGCGCAAGCCCACCGGCCGCGAGGCCGGGTGGGTCGGCGCGGGCCTCGTGGTCATCGCGGCGATTCGATTCGGAGCCGTCGCCGCGCTCGCTCCCGCGTTGGCGCGCGAGCCGCACGCGCTCGAATGGACCGCTTCTCCGCCGCTGTCGATGGCCCTCTTCACCCTGCTGTGGCTCCCCGTGACGAGTCGCGACTTCGGCCCGCGGCCCCAGGAACATCCCGCGCGATGGGGATGGCGGTTCGGCGCCGCGCTCGCGCTCGTGATCGCCGTGATGAGGTTCCTGCTGTTCTTCGAGGAACCGGGAGTGCCCGGCGGCCGGCGGATGATCCTCGACGACGGCGTGACGTGGGCGATCGCGGGTTTCGGGCCTTCTCCGCGTCCCGGCGCGGCGCCTCGCGCGACATCGAGGCGTGATGTCGCGTCGCTCGATTCGGCGTCGGTGCTGGTCGTGCTTCGATCCGCCCGCGCGTACTCGGCGGAAGAACGCGTGGCCGTCGAGCGCTTCGTGCGCGCCGGAGGCGGCCTGCTGCTCGTCGCCGGACCGGCCACGGTGGCCGGCACGCATGCCGCGATCGACGTTCTCGCCCGGCACTTCGGTTTCGAGTTCGCGGACGACCGGCTGCAATCGCCGCTCGACCCCGGCGGCCAACGCTACGCCGCTCCCGGGATCGCCCGCCATCCGATCCTCGAAGCGGCCCGGACCTATCGCTTCCCACCCACGTGCTCGATCGTTCCACTCGCCGCGACCGTGCGAACGGTGGTTCGCACCGGCGGCTTGAGCGGCATGGCGGCGAGCGAGTCCGGCGACTTCGCGAGTGGGCGCGCCCCGCTGTCGGCGAGCACGGGGCCGCACGTCCAGCTCGTGGCGCGGCACTGCGGGCGCGGCCGCATCGCCGGGCTCGCCACGGCGCAGCCGTGGACGCTGGCGCAGGCGGGCGCGCCCGATCCGCTCGCCGCCGGCCTCATGGAATGGCTCGCGCGCCGCAATCGGCTTCCCGACGCCTACACGTTCTCGCGGGTGGTCGTGATCGCGCTGCTGTTGTTCATCCCGGCGCTGCTGTGGCTGCGGCCGCGTCGGTCGGGGCTGATACTCGCGCTCGCCGCGGCGGCCAACCTCGTCGGCACCCGGACCGCCGACCACATGATGCGGAGGGCCTATTCGCACGGCCTTGCGGTTCGAGGGATCGAAGCGGAATCTCCGAGCGGGCGGCGGCAGGATCGGATTCGATACGTGGATCCCGGCGGCAGGATCGCGATGGCCGCGGCAGCGAACGATGCAAGAACAGGAGGGTGCGTTCCATGAACCGTGATGTCGGGCGCCAGATCATCCTCGCGATTCTCGCGGTGTGGGCTGTCTCACTTTCGCCGATGCCGAGCGCCGCGCAGAAGCACATCGGAGGCGGCGGCGATGACGGCGGGAGCTGTCCGGGCCGGCTCGTTTCATCGGACGGGCCCAATCCAGGCAATCCGGGCTGTGGACCCTGGGCCGCCCCCTGCGGGGGGCTCGTATCTGGACACGCGCGCCGCCGACAGCGTCTACGAGTGCGTCGAGGAAATAAATGAGCCCTGCCAGGGCGGCGCATTCTTCGAATGGATATGGACATTCGTCGATGTGCAACCCGGTGCGCTGTATCTGACTTTCAAGGGACGCTCGGAAGGGCAGCGCTTTCAATTCATGTACAAGTTCTCAGACCCCGCGCTGCCCTGTCCTGTCCACGTATATACGCTGGTTCCGGACACGACGCTGGACACGACCACCGACCGACCGAACGGCATCACGGTGCGTCTCCTGCCGTGGACGCCGGGCGGAAGGCTCTGCCTGCTCTTGCGAAGGATGGGCGGGGCGCGGCCGGTGGGTGAAGATTTCCCAGCGCAGGTGCGCATGGATTTCCTGAAGGTCACGACCGACCCGCTGGTTTCCTGCGCGCGACCGTAGTCGAGAGCGAGGCTTACCCGTCGCGGTTGGGAGAGGGAGCGGCAGAGGTCGCGTTCCGGCGGCGCGGAGTGCGCAGCGCCGCGCTACTTCTTTGTATGGTGCGAGCGCGACGACGACCTGGGCGGCCCGCGCTCCCACTTGTCCTTCGCCTTCGCCTCTTCCGTCGTCTGCCACTGCATGTTGCTCGGCGAATCGGCGCCGCCGCGGCTCAACGGGACGATGTGGTCGACCACGTGCCCGGGCCAGCCGTTCGGATGCCCGGTCTGCTTCTCGAACGCGCGCTTCGCCTCGGGGTCCCGGGCGATGCGGCCGTGGGAATCGCGCTTCACGCCCGGGGTGTACGTGGAGCGATGCCCCGAATAGGAGTGCGAGGATCGGTGCGACGACCCGCCGCCGTGGTAGGCGCCCGCGCCGCGCCGCGCGTCGGCCGGCAGTACGAGGGAGAACAGCCCGAGGAGGGCGACGCCGATCGCCGCCGCACGCCGAAGGCGCGCGCGGATCTGCGGGCGGAGCGATGCCGAAGATGGGAGCACGAGAGTGGTGAGCCGCGGGGATGATAAGACCGCGGGCCCGGGGTGGGGAAGGACGAAGCGCGGCGCACTTCAGGCCTTGACGCCGCCCGCCGCGGTCCGTCATCATTCATCAGTTCTCGAAAGCCCGCCGGGCTCCCCGGCGGCTGCAGCCTCAAGAGGCACACCACCGTCATGCAGCTTCGCAGCGTCCACGCAACGACGTGTTGTTGTCGAATGCTCCGCGGGGGCATGCGATGTCGGTGCGTTGGCGCACGGAGTGACTGAGATTCCCGGCCGATAGGCCAAGAACAGGCCCAACACACACCGCACCGCGGCTCCCATCCATCGGGAGCCGCGGTCGTTTTGTATCACGGAGGAACCCATGAGTTTCATCGCGCAGGCGTCCATGCTTCAGGCGGCCGGCATCTCGTCGAGTCCGAGCGGGAGGGAATCGAAGTCGCGCATGCTCTTGGACCACGCCCTCGCCCGGCTCGGCGCGCTCGGCATCGCCTGCGAGCGCATCGATCTCTCGAGCCTGCCCGCCGACGCGCTGCTGGGGCGGGTGCGCGACGCCGCGCTCGAGCGCGCGCTCGCGGCCGCCGCTTCCGCGCGCATCGTGCTCGCCGCGACTCCGATCTATCGCGCTACCTACAGCGGGCTGCTCAAGGTGTTCTTCGATCTGTTCCCGCACGGCGCGCTCGCAGGGGCGATCGCGATTCCGATCGCGACCGGCGGCAGCCCGGGCCACCTGCTCGCGATCGATCACGGATTGCGCCCGCTGTTCTCGAGCCTGGGCGCGGTGGTGGTGCCGACCAACGTCTACGCGGCGGACGAGCAATTCGCCGACGGCGTGCCGAGCCGCGCGCTGCTCGAGCGCCTCGACCGCGCGGTCGCTGAGGCGATCGCCCTCGCGCTCGGCGCGCGCGGGGGTCTGGAGCCCGTCTCGGAATCCTATCTCACGCGTGAAACCCAGGCCGAGCAAAGGCAGGTGGCATCATGAACGTCCATCCCGACCGGCCGATCGCGATCTTCCACGAGCACCCGGACTGGTTTCGCCCGCTGTTCGAGGCGTTCGAGCGGCGCGGCACGCCCTACGTGCGGCTCGATGCGACGACGCATCGCTACGACGCGGCCGCGCCGCGACCGCCCTACGCGCTGGTGTTCAACCGCATGAGCCCCTCGGCTTGGCTGCGCGGCAACGGCCACGGCATCTTCTACACGCTCCAGTACCTCGAGCATCTCGAACGCCTCGGCGTGCGCGTGGTGAACGGCTACGACGCGTTTCTCACAGAGACCTCGAAGGCCCGCCAGCTCTCGCTGCTCGAGCGGCTCGGGCTGCGGTACCCGCGGGCGCGCGTGATCCACGACGCCGCGCACGCGCCGGCCGCGGCGCATGGCCTGCGCTTCCCGGTTGTCGTGAAGCCCAACATCGGAGGGAGCGGCGCGGGCGTGCGGCGGTTCGACACGATCGAGGCGTTGCGCGCGGCGGCGGCCGAGGCGTGGGATCTCGGCATCGACCAGACCGCGCTGGTGCAGGAATTCATCCCGGCGGAAGGCGGTCGCATCGTCCGCGTCGAGGTGCTGGGCGGCAAGTATCTCTACGCGATCCGCGTGTACCCAGACGGCGACCGCTACGACCTGTGCCCCGCCGACATCTGCCAGGGCGTGGACGGCGTCGAGCTGGCGCGCAGCGCGTGCCCGGTGGACGCTCCGAAGAACGGGCTCAAGGTCGAGGGCTACACGCCCCCGGCCGAGATCGTCTCCGAGGTGGAGCGCATCATGGCCGCTGCGCGGATCGACGTCGGCGGCGTCGAGTACATGATCGACGCGCGCGACGGCACGCACTCGTACTACGACATCAACGCGCTCTCCAACTTCGTGGCCGACAGCCCGCGGGTGGTGGGATTCGACGCGTACGACCGGCTCGCCGAGTTCCTCGAGACCGAGGCGGTGCGCGCATGAGATTCGGATACTGGCTTCCGGTGTTCGGCGGCTGGCTGCGCAACGTCGCCGACGAGCAGATGGACGCGAGCTGGGACTACGTGCGCCGGCTCGCGCAGCGCAGCGAGGCGATCGGCTTCGACGTGACGCTGGTCGCCGAGCTCAACCTGAACGACATCAAGGGCGCGGACGCCCCGGCGCTCGACGCGTGGACCACGGCGGCGGCGCTCGCCGCCGTGACCGAGCGGCTCGAGATCATGATCGCGGTGCGGCCCACGTTCCATCCGCCCGCGCTGCTCGCGAAGCAGGCCGCGAACCTCGACCAGCTGAGCGGCGGGCGCGTGTCGCTCAACGTGGTGTCGTCGTGGTGGGAGGACGAGGCGCGCCAGTACGGCGTCGCGTTCGATCAGCACGATCAGCGTTACGCGCGCACCGGCGAATGGCTCGCGGTGGTGGACGGCATGTGGCGCGAGCCGCGCTTCAGCTACGCGGGGCGCTTCTACCGCGTCGATGGCGCGATCCTCGAGCCCAAGCCGATCGCGCGGCCGGTGCTGTACGCGGGCGGCGAGTCCGAGGCCGCGAAGGAGCTGATCGCGCGCTCCTGCGACGGCTACCTCATGCACGGCGATCCGCCCGAGCGCGTCGCGGGGAAGATCGCGGACCTGGGCGCGCGGCGCGCGCGATGGAGCCTGCCGCCGCTGCGATTCGGCGTAGCGGGCTACGTGGTGTGCCGCGACTCCGATGCGGAGGCGGAGGCCGAGCTCGCGCGCATCACCAAGCTGCGTCCGGGCGCTCCCGGCTTCGCCAACTTCGGGCAATGGGTGGCGGGCACGCAGCTCGAGCAGAGGCTCAAGCTCGAGGACTACGCCGTCTCGAACCGCGGCCTGCGCGCGGGGCTGGTCGGCACCCCCGACACCATCGCCGCGCGGATTCGCGAGTTCGAGCGCGCCGGGGTCGAGCTGCTGCTGCTCCAGTTCAGCCCGCAGCGCGAGGAGATGGAGCGCTTCGCCGCGGAGGTGATGCCGCGGGTGCGCGAATCGAATGGGAGCGTCCCGCGCCCCGCGGGCGGCAACGGAGCGCGCGCCGACCGGGCGGGCGCCCACCGGCCGCGGATCGAGATCCCGGCCCGGTGACGCCGGAGGCCCGGAGCGCGAGCGGGGAAGACGACGCGCCGGGTCTCGTCCCGGGTCGCGAGAAAAGCTGTTGTTGGCAAGACTAAGTGACCGCTTTTGACACGACTATCTGTCCGCTTTCAGGCGGCAGCGCCGGAAGCCTCGATTCTGGCGCGTCCGCGAGGATCGAACACCCCCAGGCATCGGCGCCCCCACCAGACCGAGTGA
>JBGPFC010000061.1:0-11943 GCA_041483195.1 Candidatus Eiseniibacteriota bacterium
AGCACTTCTCAAAGCACTGCGCGAGGAAGGTTGCAATGTGCTCGAGAAGACCGACGACTCGGAGTACGGGAAATTCGGATGGGTCATGGATCCAGAGGGCAACAAGGTTGAACTCTGGCAACCGCCACCAGGGCAATGAAGTTCGGTTACTCGCGAGGATGACCGACGGCCGCTGCATCAGTAAGCTCACGATGCGAGTGTCTCAAAGTCGTTGACAGGTTCCGCGGCCCGGTTGTGGGCTCGGCCGCGAGCGCGCACGCGAGGCGGCATCACGCCGGGGCGGACGGCATCACGGGTCGCATCTCCATGAGGTAGATTGGACCGATGCCGCTGACTCCCGCGACCCGTCTGGGCCTCTACGAGATCATTGCGCCGATCGGCGCGGGAGGGATGGGCGAGGTCTATCGCGCCAGGGACCCGCGCCTCGGCCGCGACGTCGCCGTGAAGGTGACGCTGCCGGCGGCCAGCGCGGCGCAGTGAACATCCCCGCCAGAACATGTCCCAGCGGGGCGCTCCTCGGACGCGAGTCCGGCCTCTCGAAATAGCCTTGGGTATTGCGAGCCCGCAACGATCATGAAGGCCATTGTCTGTCACGGTTACGGCGCTCCGGAGGCGCTTCGGCTCGACGATGTCGAGAAGCCGACTCCGGGGGACAGCGAGGTCCTGATCCAGGTCCGGGCGGCCTCATTGAACGCCTATGATTGGGGTCTCATGCGGGGCCGGCCTCCGATCCTTCGATTGATACTTGGCCTGCGCAGGCCCAGGGCAAACCGACCCGGTCGCGACGTGGCCGGACGAATCGAGTTCGTGGGCCGGAGGGTGACCGCGTTCAAACCCGGCGACGACGTCTTTGGGCTATGCCGCGGATCCCTGGCCGAGTATGCGTGTGCCTCAGAATCGGCCCTGGCTGCGAAGCCCGCGAACGTCTCGTTCGAGGAGGCGGCCGCCCTTCCCCTCGCAGGGCTCACCGCCCTGCAGGGCCTCCGCGCCGGGCGGATCCAGGCCGGACAGCGGGTCCTGATCAACGGCGCGGCGGGAGGCGTCGGAACGTTCGCGGTGCAGATCGCCAAGGCGTTCGGCGCCGACGTGACCGGCGCGTGCAGCAGCAGGAACGTGGAGAGGGTCGGTTCCATCGGTGCCGACCGCGTGGTGGATTACACACGCGAGGACTTCACGCGGAGCGGGCAACGCTACGACCTGATCTTCGACCTGGTGACGAATCATTCGTTTTCCGCATGCCGCCGCGTGCTGAGTCCCGGGGGAGTAATGGTCGCGGCGGGTGTCGGAGGAGCCGACGGTCGCGGGTTTGGCCGCCGGCTGGGCCGCATGTTGACCGGCGTGCTGATCTCACGGTTCGCAAGTCAGACGATGGTCTTCTTCGTGGCGCGGCTGAAGCAAGCAGATCTGGTCACGCTGGGCGGACTCCTCGAGTCGCGGAAGGTGACGCCGGTCATCGACAGCCGCCATCGCTTGAGCGAGACATCCGAAGCGTTCCGATGTCTCGCCGGGGGACATGCTCGTGGAAAGATCGTCGTGACGGTGGCCCCGTAGCTCAGACGAACAAACCAGCGGCTTCCTGAACCGCCCTTCCGCTCACAACCCCACCCGCACCTCCACCAGCACGTTTCGCGTCGCGGCCGGCACGTAGAGCGGCACGTAGTTGCCCGCGTCGTCGTAGTCGAAGTAGCCGCCGGTTTCATACTTCTTGTCGAGCGCGTTGAACACCCGCACCACGAGCGTCGCATCCGACGTGCCCGCGAACGGCAGGCGATAGCCGCCGCTCAAGTTCAGCACCATGTGCGGCGCGATGCTGGCGGCGGGGTCTTCGTTCGCGTCGAGGTAGATGCGTCCCACCTGCTGCGCCTGCGCGCCGAGCTGCGCACCCTTCCACGTGAGGCGCGCGCCGACGTTCGCGAGCACCGCCGGGAAGAACCCGAGCGCCTTGCCGTCGTGGCTGAGCACGGTGGTCGCGTCGATCGCCTCCTTGAAATCCACGAAGTGGTTGTCGCTGAGCGTGGTGTTCGCATCGAGCGCGAGCGCGAGATCGCGCCGCGGCTTCGCCTCCGCGCCGAGCGCCAGCTCCACGCCCTGGTGCACCGAGCGCGCGGCGTTCGCGGTGACCCAGTTCGCGAGGTCGGAGTTGAACTGGTAGTCCACCAGCTCGTCGCGGAAGTCCATGCGGAACAGGTTGACGCTCGCGGTCACGCCGCGCGTGCCATAGCTCCCGCCCAGCTCGTAGTCGTTCACCTTCTCGGGGCGCACGTAGGGGTCGGAGTAGGCGCCGCTCGCGGGGTCGTAATGTCGATAGAGCGGCACGCTGCCGGCCTGCTCCGCGCTGAACAGATCGAGGAAGCGCGGCTCGCGCTGGGAGTAGGCCCACGAGGCGAACACGCTCGCGTGCTCGCGCGGCCGCCACGTGAAGCCGGCGCGCGGCAGCGCGAAGTCGTAGCGCTGAACGAACGAGAGCCCGCCGAAGCGATCGTCGCGCAGCGCGTAGCGCTGATGCCGCCACGCGAGGTCGCCCGTGAGCGTGAGCGTCGCGCTTGGCCGCCACTCCTCGCGCGCGAAGACTCCGCCCGACAGCGTGCGCGGATGGTAGTCGTAGTAGCGCGCGATGCTGGGCGTGCCGGGAGGGAGGCCGTTGCCGCTCAGGACCTCGCCCCAGTGATGCCCGTCGTGCGCGCGCAGCTCGCCGCCCACGATCAGCTCGCCGTTCGCGTGCGCGATGCGCAGCCGCGGCACCCAGCCGTAGTGCTGGTTCGCGACGGTGCGCCGCCGCACGATGTCGCTCGCGACGCCGCGAAACCTGCCGCCGACTTGGACCAGGCTGCCGTCGGGATTCTGCAGGTAGTAGGTGCGCGGCAGCCGCGTCGAGTCGGGTGTGAAGAGCGTGTCGAGGCCGTAGTTCGACAGCGCCTCGCCATTGCGTCCCTCGTCGTAGTAGCCGCGGCCGTCGAACCAGAACAGCGTCTGCGTGAACGTCAGCCCGCCGCGCGGCGCCCACGAATGCAGCAGCTCGTAGTGCGGTTCGAAGAAATGATCGGCCTCGCCCGGGTAGCCGAGCGGGTTGATGCGTCGGTCCGCGCCGGCGTTTCCGGTGATCCCGCCATCGAGCGTCGCACGCGGCACGCCCTTGTACGCGAGGTGCGTCTCCTCGGGGCCGCCGAACAGATTGAGGCGCAGCAGGTGATCGCCGGCGATGTGACGCGTGGAGAAGTAGTACGACCACACATGCGTCCACGACTGGTCGCGATAGCCGTCGGTGTCCACGCGCGAGTAGCGCGCGTAGGAGTTCCAGTCGCCGGGGAGGAGGCCGGAGTTCATCTCGACCATCGTGCGCCGGGTGCCGAACGAGCCGTACGAGAGGCTCGCGGTGGTGCGACGCTGCTCGGTGAATGGCGAGGTCTCGAGGTTCACGGCGCCGCCCACCGACGCCGCGCCGTAGAGCGCGGAGCCCACGCCGCGCTGCACCTGCGCCTCGCCGGTCGAGGCGAGCAGATCGGGATGATCGATCCAGTACACCTCGTGCGACTCCGGGTCGTTGAGCGGCACGCCGTCGATCAGCACGCTGATGCGCCGCTGCGGAAACCCACGAATCGAGAGATACGAGTAGCCGATGCCGTTCCCGGCGTCGGAGTACGCGTAGGCGCCGGGGAGCGCGGCGAGCGCCATCGGCGTGTCCTGCCCCCAGTTCAGTTGCTGGATCTGGTCGCGGAGCAGCACCGACTTCGCGACCGGCGTGCGCTCGCTCGCGCGCGAGGTGCTCACCACCACCTCGGGGAGCCGGACGATGGTGCGAAGCGTGTCCTCGAGCGCCGGAGCCTGCACCGCGCGCGCGGACGCGGCGGGGGCGGGCGCGGCGATCGCGCCGGCGATCAGCAACAGCACAAGCATGCGTCTCATCTCGTTGCCTCCGATTTCTTCACCGCCCGGCCCGCCGCGTAAACGATCAGCGATGCTGCGAGCCCGGCGTAGATGGGTTCGAGCGACCATGGGTAACCGCCCGGAGTCCCAGGCGGCGGGAAGTTCTTCACGCCGATCCACACCAGCGACACCGTGAACGGCACGATCATGGTGGCGAGCGTCCAGCGCGCGCCGAGCCGGCCGCGGCCGATCAATGCGGTCGCGACCGGGATCAGCAGCGCGGGCGTGGTGATCGAGCCGAGGTCGTGCCACAGATCCACGACGCTCTGCTTCATCACCGCCAGCACGGTGGCGAACGCCGCCGCCGCCCACAGGCCGAGCTTGGTGTAGCCCGGCACGCGCGCCTCGCTCGCCTCGCGCTTCAGCCGCCAGATCACGTCGCGTCCGATGGTGGCGGCGGCGATGAAGCCGTAGGAATCGATGGTGCTCATCACCGTCGCGATCATGGCGAGGTAGAAGAGGCCGAGCGCGCCGGCCGGCAGCGTCACCGCGGCCAGCTCGGGAAACGCGAACACCGGCTCACGCATCGCGGGCAGCACCGCGCGCGCGTACATGCCGGTGAAGGTGGTGAGGAAGTCGAACACGATCCAGCACCCGATCGAGATCAGCACGCCGCGCTGCGCCACCTGCGGATCGCGCGCGGCGTACGCGCGCTGCCAGAAGCCCGGGTCCACCAGCGTCGAGAGCGCGATGAAGTACCACACGAAGATGGCGGCGGGAGGATTGCCGCCGTGCCACACGAAGTGGGTGGCGGGCAGATGGGCCACGAGATACGGCAGCCCGCCGTGGCGCGCGACCAGGAAGCCGAGCATGACGAAGAAGCCGGCGTACATCAGCACGAACTGCACCTGGTCGGTGAGCACCACGGTGCGCAGGCCGCCATTGTGGATGTAGAACACCGAGAACAGCGCGGCGCCCACGACGCACGGCACCAGCGGCAGGTGGAACATCGCCGCGAACAGCGTGCCCAGCATGAGCACGTAGGCGGCGGGCGCCGAGCCGATGAACACCGCGAGCGCGCCCATCAGCGCGGGGCCGCGGCCGTAAGTGCGGTCGAGCAGGTCGGGAATCGTGTAGAGCGCGGCCTCGCGCGCGCGGCGCGCGAAGAATATCGCGAACAGCAGCGCGCCGATGTAGTAGGGAACGCCGAACACCAGCCAGTTCGCGAGCCCGTAGCGGTACGAGTACTCGCCGACGCCGAGGATGCCGCCGTACCAGGTGGCGACCAGCGTCGCGACGAACGCCGGCAGCGTCACGCGACGCCCGGCGACCAGGTAGTCGAGCGTGGTCGAGCTGCGTCCCAGCCGCCGCAGCCACACGGCGCCGAGGAAGCCGAAGTAAAGAGCGATCAGCCCCCAGTCGAGCGGGCTCGAGCTGAACATGTGCGATCCCGTGCGGGCGGGTCGCTTCGTTCGCGCCGCGCGCGGGCTCGGTGTAGCGAGCCGGGCGTTGCGCCAAACGAAAACGCCGTCCGCGCAGGGACGGCGTGGCAACCGGAGAGCTCGCTTGTCTTGGCCGTTTCCCTACGCTGGTGTTAGCCAGTTCAGGTTCGAAGGGTGTGCTCTCAGGCCGGCGATGTGCGATGCCGACCACCCCTAACGCCGCCCGCGTCGCCGCGGACCCGCGCACTATGCCGCCTGCGCCGCGCGCGCGCAAGCGGGTCGAATGGCCTTGGACGGTCGCCGGGAAGAAGCCTAGGCTCGTAGGCTCGCGAAAGGAGACTCTCGTCCGTGAGCAGGCCGCAACGTTCAGGATCGGGCCGTGCGCCGAGGGGTGGAGCCGGACGAACGGCCGCGGGAAGACGCGTACGCACGCTGCCCGCCGCCGTGGGTCGTCCTCCATCCGCGCTCGCAGTCGCGCTCGGAGTGATTTGCCTGGTGATCGCGCTGGCGCCCGCCGGGTCCAACTACTTCTGGGCCGTGAACGGGCTGCGCTCACTCCCATGGCCGGCGGCATTGGGTCTGGCTCTCGCGAGCGCGATGGCCGCGGTCGCGGCGGTCGCCGGGCGCGGGGGACGCGTCCGGGCGGCGCTCACCGGGCTGGCGATCGCGATCGTCGTCGCGTTTCCGCTGCGCGAGCGCATCCACTTTCTCGGCGACACGCAGCTCAGGTTGCGCTCGATGACCGCCTTCGGCGCCGGCTCGGTGCTGAGCTCGTTCGGTGAATGGTCGAGCCGGCTCCACGCCAATCCGCTCGACATCGCGGTCAACCTCATGGTCCCGGAGGCGGCGGACCGCGCCGGCTGGCCGCTCCGCGATGGGGTCTCGGCCGTCTGCGTCGCGCTCGCGTTGCTCTACTTCGCCGGCCTGTGGCGTATCACCGCGCGGCTCGGCGCAGCTGCCGAGCTGCGACTCCCGATCGCCCTCGCGCTCGCGCTCACCGGGGTGCTCGAGGCATTCGCGGGCTTCGCCGAATCCGCGGGACTGCTGGCGGTCGCGACCGTGTGGTGGTGGGCCGAGATCTCGGCGCCGGTCTCGAGCCGGCGCGCGGTGCTCCGCATCTCCGCAGCCTGGCTGGTCGTGCTCGCGAGCCATCGCATGGGGGTGGTGCTCCTGCTGCCCCAGCTCTGGCGCGCGCTCGGCCCCGAGTGGGAGGGCGACGACCCCGCCTCACGCCGCCTCCTGCTCGGCGTGACGCTGGGCGTCGCGCTGGTTGGCGCGGCGTTCCTGGTGCTGACGCCCGCGGGCCGGCAGCTCGGCCTCGATGTGCGCGATCTGCTCTCGACGCTCCGCACCCAGGACTTCCGCAAGGCCGCGCCATCGGACTGGATCAACACGCTGGTGCTCGTCGCCCCGCTCGCGCTGCTCGCCCCGATCGTCGTGGGCCGCGAGGGGCTCTCGCGTTTTCTCCGCCGCCCGTTCTTCGGTCTCGCGATGACGCTCGCCGTGCCGCTCCTGCTCGCTCTGGTGCTGGTCTTTCCCGTCGGCGGCCGCGGGCTCGGCGCCCAGCGCGACTGGGATGCGAACGTCATCCTGGGGCTCACGCTCACCATCGCGGCCGGCGCCCTGATCGCGGGTCTTCCCGCCGCCGCCCTGCGGACGCGACTCGCGTGGACGCTGCCCGTGCTCGCGCTCCTGTCGCTGGGCTTCGTGGCGGTTCAGGCGAACGAGCCGGCGGCCGAGCGCCGGGCGCTCGCCGTCGCCGCGCAACCCCCCGGCCTGCCCGACCTCCAGCGCAGCCACGCCTACCTCTATCTCGGGCAGCGGGCCATGGACCACGGCGAGGCCACGACCGGCGCCCGATACTTCGATCGCGCCTTCGAGCTCAACGCGAATCCCCGCCGCGCGCTGATGGCGGCCGATGCCTGGATGATGAGCGGCGACCTCGCGGCCGCGCGCCGCTCGCTCGAGCGCGCGCGCGCCAGGGGTCCGCTCGAGCCCGGGCTGGAGGACGCGGCGCGGCGCATCGAGCTGCTCATCGATGAAGCGTCGGCGGAGAAGGCGGGCGGTCCGGGCGATTCGGTGAGCGTGAAGCGCTGAGATCCGGCTCACCGCCCCGCGCTCGCCGCGCCCACTCGCGCCGAGTCGGCCTGCCCCACCCACACCGTCACCATCTCGTACTGAATCGGCACGGCCATCGCGAACGAGCCGAGCACGACCGCCGCGGGCACGCTGGTGATCCCGCCGTGGCGCGTGCGCATCCCCCACCAGCGTTCGCCTCTGACATGCGCGCGCTCGACGTCGCCCTCCGTCACGCGGATCGAGTCGGGGATCAGGTACGCGCCCTCGTAGTAGGGCAGATGCGGATCGCTCAGCAGGAACCGGTAACGCGCGCGGCCCGGCAGGTGCTGCTCCAGCGTGAACAGGCTGTGCGAGTCCGCGCAATACACGAGGTCGCCGGGCCGCACGCGCGCGGCGAGGTATTCCACGGCGCGATGCTGCGCGACCGATTCGGGAAACGGGTGGTGGAGCGCGAACGATCGCGCATCGAGCGCCACCAGCCCGATCGCGCCGATCCAGCGCGCCGCGCGCCAGCGCACGCCCGCGATGCCGGCGGCGACCAGCGCGCACCAGACGGGAAGCGTGAAGAACATGTAGCGCTCGACGAACAGATGGGCGCCGCCGCGGGTGAGCCCCCAGGTGAGCGCGATCGGGAACAGCGCGACGCACCACAGCAGCGACGCCCCGCGCCATTCGCGCTCGCGCCCGAGCGGCAGCGCGGCGGCGAGGAACCAGGGCACGACCAGGTACGTCGCGCCGATCGAGATCTGCCGCCCGAGGTTGAACAGGCCGCTCAGCGTCGAGGGCTTGACCCAGTGCTCGCGATTGCGGCGCAGCTGCTCGACGAAGGTCGGGAGCTGCGGCGCGAACATCAGCGCGATCGCGAGGTGGAGCCACAGCCAGTCGAGGAGCCGCGCGCGGTCGCGATGCAGCGCGACCCCGCCCCACATGAACATGAACGCCAGCACCACCCCGGCGAGATAGTGCGTGTAGAGCGCGGCCGCCGCGCACAGCACGAACAGCACGGCGTCGCGGCGCCGGCCGTGCTCGATCCAGCGCCACGCCATCCAGGTCGCGAGCACCAGCAGCAGCCAGAGCAGCCCGTAGCTGCGCACCTCCTGCGAGAAGATGACGGCGGTGCGATGCAGCGCGAGCAGCCCGGCCGCGAGCAGGGCCGCGCGCACGCCGAACATCGCTCGCGCGATCCCGTACACCGCCGCGATGGTGCAGAGCCCGATCGCGATCGAGAGCGACTTGAGCCACAGCTCGCCCTCGCCGCCGATCGCGCGCCATCCCCACACCAGGAGGGAGTGGAGCGGCGGGTGCATGTCCTGCGCGAGCAGCCGGAACATCCCGGGCACGCCGAGCCGCACCGTCCAGAGCGTGAAGATCTCGTCGAACCAGAACGGCGTGAGCGTGGCCTCGCGCACGCGCAAGGCCGTGGCGATCGCGAGAATCGCCGCGAGCATCCATGGCGCGGCGCGGCCGAGGCTCGAGGGCGCGGGGCGAGGAGCCGTCGATGCGTTCAGGAGGCCTCCGAGTGATGGTTGCTCCTCTGATCGGCATCCGAAGATCGCGGCTACACGGTGTCCGACGCGCGCGTTCAGCGCAACCCGAGGCACGCCGATAACCCGACCGGCCCCCTACCTTTGCTCCTCGGACCCTGACCGGACGGTGGCATGGCGACACCTGACACGCGGAACTGGTTCGAACGGCTTCGCGAGCGCGCTCGCGGACAGATCGCGCGTTGGTCCGCCCTGCTCGATCCCGGCTCCACCGAAGCGGGCGCTTCCGGCGGGACCGCGGCCGAGGCGGAGCGGCTCGCGCTGGCGTTCGCGCGTTTCATCACCGGCGAGACCGGCGGGTTCGCGCTCCGCCGCGTCATGGCGGCGGCGCGCCCCGAGGCGTTCTGGGCGGCGCTCGAGGCGTTCACCGACAACATCGCCGGCGAAGAGTGGCGGGTGGTCTCGCGCGAGCTGCTTCCGCTCGACGAGGTGGAGAGCGAGTGCCGGCGCCTGCGCCACCCCTCGGCGTGGACGCGTGCGCTCGCCGCGCGTCACCTCGGGCTGCTGAACGCGCGCGGCATGCGCGCGTCGCTGCGCGAGGCGATGCGGCGCGGGCCGTCGCTCGCGACCTTCACCGCCGCGCTGGCGCTCGCCCGCATGCGCGACCGGGAGGCGCTCGACTGGCTGCTGGATCATCCCGATGCCACCGCGCTGCGCAGCCGGCAGCAGCTGGTCGCGCTGCTCAAGCGCTTCGGGCGCGGCGGGGTTTCGATACTGCGCGAGGCGATCTCGGGTTGGACCGTTCAATCGCCGATTCATCTCGCCGCGGTCGAGGTGGTCGGCGTGTGGGAAGACCACGAGTCGCTCCCGGCGCTCGGGCGCATGTTGCGCGCCGGCGATCTGGAGGCGCGGGTCGCCGCGGCGCGCGCGCTGGGCGGCATCGGCGGCCGGAGCGCGCTGCCCGCGCTGGTCGCCGCGCTCGACGACCAGGCATGGCAGGTGCGCGCGCAGGCGGCGCGCGCGCTGGGGCGCATGCCCGACCCCAATTCGATCGCCCCACTCGGAGCCTGCGTGCGCGACGTGGCGTGGTGGGTGCGTCGCAACGCGGCCTACGCGATCGCGCTGCACGGAGCGGCCGGCCGCGTCACGCTCGAGGCGATCGCGCGGCAGCGGAACGACGTGTTCGCCTCGGAGATGGCGGCCGAAGTGCTCCAGCTGATCGAGTGGGAACGCGAGAGCCCGGGAGGACTGTCCCGTGTGGCGTGACCTGTCGTTCTGGGGCACTTGGCTCGGGACGCTGCTGCTCATCTACAGCCTCGGCGTGTGCCTCGTATACATCGGGCTCGCGCTGCTCGCGTTCATCGAGGCGCGCCTCCAGCGCCGGCGCGCGCGCACCGCGGACCGGTTGAGCCTGTTCGAAAGCGATCTCGCGCCATCGATCAGCATCCTGGTGCCCGCCTTCAACGAGGAGCCCACGATCGTGGACAGCGTGCGCTCGCTGATGCAGCTCGAGTACCCGAGCTTCGAGATCGTCGTGGTGAACGACGGCTCGACCGACCACACGCTCGATCGCATGACGCGCGCCTTCAACCTCCGGCCCTCGCGGCGCACGCTGCGCGCGCGCGTCCCGCGCGAGCGCGTGCGCGGCGTGTACTCCTCGCCCGACTATCCGTTCCTGGTGGTGCTCGACGTCGTGAACGGCGGCGGCAAGGCGCGCGCGGTCAACATCGCGCTCGCGTTCTCGCGCCACCCGCTGATCCTGGTGGTGGACGCCGACTCGGTGCTGGAACGCGACACCCTGCTCCAGCTCGCGCTGCCGTTCTACGAGGACGCGTCGGTGCTGGCGGTGGGGGGCGTGGTGCGGCCGGTGAACGGTTGCATCCTCGAGCACGGCCGGGTGGTGGACTGCACGCTGCCCCGGAGCCAGATCGCGCGCTACCAGGTGGTCGAATACCTGCGCAGCATGCTCACCGGCCGGCTGGGGTGGACGCTGCTCGACAGCCTGTTCATCATCTCCGGCGCGCTCGGCCTCTTCTCGCGCGAGGCGGTCCTCGCGGTGGGCGGCTATCGCGACGGCAGCATGGGCGAGGACATGGACCTGTGCATGCGACTCCAGCGCTGGGCCGCCCGCAACCAGCGCCGGCTCGCGATCCGCTTCATCGGCGGCGCGGTGGGATGGACCGAGGTGCCGGAGACGCTCAAGGTGCTCTCGAAGCAGCGCTCCCGCTGGCACCAGGGCCTCGCCGAAGCCCTCTGGTACAACCGCGAGCTGCTCTTCAACCAGCGCTTCGCGCTCCATCACGGCATCGCGTTCGTGTTCCAGCTCACGGTCGAGTTCATCGGCCCGGTGGTCGAAGTGGCCGGGCAACTCGTGCTGCTCGCTCTGGCGATCGCGGGCAAGGTGGATCTGGTGTTCTGCGTGATCTACTTCTCGATCTTCGTCGTGGGGGGAACGCTGCCCACGCTGCTCGCGATCGTCCTCGAGCGCGCGGCGTGCCCGCGCTTCCGCCGGAGGCGCGATCTCGAGGGGCTCGCGCTCTACGCGCTGTTCGAAAACTTCGGCTACCGCCAGCTCACGGCCTGGTGGCGCGTGATGGGACTGGTCAACACGCTGCGCGGAAGGCGCACCTGGGGCGAGATCTCGCGGCGCGGAGCGCAGCCGGCTCAGATCGAGACGAGCGAGTCGCGCGCCGCCTGACGGCGCGCGCTTCGCCGGCGCGTCAGGTGCGGACGAGCTTCACCATCACGCCCATCACGAATCTCGCCTCGACGCGATGGCCGACCGCGAGATCGGCGGGACACTCGGACGCCGACACGCGGCCGCTCACGGGGTGCTGGGGCTCGGCGTCGAGCGCGAGCGCGACATCCACGTAGCGATCGCCGTGAATGTTCACCGGCGTCAATGCGCGTACCGTGCCGGCTCGCGACTGGGGGAGGAGCAGGCTCACGGCGCGAAGCATGCGCCGCGATCGGGGCGCGATCAAGCTCGTTGAACGGGGGGGCGGGGCGCCGGGCGGGCGGGGCCGGCCGCCGCGAGCGGAAGACCCGCCCGGGACCGAGGCGCGCCACCCGGC
>JBGPFC010000062.1:0-11683 GCA_041483195.1 Candidatus Eiseniibacteriota bacterium
CCGGGAACCGCAGACACGGTGTCGTGGTAAAGTCGCGCACGCGAAGACCTCCGTCCGTGGAAGAAAGGTGCCTGAACAACGCCTTCCTACCACACGGAGGTCTTCGTGTTCACTGCTCTTCATGAATAGGTCGGGCTAGGCTCGAATGACCCGTCTCCCTTGCCCAGCAGCACAGATGCCGAATTGTCGCCGGCGTTCGCGGTCGCCAAGTCCGGCTTCCCGTCCCCATTCACATCCCCAATCGCCATAAACCATGGAATGTACCCCACGGAGCAGTCGCTCCTGGGTACAAACGTCCCGTGCCCGTTTCCCAACAACACCGAAACCGAGTGCCCTGCGGCATTCGCCACCGCAAGATCCAGGTTGTCATCCCCGTCCAGATCGCCGATTGCGACACTGGTGGGATAGAACCCCGTCGCGTAGTCACTCGATAGTCCAAACGTCCCGTTGCCACTGCCCAGCAGCACCGAGACTGTATTGGAGCCGTAATTCGCAATCGCCAGGTCCTGCTTCCCATCGTTGTCCAGATCCCCGATCGCTACCGAACGGGGAACCTCCCCCGTCGCGTACTCGTGCTCGGGCGCGAACGTGCCGTCTCCCTTTCCCAGCAACACCGAAACCGTGTTGGAGTTCCAGTTCGCCACGGCCAGATCTGGCTTCCCGTCCCCGTCAAGATCTCCAATCGAAGCGGAATAAGGACTGCTCCCCGTCCTATAATCGGTCTTCGGCCCGAACGTCCCGTCCCCTTTCCCCAACAGCACTGAGGCCGTGCCGGAGTAGTAGTTGGCGACCACCAAATCCAAGTGCTCATCGCTGTTCAGGTCACCGATAGCCACGGAGGTGGGAGCTTCCCCCGCCCCGTAATCGGTCTTGGGCGCGAATGTCCCATTCGCATTGCTAAGCAATACCGACACACTCCCGATATAGGGTGGGGCGTAGGCGCCGTAGTTGGCGACGACGAGATCGAGCGTCCCATCGCCGTCGAGATCACCCATCGCCACTGAGGACGGATTGTTCCCCGTGTCGAACGAGAGAAACGGTGCCGCGAAGAGCGGGGCCGGTATCGTCGCCGCGGGGCCGGATGTGCCTAGGATGAGAGTCACTGGGATCACGGCGAGGATGCCTGCGCGCAGCGCACCGGGCATCATCATCGGGCGAGTGTCCATGACGAAGTCCGTCGGAAGCCAGATGAAAATGGCCGCCCTCTATCCCGGGCAGGATCGCCCCTGTTTGCCGCGGGGAGTCTGAACCGATTATGGCACGACCGGCACCTAGGGGAAAGGCGCATCCGCCGGCCCACACGCCCGCCGCGATCTGCGTTCCTCTGACTGCTCGCTACCGGTGATTGCGAGCGGGGTTCGCGCTGGCGTGCCCAATGCGCGAGTGACTGCGAAGCGGCTGAGAATGAAGCGTCGAGTCGCAGAGACTGCGCTTTCCGCTTCGCCCCGGTGCGCGCAACCGAAACAGAGAGAGTGGCCGGGAATTCCGAAAGAGCCTGCCTTGGTTGGGTCGTGAAGCAGTTCCACGCGCGTCCACCTCAAGAACTCCAATCCCCCCGGCCTCGAACGCGCGACGGAAGCCGGGAGACTCGACGTTTCCCTGGATGAGGCGAACCATCACGCGATCCGTCAGCGGGCCGGGTGCCACAGGGTTGCATCGCGCGAGCATCGCGGCCAGCAAATCGTCGGCGACCGCGGTCATGCAGGAGATCGAAGAACAGGACGGCACGGGCAAGCATGTCGCGTGGTCCCGACTGCCGAGGCGCTCGAGCGCCGATGGGGATCGGTCCACGAACGCGCCGTAAAGCTCGGTGATCCTGCGGCGGTTCTCCGCGCTTGACGGTGCGCACCTGCGACCCTACATTTCGCCACATGACGAAACGATCCGTGTGCGTCCGCTATGCGTGAGCTCGAGCTCGCCCTCAAGGCCGCAGGCGATCGCACACGCGCGCGCATCCTCAAGCTGCTCGAGGGCGGCGGGCTGTGCGTGTGCCAGGTGCAGGCGGTGCTGGGGCTCGCGCCGTCCACGGTGTCGAAGCACCTGAGCGTGCTCAAGCACGCGGGGCTCGTCGAGGACAGGCGCGACGGCAAGTGGATCGAGTACTCACTCGCGAGCGCCGAGCGCAACCCGCACGCGACCTCGGTGCTCGCCATGCTGCGCGGCCGGCTCGATCGCGATCCGCGGATCGTGGCGGATCGAAAGCGGCTGCGCGATGTGCGCAGGGTCCCGATGACTGAATTGTGCGCGTTCTATCCCGAGCGCCTGAGCGCGGATCGGCATTCCACGAGGCCGCGGGCGCGCCGGGTGCCTGCCCGTGTCTGAGCCCCTCCCCGCGCTGCTCTTCGTCTGCGTCGAGAACTCCTGCCGCTCGCAGATGGCGGAAAGCTTCGCGCGAGCGTTCGGCGTAGGGCGCGTGTCGGTCTTCAGCGCGGGCTCGCGGCCATCGGGCGTCGTGAACGCGCGCGCGATCCGGTTCATGGCGGAGCGCGGCATCGATCTCGCGCCGCAGCGGTCGAAGGGGCTCGACGATCTGCCGCGCATGCGCTGGGATCACGTGGTGACCATGGGCTGCGGCGACGCGTGCCCGAACCTGCCCGCGCGCCATCGCGCCGACTGGGATCTGCCAGACCCAAAGCATCTCGACGACGAGGGCTTCCGCGCCGTGCGCGACCGGATCGAGCGCGAGGTCCGCGCCCTGATCGAGCGCGCCGTGCACGAGGCGCAAACGCCCCCCGCGTCGCCCGCGCCGCATGACTAGTACCGCGCCCGTCGCGCCGCGCCTCAACCCGTTCGAGCGTTACCTCACGCTGTGGGTGGCGCTCTGTATGGTGGTGGGTGTGCTGCTCGGCAAGCTCGCGCCGAACGCGGTCGCGGCCATCCGCGATCTCGAGTTCGGCGGCCACAGCCAGATCAACCTGCCGATCGCCGCGCTGATCTGGCTCATGATCTACCCGATGATGCTCAGGATCGATTTCGCGAGCATCGCGGGAGTGAGGCGGCGGCCGGGCGGCATCCTGGTGACGCTGTTCGTGAACTGGCTGGTGAAGCCGTTCTCGATGGCGTTCCTCGGCTGGCTGTTCTTCAAGCACCTGTTCCTGCCGCTGATCGGACCCGCGCTCGCCGATCAGTACGTGGCCGGCACCATCATCCTCGCGGCCGCGCCGTGCACCGCGATGGTGTTCGTGTGGTCGCAGCTCACGGGGGGCGACCCGGCCTACACGCTGGTGCAGGTCTCGCTCAACGATCTCATCATGCTGGTGCTGTTCGCGCCGATCGTCGGCCTGCTGGTGGCGGGCGCGAGCGGGCTGCACGTTCCGTTTCAGGTGCTGCTCTACAGCGTGGTGGCGTTCATCGTGATTCCGCTCGCGCTCGGGAGCGCGAGTCGCGTGGCGCTGATCCGCGCGCGTGGGCGCGAGTGGTTCGAGCGCTCCTACCTGCCGCGCTTTCAGCCGGTCACGATCGTCGCGCTGCTCGCGACGCTGGTGCTCATCTTCGCGTTCCAGGCCGACAACCTCACCGGCCGCTGGCTCCACGTGCTGCTGATCGCGGTGCCGATCCTGCTGCAGGTGTACTTCAACGCGGGGCTCGCCTACGGGCTGATGAAGTGGTTCCGCATCCCGCACGACGTCGCGGCGCCGGGCGCGCTGATCGGGGCGAGCAACTTCTTCGAGCTGGCGGTGGCGGTGGCCATCACGCTGTTCGGCCCGGGCTCGGGCGCGGCGCTCGCGACCGTCGTGGGCGTGCTGGTCGAGGTGCCGGTCATGCTATCGGTGTGCGCGGCCTGCAATCGCACGCGGCACTGGTTCCCGGCGCGCGTGGCGGATCGCGAGGCGCGGGGCGCGAACGCCGTGGCGTAGCGCGAGCGAATCGCGTTACGCCACGCGCCCCATCGCCGCCCCCGCCTCCTCGCGCACCTCCGCCGCCGCATCGCCCGCCTCCGCCCGCCTCAGCGCACCGCGCACCTCCTCCACCGCGCAGTCCGCCCCTTCCGCCGCGATGCTGCGTGCGATCTCGCCCAGCGCCCACGCGGCGTGCGCCCGCACCAGCGGCTCGGGATCGGAGGCGAGCGCGCGCGCGAGCGCCGGCACCGCGCTCGCCTCCGCGCGGTTGCCGAGCGCCACGCACACGTTGCGCAGGAATCCGCTGCGCTGCGCGCGGCGGATCGGGCTCCCCGCGAACAGCGTCGCGAATCCTTCCTCATCCAGCGTCAGAAACTTCTCGAGCGTCCAGCCCTCGAGCGATCGCGCATGCAGCCGCGCCTCGCGCGCGGGCGGGGCGAAGCGATTCCACGGGCACGCCTCCTGGCACAGGTCGCAGCCGAAGATCCAGTCGCCGATCCGCGGTCGCATTGCGCGCGGGATCGCGCCGCGCAGCTCGATCGTGAGGTAGGAGATGCAGAGCCGCGCATCGAGCTGGTAGGGGGCGACGATCGCATGGGTGGGGCACGCGTCGATGCAGCGCGTGCAGGTGCCGCAGTGCTCGCGCTCGAGCGGCGGATCAGGATCGAGCGCGCGATCGACCAGCACCTCGCCCAGCAGGAACCACGAGCCGAGCGTTTGCGAGAGCAGCCCGGCGTGCTTGCCGGTCCAGCCGAGCCCCGCGCGCTCGGCCCAGCCACGCTCGAGGATCGCGCCGGTGTCGGAGTACCAGAGAGCGCGCGAGCCGGGCAGCGCCTCCTCGCGGATGAAGCGCTGCAGCGCGCGCAGCTGGTCGCGCATGATGCGGTGGTAGTCCTCGCCGGCGGCGTAGCGCGCGATGCGGCCGAGGCGCGCATCGCGCGCGGCATCGCGATCCGGCTCGTGGCAGAGCGCCACGCACACCACCGCCCGCAGGTCGCGCAGGATCCGCGAGGGATCGGCTCGGCGCTCGCGGTGCTTGGGCGATGCGAGGTAGCGCATCCCGCCGTTGCGCCCGGCGGCGAGCCACGCCTCGAAGTGCTCGCGCGCTTCGAGCGGCGAGGCCGACGCGATTCCGACGGCTTCGAATCCCAGCTCGATGGCCCGCGCCTTGATGCGCTCCGACGGCGTCATGCGGCGCGCGCGCGGCTGCGCGGCTGCCTCAGTTCGCTGTGGAGTCGCGCGCGGTGGAATCGCGCGGCGCGCCGCGTCCGCGGCCGGGCGCGCGGCGCGTCGCGGACGGGGCGCGTCCGCCGGGCGCTCCACCCGGCCGCAGGATCGACACGCGTTGCGGGAGGCTTCCGCCCTCGGCCGAGATCGCACGCGCCTGATCGGCCGCGGCCTCGGCGGCGCGCCGGGTCGCATCGATCGGATCCTCGGAGCCCCCGGCGCGCGCCGCAGCGCCCGCGCCGCCACGCCGCAGCCCGCCCGCGGGCGCGACCTCCGCGAGCTTCACGCGCGGCAGCGGACCCGCCGCGCGCTCGACCAGGTCGATGCTCGGCCCGAGATTGATCGCGACGCCTCCGCGCGTGACCACGTTCCGCACCGGCTTCGCGTTCTCGAGCGACGGCTCGACCTGAACGCGCGGCACCTCGCGCGCGCGCAGATCGGTCGCGCCCATCGCGCTCATCGGCACGTAGGTGTATCCGCCGCCCGGCAGCAGGCCGGGATCGTATCCGCGCGGCGTGAGCGGCGCCCAGCCCACGTAATCATCCGTCTGCTGCCACGCCACCCACGCGGGTCCCCAGTCGAGACCGGGCAGCCACACCCAGCCCTGGAAGCGGTCGTACATCCACTGTCCATAGTGATAGGTCGCCCAGCCGAACGGCTCCGATGAGATCCACACCCAGCCGTACACGTCGGTCGGCGCCCAGAACCCGTCGTCGTACGGGCGCCACGCGACGAAGTTCACGTCGGGGCGGAATACGTAGCCGTAAGGCTCGATCAGCGTCCAGTCGCCGTAGCCCTCGAGCGCGTCGTAGAACACGCGGTACTCGGGAGCGAGCCCGGCGCGGGCGACGGGCATCGTGGTCTTGACCGGCGTGAGCCCGGCGGCCGCGCACGAGAGCTGGGCGAGCGCGAAGGTGAGCAGAGCGAGGATGCGCAGACGCTTCATGGCCTTGATACCCCGAGAGTGCGGTTAAAGATTCTTGTAGTCCGGCCCGCCGCCGCCTTCGGGCGTGACCCAGGTGATGATCTGGTACGGGTCGGCGATGTCGCAGGTCTTGCAGTGGACGCAGTTCGAAGCGTTGATGTGGAGCTTGATCGCGCCCGGCTTCGCATCGTCTGGCACCATCTCGTAAACGTTCGCCGGGCAGAAGTGCTGGCAGGGGTTGCCGAATTCCTCGCGGCACCGGGTCGCGCACACGCTGGTGTCGGCCACCACCAGGTGGACGGGCTGATCTTCGTCGTGCTTCGTGCCGGACAGGTACACGTCGGCGAGCTTGTCGAAGGTGAGCGCGCCATCGAACTTGAGCGGCGCGGGTTTGCCGTTGGGGTGCGAGTCGCGCAGCCGGCGCATGTGCTCGTGGCCCGGCCGGTTCACCACGCGGTCGCGCAGCATCCAGTCGCGCCCGCCGGTCACTAGCCCCACGCCCACGTTGAACATGCCGGCGAACATGCCGTGCTCGAAGCCCTGGTGGAAATTGCGAACGCCCTTCAGCTCTTCGGCGGCCCACGAGTGTTCGACGCGCGTCTCGTAGCCGGCGAGCCGCTCCTTCGAGAAGTCGCCCGAGAGCAGGCACTCGAACAGCGTCTCGGCCGCGAGTATTCCCGACTTGATCGCGAGGTGAATGCCCTTGAGCCGCGCGCCGTTCAGGAACCCGCCGGTGTCGCCGCACAGCAGCAGGCCGTCGGCCGAGAGCTTCGGCATCGCCCACCATCCGCCCTCGGGGATCGCCTTCGCGCCGTACGCCACGGGCTTTCCGCCCGCGAGCAGCGCGCGCACCATCGGATGGGTCTTGAAGCGCTGGAGGTAGCCGTGCGGATCGTTCGCGGGGTCACGCGCGTCGAGCCCGGTGACGAAGCCGAGCGACCAGTGCGCATCGTCCATGCCGTACATGAAGCTCCCGCCGAACGTGTCGAATGGGAGCGGGAATCCCATGGTGTGCACGACGCGGCCCTTCTGCACGCGGCCGGGCGGCATCTCCCACAGCTCCTTCACGCCGGTCGAGTACACCTGCGGGTTCCTGCCGAGGGTGAGCCCCAGGGTCCGCTCGAGCGACTTGGCGACCGTGCCGCGCGGCCCCTCGCACAACACCGTGGCCTTCGCGCGGCACTCGGCGCCGGGCTGATAGTTGGGCTTGTGCTCGCCGCCCTTGTTCACGCCCTTGTCGCCGGTGCGAACGCCGAGCAGCTTGCCGCCCTCGACGATCGCGCTCGCGGCCGGGGTCTCGGTCACCACCATCACGCCCTTCGCCTCGGCGATGCCGGCGAGCCACGCTACGAAGTTGCCGAGCGAGATCAGGTGGTTGCCGTGGTTCACGAACATCGGCGGCGTGATCGGGAGGCGGAACTGGCCCGTGTCCCACATGAAGAACACGTCGTCCTGCATCACGTCGCTCGCGATCGGGCAGCCGCGCTCGCGGTAGTCGGGCATCAGCTCGCGGATCGCGCGCGGGTCCATCACGGCGCCCGAGAGTCCGTGCGCGCCCACGGTGGCTGCCTTCTCGAGCACGGCGATCGCGATCTCGCCGAGCGCGGGCCCGGGGGCGCCCGCGGCCACCGCTGCGTTGTGCTTCTCGATCAGGCTCGAAAGATGGATCGCGCCCGCTAGGCCGGCCGGGCCCGCGCCCACGAACTGCACGTCGAACTCGAGGACCTCGCGTTCCATGCGTTCCTTATGAGCCGGCGCGGCCCCGCGTCAGGCGGAGCGCGCCGTCGTTCCGCTCGTCGCCGCACCCGCGGCCGGCGCGTGCTTGGTCGCGGCGTGCGCCTCGGCCTCGAGCCAGCGCTCGGCCTCGATCGCGGCCATGCAGCCGGTCCCGGCGGCGGTCACCGCCTGACGGTACACCGCGTCCGCCACGTCGCCCGCCGCGAACACGCCCGGAATCCTCGTGCGCGCGGTGCCCGGCTCGACGTGCAGGTAGCCCCGCGCGTCCATCGGCAGATGGCCCGCGAGGAACTTCGTGTTCGGCTCGTGTCCGATCGCGACGAACAATCCATCGATCGCGTGCTCGGTCACGGCGCCGGTCTTCAGGTTGCGAAGCCGGACCCCGCGCACCTTCTGCTGCTCCGCGACGTTCAGCACCTCCGCGACCTCGCTGTCCCAGATGAAGCGGATCTTCGGGTTCGCGAGCGCGCGCTCCTGCATGATCTTCGAGGCGCGCAGCGCGTCGCGCCGGTGCACCACGATCACCTCGCTGCACAATCGCGCGAGGTAGTTCGCCTCTTCCATCGCGGTGTCGCCGCCGCCCACGACCATCACGCGCTTGTTCTTGAAGAACGGGCCGTCGCAGGTCGCGCACGCCGAGACGCCGAAGCCCATCAGCCGGGTCTCGCTCTCGATCCCGAGCAGCTTGGCGGAGGCTCCGGTCGCGACGATCACGCTGTTGGCGCGGTACTCCTTGCCGTCGTCGGTCCACACCGTGAACGGCCGCTTCGAGAGGTCCACGCGCTCGACCGCGCCCGGCACGATCTCGGTGCCGAAGCGCTCGATCTGCTTGCGCATGACCTCCATCAGCTCGGGGCCCATGATGCCGTGCTCGAAGCCGGGATAGTTCTCGACCTCGGTGGTGATGGTGAGCTGGCCGCCGGGCTGCCAGCCGGAGATGAGGAGGGGCTTCAAATTGGCGCGCGCGGCATAGAGCGCCGCGGTATAGCCGGCCGGGCCCGCGCCGAGGATTACGACTTCGTAAACACGCGACAAGACGTTCTCCATGAAGAGGGTAGGAGGAGGAGGGCGATAGTAGACCAGCCCACAACGGGCGACAAAACCGCCCTTACGATGCCGCGCGCGGGTGGAGCGGTGCTAGCGCCTCAGCGCCGGGTCCGGCCCTCGATGCTATCGACCCGCGCGATCACCGCGAGAATGTGGAGCGCGTCCGGGTCGTCTGGCACCAGCGTGAGCAGCATGCTCGCCGCGCGCTCCGCCTCGTCGAGCCGCCTCAACTGATACGACGAACCCGCGAGCCCGCGCCACGCGAACTCGTCCTGGGGGCTCGCGGCGACCACGCGGCGGTAGAGCGCCTGCGATGTCGCGAAGTCGTGCTGGCCCGCGGCGCAGATCGCCCACTCGGTGAGGATGCGCGGGCTGGGCGCGGTCTCCGCCGCCTTCTCGAACGCCACGGCGCCCTCGGCCCACCGCTGGAGCTTGAAGTAGCGCAGCCCGATGAAGTCCCAGGTCTCCGCCCGCTCGCCCGCGCCGCGCGCCGGGGACTCTGTGACGAACGCGCGGGCGCGCGCGAGCCCGCGCTCGAGATCGGTGGGGAGCAGCAGCCACTGGAGCGCTGGCGCGAGCACCCCCAGCGTCACCGCGACCGCGATCCACGCGCGCCGGGGCGCGGCCTCGATCGCGCGCGCCACCAGCCACGCCGCGAGCAGCGAGAGCGCGACGCCCGCCGCCGCGAAGCAGTCGAGGTCCCGGAAGAGTCCCTGGTGGGTGTGGACGAACAGCATCATCCCCGCATAGGGAACGACGAGCGCGAGCAGCACCTGCGCCTCGCGATGCCGCCACGCGCGGACGGCCACGAACAGCGCCGGCGTCACGATCGCGAGCGGCGAGAGCGCCACGACCAGGTTCAGGAGATCGGAGAGATGGAGCGGCGCGAGCGCTGCGGCGATGATGCCCGACGCGACGCCGCCCGGCGCGAAATGCGGCTGGTCGTACTGGCGCATCGCCGAGATCATGTCGCGCGCCATCGCGGCCAGCGCCGCGAGCGGCAGGACCATCGCCACGACCCCGATCGGACGGCGCAGCGCGGCGCGGCCCTCCGCGGTGCGGGCGGCCAGCGCCCAGGCGGCGACCAGCGGCGCGAGCAGCGCAAGCCCCGAGCGGTGCGAAGCGAAAGCTGCCGCCGCCGCGAGGCCGAGGGCGAACGCGCCGCGGCCGTCGCGCGCCAGCGCGATCGCCGCGATCGCCACCGCGATGGTGAGCAGGCTGGTCTCCATGAACGCCTTGTTGTAGCCGGTGAAGAGCGTGAGGTAGCCGCCGCACAGCACGATCGCGCACGCCGCGAAAGCGCCCGCCCCGCGCAGGCGCAGCACGCGCGCGAAGCCGGTCGCGAGCGCGCCGAGCAGGCCGGCCTCGATCGCGCCCAGCAGACGCGTCGCGTCCACCCAGCCCAGCCCGAGCGCCGCGTGGAATCCGCGCACCAGGTGGTCGTGCAGCAGCACCTCGAGCGGGAGCGCGACGTGCGACCACTTCGCGATCGGCACCACTTCGGTCTCGAGCGCGGAGAGCCGCAGCTGAAAGTCGCCGACGAAGTGGAGGCGGTCGGGGAGCGCCCACGTCAGCAGCGCGCCCGCCGCGCCGTACGCCAGCGCGCTCGCGAGCGGCGAGTCCGCGATCGCATCGCCGGCGCGCGCGAGCGCGGGGACGAGCGGGCGCGCGAGCGCCGGCGCGAGCGCGAGCGCGGCGAGCAACCAGAGCGTCCAGCCCGCGAGCGGCGGGAGGAAGCGCTGGGCGTCGAGGCTCCAGCCCCACATGTTGGGCACGAACGCGAACGCCGCGCGCGCGAGCGCGAGCACGGCGAGCGCGATCCAGATCGAGCGAATCGCGCCATCGGACGCTCGCGAGTCGAGCGGCGGGGCGACCGTCGCCGCCCGCGCGGGCGCGGCGCGGCGAGTGCGGGCTCCTGCTGCGCGCGCGCTCAGAATCGGACGCGGGCGCCGAGCCCGAGTCCGGACGGGCCGGCGTCGAGTCTCAGGCCGAATGGCGCGCGCGCATCCCATCGCGCGCGCGCGATGCGCTCCACCTTGGCCGCGGTCCATGCGCCGAGCGCGGCGCCCGCGACCACGTCGCTCGCCCAGTGCTTGTCGTCGCGCACCCGCGACCACGCGACCAGGCCCGCGAGCGGAAACGCCGTCCATCGCACCCACGGGGACCGCGCCTCGCGATCGAGCGCCGTCGCGAGCGCGAACGCGAACGTGGCGTGCCCGGACGGGAACGAGTTGTCGCCGGAGAACGGCTGGAAGACCCCGGCGTCATCCGGGCTCTGGTAGGGCCGCGAGCGGCCGACCGCGAGCTTGAGCGCCTCGGTCTCGGCGGCGGTCACGGCGAGCGTCAGCGCGATGCGCTCGGATCCCGCCACGATGCGCGTGTCGTGCGCGGCGAGGCCCGCGCCCCACGCGAGCGCGAGCGCGGGGCCGATCACCAGCGGATTGCCGAGGTGCTCCGCCGCGCGCGACACGCGGCGATCGAACCGCGAGTCCGCCTCGATCGCCTCGTCCGTGATCCGGCGATCGCGCATCGCGACGGCGCCGACCGCGAGCGCCACCCCCGCGCCGAACCACGCGTCGCCGCGCGTGAACAACCGCGGCGGATCGTTGCGGGCGGGATCGGGCGGAGACATCATGGCGGGGGCCGGGGACTCGGCCGGCTGGCCGATGCTCGGGGAGGGGGTCGCGAGGGCCGCGGAGGTGAGCAGGCCGAGCGCCACGGCAACCCGGAATGTCGTCGAACTCAGTGGACAACCTCCACCCGAGGGCCTAGCCCGGATTATTCACAAGAAGTGAGGAACACGAAGACCTCCGTGTGGTAGAAAGCGGTTGTCGACGCCACTCTCTTCCACGGACGGAGGTCTTCGCGTGTCGCACTCTACCACGACACCCTGTGTACTGTTCCCGGA
>JBGPFC010000063.1:0-11055 GCA_041483195.1 Candidatus Eiseniibacteriota bacterium
CCGATGCACTGCAGCTCGCCCCGCGCCAGCGCGGGCTTGAGCATGTTCGAGGCGTCGATGGCGCCCTCCGCCCCACCCGCGCCCACGATCGTGTGCAGCTCGTCGATGAAGATCACGGTGTCCTTCGACTCGCGGATCTCGTTCATGACGGTCTTGAGGCGCTCCTCGAACTGGCCGCGGTACTTGGTGCCGGCGACCACCGCCGCGAGATCGAGCGTCACGATCCGCTTGTTCTTGAGGCTCTCCGGCACCTGGGCGGACACGATGCGCTGCGCCAGACCCTCCGCGATCGCGGTCTTGCCCACGCCGGGCTCGCCGATCAGCACCGGGTTGTTCTTCTTGCGCCGCGACAGCACCTGGATGACGCGCTCGATTTCCTTCTCGCGGCCGATCACCGGGTCGAGCTTGCCCTCGCGCGCGAGCTGGGTGAGGTCGCGCCCGAACTGGTTGAGGGCCGGGGTCTCGGGGCGCTCCTCGCGCTCCCCGCCGCCCGACGCCGTCGGGGTCCCGCCCAGCAGCTTGAGCGTCTCCTCGCGCACCCGCTTGCGGTCGACGCCCAGCTCGAGCAGCACCTTGGCCGCGACCCCCTCGCCCTCGCGGATCAGCCCCAGCAGCAGGTGCTCGGTCCCGACGTAGTTGTGGCCCAGCGAGCGCGCCTCCTCGACCGCCAGCTCCAGGACGCGCTTGGCGCGCGGCGTGAAGGGAATCTCGCCGATGGTCATGGTGCCGCCCGAGGCGCTGACCATGTTCTCCACTTCCTGGCGAATGCGGTCGAGATCGAGGCCCAGGTTGTTCAGCACGGTGGCGGCGATCCCCTCGCCTTCGCGAATCACGCCCAGCAGCAGGTGCTCGGTCCCGATGTAGTCGTGCTGGAGGCGTGCGGCTTCCTCGCGGGCCAGATAGATGACCTTGCGGACGCGTTCGGTGAACTTATCGTGCATGGCATCCTTCCATTCGGTTCGTCAGGCGGTGGTCCCCAGGTCGCGCTCGGCGGCAGCCAACCGCTCGCGCACGCGTTGCGCACGATACACGTTTCGCTCGTCCTGCGTGAGGTCGCCGCCCGCGAACCGCTGGAGGTGCGCCGGCTGGGTGAGCACCAGCAGCTCGTTGACGACCGCGAGCGGGCAGAGGCCCGGCATGCCCAGCGCCACCCCCAGCCGCACCGCGGAGCACAGGTTGATGACCTCGTTGGAGGTGATCGAGCGGCAGTGGCGCAAGGTGCCGTACGCGCGCCACACCTTGTCCTCGATCTGGATCCGCGCGTCGCGCATCATGCGCTCCCGCGCGCGCTCTTCGGTCTCGATGATCTGCCGGGTCACCCGCTCGAGGCTCTCGATGGAGTCGTGCTCGCTGCAGCCGAGGGTGGTCTGATTCGAGATCTGGAACAGGTTGCCCATCACCTGGCTGTGCTCCCCGTACAGCCCGCGCACGTTGAGCCCCACCTGGCTGATGCCCTTCAGCACCTTGGGCATTTCCTCCAGCAGCGCGAGCCCGGGAAGGTGGATGAGCACCGAGGCGCGCAGTCCGGTTCCGGCATTGGTCGGGCACGAGGTGAGGAATCCGATCTCGTCCGAGAACGCGAAGTCCAACGCCTGGTCGAGCTCGTCATCGGCGGAGTCGGCGAGTCCCCACGCTTCCGCGAGCTGAAACCCCGCGGCCATCGCCTGGAGCCGGAGGTGATCCTCTTCGTTGATCATGAGCGACAGCCGCTCGTCGGGCGCGATCACGATCCCGCGCGGGCGGGCGCCATCCCCCAGCTCGTGGCTCACCAGGTGCCGTTCGACCAGGATCTGGCGCTCGAGGGGTGACATCTCGTTCATGCGCAGCAGCAGCCCCTCGCGGAATCCGCTGGCGCGCTGCGCGGCCGCCGAAACGCTCGACAGCACGCCCTGCAGCTGCTCGTCGCGCGCCCGGTGGGTGAACGGCACGCTCTGCAGATTGCGGGCGAGCCGGATGCGCGTGGAGAGCACCATGCCGGCGTGCGGTCCGTCGCCGCTCAGCCACGGGCTGGGCCGCGCGACCAGCTCGTCGAAGCTGCCGGGATGGGGAACTTCCTCGGGTGTCATTCCTTCCTCTCGATCGGGTCGCGCGCGGATTCCGCCTCGCGTTCCAGCCGCTTGACCTCGTCGCGGATCCCGGCGGCGCGCTCGAAATCCTCGCGCTCGACCGCGCGCTGGAGCTCGTCGTGGAGCCGCTGGATCTGGCGCGAGCGGGTCGCGCCCTCGCCGTCCCGGGTGGGGATCTTGCCGCGATGACGGGTGTCTCCGTGAATGCGCCGCAGCAGCGGACGCAGCTGGAATTGAAACGCGGCGTAGCAGTCGGCGCACCCCAGGCGGCCGGTCTCCTTGAATGCAGAGTAGAGGAGCCCGCAACGCGGGCACTGGACGTGGCCGACGCGCTCTTCCTCGGTGGTGGTCATGCCGTCGACCATCCCGGCAAGCAGATCCGCGATGTCGAACTTGTGCTTCTTCGCCGAGGCGTGCATGCCCTTTTCCTCGGCGCAGCGCTCACACACGTGGAGCTCCGACATCTTGTTGTCGTGGATTTCCGTGAAATGGACGGTCGCCGGATTCTTGCCGCAGATTTGACAGAGCATTCCGGGGACCTTTCAGGGAGCTTCGTGGAGCCGGCCGGACTCGAGGGTCAGCACCCGGTGCGCGAGGGACGCCAGCCTATCATTGTGGGTCACGACGACAAACGTCTGATGCCGTTCGCGCGCCATGGTTGCGATGAGGTCGTGCAGCGCGGCGGCCGAGCGATGATCGAGATTCCCGGACGGCTCGTCGGCCAGCACCAGTTCCGGTTCCGGAGCGAACGCCCGCGCCACGGCGACGCGCTGCGCCTCGCCGCCCGAGAGCTCGGCCGGCCTGTGATCCCACCGCTCGCGCAGCCCCACGGCGGTGAGCGCCTCGCGCGCGCGAACCCGCGCGGCCGCGGGATCGGCGCCGGCAATCAGGAGCGGCATCATCACGTTCTCCTCCGCGCTGAACTCCGGCAGCAGATGGTGGAACTGAAACACGAACCCGAGCCGCGTCGCCCGCACGCGTGCGACCCCGCGCTCATCGAGGTGATCGACCCGTTCGCCTCCCAATTCAAGGGTTCCCGCATCCGGGTGGTCGAGTGTCCCGAGAATGTTCAATAACGTGCTCTTTCCGACCCCGGACATCCCCACGATAGCCAGAACTGTGCCACGCATAACGTCGAGATCTACGCCGCTCAGGATATCCAGGGGACCGTGCGGGGTCGCGTAGGACTTGCAGATTCCCCGCGCGACCAGGACCGGCTCAGTCGATTTAGCGGACATGCTGTCAGCCACTTAGGATCTCCACCTCGTGCGTGTCCTCAAGACTGCCGCCGGATGGCGTCCACGGGGTCGAGGCGCGACGCCCGCCACGCGGGGTAGAGCGCGGCAGCCAGGCACAGCGTCAATGCGGCCACAATCACGGCGGCGAAGTCACCCGCCTCGGGCCGGACCGGCAACCGCTCGATGAAGTACACGTCCCCCGGGAGCCGCACGAACGGATACTGCCGGAGCACCGTCACCAGCGCCAGCCCCAGCAAGCCACCGATCGCCGTGCCGCAGCCCCCGATCAGGAGCCCCTCGTAGAGGAACACGCGCAGCACGGTGCCGTTGGTGGCACCGAGCGATTTCAGCACGCCGATGTCGCGCCGCTTCTCGAGCACCACCATGAACAGCGTGCTCACGATGTTGAACGCCGCGACCAGCACGATCAGGGTCAGGATCACGAACATCACCGTCTTCTCGAGCTTCATCCACGTGAACAGGTTCCGGTTGAGCTCGATCCAGTTGTTCGCGCGCAGCCCCGGGCGTGCGAGCGCGTGGAGGATGCGGTCCGAAGCGGCCGGCGCATCGAACATGTCCTTGAGCCGCACCTCGATCCCCGTGACCGCGGAGCCCAGGTCGAAGAATTCCTGTGAGGCTCCGATCGCGGTGAACCCGAAGCTCGAGTCGTAGGTGTAGAGCCCGGAGGTGAAGAGTCCGACCACCCGGAACTTGCGCAGTCGCGGCGCGAAGCCCAGCGCCGAGCTCTGCGCCCCCGTCAGCGCGGCGAGCAGCACGGTGTCCCCGGGGCGCGCGCCGAGCCGGGCCGCGAGCTCGCTGCCGAGCACGATCCCGGGGGTCCCGTCCGCGGTGCGCTCCGGGATCGAGTCGAGCGCCGGGGTGATGTTGCGCCCGACCGTGGTGACCGCCCGCTCCGCCGCGAGGTTCACGCCCTTCACCACCAGCCCCTCGGTGAGGCCTTCGCGAAATACCATCGCCTTCGCGTAGGTGAAGGGCGCGGCGGCCATGATTCCGGGTAGCGCCGCGACCCGCGTCACGAGCGAGTCGGGAGCGGGGATGCCGGAGGCGGTCTCGCCGAGCAGCACGACGTGCGCGTCGGTGCCGGCGATGCGGGTCTGGATCTCGCTCTCGAACCCGTTCATCACGGCGAGCACCGTGATGAGCGCGGTGACCCCGAGCGCCACCCCGCCGATCGAGATTCCGGTGAGCAGCGTGATGAACCCGCTCTGACGCCGCGTCCGCAGATAGCGGGCGGCGATCCACAACGAGAAATTCACCGCGGCGCCGATTCCGTACCGGGCACGGATTCGGCCTCGGCCGCCCCGTCGGCTTCCTCGCGGCCCTCCTCCGGGCGCAACTGCGGGAACAGGATCACGTCGCGGATCGAGCGTGCGTCGCACACGATCATCGCGAGGCGGTCGATGCCGATCCCGACGCCTCCGGTTGGCGGCATGCCGTATTCCAGCGCGCGAACGTAATCGTGATCCATGACCTGCGCCTCTTCGTCGCCCGACGCGCGCAGCGCCATCTGGTCTTCGAATGCGCGCGTCTGGGCCTCCGGATCGTTCTGCTCCGAGAACGCGTTCGCGAGCTCCATCCCGGCCACGAACACCTCGAAGCGCTCGACGACGCCGGGGCGGGTCCGGCTCGCGCGCGCGAGCGGCGAGGTCTCGGACGGGAAGTCGACGACGAAGGTGGGCGAGACCAGGCCGGGCTGCACCAGCTCGCCGAACAACGCGTCGAGCAGCGCTCCCGCGCCGCTGCCGGGACGCGTCGCGACGCCGTGCGCCGCCGCGAGGCGGGCGAGCTGCGCGGGATCGAGGGCGCTCACGTCCTCCCCCACCTTCCCGCTCACCGCATCCAGCATCGACACGCGCGGCCAGGGCGGGCTGAAATCGAGCGCTGCGCCCTGGTACGTGAATCGGCCCGTGCCTCGTGCGCGCGCCACGGCTTCGCTCACCAGCGACTCGGTGAACGCCATCATGTCGTGCACGTCGGCGAACGCCTGATAGAACTCGAGCATCGTGAACTCCGGATTGTGGGTCCGGTCCATTCCCTCGTTCCGAAAATCGCGAGAGAACTCGTAGACCCGCTCGAACCCGCCCACGATCAGGCGCTTGAGGTAGAGCTCGTTCGAGATGCGCAGGTACAGCTCCATGTCGAGCGCATGGTGTCCGGTCACGAACGGGCGCGCGAATGCGCCGCCATACAGCGGCTGCAGCACCGGGGTCTCGACCTCGAGAAATGCATGGCGCTCGAGCCCTGAGCGCAGCGCGGCGACCAGCGCCGCGCGGCGCCGGAACGCCTCGCGCACCTCGAGGTTCATGAACAGGTCCGCGTAGCGCTGCCGGTAACGCGTCTCGGGATGCGTGAGGCCGTGCCACTTCTCGGGCAACGGCCGCACCGACTTCGCGAGCGGCACGACCTCGTCGACCCGGACCGTGATCTCGCCGGTGCGGGTGCGGAACAGCGCGCCGGCGACTCCCGCCCAGTCACCCACGTCGAGCAGCTCGTACCGCGCGAACTGCTCGCCGAGCTGGTCGGCGCGGAAGTAGAGCTGGATGCGGCCGCTTCCGTCCAGCAGGTGCGCGAAGCCCGCCTTGCCGTGTCCGCGCATGCTCATGATGCGCCCGGCCACGCGCACCCGCTCGCCGGGCTCCGCGGTCACCGCCTCGCCACGCGCGATGAGGTCGGCGGCGTGGTGGGTGACCTCGAATCGATAGGCGTAGGGCTCGACACCGAGCGCGCGCCAGCGCGCGAGCTTCTCGCGCCGCTGGCGCATGAGTTCATCGAGGGACATGAGGTCTTTCGCGAAAGGGATTGCGGCGCATGCCACCGCGCGTGCGTCGAACCGACCGACTGTATGAACCGCCTCCGGGGCTGTCAAGAGCCAGCGCCCGGATCACGGCTCCATTCAACCGGCGGGGCGGGCGCCGCTTCCGCGATGCACGTGCTCGATCGCCAGCTTGTCGGCGGTGGGATCCACCGGCACCGGATACTGCCCCGTGAAGCACGCGCGGCAGAAGCGAGAACCATCGGTCTCGCAGTCGAGCAATCCCTGGAGCGAGAGGTATCCGAGCGAATCCACCCCCAGGAACTCGCGGATCCTGTCGATCGACTTCGTTCCGCCGATGAGCTCGGCACGGCTGGGCGTGTCGATGCCATAGAAGCAGGGATGCGTCACGGGGGGCGAGCCGACGCGGAAGTGCACCTCCTTCGCCCCCGCGCCGCGGATCAGGCGGATCAGCTTGCGGCTGGTCGTGCCGCGCACGATGGAGTCGTCGACCACCACGACCCGCTGGCCGTCGAGAATCTCCCGGACCGGATTGAACTTCACGCGAACGCTGGATTCGCGGCCGGCCTGATGGGGCTGGATGAAGGTGCGCCCGACGTAGTGATTGCGGATCAGCCCCAGCTCGAATCGGATCCCCGACGCCTCGCTGTATCCGAGCGCGATCGAATTGCTGGAGTCGGGGACCGCGATCACGATGTCAGCTTCCGCCGGCTGCTCGCGGGCGAGCTGATGCCCGATGGCGCGCCGCACGCGGTCCACCCCGGCGCCGAACACCCGGCTGTCCGGCCGCGAGAAGTAGATGTGCTCGAAGATGCACTGTTGGAGCGGCTCGGCGACCGGCATCACGCGGCGGCTCTTCACCCCGGCCGCATCGACGCGGACCAGCTCGCCCGGCTCGATCTCCCTCAGGTATTCCCCTCCCACCAGGTCGACGGCGCAGGTCTCGCTCGCGACGATCCACCCCTCGCCGAGGCGCCCCAGGCACAAGGGGCGGAACCCGAAGGGATCGCGGATCGCGAGGACCGCGCCCGGCGTCAGCACCACCATCGAGTACGCGCCGGACACCTGGCGCGCGGCTTCGATGAGCGCGTCCTCGGCGCTGGCCGCGCCCGCCAGCGCCATCAGGTGCAGGAAGATCTCGGTATCGAGCGTCGTCTGGAAAATGGAGCCCGCCTCCTCCAGCCCCCTTCGCAGCGCGCGCGCGTTGACCAGGTTGCCGTTGTGGGCGAGGGCCAGCGACCCGCCGCGATAGACGACGCGCAATGGCTGGGTGTTCTCGAGCGTGAGTCCGCCCGAAGTGGAGTAACGGTTGTGCCCGATCGCGATCGAGCCGGGCAGGCGCGCGAGATCGGCATCCCGGTACACGTCCGACACCAGACCCAGGCCCTTGTGGGAATGGAAATCCCCGAGCGGATCGCACGACACGATCCCGGTCGACTCCTGCCCGCGGTGTTGAAGCGCGTGGAGGCCGAGACTCACGACCTCGGCCGCGCGCGGCACGCCGGCCACCGCGCACACCCCGCATTCCTCCGACCAGCTCGTGTGCTCGCTCCAGCCGTTCATTCCTCGCCTCCCTCCGCGGCCGGACTGCTCGCCCGCTCCGCGACGATCCACGGCAGCGGCACCTCGCCGAACGCGATCCTCGATTCCTGAGCGTGGGGGTTGCAGAGCAGCCCGTGCCGCCGATCGCGCACGACCGCGAGCTCCCGGATCGCGTCGGCCGGGTCCGATCCGCCGGCGAAGCGCGGCGCCCAGGCCACGCCCTCGCGTACTTCGATCTTGCGCCCGGTCTCGTGCAGCCACCAGCGCTCGGCGGCGGGGCGGCGTTCCCCTCCGCGATCCCATACCAGCACCGCGCTCTCGCCCTTCGCGAGTGGCGGGAGGTCTTCGATCCGGAGGCGCAACGTGCAGCGCTCCTTGTGCGGATTGTAGAACTGGGTCGAGCGATGGAGCAGGTCCTCGATCGTGGCGCGGGCCGGGAGCGCCCCCGCGAGCTCGAACACGCGGAAGCGTCGCAGCGATTCGAGCCCGCGCGCGGTCACGAGCCGCGCCACCGCGACCGCCAGCGCCGACGTGGCCTCCGGGTCTTCCGACCGGAGTTCGATCCAGGCCTGTACCCGCCGGGCCGCCGCTCGCATGCGAGCCATCACGCCTCCTCGAGGTGGCGGCGCAACCCCAGGAACACCGCGAGACCGGGACCCGCCGCGCCGTCGCCGTTGCCGCCGGCCCGCGCGGATTCCGCGGCCCGTGCGCGTCGTTCGCCCCAGACTCCGCCCACCGTCCGCGCGAGCGCCGCGACGTCCAGCGCACGCTCCGGGTGCGGCATCATCGCCAGCACGTTTCCGCGTGCGTTGCACACCGCGGCCACCGCGGCCTCCGAGCCGTTGGGGTTCTCGGGAAACCCGCGCGCGAGCGTTCCGCGCGTGGTCGCGTATCGCAACGGCGCCTGTCCGGCCCGGGCCAGCGCGAGCACACGCCCGCCTTCGCGCGACGTGAAGCGCCCCTCGCCGTGCGCGACCGGGAGCGGCAGCGTGGTGCCGGGCTCGAGCGTCCGCGTGAACACGCATGACGACGCCTCGATCCGCACGACGATCCAGCGCGCGAAGTAGCCGCCGCGCGCGGTCATGCGGTTGCGCGCGAGCGCGAGATCGACTCCCCCGCCACCGGGCACGAGGCCGGCCTCGACCAGCACCTGCGCTCCGTTGCAGATCCCGAGCACCGGCTTTCCGCGCTCCGCCTCGCCCGCGAGCGCCTCGAGCAGCGGGTCCTTCGCGGCCAGCGCGCCCGCTCGAACCCGGTCCTGATAGGAGAACCCACCCGGCAGGACGTAGGCCGCGTAGTCGCGGAGCTCGTCCGGCCGGCGCGTCCAGCGGAACACCTCGCCATCGAGGCCGGCGCGGGCCAGCGCGCGAACGCTCTCCGCCTCGCAGTTGACGCCCGGAAATTGCAGCACCGCCACCCGCGCCGCGCTCACGCCAGCTCCTCGTTCCAGAGCTGGCGCAGTGGCGCGCCCGCCGCCTCGCGCAGCTCGTCCGCCGCCCACACCACGACCCCGCTTCCAGGAATGCGCGCCCGGAACAGGGGCTGATCGCTCACCGTGCCGATCGGCCACGCGAGCAGGGAACGCTCGCGCGCCGCCTGAAACAGGCGGGCCGCGCGCACCGGGCTCACCTCGAAGACGATTCCCGGCCGCTCGCTGAACAGCGCGAGCGCCGCCTCGGCCTCGAGCGCGCCGAAGTCCACTTCGATTCCCAGCGCGCGGTCGGCCGGCACCGCCATCATCATCTCGGCGAGGGCGACCGCGAGCCCGCCGTCGCTCACGTCGTGGGCGGCGCGCACCCAGCGGCCTTCCGCCGCCAGTACCGCGAGTTCCTGCAGGCGCGCCTCGCGCGCGAGATCGAGCGAAGGCGGCGCGCCTGCGCGCTCGCCGAGCACCTCGCGCACGTAAGCCGACCCGGTGATCTCGTCGCGGGGCTCGCCCACGAGCACCAGAAAATCGCCGGCGGCCTGGAGTGCGAGACCGGTCGCGGTGTCCAGATCGCGAAGCACGCCAGCACACAGCACGATCGGGGAGGCCGGGATCGCACGCTCCCCGGTCTGATTGTAGAGGCTCACGTTGCCGCTCACGAACGGCAGCGGTGCACCTCCGCCCGCCAGTCCGCCCAGGCCCTCGGCCGCCACCGCGAGTCCCTCGATGGTCGCTTCGAGATCGCCCATCACCTCGGCATCGTTGGGATCCCCGAAATTGAGGCAGTCGGTGAGGGCCCATGGCCGCGCGCCGACGCACGCCACGTTGCGCGTCGCTTCGGCCACCGCGTGGCGCGCGCCCCGCTCCGGGTCGCCCGCGCACCACCACGGATTTCCGCCGACCGCCAGCGCCACGCCCAAGGCGTGGCGCGGATCGGGGCGGATCACGCTCGCGTCGCCCTCGCCCGGACGCAACCAGGTGCGCGCCTGCACCTCGCTGTCGTAGTGGCGGTAGAGATATTCCCGAGAGCAGAGGTGGAATCCACGCAGCAGCGCGAGCAGCGCCGCGTGCGCGTCCGGCTCGTGCCGCCGCAGCGCGAACGGCGCCGCCGGCGCGCGCCGCCGCGCGACCCGCTGGATCCGACGTCCGGTGGTGATCGCGTCCACCGCGCAATCGGCCACGATCTCTCCATTCCACGTGACGCGATAGCGTGGCTCATCGAGCACCCGGCCGATGACGCTCGCGCCAGCTCCGGGATGGATCGTGCCGAGCGCGAAATCCACGTTGTAGATCGCGCACAACTCGGCGGCGAAACTCTCGGGCACCACCCAGCAGTAGCGCTCCTGCGTTTCAGCGCACAGCAGCACTTCAGGCGGCAGCGGCTGGCTCGCCCGGTGCACGCGATCGAGTTCGATCGCGGCCCCTCGCCCGCCGGCCGCGGCCAGCTCGCTGGTCGCGCAGGCCACGCCCCCCGCGCCCAGGTCCTTGAAGCCGGCGGCGATCCCACGCGCACGCACGCGCGCGAACGCCTCGGCGTTCGCGACGTGCAGCACGCGCTTCAGGAAAGGGTCGGGCAGCTGGACCGCGCCGCGCTGGTCCTCCGCCCCGAGCACGCCCGATGCGAATGCCGCGCCGCCGAAGCCGCTCGCGTCGGTCGGCTTTCCGATCAGCACGAACACCCAGGGCCCCGGCCCGTCGGGGACGCGGCTGCGCAGCACGCCATCGCGCGGGACGATGCCGACCGCCATCACGTTGACCAGGCAATTGGCGTCGAAGCCCGCGTCGAAGACCAGGTCGCCGCCGAGATTCGGCACCCCGAGCGCGTTCCCGTACTCCGCGATGCCCTGAACCACGCCGCGCGCCACATCGCGCGCGTGCACGCCTCCGCGCGGCTCGCCGAAGCGCAGCGCGTCGAGAACTCCCACGACCTCGGCGCCCATGCAGCCGACGTCCCGCACGATGCCGCCGACGCCGGTGGCAGCGCCCTCC
>JBGPFC010000064.1:0-11046 GCA_041483195.1 Candidatus Eiseniibacteriota bacterium
CACGCTCAACAGCTTCGTGAGCACCAATCCGGTGTTCGCGGTGGATGAGTCGGGCTCGTTCACGCTGGCGCCGGGGGCGAGCCTCACGCTGCACGTGACGTTCACGCCGCCGGCGGCCGGGACCTACACGGGCAAGCTTTACCTCAGGTCGGTGAGCGCGAGCGAGCTGATCGCGCAGGACGTCGAGCTCCGGGGCGTCACCGGCCCGCGACCTTACTCGGCGCCGCTCGCGGCGGAACGGGCGACGGGCCGGTTCGAGCTCCACGCGGGGACCCCGAACCCGGCGCGCGCGGCGACCACGATCGCGTTCGAGCTGCCGCGCGCCTCGAGGGTCACGCTCGAGGTGTTCGGGGTGGACGGCCGGATGCGGGAGCGGCTGCTCGACACGGTGCTGCCGGCGGGGTCTCACGAGCGGATCTGGGCGCCGAAGGACGCGGCGAGCGGCGTCTACTTTTACCGACTCACCGCGGGGAGCCAGGTCGCGACGCGCAAGGTGGTGTTCTTGAGGTAGCGCGTGAGTGGGTCGCGGGTGCGCCGGCTACGCGCCCGCCGGCTCGCCGCTCACGCGCCGGTGCTCGCGCGCGATCAGCGCCACGATCGCGAGCCACGCGATCACCAGCACGATGTTCACGCCCGCCACGCTCGATGGCGCGAGCCGGAGCGACGTCACCGCCAGCACCACGCCCGCCGACAGCACGTCGCCCGCGCGCACGAAGAACGTGTCGATCGCGGCCTTGGCCTTGTACTTCGCCTCGCGGGTGGTGGGCAGGAACAGCGCCTGGCGCGTGGTGTTCTGGAGCGAGTAGTCGGTGGCGTTCTCGAGAATCTTCACGCCGCGGATGACCCCGATCACCGGTGTCAGCGCCAGCACCGCGTAGCCGCCGAGCGCGATGACCGGCAGCACGAACAGCGCGGCGCGCACGCCGAACCACTTGAGCACGCGCGACACCACGAACAGCTGCACCAGCGCGCTCACCACGTTCACCCACGTGAAGAAGCCAGCGTAGAACTGCCCGATGAAGCGCTCCTTGAATTCCGCGGAGGACGTCGTGCCCAGGTGTCCGGCCGCGATCATGCGGTCGGCGCCGAGCGCGAGCGTCTTGCCCAGGATGTACTCGCCGTTGGTGTTCACCACGTTCAGCACCAGCATCAGCAGCGCGATCAGCAGCAGGTAGCGGTCGCTCATCACCAGCCGGAATCCGCCGACGCTCTCGAGCGGCGCGTCGGCCGCGACCGTGTGTCCGGCCGCGCCATGCGCCGCGTGCTCGCGCGCGCTTACCACGCGCGAGAGCGCAGCGGCGAGCGCGAGCAGCGCGGCGGCGACCAGCATCGGGGTGTACGTGCCGAACGCGCCGATCAGGGGCCTGGCGATCCACGCGCCAACGATCGCGCCCAGGCTCGAGCCGAACGCCACGACCGCGAACAGCCGCTTGCCCTGCTCCGGGGTGTACACGTCGTTCGCGAACGACCAGAACTGGGCGACGATCATGAGGTTGAAGATTCCGACCCACAGGAAGAACGCAACGCCGAGATGCTGCACCTTCATCTGCCCGAGCAGCCAGAAGACGGCGAGGTGGCTGATGAAGAACAGCGTCACCCAGCTGATCAGCTTCGCGCGGCCCACGCGGCTCGCGAACGCGCCGTAGGCCGGCACCAGCACCACCAGCAGCGCGGCCATCCCGGCGGAGGCGTAGCTCTTCACCTCCGCGCCTTCGCCGCCGAGAATCAGCGCCTCGCGCAGCGGCTTGAGGATGTAGTAGCTCGTGAGCAGCAGGAACACGTCGAGCATCAGCAGCAGCGCGGTGAGCCCCTCGCCCGGCCGAACCTCGGCGAACGGCGCGAGCATGCGGTCCAGCGCCGTCCGGCGCGCGACCCGCGGGTGAATCTCGCTCACGGCGCCTGCGGCGGGTGCGCGAGATCGATGCGGTCGAGCGGCGAGGCGCGGCCGCCGCTGCGCACGCGATACGCCTGCATCGTGAGCGCGCCATCCGGCGCGCCCGCGGGAGGGAGCGCCAGCCGGCAGAAGTTGTACACCGATTTCGAGAACACGGACGACGGCACGATGCCGATGCCCGGAGGCAGCGGCTTCGCCAGCTCGATGTCGCGGATCCTGGGATCGAGCACGTAGAGCGGCGCGCCGCCCCCGGCGGCGGTGATGTGCCAGAACCCGCCGCCGTTCGCGCCGCGCACGAACACGCGCTGATACAGGTGCTCGTGCCCGGTGAACGCCGCCGTGACGCCGCGCGCGACGAACATCTCGAGCAGCCGCTCGCGCCGCTTCGCCGCGGGATCCTCCGGCCGATGGCTGTCCCACGCGTTGCGATAGTGGCCGGCCGAGATCAACGGGTGATGGAAGACGACGAACTTCCAGCGGGCGGGGAGCGCGAGCACCGAGTCGGCCCACGCGAGCTGCGCCTCCGCGAGGTCCGCCGCCGCGCCGCGATGCGTGTCGCGCAGCGCGTTGGAGTCGAGCACCACGATGCGGGCGTCGCAGTCGGGCAGGTCGAGCGCGAACCAGTAGCGCCCGGGCTCGGCCGGCGCGCCCATCGTCGCGTCCCAGTTGGCGCGGGCGAGCGAATCCGCGGTGCGCTCGTGGTTGCCGGGGGTGGCGACGAACAGCGTGCGCGCGCGGAGCGCCTCGTGACGGTCGACGAAGCGCCGCCACAGCCCGCCGCGCCGCCCGTCGGTGACCAGATCGCCGTTCGACACCACGAGATCGGCGGGCAGCTGCCGCTCGAGCGCGCGCAGCACGCTGGTCTCCGCGCCGCCGGTGGGCGCCTTGCTCCAGTGCGCGATGATGTCGCGGGGAATGTCGAGGTTCGGAACGATGCCGACCACCAGGAACACCGGAATGGCGGCGAGCCCGCGCGCGAGCTTGATCGGGTGCTTGAACGACATCCGCTTCACCGCCCGCATCAATCGCGAGTGCGCCTGCAGGCGCATGCCCGCGCGGTTGTCGCCGTAGATGAGCACGACCGTGCTGTCGGCGCCGTGGGCTGCGGCGCGTGCGCCCATGCGGTGGTGCGCGGCGTCGGTCGAGCCGGGCGCGAGCCGCGCGTCGCCGCCGGGCTCGAACGCGGTGACCGCGCCGGGCACCGGCGCCGCGCCGCGATAGGCGGCGATCGGCGCGCAGCCCGCGAGCGCGGCGACCAGGACGGCCGCAAGCGCCGGCGCTAGCGCGGCGCGGCGGACCGGCTCCGTGACGCGCGTCATGGCGTCACCGCGTCGCGAGCGTCGCCCAGCCAGCGGCGCGCGATCGCGTCGCGCCGCGCGATCAGAACCTTCGCCAGGTAATCGGCCGAGCGCGGATCGGAATACCTTCCGCGCGCGATCGCGGCGCGAACGATGTCGTCCGAGAACGCCGCCACGATGCGCGCGCCCCACCGCACGTCCCGCTCGGTGCGCTCGTCGAAGGCGGGGTTGGGGTAATCCGGGCGCCAACCTTCCGGGTCGAAGGCGCTCGCCTCGATGAAGCCGACGCTCGTCAGGTGCGGGTCCACGATCCTCTCCCATGGGAACGGCACGAGCCCCAGCGTAAGGAGCGAGCGCGCCATGACGCCGTAATCCACGAAGTACTCGTTGCCCGTCATGTACGACTTGCTCGCGATCGAGCCGGCGCCCAGGCAGCCGTTGAAGTCGATCAGGTAATGGCGCACGAACCGGCGGCCGCCCTCGTCCACCCACACGTCGAGCGAGTTGGGCCCGCGCACGTCGGCGTGGTTGGTCCACGCCGCGATCGTCCACAGCCCGCGCAGCTCGCGGCGCAGCTGGTGGGGGATCAGGTCCTCCGGGTCGTCGCGCCTGCGCCCGCGAAACTCGCGGGGGCCGAGCGGCTTGCCGCGAATCAGCCGGCTCACGAGCACGCGATAGCTTCCATCCGGCTCGCGAGCGGCCTTCTTCAGCAGGCGCGCGACGTCCTCGCGCGTCATCGCGCGCTTGCGCCCGAGCGCGTCGGTGAGCTTCGCGCTGGGGGAGACGTCCAGGCTCTCGGGGCGGAAGAACGCGATCGCGTCGTCCGGCACGTTGTAGCCCGCCGCCCAGAACAGGTAGCAGGACACGATGTCGGCGCTGGTCGCCATCTCGAGGTCGTCCGGCTCGTCGAACTTGACGATGAATCGCGCGCCTTCCGCGTCCTGGATGAAGAAGCCGGGCGTGACGCCCTGGGTCTTCGCGCGCGTCACCGTCCAGCGGCCGGGCGCGGGGCCCGAGCCCGGGCCGGGTCCGCGCAGCATCTGCTCGACCGTCACCTCGCGAAATCCCAGCCGTGGCTGCCACCAGGTGCTCGGGAGCCGCACCCGATCGCTCGAATCCACGTTCGCCGCCTCGCGCGGCCGGCGCGCGAGCTTGCGGATCCCGAGCGCCGGATCGAAGAGCCGCGTGACCGGGCGCACGAAGCTGTTGTCGAACAGGTCGTAGTAGTACGAGATCTCCGTGGCCTCGGGCTCCGGCGGGGCGGCAAGCGTGGCGGCATGCGCCGCCACCGGCGCGAGCGCGATCAGCGCGGCGCGCGCCGCGGCGCGCGCCCTCACTCGACGCCTCCGAGCGTGTACTGGATCCGCAGCGCCTCGGCGCTCCAGTCCACGCCGATCGCGCCCAGCGGCGCGGCCTTCGAGCGCGGCCGCAACGCGACGCCGTACGAGCCCTTCAGGGTGTCGAGCCGCGCGTCGTGCTGGAGATCGGGGTAGACGCCGCCCGCCTCCGCGTGAGCTTCGAACTCGAAGCTCTTCGCGAGCGGGAAGATGTACGAGAGCTTGACCACCATCGCGTCGAGGTCGTGAAAGCGATGCGGCTCGAAGCCGGCGAGCCCTTCGGATCCGCCGAGCCGCGCGAGGTCGGGGAGCGGGAGCACGCGCCCCTCGCGGGGCGATGGCTCGGTGTCCACCGCCTTGAACCTCACTCGCAGCGTGCGCGGGTCGCGCATGAACGAAATGCCCGCCTCTGCATCGAGCGTGTAACGGTTGAACGAGTTGGCACTCTGAGCCGGCTTCGAGCCGTGGTAGGGCCCGAACGCACCGAGGGTGAAGTCGGCGTCGATGCGCTCGGCGCTGAACGCGGCGCGCGCTCCGTGCGTCCAGTGCGGCGCGCCGCCGCGCAGGTCGACCGCGGCCCGCGCGCCGCTCACGACTTGCGCGAAGGACCGGTCGCGCTGGCGGGTCCTGGGGAATTCGACGTCGGTCGATGGCGACGCGCTGTCGTGTCCGCGGCGCGTCACCAGCGCGCGCTCTTCGAGCCACATCGACAGCTGTCCCCGCGGGCTGCCCCCCGCGAGTTTCACAGGAACCGCGAGCGCGAATCGCGCGGTCTGACTCTGCCACGCGTAGTCGCTCGCGCTCGAGTGCGCGGACTGGAGCCCGGTGCCGTAGAAGCGATCCTGCGGCCGCCACTCGCTCCGATACCCGAGCGAGAGCGGGCCGCCCGCAAGCGCGGCCTGCACCACTCCATATCCGCGCGTGCTGCCTTCCATCAGCAGCGTGAGCGGCCGCGCGGGCAGCGGCGGCCGGTAGCCGAGCTTCGCGCCGATTCCGGTGCGATCGCCGAGGCTCGCGGGCAGGATCGCGATCCCCGCGCGCGGGAGCTCGGCGAACACGAACAGCGCGCGCGGGATCAGCGACTGCTGCTCGGCGCGGAGCATCCCGTTGCGCGTGAGCCAGCCCAGCCCCGAGAGCGGAAGCGACACGATCCGGCCGGGCAGGCGCACCACGGTCTCCCACGGCTCGGCCGCCGGGATCGCGCGCGGAGGGTTCCACGGTGGGGCGGTGGTGGGGCCGAGATCGTCCGGGCCGCCGTTCGCGGGCGCGGCGGAGGCGGTGTCCATCGGCGCGCCCTGCGCGCGCGCGGCCGCCGCGCCGAGCGATAGCCCGAACAACGCCAGCAGGATGGGAGCGACGGGGCCTGGGGGGCGGAACATGGCAGGTTCGCGACGATTCCATGAAGCCCGCGGCAAGTCAACGCCGGATCCACTTGCGGGTCCGGCGTTCGCCCGCTAGCGTCCCGGGCTCCACCCGGGGCCCCCTGATGTTCGAACGCATCGCGTCTCACCTGAAGCTCGAGCCCGCCGAGTTGAGGCGCGCGATTTTGCTCGGCCTCACGCTGTCCACGCTGACGGGCTCCTACACGCTGGTGAAGACCGCGCGCGACGCGCTGTTCCTCGCGCGCATGCCGGCCACCACGCTACCGTACGTATTCCTCGGGGTCGGAGCGCTCACGCTCGCGGCGGCCTCGCTGTTCGCGCGCGCGACGCGCAACCGCGCGACCCACGAGACGCTGGCGGCGGGATCGCTCGCGGCCGCGGTGTCGCTCGCGGCGTTCGCGCTGCTGTTCCGAATCCACGCGAGCTGGGTGGCGATCGCGTTCTACCTGTGGGTGAACGTCTACGGCCTCCTGCTTTTCTCCCAGTTCTGGATCTACACCAACAGCATGAGCCATCCGCGCGAGGCGAAGCGCATCTTCGGCATCGTCGGCGTGGGAGGGATCCTGGGCGGCCTCACGGGGGGATTGCTCGCCGCGCCGCTCGCGCATGGGTTCGGAGTCACGTCGATGCTGCTGGCGGCGTCGATCCTCCTCGCGCTGGTGGCGCCCCGCGTCTACCTGGGCATGCGGCACGGCGTGCTGCCCCGGCCCGAGCCGGTGGCGGACGAGGCGACGCCGCCCCAGCACCCGCTTCACCACCGCTACGTGCGCTGGCTCGCGCTCGCCGCGCTGTGCTCGGTGATCGTCACCGGGCTGCTCGACTATCAGTTCAAGGTCGAGATCCAGCGCCGCTTCCCATCGGGCGCGGACCTGGCCTCGTTCCTCGGCCTGTTCTACACCGCGATCAACCTCGCGGCGCTCGTCGTGCAGCTGTTCGCGACGCGCTGGGCGCTGCAGGTGCTGGGCGCGGGGTGGTCGGCCGCGGTGCTCCCGGGCGGGCTCGGGCTGGGCGCCGCGATCACCATGCTGGTGCCGGGCTTCGGCGCGGTGCTGGGCTCGCGACTCTGGGACCAGGTCATGCGCCAGTCCATCAATCGCTCATCGGTCGAGCTGTTCTACATTCCACTCGAGCCCGGGCTGCGGCGGCGCGCGCGCTCATCGATCGAGGCCGGGCTCGAGCGCGTGGGCGACGGCCTCGCCGGCCTCCTGATCCTCGCGGCGGGCGCCGCGATGGGCGCCGGCACCTTCACGCTCGCGGCGCTGATCGCGGCGGTGGTGGTGGTGTGGATCGTCGCGTGGATGCAGGTGCGCCGCGGGTACGTCACCGAGCTGGGCCGCAATCTGCGCCGAATGAATCTCCAATCGCACCACGAGCCGGTTTCGCTGCGCGAGGCGAGCATGCTGCGCGAGATGGCGCGGCTGCTCGACAGTCCGTACGAGCGGGTGCTGATTCACGGCATGACGCTGCTGGAGGAGAACGCGCCAGACACGCTGGCGGAGCGCGTGCCGAGCCTGCTCGCGCATCCGCGGCCGGCGGTGCGCGCGCGCGCGCTCGCGGCCGTGGCGGCGCACGGGCTGCAGGGACTCGCCGCGGAGGTGAACGCGCTGGTGACCGACCCCGATCCCGACGTGCGCATCGCGGCGCTGCGCGCGCACTGCACGCTCGGGTGCGACGATCCCGCCGGGCGCATCGAGGAATTTCTCGCGGCGGAGGACCCGCGCCTGCGTCACGCGGCGATCCAGCTCGCTGTGGAGTTCGCGCCGGCGGGCGAGGAGCTGAAGGTGAAGGCCGTGCTCGAGAACCTGATGCGCGACGGGTCGTCCGCGGAGCGGACGGCGGTCGCCGAGGCGCTGGGGCGCCGCGCGCCGCCGAGCGTGCTGCACGATCTGCTCTCGCCGCTCCTGCGCGACGCCGACCTCGAGACCCGCTGCGCCGCGCTGCGCAGCGCGGGCCGCGCGCAACGCCGCAATCACATTCCGGCGCTGATCGAGGCGATCGGCGCGCGCCCCACCCAGCGTGCCGCCCGCCACGGGCTGGCCGGGTTCGGCGATCGCGTGGTCGGAACGCTCGGCGACTACCTGAGCGATTCGAGCGTTGCCACCGAGATCCGCCAGCGACTGCCCTACGTGCTGGGCGACATCGCGAGCCAGGAATCGCTCGCGGCGCTGCTCCGCTGCCGCGAGACCGGGGACGTGCGGCTCTGGTACCGCGTGCTCAAGGCGCAGAATCGGATGCGCGCGGCCGGCGCGCGCGTCGAGTTCCCGCGCGCGCGGGTGACCGAGGACCTGGAGCGCGACGTGCGCAGCTACCTGTTCGCGTACGTCCACTACCGCGCGTGCCCGCTCGGCGAGAAGCGCAGCGCCGAGCGATTGTTCTGCATCGCGCTCAACGAGCGCCTCGACCAGTCGCTCAATCGCGTGTTCCGGCGTCTCGCGCTGCTCTACCGGCCGGAGAACATGCTGGCCGCCTACCAGGGCACGGTGTCGGACCAGCCCCGGCTGCGCGGCAACGCGGTCGAGTATCTCGAGAACGCGCTCGCGCCGGACCACCGCGCGCTGGTGCTCCCGCTGGTCGCGGACGGCGGCGATCAGGCGCGGCTCGCCTTCGCGGAGGTGCGCTTCGGAATCCGCTTCACCACCTTCAACGATTCGCTCGAGGCGATCCTCGCCGGGGAGGATCAGTGGCTCCGCACCTGCGCGTTGTTCGTGGTCGGCGCGCGCAAGGAGCGCGCGCTGGCGGCGCAGGTCAAGGCCGCGGCCTCCGCGCTCGATCTGCGCGTGCGCGAGACCGCTCTCTGGGCCAGCCTCGCGATGGAGATCTGACCGTGGACGAGACCCTGACGCTCATCGAGAAGACGGCGTTTCTCAAGGGCATGGACGTGCTCGCGAGCGTACCGACCGAGGCGCTCGCCCAGCTCGCGGCGCGCGCGCGCGAGTTCCATCACGAGGCGGGCGACGTCGTGTTCGCGCAGGGCGAGGCCAATCGCGGCGCGTTCGTGATCGTCGAGGGGCTGGTCGAGCTGCGACGCGGGCGGGCGCTGGTGCGCATGTTGCGCGACGGCGACGCGTTCGGCGAGGTGTTCTCGAACGAGGGCGATCCGCACGAGTATTCGGGCATCGCATCGACCCACGCCCACGTCCTGAACGTGACGCTCGCGGAGATGTGGGACGCGATGCTCGACTTCCCGGAGTTCGCGGTGGGCATGGTGCGCTCGGTGTCGCGCCGAAATCACGAGCTCACCACGCGGCTGCTCGAGCTGGAGGGCCTGCTCGAGCGTTTCCACGCTGCGCTGAAGCAGGCCGGGATCGATCCGCCCGCGCCGCCGGTGGGCGAGTTGGCGCCTACCACGGTGAAGTTGTAGGGCGGGCGACGAGATCGCCGCTATCGGGAATCATCAGGATCAGAGGCTGGCGCCGAATGTGCGCACCCCTAATATGCGCCGAGGGGGGTCGATTTGAGGGCGCAGTTGTCGTTGATCTGCAATCGGTTGCGGGGTTCTAAGAGCTCCGGGCATGAGCAAAAATCATTTGACCGCCAGCGCAGATCGTTGCATGTTCTTGGCCCCATCTGGGCCGCACTAGCCATGTTCGGACGAGGAGAATTGCCTGCCAGGGACGGGAGCGCCGAGGCCGTTCGATTCCACGAGCGACCCCTCGGGCGAACTCGTCCACTAAGGTTCGTGTGGATCGGGTGCGTGCATCATGGGGGAAATTCGCAATCATCGTCTCTGTGCCTCGTTCAGTTGCGCCGTGGCTGGATGTGCAGCGAATCGAATGAGCTGGACTGCGAGATGATGAGACACGACCGAGTCCACATCGGAGCGCCGCATTGGCAATCGAGGTCTGGTGTTGGCCGTTCGAGGAAAGAATTCGCCGGTGGTGCGGCAATGCGGGGCACGCCGGCATCCGGATCGGCCAGACCGTCTACGACTTTCACCCGGCGCGTCACGATGGCGCGAATGTTCCTGTGAAGAGCTACCAGGATGAGGTTCCGAGGCTGACGATGAGCATGGCACGAGTCCTCGAAAAAAATCCCCTAGATCCAGAGTTGAATAAGCTGATCATGCGTGGATGCGTCTTGGATCGCACTCAGCGGGACGTCGCAAACGAGATGGCCGTCCAGTTCGATGTCTACGCACAGTGTCTGCAGAATCATGTTCAATTCGACAAGAACACGGGTGTATTTAAGGAGGGTCTCTACGGCGTACTCCCGAAGCTCCACGCATACCGCGTCGAGGCCGATGTGGCGGCGGAGCAGCGGCTCACCGCTTTCATCATGACCGAACAACGACGAGTGCCCGATTACCACATTGCGCGGCACAATTGCACTCACTTCGTCCGCCGGTCGCTCGCCGTCAGCCTGATCAAGGTCCTGGACGGGGACGGTTGGCAGCCGCGCGGGGATCACCCCGGCAATTGGCGCCCGGACAAGTTTGATGCTCTCCTCCAAGAGCACTTCGGCCCCCCGAAGGAAGTGGCCCTCGCGTTGGAATTCCAAGAGGGTACCCGCCGGGCAGGGGGCAACAGCTTCTACTGGAAGGAACTCTCACCAATTTCTGAGTTCGCCGGTTGATGCAACAATGCAGGGAGGGAGAAAGATGGCGCGTCACAAGCCGGCTGTAGGCGAGATCACAATCGACAAGCGGTGGCTGGAGGGGGGAAATGTCACCCTCAAGACCGTCACCATCAGTGATCGGGCTCAGATCGCTGAAATCTGCGATGTGCTCGAGGTGGGCGAAGAGGTCGTCTATCACGTCCAGCGCCCGGACACGCCCACTTACACGGTGATGGAGTTGGGTGTGGGGGGCCGGAAGGTGCGGGAGACCAGAATCATCGGCGGGGAACTGATCCTTCGCGGGGACGCCTGGTATATTCCCAGCACCCCTCGGCTCCGAGCCGTCTTGGACAAGGTCTTGCGTCGCGCGTCCGAGACGAAGCTGCACCTAGCGACCAAGATGCGGGAGCTTCGCGCCACCCACTGACTACCGGGGTGTGGCTAGGAGCCTGTCCGAGTATTCGCAACGTCGGCGCGCATGATCCGAGATCCTGGGTGGTGCGCGTCGATCGTCGTTTCGGCCGGCCTGCGAAGGGATCCGCGACGCCCTCGGCGGCGGTCGACCTCGCCCCGGGCCACGG
>JBGPFC010000065.1:0-10395 GCA_041483195.1 Candidatus Eiseniibacteriota bacterium
GAGCTTCTTCTCGTACAGAAGGATGAACGCGTCCTCGAGCACCGCCTCCATGTTCTCCTTCTCGGTGACGAAGTACGGCGAGATGTAGCCCTTGTCGAACTGCATGCCCTCGACCACCTCGAGCGTGGTCTCGACCGACTTCGCTTCCTCGACGGTGATGGTGCCGTCTTTGCCGACCTTGTCCATTGCGTCGGCGATCATCTTGCCGATCACGGTGTCGGAGTTCGCGGAGATGGTCGCGACCTGCGCGATCTCCTTGTTCTCCTTGACGTCGCGGCTGAGCTTCTTGAGCTCGATCACCACCGCCTCGACCGCCTTGTCGATGCCGCGCTTGATGTACATCGGCGAGGAGCCGGCGGTGACGTTCTTCAGGCCTTCGCGGAAGATGGCTTCGGCGAGCACCGTCGCCGTGGTCGTGCCGTCACCGGCGACGTCCGACGTCTTCGACGCGACTTCGCGCACCATCTGCGCGCCCATGTTGTGATACGGGTCGTCGAGCTCGATCTCCTTGGCGACCGTCACGCCGTCCTTGGTCACGGTCGGGGAGCCCCACTTCTTGTCGAGGACGACGTTGCGGCCGCGAGGTCCGAGGGTGACCTTGACCGCCCTCGCGAGGATCTCGACACCCTCCATGATCTTCTGTCGTGCCTGCTCGCTGAAGAGCAATTGCTTGGCTGCCATGTTGCCTCCTTGAAATTGTCGCTCGAGCCCCGCGTCGCGCGTCGCGCCGTGAGGGGCGGGGTTGATTACTTCTGGGCGAGCACGCCCAGCACGTCTTCCTCGCGGAGGATGATGTACTCGGTACCGTCGATCTTCACTTCGGTGCCGCTGTACTTGCCGATCAGGACGCGGTCGCCCTTCTTCACTTCCATCGCGATGCGCTTGCCGTCTTCGTTCACGCGGCCGGGGCCCACGGCGATGACTTCACCCTCTTGCGGCTTCTCCTTCGCGGTGTCGGGAATGATGATCCCGCCACGCACGCTCTCCTTCTCCTCGATGCGGCGGACCAGGATGCGGTCGGCGAGAGGACGCACGTTCATTGCTCTCCTCCTCAGGTGGCCGGCCCGATGCGGGCCTTCATGGCGTTGGGTTTCGATCGCGAGGGAACACTCACACGATTGGAGCGTTCTTGAGGACCTACAACGGCTCGCGGCTGAGAATCTAGTGTACGCGGGAGCCGGGCGCAACCCAGGCGCGAAGATACTTTATACTCGGCTGTGGGATAACGCGTTGCGAGGCCGCGCGTGGTCAGCGATCGAGGCTCTCGACGGACCGTCTTGCCCAAATGACACGGCATCTCTGGCGGTTCGGCGGGTCGTCGCCAGCGGTTTCGTCGCGGCCTCCGGGTGGGAACGCGGGAGATCGCCGTGAGGCCGGCGAGGGCCGGCCGAGCCGCGCGGGCGCGCGGCGCTCAGCGCGATTCTTCGAACAACGCCTGGCGTGGCGCTCCGTCGAGGAACCCGGTGCTCACGGCCGCGACGACGGTCACGTTCGACCGGGGCACCGGGACGCGCGAGCGCGTGAACACCACGATCGTGTCCCGGCCCTGGTGAAGGTAGAACGCATAGCCGCTGCCCACGTTGAATACTTCGCCGACGCGTCCGCTCACGCGCACGATGTGCGAGTCGAACTTGTCCGGGTGCTGGCGGATGTTCGCGAGGTCCGTGCCGCGCTGGCCCTGCGGCCAGAAGATCCACGCCGCGAGCGCCCCGACCAGCGCCACCGCGACCAGGATCTGCGTGCGGCGATTGGAGCGCAGCTCCTCGAGGGCGATCAGCCACCAGGCCTCGCGCAACGGCGCGAGCGTGGGGCCCGGGCGGGCCGCGACCGGCGTCGCCGGGGCGTCGTCGGGAAAGGCGATCGCGTCGAGTCGCGCGGACGCTTCGTTTTCTTCTTCGTCGTCCCCCTTCGCGGGCGCGCCGGCCCGGGCCCGCGCGGGCGCCGGAGGCGGAGCGGGCTCGAGGCGCAGACGTGGAACGCTGCTCGCAGCGGCGGTCCATGGCACCGGCCGCGCGGGCGCGGGCGGCGCGCCGGGCGCCGCGGGTTTCGCGGAGGGCAGCATCTGCCCCGGCGGCGGCTCGGATCGCTCGCGTTCCACGACGCCCTCGCCGGACTTCACGAGCCGCAACGGGGCGGCGGGCTCCTCCGGCGTGTCCTTCGAGAGCCGCTGCTGCTCGGAGCGCGCGCCCTCGTCCGGTCCCACCAGCCAGTCGGGGCGAGCGACGTTGGCGTCGGAGACGAACGGCTCTGAAGACGGCGACAACGCGTCTTCGTTCACCACGTGTTCGTCGGGCTCGGGAGGCGGCATCACGGATCTCCGATGGGGGTCACACCAACTCGGCCTCATTATCGGCGGGATGGCGGCCGGAGATGAGCGGAGTTCCCGCTCGCGTCACGCGCGTCCCGGAGCCGCTGGCGCGCGCGGCGCGTTCAGTGGATGGCGTACTGCTTGATCTTGCGGTAGAGCGTGCGCAGCCCGATGCCCAGCATCGCGGCGGCGCGCGGCTTGTCGTACCCCGTGTGCCGGAGCGTGGCGGCGATGAGCTGGCGCTCGGCTTCTTCGACCGTCATCCCCACCGCGAGCGCGAGCGAAGCTTCGCCGGCGTCCACGCCGCGCAGCCCGTCGGGCAGATCGGAGAGATCGAGTGGGCGGCGTCCGTGCGCGAACACCACCATCCCCTCGATCGCGTTGCGCAGCTCGCGCACGTTGCCGGGCCAGGTCCAGCGCATGAGCCGCTCGAGCACGCCGCGCGTGACGCCGGTGACGCGCCGCGCGTGGGCGCGGTCGAACTCGCGGATGAACGCCTCGACCAGCAGCGGGATGTCCTCGGCGCGCTCGCGGAGCGGCGGCATGCGCACGCGCACCGGGCTGAGCCGCTCGTATAGATCCGCGCGGAAACGCCCGGCCGCGACATCGGCCGCGAGATCGCGCTCGGTCGCGATCACGAGACGGACGTCGGCCTTCAGCGTCTCCGGGCCGCCGAGCCGCTCGAAGGAGCGGTCGTGGATCGCGCGCAGCAGCTTGACCTGCGCGGCGGCGGGCGCCTCGCCGATCTCGTCCAGGAACAGCGTGCCGCCCTCTGCGAGCTCGAAGCGTCCACGCCGCAGCGCGGGCTCGCCCCGCTCCGCGGCGGACGCGTCGCCGAACAGGTCGCTTTCGACCACGCCCTCCGCGACCGCGCCGAGATCGACCCACACGAAGGGCTCGGCCGCCCGCGGGCTGTTGTGGTGGATGGCCTGCGCGGCGAGCCGTTTCCCGGTGCCGGGCTCGCCCTCGAGCAGGACCGTGGCGCGCGTCGCCGCGATCTGCCGCAGTTGTTCGACCGCTCGCGCGAGCGCGCGCGAGCGCCCGATCAGGGCTTCGAATCCGAACCGGGCATCGAGCTGTCGTTCGAGATCGGCGGCGCGTGCCGCGAGCCGCTGGTGCGCGAGCCCGCGCTGCAGCGTCGCGAGCAGCCGCGCGGGATGGAGCGGCCGCGGCTGAAAGTCGCACGCGCCGGCACGCATCGCTTCGATGCCGCGCTCGAGATCGGCGGGGGCCACGATCGCCACCGCGCACAGCTCGGGGTTGCGCTGCAGCGCGCGACGCAGCACCTTCGGGCCGTCGATGCGCTGCGCGCGCAGCGCGAACAGCAGCGCATCCGGCGGCGCGGCTTCGAGCGCGTTGAAAGCGCTCTCGCCGGTGCGGCACCAGGTCGGATCGAAACCCTGCCTGCGCAGGAACGGCACCAGGCGGCGGGCGTCCTCGCCCTCGCGGTCCACGATCAGCACGGCCGGCCTGCGTTTGTGCATGGCGTGGCGGCGCATCACGCGCCGCAGCGATCCGCCGCTAGGCCGCGGACTGCAGCGCGAGGATCACGCGCTGGTTGTCGGGGATCTGGCTCATGTCGCCCGTGTTCTCGCTGATCTCGCGATGGATCACCCTGCCCTCGCGGTCGATCACGAACACCGCGCGCCCGCTCATGAGCGCCTCCTCGTTCAGGACGCCGTACGCCGCGCTGGTGGCGCGCTTGAAATCGGAGAGCAGCGGAAACGAGAGGCCGAGCCGGCGGGCGAACGCCTCGTTCGCGAAGTGACTGTCGACGCTGATCCCGAAGACCACGGCGTTCAGCGCTTCGATCGTCGGGAGCGCCTTCTGAACCTCCGGGAGCTGGTGCGAGCACACCGGGGAAAACGCGAGCGGGTAGAAGACGAGCACCACGTTCTTCCGGCCGCGGTACTCGGAAAGCGCCACGAACTGCCCGCCCGGGCCCTTCAACTTGAAGTCCGGGGCGCTCTGGCCCACCTCGAGCGACAGCGCCGGCATCTGAACACCTCCGCCATGCGGCCTGGATGGTCCGGGAGATCCTGCGGCAGACTCCCATTGAAACGCCTCGCGCGGTGCGATGGCAAATCGCCGCGGCGCCGGCGAGGCGCCTTGGGCCCGCCGAATCCGAGTGGTAAGGCGTCAGCGCCGCGCGGTGAGGCGCATCACGTCCTGGCTCGCGGCGGCCAGCTCGGAGGCGGTGCGCACGCCGCGCTCCGCCTCCCAGCGCGGCGCGAGCGCCAGGAACAGTCGCGCGGTGGTGAGCGCGTCGCCCAGCGCGCGATGGGCCGTCTCCGCGGGCAATTGAAGCCGGGTCGCGAGCGCGCCCAGCGAGTTGCTGCCGGTCCCGAACAGGCCGCGCGCGAGGCCGAGCGTGTCCACGATCGGATTGAAGAGCGGCGGCTGCCCCGCTGCGCGCAGGAGCGCGATGAGAAACGGCAGATCGAACGGCGCGTTGTGAAAGACCAGCGGAAGGTCGCCGCACGCCGCGCGCAACTCCGCGGCCACCTGCGCCGGCTCTGGCGCATGCGCCACCATCGCGTCGGTGATGCCGTGGACCCGGGTCGCATCGGGCGGGATCGGGCGTCCCGGCCGAATCAGGCTCGACCAGGTCTCGCCGATCGCCCCGCCGTCGACCGCGACGCGCGCGACTTCGACCAGCGTCGCGCCGGACGCTGGGCTCATGCCGGTGGTCTCGGTGTCGAGCACGAGCACGCGCACCGAGTCGAGCAGGCTCATGCGTCGCGGGAGGGGCGCGCGGGCTAGGGCCGCGGCGCGGACGTCGCGCCTTTCTCGAAATCGGCCCACTTCTCGCCGCGGCCGACGTGGTCTTCGCCGATGTAGCGCAGCATGAGCTTGAAGCGATCCGCCGGGACGTAGCCCGGCACGCTCACGATGTGCTCGCCGCTGGACTTGAGAAACAGGGTGGTCGGATAGCCGCTCACGTGAAAGCGCTGCGCCAGCGCGCGCGACGTGTAGTTGCGATCCTCGAAGCGTGCCTCATCGAGCGCCTCGGCGTTGAGGCGCACGACGATGAAGTGCCCGCGCAGGTACTCGCGCACGTCATCGCGCGCGTACACGTCCCGGTCCATGCGCTTACACCAGCCGCACCAGTCGGTGTAGACGTCCACCAGGATCGGCCGGTGGGTGATCGCGGCCTCGGACATGCCCTGATTCCAATTGAGCCAGCCGACCTCGCCGGCGGCTCCCGCCATCGCGGGAGGCGCGAAGGGCAGGCACAGCAGGGCGGCGATGGCGAGCGGGGCGGGTGCGATTTTCATGGTGATTCCCCTGCGGCAGCGGTTGAGGAGCGCTGGGCGCGGCCCAGGCCGGCCGAGAGCCTATCACGCGCGAACGGCGCGCCCCAAACCCTGGGGCGCACCCACGGCGGCGGCACCGGCGCGGGGATCACGCGCGACGCGCGGAGCCCGGCCGCGCGCCGCTCACTCGTACACGGTGTGGCGGAGGGATTCGGAGATGCGCGCCGGGTCGAACCGCACCCCGCACAACCGCGAGGTGCCGAACTGTCCGGGGTTCACCGTCACCGTGCGCCCGATGGTGTCGCGCCAGGACGCGGACACCCGCGGCGATTCGTGGATGTGGCCGCTCAGCACCAGCGGCGGCTGCCGGCGCTCGATGAATCCACGGATGGCGCGCGAGCCAACGTGGACGCGCGCGCCGATCATGTCGCAGCGCGTATCGCGCGGCGGCGAGTGCAGCACGAACACGGTCTCCGCGGCCGGCGTGAGCGCCGCGAGCTCGTCGAGCGCTTCGGCGATCGTGGGCGAGCGCCGGTTCGCGTCGAAGGCGTGCGGCTCGATGCGGCCGCCGCGGCTCACGTACCCGTCGAGCCGCGGCGGCGACTCCGGCGCGCCGTCCTCCCAGCGCTCCCAGTCCTTGAGCCCGAAGGGCGTGATGGGAACCCAGGACGATCCGGCGACGCGCACGCCGTCCACCTCGACCACGCGCCCGTGCAGCGCACGCCACATCTGGCCGTCGTGGCGATCGAGCAGGTCGTGATTGGCGGCCCAGTCGTCATTGCCCATCAACAACAGCAGGTCGAGTCCCGGCGCCGCCTCGCGCAGGCGCCGCGCGAACTCCACGAAGAAACCCTCGAGGAAGATGCGCTGGCGCTCGACGCCGTCCGCGCCGCCGGCGTGCGGGCAGAGGTCGCCGCCCAGCACGATCGCGCGCGGAGGATGCGCGGCGGCAAGCGCGAGCAGCTGCTCGTAGAGCGCGGTCTGGCCGTGAAGATCGGATGTGAACAGCCACTCGCTCACGGCTGGGCTCCGGGTTCAGAACATGCTCGTGACATCTCGAAGCACAAAATCTATCCGAGCGCTCGGGCGCGCGCCAATCGGGCGAGAAACCGCTTGACCCGCGGTCGCGGCGCTCCGGATAATCGCTGCGCTGAATCTCGCCTGGTCGTTCCCCATGCCCTTAGAGAGGTTCCGAATGCTCCGCCCGCGCCTCGCGCGCTTCCGCTTCGCGCTGCTCGCCATCATCTCGTGCACGTTGATCGCCGCAGCTGCGCACGCGAAATCCGCCCCGCGAAACCTGCTCAGCAACCCGGGGTTCGAGCAGCCGCTGGTGGACACGCTCGGCACCGGCATACCGCACGAGCATCCGTGGATGCCGGCCGCGTGGGACACGACGCAATCGGGTCTGCCCACCGTGTTCTTCGGGCGCGATTCGCTGCTGGTGCACGGCGGGTCCTACGCGGTGAGCGTCGCGAACCTGAGCGTGCTGTTCCCGATGGGGCACAACTGGAGCCAGAAGCTGCTCGTCGGCCGCGAAGCCTGGGGCAAGGACCTCGTGTTCTCGGTGTGGACCCGGACCAACGGCCTCGATGGGCGCGCGTACATCCTGCTGCAGGCCTACCGCGACACCATCTCGAAGATGGCGATGGTGTGGGGCGTGGGGCGCGACGAGGCCGCGCACACGCTGAACATCAAGGGCGTGGACGACCCGCTGATCGACCTCGGCTGGAAGCGTGAATTCTTCACGACGCCCGAGACCGACTGGGTCCGGCGCGAGGCGCGAGTCTACTGCCCACCGAGCGTCAACATCGTGTTCGTTCGCTGCGGCATGCTGGGCACGGGACAGGTGATTTTCGACGACGCGTCGCTCACCCTCGAGGCCCCGCTTCCGGCGAAAGCCCCGGCGGTGGGCGAGAACCTGCTCGCCGATCCGTCGTTCGAAGGCGACACGAACGACTGGGAGTTCTCGGTCCCGCCCTACCGCGGGATGCGCATCGATCCCGAATCCACCGTCGTGCACGGCGGCCGCCGGGCGATCCGATGCGCGAGCGGCGAAGGCGAGTACGTCAAGACGCGCGCCGGGGCGTGCCAGTCGATCTGCAATCGCGCGCTGGCGGGCAAGCGAGTGCGGCTCACCGCTTGGGTCAAGACCGACAGCCTGCGCGGCAACGCGTACACGAAGATCTACGCCCACACCTTGCGGGGCATGAGGCAGGTTCCGCAGGGGCAGGGGTTCGGAGCCAGCACCGATTGGTCGCCGACGACGCTCGAGATGGACCTGCCTCCCGACACGTTCGAGGTCTGGGCGTGGCTCGCCTGGGACGCGCCGGTCACGGGCCGCGTTTTCTACGACGACGCAAAGCTCGAAGTGATCGGGCCGGCGCACCCCGCGCCCGCTCCGCCCGGGCCCACGCGAAAGCGCTGATCCCGCGCCGCTCCGCCGCGCGCCGAGAATCATGTCTTGACACGCGACTCATGGCGGCAACACACTTGATTTGCGGCTGGGCAGGCGGGCGTCCTTGGCAGGGAACCCGCCCCCCGAACCGAGATCGCGTACGCTGCACGCGGTCTGCCGGCATGCGAGATGGCACGGTGTTCACGAGCGAGGTGAGCCGTGCGTGCTCGATCCCGGCTGCGCGGTGAGGGAGTCGCAGGGCGCGTGGAAGTACGCCCGAGGTGAACTCCTCACACGCGTCACGTGGGATGGATCCCCTCCCTCCATACTACGGCCGGACCTTCCTTCGACCGGGGAGCGGGCGCTAGCTCCAACGCTTGCGCCGCAGGTACCACCACGTCCCGAGTGCGGTGAGTGCCAGCAGGCCCATCGCGTACCAGCCCCCATGCGGCCAGCGGTACTCCGGGAGCGCGAAGTTCATCCCGTAGTAGCTCGTGACCACCGTGAGCGGCAGGCCAACCGTCGCGATCACCGTGAGCCGCTTGATGATCTCGTTGAGACGGTTCGAGACCACCGAGACGTGCAGCTCGAGCAGCGTCGAGGTCTCGTCGCGGAACGAGTCCAGCAGGTCGGACACGCGCGCGAGGCGGTCGTACACGTCGCGCAGGTACGGGCGCAGCGCCGCGGGCACCGGCCGGAACTCGTCGCGCGTCAGCGCCAGCACGGTGTCGCGCTGCGGGCCCATCACGCGCCGCAGCGCCGACATGCCGCGCTTCAACCGCACGACGCGGGCATGAACGGCGTTCTGATCGCCCTCCTCGAACACCAGCTCCTCGAGCGCGTCGATCTCTTCAGCGATGCGGTCCACGATCGGCAGGTAGTGGTCCGCCAGCAGATCGAGCATGAAGTGGAGCAGGCCGGACGGGCCGCCGGCCAGGAGCTCGGGCCGCCGCGGCACCACCTCGTGCGCCGCGCTGATCGAGCGCGTGCTGCCGTCGTGGCAGGTGACGATGACGCGCTCGCCGAGCACGATGTCGATCTCGCGCAGCGTGGGCCGGTCCTCGTCCCAGCGCGCGGAGTGCACCACCAGGTAGAGATACGATCCGTAGTTGTCGACCTTCGGGCGATTGACGTGCGAGACCACGTCCTCGACCACCAGCGGGTGCACCGCGAGCGGCTCGAGCACGGCGCGCGCGGCCAGCTCGTCGTCGCGATCGAGATCGATCCACACCGCCCCCCCGCCCTCGCGCACGACCCGCAGGGCGTCTGCGAGCTCGGCGGCGCGCGCGCCAGCGCCGTCGGCGATCCACGCCCGCGTCACGCGGCACCCGGCGCGCGCGCCGCCGCGAGCCGCATCGCGATGCGGCAGGTCTGAACGTGGATCCGCACCGTGTCCTCGATCCGGCGCGCGTAGCCGCCGCCCAGCGTCACCACCGCGGGAATCGCACGCGCCGCGCAGCCTTCGAGCACCCGACGATCGCGCGCATCGAGGCCCTCGAACGACAGCGCGAGGCCGCCCAGCTGATCCTCGGCGTAGGGGTCCGCGCCCGCCTGGTAGAGCACGATCTCCGGCGCGAACGCCCACACGCGCTCGAGCGCTGCGTCGAGCCGCGCCAGATACTCCGCGTCGCCCGTGCCGTCGGCTAGCCCCACGTCGAGGTCGCTCGCTTCCTTGGGCACCGGATAATTCGCCTCCTGGTGAACGGAGAGGGTGAACACCGCCGGGTCGTCGCGGAAGATGCGGGCGGTCCCGTTGCCCTGGTGCACGTCGAGATCCACCACCGCCGCGCGCCGCACCAGTCCATCGTGCCGCAGTGTCAGGATCGCGACCGCGAGATCGTTGATGTAGCAGAAACCCTCGGCGTGGTCGGCGAACGCGTGATGGAATCCGCCCCCGAGGTTGATGCCCGCCCCGCGCCGCAGCGCCTCGCGCGCGGCGAGCGTGGTGCCGGCCGCCGCCAGCCGGTAGGCGCGCACGATCTCGGCGGTGAGCGGCAGCTCCGACATCCGCGTTCGCGGGGTCCAGCGCAGATGCTCGAGGTCGTCCAGGTATTCCGCGCGGTGGGCGCGCAACAGCTCATCGCGCGCGGGCGGCTGCGGCACCAGGATCTCGCCGTCCGCGAGGTCGCGGTCGGCCACGAGCTGGGCGCGCGCGAGGGCGAACTTCTCGACCGGGAACACGTGCGCGCCGATGTCGCAGAAGTACTCTGACGAATGGACGACGGCGGCGGCGTTCGACATGGCGGGGGATGCTGCCACCTTCTGGCGCGTGCGGCAACGCGCGCGACGCGATCTGTAGTTCCGCAGTGAAAATGTCCGGGTTAACTCCGCTGTGATTAGGTCCGAGGCATGGACCCCATACCGATGTCACTGCGAGAAGCCCGACGGCTGGGCTTGTTGGAAGCCGCACTGCGAGGAGAAGTGACGAACGTACA
>JBGPFC010000066.1:0-9857 GCA_041483195.1 Candidatus Eiseniibacteriota bacterium
CCCGATGATCGCAGCACCCGTCCAATGTGACGTTGATGGAATACCGAAGGGGTCGCATTACGTAAGAGTACCGCTGATGGGGTAGGCGAGCAAGGTTAGCCCGGTTCAGGGCTACTTCCACCGGCAACAGCGCATGTAGGGATGCCTGCCGAGTAGTAGATAGTTCGGTGTAGCCGAATGTGCGTCAGTTCGGGTTCTGGCCAATCGAAGTGTTCGTCGCGGACCTCCTCGCCGTCGCTGCGCGTTTTCGGCGGATTGATCCAGACCGCAGTCGGCAGTGGCCTCGGTGACGGCCGCCCTTTCGGGAACCGCTCTGGGTGCCGCGCGAACGCCTCGGCCAACGTGCACGGTGAGCTGCCCCGGCGAGATCTTCTGGCGCTCGCAGCTCTCGGCGATCAGCTTCTCGGCGAGTGACGCGGACTCGCGCTGCGCCAGCATCCAGCCCACCGCGTAGCGGCTGAACACGTCGAGCACCACGTCGAGATAGTAGTAGGTCCACTTGGTAGGGCCGAGCGGCTTCGTGATGTCCCAGCTCCAGAGCTCGTTCGGCCGCGCCGCCAGCAGCTCCCGCGCGGCGTAGTGCGGATGACGCAGCTGGTCACGCCGCTCGCGCACGCGGCGCCATCCCGGCCAGTTCGCCCCGCCGGCGCGCTGCTCCGCGGGTCAGCCGCCAACGAACGAGCAGGTCCCTCGCGTTCTGGATTCGGCGCACCAACCCGCCTCTGGCCAACAAACGCCACGATCGCGCCAGCTCGATCTGCCCGCAGCCCGGTCGCCCACTGGACGATCAGCGAGTGGACGGTCGTCGCCGAGCGGAACCGGATTCGCGGGCTCCGTCGAACGCATACAGCGTCCCCAACCCGGTCCCGACGTAGATGCGTCCCGGCTTGTCCGGATCCTCGACGATGCTCCGGGGGGACCTGTCCTCGATCTGCACCTCCCAGGCGAGGGCCCCGCTCTCCAGATCGTAGGCCAGCATGTGGCCGTGATTGGTCCCCGCGATGGCCAGGCGACCCACGATCGGCGGTCGAAACGTGCCCCAGACCGCGCCACTGTCCGGTGGAGCCTTCATCCAGAGCAGCCGGCTCATGTCGCGATCGTAGGCGACGAACTGCCACGTTGCGTCGAGCGCCGTGTCGACGATGGCCCAGCCGACCATGCCTTTCTCGCTACAGGAGAGCGGAGGCCAGTTCATCCCGGGAACCGCGAGGTGCGACCTCGGCTCTCCGGTCGCCGGAACCACCCCGTGAAAAATCCTGTCACGGGTGCCCACGTACGCGAGCCCCCGGTTGAGTGAGACCGAAGTCACGACCGGCTCCTCGAATCGTCGTTCCCACGCGACGCCACCGTCGGTCGCGCGCAGAGCGCGAAGCGTGCCCTGGTCGTCGACGTAGAGCAGTCTGTCCCCGGCGAGCGCCGGAGAAAGCTGTCGGTTGCGCGCGGCGGGCGAAAGCGGCCCCTTGCTCGCGGAGTCGCGGGTGCCCGGCGCCGCGAAGGCCCAGATCGTTCGGCCCGTCGACCGGTCGAGACAGAGGACCGAGTCCTGGAGCGTGTGGACGAATACCCGTTCGCCGGAACCGGCCAGGTCGGTGAAGACCCCGGGACCGCACGGACGCCTCCAGATCACCCGGCAGCTGTCACGCGCAAAACCGTAGACGCTTCCGGTGGTGAGCTCCGTCGCGGCGATCACCATGTCGCCGCTCACGAGCATGGCGGCGTGGAAGCTGTTCTCGCCGGTCTCCTTCTTGACGTCGTACTCCCATTCGAGCTTTCCGGTGTTCCGATCAAAACTGCGAAGCACTCCGTTGCAGAACCCGACAAGAAGATGGTCCCCCGACACGCGGGGAGGAACCGCGATTCAGCCGTGCTGGGGTTCGGTGTGCCACAGCAACCGCGGATCGGAGACGGCCGGGGCCGTCGAGATCCCAAGCAGCACAAGTGACGAGAGTACGCTGCCGACAAGTCCTGACCGAAGGCACGTGAGCTTCGTGGGCATGGTCCGCTCCTTCCTGTTTCGCCGCTCGCCGAACAGCGCGGCCATGCGCCTCCGGATTCGCGGCACGAGGCCCGACGATCATACCCCTGAAACCGGATGCGGTTTCGGATCCCACGATCAAGAGCCATCCGCGCCGATGCGGCGACGCCCTCGGGCGGGATCAGCCCGCGCCCGGACCGAGGTGCATTCCCGCGGCCGCCTTGCGTTCGGCCGGATCGTCCTCGAACCGACGCGCGAGGTCGGAGAAGTAGACGAGGGCGAGCACCGCTCCGCACACCAGTCCGTTCATCAGCCGGAATGCAGCGCCGACCGACGTCACCACCATCGGGCCCGAGATCAGCGCCCGGAACACGGACATCGCCATGCACACGAGATAGAGCCGGCGCGCGAGCCGCCAGGAGTTCAGCAGGCCGATCCATGCCGCGAACGCGCAGAGCGTGAGTGCGGCGAGCACGACGAACTGGAACGTGACGCTCGGGTTCGCCAACGGGGATTCGACGATGCGCGCGTGGTGGTACGCCGCGAGCGCTGGCGGCAGCGTCCAGCCGAAGAACCCCTCGGCTCCCACCGACGCGCCCGCCAGCAGGATATTGGCCACCACCAGGATCCACAGCAGCCTTTGACGGTCCATCGGTGCCTCCATTCTGGCTCGAGTCGAGTGTGCGGTGCCGCTATGCCCTCGCCTCTACCGTCGCTCGTGGTTGGAGGCCCTTGATCAACAGCCAGAGGGCCGTCACGATCTCGGTGAGAAGCGCGGGCAGCAGGAACGGTTTCAACTCGTTGGTGAGCTCAGGAAATACGAACATCACGAGGGACAGGGTGGCCAACAGCGCGGACGTGAAGATGCCGAAGCCAGCCAGCGCGCGCGGCAGGTAGCGGGATCGCAGGAACAGCAGGAAGAAGAGCACGTAGCCCGCACCCATCATCATCCAGGCGATCGTGATGCCGGCATTGGCGCCGCGCTGGGTCAGCGACATCAGCGCGCGCAGTTGCTCGGTCGTGAACAGACCCTCCGTCGGCGACGCTTGGTAGAGCCGCGTCTGCGCGACGCGGAACATCAGGCTGGCCGCGCCCACGAACGACCCGCCGAGGCGCAGGATCAGCGCGAGCTGCGCGAGGCGTTTGTTCACCGGCTCGAGCACGACGTACAACGCGTAGGCCAGGATGCCGAGCGAGATCCAGGAAAGCCCGACGTTCAGCAGGCAGAAGCGCCAGAGCACCATATGCTCTGCCGCGAAGCGCGCGGTTTCGGCGAAGCTCTCGCCCCCGCGGGCAATGATCGTCACGCTGTCCCCGATGCCCACTTCCAGAACGATATGCACGAGAATCATGATGCCCGCGAGCCGGGCGTAACTGCGCTGTTCCGGGGTGATGGTCATGCCCTCGCCTCCGCCGAAGACTCCGACCGCCAGCGCATCACGAGTCCGAAGACCACGACCAGAGACGCCAGCACCAGGGCGCCATACTGGGTTGCGTCGATTCGGTGGAACATCAGCAACACGACCGACGCGATTCCCATCGCGAAGAGCGTCAGGACCATGAGCGCGGCGAGTCGGTCCACGGCGTGTCCGCGGACGCCCCAGATCAGCAGATAGAAGGTGAAGAACGGCAACTCACCCACTCCCAGGAGCTGCAAGCTCTCCGTGAGCCGTCGCAGCGCAGGCGGCAGGACGAGCATGCCGAGCGAGTTGAGCACGTAACCGGCGCCGGCGAAGAAGAGCGGGAATGCCAGCCAGCGTGGGATGAAGCCCGACCGCATGACGAGGACGCCGATCGGAAACAGCCACAGCCCCCAGAAGATCTGGTTGACGACGAGGCCGTAGTTGTGGAGCCGCAGGAACAGCGTCACCTGGGCCGCCACCTGGCGCGGATCGAGGACCGCCGCGATCGCCGGGCTCTTGAGGAGAACCAGCGGCGCGATGTGGATCAGCGCATTGACGTACGAGATCGGCACCGACACCAGAATCATCACGGCCATCAGTGTCGAAGTCCTCTGATCGACGCCCTTGAACAACTGGTACAGCGCCAGGGCCGCGAAGACGAGCAGGGTCGCGCTGTACAGCTCGCCGACGATCGCCGCGCGAAGCAGGCCCTCCAAGGCGCGCACGCGATCCGCGGTCGCAAGGGCGTCGCCCTGGACGATGAGCGTGTCGGGCACGTAGAGGTAAGAGAACGGCGCGGTGGAGCTTGCAAGCACATACAGCAGCCCCGCGCGTCGGGCCAGACTCTTGGTCGAGTCCATGAGTACTCCTCGGGTGGAGACTGCAGCCACAGGATCATCGCGGCAGACCCCAGGAGGCCGATGGCTGCCACGATCGGGAAGCATGGCCTCGACGCGGGGGATCGCGAAGGCGCTTGCGACGAGCTGCGGGCTGGTGCGGACGAGACACGCCATGCGCGGACGAGCGGCGGTCCAGCCGATCACGCTTCGGGCCGCGCTCCACGAATGGATCGGGAGGGCCATCGAAGCGGGCCCTCTCACATCTGGCGGAATCGGTGGAGGTAGCTGCGGCTGACCGTCAGCACCTCCTTGCGGCCTTTCAAGTGAATGGCGGCCGTCTCGTCACCGCGGGTGACATGACTGATCGCTCGCAGGTTGACCACGACCGCGCGGTGCACCTGCGCGAACTGGGCGGGATCCAGCTGGGCGACGAGTTCCTTGAGCGGGGTGCGGACCAGGGCCTCGCCGGAATCACCGTGCGGGTCGCGCCACGCGACGAGCGTGTACTTCGCGTCGGAGCGGAGGTAATCGATCTCCTCGACCGGGATCAGCCTCAGCGTCTTTCCGACCTGCGCATGGATCCAGCGCAGCGGCGCGGGGGTCGCACCGCTCTGCAGCGCTGCCAGCTGAGCGGCGAGCTGCTGCAGCAGCGGTTCGATGTCCGGCGCCGGCTGCGCAGCGCGCAGGCGGTCCTTGAGTCGCGCCACGGTGTCGTCCAGGCGTGACGCCTCCACCGGCTTCACCAGGTAGTCGAGTGCTCCCTGTGCGAAGGCCTGCACGGCGTACTGGTCGTAGGCGGTGACGAACACCAGATGAGCGCTGCGCCCGATGCGCTGCGCCGCCTCGATGCCGGAGAGTCCCGGCATGTGCACGTCGAGGAAGCAGACGTCGGGTCGAAGTGTTTCGCACTGCCGGATAGCCTCGCGGCCATTGCGAGCCTGCGCGACCACCTCCAGCTCGGGCCAGGCACGCTCGAGCTGGCGCGCCAGAGCTTCGCGCAGCAGCGGTTCGTCGTCCGCGATCAGGGCGGTCGGGCGAGCGCGCATCAGTCCGCCGTCGGTTGCGCGGGGAATTCCAGCTCGGCGCAGGCGCCGTGGGGGCTCACCGCACTCAGGCGAAGGTGCGCATCGCCGCCGAAGGCGAGCTGCAAGCGCTCGCGCAACGTCGTGAGGCCCGTGCCTTGCCCGTCGGCCGCCGGCCTCAGCCCCACGCCCGTGTCGCTCACTCGGACCATGCACCTGCCATCGCGGCGGTGCACGTGGACCTCGATGCGGCCGCCCTCCTCGCTCGGGTCGACACCGTGCCGCACCGCGTTCTCCACCAGAGTCAGCAGGGTCATCGGCGGGCAGCGTAGCGCTCGCGCCGCTTCGTCGACATGCATCGCGAACTGCAGTCGGTCGGGCATCCGCATGTGCATCAGCTCGAGGTAGGCCTGGACGAGCCTGGTCTCCTGTCCCAGCGTCGTCGCCGGATCGTTCAGTCGAGGAACGGCCGCGCGCAGGTAGGCGATCAGGCTACCCAGCACTTCGGAGGCCCGCGGCGAGCCCGCGGCGACCAGGGCCTGCACGTTCGCGAGCGTGTTGAAGAGGAAGTGCGGCGCGACCTGCGCCTGCAGCAGGCTCAGCCGAGCGTCGAGGGCCTGGCGCTCCAGCTGGGTACGCTCGAGCTCGAACGACAGCGCCTGGTGGCGGGCCAGCGCATCCTTCTGCCGCACCAGAGCCGTCAGCGCCGCCCACGGCGCAAGCAGCAGCCCGATCACGGTCAGCACGGTGTAACCGGCCATCCGCTTGGGGACCTGGTCGAAGCGCGGCGCGCCGGGTGGGGTGCTGAGAACATAGATCGCCGTCGTGACGATCGGAATGATCAGCGCCACGCCCAGCACCTGGAGGACCCATCGCGCGAGCCATCGCGGCAGCCGCCTCGGCCATTGCTCGAACAGACCGAACGTCAGCATGGCCATGAATCCGAGGGGAACCACGCGGATGAGCCCGACCAGCGGCCCCTGCTCCCAATGGTAACTCAGGGGCAGCGCGATGAGGGTCGAGAGGGTCAGCGTGAAGGCCACGCGGCGCCAGCCCAGCATCAGGGCCAGCCCACGCGGACCTGGAGGAGCGGCGGAGGTGCCGGAGGTCAGCGCCATCCGGCGAATGTACCTCACGCCGGCGCGAAACGATCCGCAGATGTGGGTGCCGAAGATGGATCGCCGTTCGTCCGCGCACAGCGTGGCTCGTCCGCATCGGCCCGCATCTCGTCGCAAGCGCCTTCGCGATGCCCCGCGCCGGGGCTATGCTTCCGGAATCGCGGGTCGGGCCGGCCTCAGTAAAGCGCGACCGGAGGACAGCACATGATGGAAAAGACCGCGGCGTTCGCGCCGCAGCGCGCGGCCAGGATCACGTATGACTCTCCGGGCTAACGCGCGGCTCGCCGGCTTTACGTTCCTGCTCTACTTCGTGACCGGGCTCGGCAGCACGATCCTCTTCAACCAGGCCAGCGCCGGTGACGGGACGGCCGCCCGGCTCGCGAGCATCGCCCAGCACGCGACCCTCGTGCGCGAGACCGCGCTGCTGCTGTTGCTCGAGTTCCTCTGCGAGCTGGTGCTGGCCGTGACGCTCTACGCGCTCACCCGCGAACAGGACCGCGCTCTGGCGCTCATCGCCGTGGGCTGCCGCATGACCGAGGGCGTGATCGCCGCGCTCGCCACCGGCAGCCGACTGGACCTGCTCGCGGTCGCGATCGCGAGCCGCACGGCGACCGGCGCCGACGCCGCGGCGGCACAGGCGCTCGGCGCCTCGCTCATGAACGGCACCGCCGGCCCCGCCGCGCTCTGCTTCTCGGTCGGCAACCTGATCTTCGCAACGCTCTTCCTGCGCGCGAGGAGCATCCCGGTGTGGCTCGCCTCGCTCGGCGTCGTGGCCTCGATCCTGGGCCTGCTGGAGTTCTCGCTGGAGATGCTGGGCCTCCTGCACGGACCCGCGACCATCGTCCCATGGATCCCGATGGCGTTGTTCGAGCTGATCCTCGGGCTGTGGCTGCTGATCAAGGGTGTGGCGGTGCGATCGGCGCCCGCGCCCTACCCCACGCGCTCCGGGAGCCTCACGTAATGAGCGCCGGAGGCGTGATGGCAGGGACTGCAGCGGCGGCGATCGACACGATCGAGCCGTCGCAGCGCACCGCCGCACGGGTGGTGGGGCTCACCTACCTTCTCGCCCTTCCGCCCGCGATCTTCGCGGAGTTCTTCGTCCTCGGACGCCTGGTCTCCAGCGATGCGGCCGACACCGCCCGGAACATCGTGGCGCACGAGCGGCTCTTCCGCCTCGGGATCGCCAGCAACCTGGGCGTCTTCGCGCTGGACGTGGTCCTGATCGCGGCGCTCTACGTCACGCTCAAACCGGTCCACCGCGGCCTGGCCCTGCTCGCGGTCCTCTGGCGGATGATCGAGACCACGATGCTGGTGGGAATCACGCTCAACGACTTCAGCGTTCTGCGCCTGCTGAGCGGCGTCGACTATCTCCACGCCTTCGAGCCGGAACGGCTGCACGCGCTGGCGAGGCTCGCGATGAGCGCACACGGCGCCGGATACCAGGTGGGGCTGGTGTTCTCCGGGCTCGGCGGCACGGTGTTCTGCTGGCTGTGGCTCAAGTCCGGCTTCATTCCGAAGGCGCTGGCCGCCTGGGGGGTGTTTGCGTCGGCGCTCATGGGAGCCTGCGCGTTCACGTTCATCGTGTTCCCCGAGGCCGCGAATGTCGTCACGATCGTCTACTACGGCACCCCGATCTTCTTCTTCGAGCTCGCGACCGGCCTGTGGCTCACGCTCCGGGGGATTCGGCCGCCCACGGCAGTGGGGCCGCTCCGGGGCGGGACCGCGTAGGGAGGAACAGGCGCATGAGACACATGCGCATCATCGTCACTCACTACGGCGGGCCCGATGCACTTCGGGTGGTTGAAGAGGAGTCCCCCGAGCCGGAGAACGGTGAAGTGCGCGTGAGAGTGCTGGCCGCCGGCGTCTCCCTGCCCGACGTCATGGCTCGCGAGGGCATTCATCCCGAAACTCCCCCCGTGCCGTTCACACCGGGCTGGGATCTGGTCGGCGTGGTGGATCGGCTCGGCGCCGGTGTCTCTGGAATCGAACCGGGCCAGATCGTTGCCGCGATGCCGATCCATGGTGCTTACGCGGAGATCGTCTGCCTGCCGCAAGGTGAACTGATTCCGGTGCCATCCGGGTTGGACGCCGGCGAGGCCGTGAGCCTCGTGCTCAACTACATCACGGCGTACCAGATGATGCATCGTTCGGTTCGAGTCAGGCCGGGCCAGCGCGCGTTGATTCACGGCGCGGCAGGCGGGGTCGGCACGGCGCTCCTGCAGCTGGGGCGCCTCGCCGGGCTGGAGATGTACGGAACCTGCTCGTCGCGAGGGGCGGCGGCCGTCACCGAGCTGGGCGGCATCCCGATCGATTACAAGAACCAGGACTTCGTGAAGGAGATTCACCGCCTCGCGGGCGAGGGCGTGGACGTCGTCTTCGATCCCATCGGAGGTGCCCACCTCTGGCATTCCCGCAAAGCGCTCCGTCCCGGCGGGAAGGTGGTGGGCTATGGGCTCACTTCCTCGATACGCGGGGAGGGTCTGGCTTCCGGTCGTCCGGGTCGTCGTCAACGCTTCCGTGGAAGCGCCACCTTCGCGTTGTACATCGCCGGCGGCTGGCTGCTGCCCGGCCGGAAGCGAGTGGTCCCCTACAGCATCCAGACGCTCAAGCGGATGAAGCCGGCCATGTTTCGAGAGGACTTGAGCGCCCTGCTCGAGCTTCTTCGGCAGAAGAAGATCAGGCCGCTCATCGCGCACCGATTTCCGCTGGCCGAGGCAAGACACGCGCAGGAGTTGCTCGGAAACGGAGGCGTGACCGGGAAGATCGTGCTCGTGACCGACGGGGCATCGCCCGGGCCGGGGGCAGCGTGACCACGGCGCCCGGCTCACGGGGAAGAGCCCCCGGCCGTGCCTCGCTCCCGCTACTCCCAGCGAAAGACGCGCGTCGTCAGGCCCAAGCAGATCGCGATCGTCAGCGCGAGCGCCCCCAGGTGCGGCAACAGCACGAGCCAGCCCGCGCCGACCCACGCGCCGCGAAGGAGCGCGACCGCGTGCGACATGGGCAGCACGTTGCCGAGCAGCGCCCACGGCCGAGGCATCGACGAAAGCGGCACGAACATGCCAGAGACCGCCAGCATCGGGTAGAAGATCACGCTGCCGATCAGCTGCGCGAACCTCGCGGTGCCCACCATGCTGGCGACGATGAAGCCCATGCACAGGATCGCCACCGTGGTGAGGGCGACCGCGAGCGCGAAGCCCGCGACGTGAGCGTGAAGCGGCACCGGGTAGAAGCGCCGCCCCGCGAGGAGCATGAGCAAGAGCGAGATCCCGGTGAAGACCAGCTTGACCAGCACGTGCGCCCCGAGGATGACCGCCGGCCGCAGCGGCGTGGCTCGCAGGCGCTTGAGGATGCCACCCTCGCGGTAGATCGAGATGACCGCGATGAGCGAGAGCGCGGCGTTGATCGAGATGAAGATGGAGACGAACAGCGGCAGGTCCTGCGCCAGGAACCGTGTCGCCTGCGCCGAGTGATCGGCGCCCGAGCTCACGGAGCGGCCGAGC
>JBGPFC010000067.1:0-9446 GCA_041483195.1 Candidatus Eiseniibacteriota bacterium
GCGTGTGGGGCGTAGTCCCCGATGGCGGCGGAGGCGCCTACATCGGCTGGGGATCGAGCCACGGCGCGACGGCCTACGACGACGACGTGTATGCGATCCGGATTCTCGCCGATGGATCGGCCGCACCCGGGTGGCCCGCGAGTGGATTCCCCGTGGCAACATTCCCCGGCCAACAATTGCTCAACAGCGTCGCGGCTGACAGCGCGGGGGGTGTGCTGCTCACGTGGTACAGCGCGCTCGATCAACCGACGCTGGTCTACGCACAGCGGCTGCGTCCCGACGGCACCATCGCGCCGGGTTGGGGATCGAATGGAAAACGGGTGAGCGATACCCCGGGCTTCCAGTTTTCCCCGAGCATCGCACCCGATGGCTCGGGCGGCGCGTACGTCGTGCTCCAGGCCCAGACAAACAGTGGCGGCAACCATGGCTTCGTGCAGCATCTCACCGCAACGGGGACTCTGGCTGCGGGGTGGCCCAGTTCGGGACTTGGCCTCGTGAACTCCACCTCGGGGCTGTATCAGCAGACAGAGATGGTCATCACCGGGGACGCGAACGCCGGAGCGATCGTCGCGTGGAACAACACGATCGGCAACCTCACGAACGAAATCTTCGCCCAGCGTTACCTCGGCGACGGTCCCACCGCGACGCTGATCTCGCTCACGAGTGTCGAAACGCTGCCCGATCGTGTCACCCTTGCGTGGCATCGCAGCGATGGCGGCACGCCCGACGCCACGATCTATCGTCGCGGCAAGGAAGATGTGTGGTCCGCGCTCGGCCGCGCCGGATTCGACGGCAGCGGTCGGCTAGCGTATGAAGATCGAACCGTTGCGGCAGGTGAGCGCTACTCGTATCGGCTGGGCTGGATCGAATCGGGCACCGAGCAATTCAGCGCCGAGACCTGGGTCGATGTCCCCGCGGCGCTCGCTCTGACGCTCGAAGGCGCGCTTCCCAATCCCGCGGTGGGTGCACTCAACGTCGCGTTCGCGCTGCCGCGCTCCGGGCGCGCCTCGCTCGAACTGATTGATATCGCGGGTCGTCAGCTCGCCGAGCGCGAGGTGGGCGACCTCGGCGCGGGGCGGCACCTCATTCGCCTGAATGAATCACGCCGCACGCCGCCGGGCGTGTACTGGCTCAAGCTCACGCAGGCGGATCGCTCGCTGGTCAAGCGGGCGGTCGTGATCCGGTAATTCGACCGCCTGCCGCGCGGCAAATCGAACGCGCGCCCCTCCACCCTCAAAACGTCGTCTGCATGTGCAGGAATCCCTTGTCGTGGACGAACCACACGTCGTAGGGCTCGTGGTCGAGCTCGATGCCCTCGATCCCCTGCAGGCTGACGCGGCCGAAGCGGGCGATCAGGCCGATGTAGGCGCGTGATTCCTTGCGGGTGTCCCACGTGAAGTAGGGCTGGGCGCCGGATCGTTCGATCCCGATCCGGTCGTGCATGATCCCGGTGCGCACGATCAGCGACCGGGTCGCGTTCCACGCCGTCTCGAACATGAGGAGGCGGTCGATCGCCTCGAAGGTGCCGATCCCGGCCGGCGCGCTCCAGCGCTCGGACCGTCCCTGGTAGAGCCCGCGCGCCTCCGCCGTGACGCGCGGCCACAGCGCGCGGCGCGCCGCGATCTCGCCGGTCCACTTGCGCCGGAAGTTCGCGTTGTCGCCGGTCGTGAGGTCGATCTGGTGGTCGGTGCTGCGCGCCTGGTGGTTCCCGGCGCGCAGCTCCCAGTTCACGCCCAGCGCGCGCGCCTCGAGCGATGCGTGGCCGAGCGCGCCCCACAGCGTCGCATCACGCGGCGGCAGATAGGCGAAGTATCCGAGCAGCCGCTTGCTCGATGGCGTCAGCCACTGCCCGTACACTTCGAAGCGCCACGTGTCGCCGCGGCCGCCGACCAGGAGTGCTGGCTCGTAGGGATGGCGCTGATACGACTCGGAGGCCTGTCCCACACGCGTCTGCCGGAACGCCCACAGGTTGTTGAACATGTCCTCGACGGTGAACACCGCGTGCACGAACAACCCGGCGGTGTCGCGTCCCGCGTCCCACATCAGCGCGAAGTCCTGCTGGCTCTTGTCGTACATGGGCCGGACCAGCAGCCCCGGGGTTCCGAAGCGCGTCGGGAACTGGAACGTGAAGTCCATGTAGTCGTAGAACACCTCGTCGCTCTCCGACTGCCGCAGATGCACGCCGAGGCGCGCGCCGTGGCCGAGCGCGGCGCGCAGCTTGAGATCGGTGTCGATGAACCAGAGGCCCGAGGTGAGACAGCCCTGCGAGGTGCGCAACGCGAGCGGCGCGTGCTCCCACTCGTCGCGCCACGCGTGCGGCGAGCGCGTGAGCACGCGATCCAGCAGGCTCTCGTCGTCTTCTTCCTGCGTCGCGACGTCGAAGGTCGAGAACTCCTCGGTGCCGGCGCGCGCGAGGCGCGCGGGGGCGGCGAGGGTCGCGGCCACCAGCGCGGAAGCTGCGAGCCGCGCGAGCGCCTCGCGCAGTCCGCCGCTCATGTCGCCGCCGGCACCTGTCCGATCGAGCGCGCTTCGGCGAGGCGCTGGACGAATGCGCGGGCGCGCTGCGTGATCTCCGAGAACTTGCCGCCCGTCGCGAGCGCGGGATCGGCGAGCGAGCCGCCGAGGCCGATGCCGACGCAGCCCGCGCGCAGGAACGGGATCATGTTGTCGATCGTGGTGCCGCCCGCGGCCAGCATCGGGATGTCGGGCAGCGGATCGCGGATCACCTGGATGTAGTGCGGTCCGCCCGCGACCCCGACCGGATACACCTTCACCACGTGCGCGCCGGCGTCGCGGGCGGCGATGATCTCGGAGGTGGTGTAGGCGCCCGGGATGTACATGACGCCCGCCTCGAGCGCGATGCGCGCGACCTCGCGCGAGAGGTTCGGGGCGACGATGAAGGCCGCGCCCGCCGCGATTGCGGCCTGCGCCTGCGCGGGGGTGAGCACGGTGCCGGCTCCGATCGTGACGTCGGCGCGCCCCGAGAACTCGGCGATGACGCGCGGCGCGTCCGGCACCGTGAAGGTGATCTCGAGCAGCGTCACGCCGCCCTTCGCGACGGCGTTGGCGGACGCGAGCGCCGCCTGCTGCGATGGCGCGCGGATCACGGCGAGCAGGCGCTGCTCGCGCAGGCGGGCGAGTGCGATCGGAGTGGTCATCGAATGGGCTCCCAGGCCGCACACATTAGAGCATCGGCCGCGCGGCGGCGAGGGCGCGCTCAGAATCCGCGCGAGAGCGACAGCTCGATCTGCGTTCCGCCGGGCCAGCCCTTCGCGCGCGGCGGCGCGGGCTCTCCGTTCGGGGACGGCGGCCCCGTTCCCCAGTTGATGTGCGTCTTGAACGACTTCGCGAACACGAACTGCTCGAGCCCGAGCCCGGCATCGATTCCCGCGATCCGGCGTTCGAGGCCCAGCGAGACCGCGCCGAGCTGGACGCGATGGGTGTCGAGGTGGTCGAGCCGGTCGTCCGCGCGGCCGAACACCAGGAACAGCGGACGCCAGGTCTCGATCGAGGCATGCGTCTTCATGTCGTACCAGCCGAGGCCCGCGCGCGCCCGCGAGGCCCTGCCCATGGCGCGCTCGATCCCGGCGTGGAGCCGGTTCAGCGTCGCGTTGCCCCGCACCAGCGCGGTCCCGCGCAGCGCGAGCAGGTCGGCCTCGATCGGCGTGAACGGCCAGAACTCGACGGTGCCGTGCGCGCGGCCGCGCGCCGCGACGTGCTCTGCGTCGAACAGCAGGCGCGTGCCGCCCGCGCGCGCGACCTCGACGCCGAGCAGCAGCGAGCGCGCCTCAAGTTGCGCGACGTTCACGTCGCCGAAGCGCTCGCCGCCCCACGAGAGATCGGCGCCGGCGTCGAACCCTGCGCGTGTCACGCGCGCGAGCGCCGTCACGGTGCGCGCGAGCGGGCCCTCGAGCGTGAGCTGCGCGCCGTGCCCCGTGCCGCCGGGCTCGACCTGGTACTCGAGCGCCGCGCTGCGCGGGGCGAGCGGCGCGTAGCGGCTCCGCGACAGGCCGCCTTCGAGCGCGATCCGCCCGGGAGCCGCGACCCGCACGTCGAAGCGCGCCTGCTCGGAGCGCAGGTTGAGCGTGGTCGCGACCGGGATGTCGCGGACGTTCACGCTCGCGTTGCCCGGCACGCGCGAACGCGACCAGCTCGCCTGGGCGAGCAGCGACGGCGAGGCGCGCCAGCGCAGCCCCGCGCCCGCGCCGCCGCCCTCGGGCGCGCCGGCGTCGTGCCACAGCGGCCCCGCGACCTGCACGCTGAGGCCGCGCGCGAGCGACTCCACGCGCAGCGCTCCATCCGCGCGGCTTCCCGCGCTCGAGAAGCGCAGCGCGCCGTCGCTCTCGCCGAACGACCCGCGCCAGCGCGGCTCGATCAGGCGCCCCGCGAACAGCAGCTCGCGCGACCCGATGCGCGAGGCGCCGAGTCCCTGCCACGAGCTTTCGCCCGTGATCAGCTCGCCCCTGCCCGGCACGCTGCGCGGCGCGAACGGCTGGCCGGAATACGCCGAGATGCGCGCGAGCGGGTCTCGCGAGAAGCCGGGCTCCGCCCACCACCCGCACTGATCGAGCGCCGGCGAGCGGAACGGATCGCCGCCCAGGCCGACCGCGGTGCGGCTCCCGGGGCGCAGCAGATCGAAGATCGCGCCGGCCGTCCCCGCGCGCGCCGTCATCGGCGCGGCGAGGGTGAGGCCGGTTGCGATCGCGATCGCGAAGCGGCGCGTGGCGGTCATCACGGTCTCACTGCGTAAAGTCGAGCACGTTCACCTTGCTCCACCCCGCGGGATCGAAGCCGAACGTCGTGAGCATCTGGTTCGAGCTGGAGAATCCGGGCAGCAGGCCGTTGAAGGTGGGATCGGGCCAGATCCATTGCGAGGCGTCGTTCGCGTTCCAGGTGATGACCGGAACCGCCACGGAGCTGGTCGCGAGGCTGTACGAGGCGTACGCCCCGACCGCCTTCTGGTTGGTTGCGAACAGGAGGCTCCCGTAGAAGTAGGCGCTCGCGGAGAACTCCCCGCTCCACCCGGAGATCGCCTGCACGTGCAGGTAGTAGGTGTGCACCATCGCCCGGAGCCCGACAACGATCTGGTCATCGCCGTATACGTACTCGTGTTCCTGGCCACCGTACACGTCGAGGTAGTAGTTCCCCTGGTAGATGCCGGCGCTCGGCACGGTGAACGTGGCGAGGCTGTCGGTGTGACTCCCGACGAATTGGGCATAGAACCTGTTGTGCGGCCGGCTCGTGACGCTGCCGGTGTACCCGGGCAGCAACGCCTTCCAGTCCGGCACCGGGCTGGTGAACAACTTGTCCACGCGCAGCGTGAGCGGCAGCTCCGCCGTTCCGGCGTCGTGGTCCCAGTCCTCGGTGAGCGTGAATCCCGACAGGATCGCGGAGCGCACGGTGGCGAGGTTCGCGACGACCGAGTCCACGCTCGCCTGCTGGATTCCCTGGGGCCCGATCTTGATGAGATCGTCGTCCTGCGGATCGCTCTCCGCCTCCAGCGACGTGATCGCTTCGCCCAGATCGTCCACCGAGTTCAAGAGCCGCGCCTGGGCCATGCCCATGCGGCTCGCGCCCCCCGACGCGAGCTTCAGCCATGAGCTTCCGGGCTGGATCCCGGCGTAGAGGCCGGCGCTGTCGTAGGTCGCGAAGCCGAGGTTGTATGCGACGGCGATGTTGCACAGCGACGCCAGCAGGTTGCACGCGGAGCGCATCGCCAGCAGATCGGTCACGTCGATCTCGACCGGGGAGGCGTCGGGGTCGCCCTGCATCGCCGGGGTCACGATGAACTGGAACGTGTCGCCGGCCGCGAGCGCGTCGAGGTGCACGATGGTCTGGTCGAGCTTGGGGAGCACCAGGTCGCGGATGATCGCCTGCGTCCGCGAAATCTGCGGGTCGTTCGCGATCAGCGCCGCGCGCGATTCGGCGAGCAGCGAGAGCGGCACCAGCCGGTACGGAAGCCGGAACGCCTCGCGCGAGTTCGAGATTCCGGCGGGGATGCCGAGCGGCCGCGTCGCGGGCGCGGGCGCGCCGGGCCTCACGAACGGCGTGTGAGAGGCGAGGTAGCTGCTCCACTCGTCGAACGCGGCGTTCACCTCGGTGTTGGTGGTGAGCGACGCGAGCCCCAGCACCGCGAGGCCGAAGCGCGCGTGATGGTTGCCGGGGTCGGACTGGTAGATGCTCTGGTACGTGTTGTACGGCGTGCTGAAGTCGAGATCCGAGGGGCGCGTCGGCTGGCCGCTCGACTGTTGCGAGAGGATGACGCCGAGGATGCTGTCGGCGGCGGCGAGTTGTTGCGACGTCGTGGGGCCCGCCGTGCCGCCCGGCTTGGGTTTGGTGGCCTTCTTGCTGCAGCCGGCGGCGGCGAAGATCAGGAGCGCGGACACGACGAGCGCGAGCGAGCGAAGCACTGGGGATCGCATGGGGCCTTTCTCCTCAAGAACCTGTACGCGGGCGGCGGCCCATCCTGCGCGAACCGCCCGCGACCGATGAAACGGCGAACCTCCGGAGGGCGCGGCAATGCCTGCGGCGCCCGCTGGGGTCGAGGGGTTGCGGGCGAGCACGCAGCGCCAACAAGGATACTCCTCTTCGCCGCGGGGCTGTGGCACAATGCGCGGCCCATGAACACGAAGCCCCGATCGAAAGGTCCCGGCCGCCTGCTGCTCGCGCTGGCGATCGCGCTGGTGGTCGTCATCGGGGCGGCGTGGGCCGCGCTCGCGATCTTCTTCCCGCCCGCGAGGGTGCGCGCGCTGGTCCAGGCGCAGCTCTCTTCGGCGCTCGCCCGCGAAGTGCGCTTCGACGACGCAACGATCGGCCTCTGGCCGCCGGTGCGCATCACGGTGCGCGGCCTCCGGCTCGCGGAGCCGGGCGGCCTCGCCAACGGCGCGGCGTTCGAAGCCGGGACGCTCCATCTCGATCTCGACGTGGCGGCGCTGCTGGTGCGGCGCGTCGTGGTGCGCCGCCTCGCGCTCGAGCGGCCGGCGCTCCACCTGGTGCTGCGCGCCGATGGGGGCACCAACCTCGACGGGCTCGCGGCCGCGCCACCCGCGGGCGCCGCTGGCAAACCCGCCGCCGCGCCGATGGATCTCTCGGTGCGCGCGCTCGTGATCGACGGCGCGCGGGTGTTGATCGACGACCTGAAGAGCCGCCGCCGCATCGCCGCCCACGTCAGCGCGACGCTCGACTTCGATCTGGAGCGCGGCGGCACGCGCATCGCGACCGGCGGCGAAACGCGGATCAGCGCCCTCGCGTTCGGCCCGCTCTCGGCGGCGCGGCTCTCGGAGCTCGATCAGTCGCTCGCGAAGATCGAGTGGCGCATCCAGCACCGCGGCAAGTACGACGCCGCGACCCGACGCCTCGCGCTCGAGCGGCTCGCGCTCGGGTTCGGCCGCACCGACGTCGCGTTCAGCGGCGTGATGAACGATCCGGGGCCGAACGCGGCGCTCGACTTCACGGCGCGCGGGCGCAACCTCGATCTGGGCGAAATCCTCGCAGCGCTCTCGGCCGCCGACGCGAAGGCGCTGAGCGGCGTGCGCGGCGGCGGGATGCTCGACTTCGATCTCGCGGTGCGCGGCCGGCTCGGCTCCCCGCGGCCGCCCACGCTCACCGGCGTGGTGCGCGTGACGAAGGGAGCGCTGCGGTATCCGGGCGCCCCGGCCGGCGTCGACGCGATCGCGTTCACCGCGCGGCTCGCGCCCGACTCGCTCGGCATCGGCGACCTCACGGCACGCGTCTCGGGACAGCCGGTGCGGGCGCAGCTCGTGGTGACGGGCTTCGCCGATCCGTACGTGCGATTCACGGTGGACGGCGATCTCGACTTGGCCGCGGTGGGGCCGCTGGTGGCGCCGAAGGATACGAAGCTCGGCGGGCGTGCGGCGGTCGACGTGCGGGGGCAGGGCCGCGCGCGCGATCCGGGCACGATCGCGCTCGATGGCCGGGCGCGGCTCACGGACGTGAGCGTCGAATCGCCGTCGCTGCCGAAGAAGGTCGAGAAGATCGGCGGCAGCCTCGCGTTCTCGCAGGAGCGCGCCACGGTGAGCGCGCTCACCGCGCAGGCCGGCGCCTCGTCGTTCACGCTCGATGCGACGGTGGCGCGGCCGCTCGCGCTGATGGCGAAGCCCGACTCGGTCCCGCCCTCCGATGTGAATTTCACGCTGCGCTCGCCCCATCTCGACCTCGCGGAGCTGCTGCCGGCCGGCCCCGGCGCGCCGCTCCTGCCCAACGCGCGCGGCGCCGGGCGCGTCGAGATCGCGCGGCTCATCAACCAGAAGCTGGACGTGACGAACGTCGTGGCGAACCTCGCGCTCAGCCCCGGAGTGCTCGAGGTGCCGAGCTTCGGCCTCGACGGATACGGCGGAGCGGTGAAGGGCACCGCGAGGTTCGACCTCCGCGACGCGGCGCGCCCGATCTACGTGGTCAAGTCGACGGTCGACAGCGTCGAGGCCGACCGGCTGCTCTCGGCGTGGACGCCCGCGAAGGGGCTGCTGCACGGCGCCCTCAACACGACGCTCGACTTCTCGGGACAGGGGCTGACGCCCGAGGACATCAAGCGCAGCCTGACCGCGGTCGGACTGGCTGCGCTCGCGAACGGCACGCTCGGCCCCGGCCCGTCGCTCGACGCGATCGCGGCCTTCACGAAGATCCCGGCGTTCAAGAGCGTGACCTTCCACGACATGAAGCTCCCGTTCCGGGTGGAGCACGGGCGCGTCGTCACCGACGCGGTCACGCTGAAGGGCAACAACGGCGAGTGGAAGCTGAGCGGCGCGATCGGCCTCGATGGAGCGCTCGACTACGCGGTGAGCACGACGCTCCCGCCCGAAGCGGTCGCGCGCCTCGGGGCGAAGGGGGCGCTCGCGGCGGGCGCGCTCGCCGACGATCAGGGCCGCATGCTGCTCGACTTCCGCGTGACCGGCCCGGCCCGGGCGCCGCGCGTGGCGTGGGATCCGGACGCGATGCGTTCGCGGCTCGCGGGCCGCGCGTCCGAGCTGCTCGACGCGCAGCGCGCGAGGCTCGCGGACCAGGCGCGCGAGGCGCTGCTGAACTCGCAGAAGCCCGCGGCCGGCGACAGCGCGCGCGTCGCGACGCCCACGCTGCGGCAGGCCGCCGGCGACATCCTGAAGGGCTTCTTCGGTGGCGCGAAGGACACGACTGCGCACTGAGGGTTGTGCTCCGAAGAATGCAGCTGGCGCGGGGGATGCAGAAGTGATCGGGCATGCCGATCGCGAGCCCCCGATCGCCCCCCTTCTGTCCCAATCCCGGCTGTGAGTTTCATCGCGGCCCGCGCGCCGCCTGGCGCTGGAAGCGCACCGGGTTCTTTGCGCGCGCCGCGGCGCCGCGCCGGGTCCAGCGTTTCCAGTGTTGTCACTGCCGGCGTCACTTCTCGGAGCAGACCTTTCGCACCAGCTACTGGCTCAAGCGCCCCGAGCTGCTCGCTCCGGTCTTCCACC
>JBGPFC010000068.1:0-7226 GCA_041483195.1 Candidatus Eiseniibacteriota bacterium
GATGCGGTTGGGCAACCGCGTCTGCGCAGAGCACAGAGCCGCCGCCCCGAGCGTCAGCAGGAACGCGGCGATCCGCATCGTCGTTTGGAGTGGCCCTCGGGGTTCCGGATTCACTGCGCCTTGGAATCATGGATCGGAGGCCGCCGCCCAGGGGTATGTGAGCTGCGTACGATTGTCGGGGCGTCTGCCTTTCAGGGGACGGCGCCGCACGTTCCAGCCGAGCCGGCCTCGCAGGGCAGTGGGCAGCTCGGGCACTTCGGACCCGGCAGCTTGTTGGCCAGCTGGCGCGCGATTCCCGTGTCGCCTGCTCCGATGAGCGAGTCGGTCTCGTTCAGGTCGTAGATCGCGCAGGGCCGAGCACCCGAGGGACCGCACTGGTCGAGCGATCGGGCCTTGTTGTTCGCGGCCCGGACCTCGCCGACGTCAGTGTTACCGACCAGGCCGGTACCGGAGAACTTCGCGTCGCAGCGGTTGCCATAGCCGTCGTGATCGTCGTCGCGCTGGCCACCCGTGAGCGTGGCCCACGAATTCGCGGACAGGTAAGTGGCCGAGTCGGGAGTGACTCGCGGGTTCGCGGCGTTCACGCAGTTGTCGCAGGCATCGCCGACGCCGTCGAAGTCGGCGTCTGCCTGGTCGGCATTCGCCAGCGTCGGGCAGTTGTCGGCGGTGTCAGCATGGCCGTCGCTGTCCCGATCCGCGGGGCCGCGCAGGTCGCTCTCGTTCGGTCCGTTGCCGGCCAGCGAGATCCAGCGTGAGTTGGGGAAGAACGGATTGCTGCTGGCGATGCGCAGCCGCCAGTGCAGCGGGGGCCCCGGCGGGAGAGAGAACGTGCTGCTGCTCATCCCCACCGGGCTAGCACCGATGGCCGCGATGGGCGCGCTGCTGACGATCCCGATGCCATCGAGCAGAGACCCGAGCGGCTTCACCTCCGACTGGAGTCGCAGCAGCGCCGAGCCCGCCGGACTCTTCGCGCTCGCGGACAAGAAGAAATTCTGCGGGGACGACGTCGGCCGTCCCAGCAAGGAGACCCTCCGGACGATGCAGAGGAAGCAGGCTCCGTCGACCTGGAAAGGCGTCACCGCGATCCCGTCGTCGAAGTTGAGGAGATTCCCGAGAAAGAGCGAGACCTGGCCCGCATCCGGGAACGAGTTGTCGAAGGCGGGCGCGCCGATGAGCACGTCGGAGACGGCGTCGCCGTTGACGTCCCCAGTCGCGACTCGAGCGCCGAACTCGCTGTTTGCCGCGCCAGTCTTCGTCCAAATTGGCGTCGGGGAAGTGAGCGGTCCCGCAAACACCTTCACCGCGAGCGCGCCGGAGTCACCGACGACCAGATCCGATTTCCCGTCGCCGTTGACGTCTCCGCCCGCGGCCGTGAGTCCGACGAAGCTCGTCAGTAGCGCGGGCACGCCTGACGCTTGACCGCGGTAGACGGCAACGCTCGTCGCGCCGCCGAAGCCGGTGACGCTCGATCGGATCCAGAGGTCGCTGAATCCGTCCGCGTCGACGTCTCCGAGATATCCGAGGTCTGCACCGAGCACGCTGTGGTGCGTGATCGTGCCGCTGCCTGCGATGGTCCAGGCCGGCGTCGTGACGAGTCCCGCCGGGTCGCCGCCCTTGAACAGCTGGACCAGGCCGACGATGTCGGTGCCGAAGATTCCGAACTGCGCTGAGTAAGCCGGAGCGCTGACGAGCACGTCCGAGAAGCCGTCGCCATTCACGTCGCCGACGCCCGCCACCACCGCCCCGAACTGCGCTCCCGCTTGCCCGGAGTGCGCGGACCAAGTCGATGCGACGAGGGCACCGCTGCCAGTCCCGAGATACAGCCGAGCCACGCCCTCGTCGGCGAGCCCGGCCGAGGTCTCATCCAAGGGCGCGCCGATCACGACGTCTCCGAGCCCGTCCCCGTCCACGTCTCCGGCGCCAGCCACCGACTGGCCGAAGCGCGTTCCAGCGTTCGGAGCGGGGAGATCTTGGCTCGCCAAAACGGGCAGGCCGCTCGCGCTTCCGAGGAAGAGGTACGCGTGGCTGATCGCGGGTGCGCCGACGACCACGTCTTCGAACCCGTCGTCGTTGATGTCCCCAGCGTTCGCCACCGACTGGCCGAGTTCTGCGCCCGCAGCGCTGCCGAGGTAGAAGCGGCTGGGGCTGGGGGGCGGAGCCGAGGACAGTACCGACTGCGGCGCGTTGAACACGAACACGGCGCCCTGGTCCGTGAGTCCGCTGTCGAAGCCCGGGGCTCCGACGATGATGTCCCAGCGGCCGTCGCCGTTCACGTCGGCGGTGGCGATCGAGTCACCGATCCGGCCTGAATTGCTCGCAGAGAAGTTCCAAGCCGTCACGGTCTGTGGCGGATTGCCGGAGCCCTTGAAGAGAGCCGCGAGTCCTTCGAAGGTTTGACCGTTCGTGAAGTAGGGCGCTCCGGCCAGGACCTCGCTGAAGCCGTCGCCGTCGGTATCCCCTGCAGTCGCGACTGACTCGCTCAGGTTCCCGAACGTACCCGTCGTGATGATCTCCGAGGTGGCGGTGATGTAGCCACCGTCGCTCTTGCCGTACACGAGATACAGGCCTCCGGTTCCCCCCGTGTAGGACCACCCCGGCATCCCGAAGACGGCGTCGGCATAGCCGTCGCCATTCAGGTCTCCAGCGGTGGCAACGGACGCGCCCAGACGCGCGTTGGCGGTGAGGCCCACCTCGCAATACCTCGCGGGGACCGTGGAGTAACCGCAGAGCCCAGGTGTCGTCGCGATGCCCGTCGAGGAGCCGAGGAAGATGTAGGCCGCGCCGGCATTGCTGGCGAAGCCATTGTCGTGAGGCGCGCCCACGAGCACATCCGCAAAGCCGTCGCCGTTCATGTCCCCGGCATTGGCGACGGAGCTGCCGAAGTCGGAGCTGAGATCGCCCGTCAGCACCGAGACCGCGGGCACCACCGGGCCAACGCCCGGGGATCCGGACCCGAGATAGACGTAAGCGGCTCCGACAGAGGTGGCGCCGCTGGCCACGGTATGTGCGGCGGGCGCGCCGATGATCACGTCCGCGATCCCGTCTCCGTTGACGTCGCCAGCCGTCGACACGGACGCGCCAAACAGGAATGACTGGTCGGTTGGCGCGGTAGTCGGCGCAGTGATGACCCACTTCGAACCTGCGGAGGGCCCGGTGCCGAGCACGCCGCGGTAGATGCACACGGCGCCAGAACGGGTCAACGGGTCGATGACGATTCCGGGCTCGCCCACAATCACGTCGTCGAGGCCGTCGCCGTCGACGTCGCCTGCGGTCGCGACCGAGGCGCCGAAGTGAGTCGCGCTGGGCGCGCTGAAACAGTTCGACTGAGTCAGAGTCACCGGACTCACGAGCACACCGGTAAGGGATCCGTGATAGACGCGGATGTAGCCACCCACACCGGCATTCGGGGCGCCGATCACGACGTCGCCGAAGCTGTCGCCATCCACGTTTCCGGCGGCGGCGACCGCGGCGCCGAAGTTGTCGCCGGCAGCCGAGCCTTGCCCCGTCCAGATCGGAATCGTGTCGAGCCCGGTCGAATGCCCGAGGTAGAGATAAGCCTTGCCGGTGTTCGAGAGCTCCCCTGGCGAGCCGACGATCACGTCGCTGAAGCCGTCTCCGTTCACGTCGCCCGCGGTCGCGACCGACGTCCCGAGGAGCCCACTGTTGACGTTGGACTCCTGGCTCCAGCTCGCGGGCTGAATCACTGGGTCGATCGTGACCGGATACGCGGCGCCTTCATCCGAGACTCTAATCTGCACGCGGCCATTCGCGACCGCGAGCCGTGACTCGAGCTCCTTGCCCGTCGCGTCGCGCGCGACCAGTCCGCCGTAGAAGAGCCGGCTCGCGCCGGCCGCGTCGACGAACACGATGCGGCCGTCTTGCGGGCGCTGGATCGGTCGCAACGAGCCACCGGATGCGAGCTCGAGGACGAAAGGGCGGCCGCTGGAGTCGTCCCCCGCCGGCCGCGCCGTGATCGTAAAGCCCTGCTCGAGCCCGCGCGCGTCGTTCGTGTACCACTCGACGAGCTGCAGCCCGACGCGGCGAATCTCGACGCGCTCGCCACGCAGCTCCGCTTTGCCCGCGGGCATGTCGGCGAGCGAGCCCTCGCGCCCCGCACGCGCCAGGCGAAGCTCGAGCTTGAACGCTTCCTCGCCCTTCGTCCGCGAGACCACCCGGACGCCCGCGGCCGCGACGCGGCTGCGCAGGTCCAGCGCGCGGTTCGGCGCGGAGTAGGCGCCGTCCACCGCGGCCGAGAACTGGTACTCGCGCGCATTGATGTCTCGTTTCACGGCGTCGAGCCAGCTCTGCGTGACGCCCGGAGGCGTGCTGTCCGCGGGCGCGTCGGCAAGCGCTGCGGAGGTGAGGAGCCAAAGCGACGTGACTGCCAGAAGTGAGTAGCGTGTCATGCCCGCACGCTAGCGCGCTGACTCGGGACGAGTCCTCAGCGCTGCCTCAGCCTTCCCTCAGCATTCGCTCGGCGGAGTCTCAGCCAGCCGTCAGCCGTCTTGGCGGCGCTTGCGGCGGATCGGAATCACGCCCGTCAGCTCCTCGACAAGCGCGCGCGCCCGCGCCGCGACGGATTTCATGCCGATCGACTCCGCGGCGGAGAGCGCCTCGGCGGCGAGCGCTCGGGCCCGGTCTCGGTCGCCGGCGGCGCCGCGCTCGAGGAGCATGGCCGCGTACTGCTGTCGCGTCCGCGTCAGCAGGCAACGCGCTCCGAGCCGCTGCTCCGTGACCAGCGCCTGCTCGAAGTAGCGCTCGGCGCCCGCGAAGTCACCGCAAGTGGCCACCGCCAAGGCCAGCGTCCGCGCGACGGAGCTCGGCACGGAGAGCGACGGTCCGACGACGATCGCACGGTCCGCGTAGGGCGCGAGCAGCGAAGCGAGCAGGCGCGCGCGCGGCGCATCACCCAGAAACGCGGCGACGTCGGCGAGCAAGCCGACGGTCGTGAGCCACGACGCGTCTCGCGCCAGATCCTCGAAGTCCTTGCTCGCGAGCCGTTCGAGCTCGGCGCGAGCCGGCTCCTCGCGCCCGTCCTCCGCGTAGAGGAACCCGAGGGTCGCGCGCCAGGTCGGCATGTTCGGAAGCTGCTCCGCGATCGCGCGCAGGCCGAACTCGAGCTCGCCCAGCCGGCCCTGTTCGCGGCGAACGCCGGCGAGCCGGATCGCGTAGAACATGGCGGCGTCGGAGAAGCCCGCGCGCTGGATCAGCTCGAAGCGCTCCCGCGCGAGTCTCTCGGCTTCCTCGAGTCTGCCGTCCAGGAGCGCGCGCAGCGCACCGCCCGCGGGCAGGATCGAGCCCGGCAAGCGCAGCTCGGCGCCGAGGCGATCGATCGCCGCGAGGTCGCGCTCGGCGGCGGCTCCGTCGCCGCTCTCGAGCGCGTCGAGCAGATGGTGCTGATGCGCGTGGCGCATCCAGGTCCGGGAGCGCTGGCGTTCCGATATCTCGAGCAGCTCGGCGGAGGTCGCCATGCGATCCGCGAGTGAGTCCGGCGTCCAGAGTGAGAGGTGCCGACTGTAGAGAACCGCCGCGAGCAGCTCCGGGCTCCCAATCCGGCGCGCGAGCACGAGTGCCTCGTCGGCGAGCGCCCGCACGCGCTCTCGGTCCGACGGCGACCAGTACAGTGCGCAGGCGAGCCCCGCAAGCAGCTCTGCGCGGAGTGTCTCGTCGCTACCGCCGACGGCGACGAGCGACTCCTCGTAGAGTGTCACCGATTGCCAATCGACCACGCCCGTGACCATCTCTCCGACGTGGATCGCCACGTGCGCGAGGCGCTGCGGCTGGTGAATCCGGCGCGCGATCTCGGTGGCCTGCTTCAGGGCCTCGCGCCACGCCGGGCCGTTGCCTGCATCGAACTCCGCTTCGATCAGAACCGTGAGCAGATCGCAGCGCGCCTCGGGCGCCGGCGCGTGCAAGCCGTCGAGGGTCGCGAGCGCGCGGCGGCACAACGCCGCCGCGGCCTCGTAGGCGAGGCGCGCGAGCGCGGCGCGAGCCGCGCGCAGGCTCGCGTCGGCGATGCGCGGGGCATCCTCGGCGGAGGCGCCGAGACACCAGTGGTGCGCCAGCTCGGCGAGCGGCGGATCCAGGCGCTCGGAGACGAGTGATTCGAGTGATTCCGCCACGCGCCGGTGCAGCGCGCGCCTGCGTGCCGCCCCGAGGTCCTCGTAGAGCACCTCCTGGATCAGCGCGTGCACGATGCGGAAGCTCTGCGGATCGGTCGGATGCGGGCGAATCTCGCGCGCGCGCTCCGCCTCGGCGAGCTGACTCGTCATCGCCTCGCGAGTGACTCCGCTCGCGCGCTCGAGCACGTCGAGCGCGAAGTCGCGGCCGATCACCGCCGCCGCGCCGAGCAGCTCGCGGCTCTCCGCCGAGAGCCGCGCGAGCCGCCGCGCGATCACGTCCTTCACCGCGGGCGGGATCGCGCTCTTCCACGCGTTGCGGCTGTCCGAGCCCGCGAGCCGACCCTCCGCCTCGAGCATGCGCACCAGCTCGCGGATGAAGAACGGGTTGCCGTCCGTGCGCTCGCAGATCGCGTCGACGAGCGCGGGTTCCGGATCGACTCGCCCGCTGCGCGCGACCAACTGCGCGACCTCTTCGCGACAGAGCCCCTCGAGCGCGATCCGCTCGTGCTCGGGCCGGCGCGCCAGCTCGGCGAGCGCCTGACTGAGCGCGGGGCGTGACGCGTCCTCGGGACGGTAAGTCCCGACGATCAGCATGCGTGACTCGCGAATCTCGCGCGCGACGAACGCCAGCAAGCCGAGCGACGAAGTGTCCGCCCAGTGGAGATCGTCGAGAAACACGACCAGCGGCTCGCGCAGCGAGGCCGCGCGCAGGAACGCGGCAACTCCGTCGTAGAACCGGAAGCGCGCCTCCGGGCCGTCGGCCACGAGCGCCGCGCGCCGCGCGAGCGGCTCCCCGGCCAGCTCCGGCACGAGCCGCGCGATCTCCTCGAACGAGGCGCGAGGCGCGCCGCGCTCGCCGAGCTCCGACGCGAAGCTGCGCAGCACCTGCACCCACGGCCAGTACGCGGGTGCGCCCTCGCCTTCGTGACACCAGCCCGAGAGCACGCGCGCTCCGGCAACGCGAGCCGCGGCCACGAACTCCTCGGCGGTCCGCGTCTTGCCGATCCCCGGCTCGCCGGCGAGCAGCACGACACCGCCCGTTCCCGAGCGCGCCTGCTCGAACGCCGCCCACAGCCGGGCCAGCGCGTCCTCGCGCCCGATGAA
>JBGPFC010000069.1:0-6791 GCA_041483195.1 Candidatus Eiseniibacteriota bacterium
ACCGTCAGGGGGACCTTCCTGACGCGGATGACCTGACCGATCGGGTCGGCGCTGCCGAAGAGATTCTGCGCCACCGTCTGGCCGAGCAGCGCCACCTTGGTGGCGCCGTCGACGTCCTCCTGGGTCAGCGGCTGGCCCGCCACCATCGTCCAGTCGCGCGCCTCCAGGAACGCGGGGGTGACCCCGAAGAGGGCGGTGGACCAGTTCGCGTTGGCCGCGATCACCTGCACGCCGCCGCGGACCGTCGGCGCGGCAACCTGGACGCTGTCGATCTCGCGCTCCATCGCCCGCGCGTCGTCCTCGGTGACCGTGAGCTGGCTGCCCGCGCCGAGCCGCACGCCGCTCGCCGTGATCGAGCCGGACAGCACGATGATGAGGTTGGAGCCGAGGCTGCGGATCTGCTCCTCGACCCGCGCTTGCGCCCCGGCGCCGACGGCCATCATCGTCACGACGGCCGCCACGCCGATGATGACGCCGAGCATCGTCAGCGCGGTGCGCGCCTTGTTGGCCGCGAGCGCGACGAAGGCGAGCTGGGCGGTGGACCGGACTGTCATGGCTGCTTCAGGGTGCGCACACCGCTCGCCAGGACGACGCGGGCGTCGATCGGGTCCGCGACCGGCTCGTCCTCGATCAGCTCGCCGTCCCGGAAGTGCAGGATGCGCCGCGCATAGCGCGCGATGTCCTCCTCGTGCGTGACGAGGACGATGGTGATCCCGCTCCGGTTCAGCTCCTGGAGGATCGCCATGATCTCGACGCTGGTGCGCGTGTCGAGATTGCCGGTGGGCTCGTCGGCCAGGAAGAGGACCGGATCGTTGACGAGGGCCCGGGCGATCGCGACGCGCTGCTGCTGGCCGCCGGAGAGCTGGGCGGGGCGGTGGTTCGCGCGATCGCCCAGCCCGACGGCGGCCAGCTTCGCGAGGGCCATCCGAGGGAGCTCCCGGGGCGGGCGCTCGCTGTAGATGAGGGGCAGCTGCACGTTGGCGAGCGCGCTCATCCGCGGCATCAAGTTGAACTGCTGGAAGACGAACCCGATCTTGGTGTTGCGGATCCGCGCCAGCGCATCGTCGTCCAGCTGCGAGACGTCCTGTCCCGCCAGGAGATAACGGCCGGTCGTCGGCGTGTCGAGGCATCCCACGATGCTCATGAGCGTCGACTTGCCCGACCCCGACGGCCCCATGATCGCGACCAGCTCGCCGGCGTGGATCGTCACCGACACGTCGCGCAGCGCGTGCACCACGTGGGCGCCCAGCCAGTAGTCCTTCCCCAGGGCCTGCGTCTCGATGACGGGTTCCGCCATCTGGTCTTCCAGTGCTCCCGGGGACTCGGTCGAGCAACCGGCGTGCCGCGAAGGACAGACGAAGATTCGCGCAGATAGCGTCCGCAATGGTGAGGCGTCGTCGCCCCAGAGTAGAGCGACCTCCCCAGCCGGCGGTCGGCCGAACCCGCCGTTTTCGCTCATTTCAAGAATGGCAGCGGCGTTGCTGCGTCGAACACGTCGTGGAGAGCGAACGGACGTCCGAGCCCCACCTGAGCTTCGGATCCGTGGATGATCTCGGCCCCGCGAAGATCATCCAGGTCTACGAGCCCACCCTCGGCCTGAGGGCGGCGCTCGTCGTCGACAACGTCGCGTGCGGCCCTTCGATCGGAGGCCTGCGCATGGCCCCGGACGTCAGCATCGCGGAGTGCGTGCGCCTGGCGCGGGCGATGACACTCAAGAACGCCGCGGCCGGCCTGGCCCACGGCGGTGGCAAGTCGGTGCTCTGTGGCGACCCGCGGATGCCGCCCGACCGCAAGGAACGGCTCATCCGGGCGTTCGCCCACGCGCTGCGGAACGAGACCGACTACATCTTCGGCCCCGACATGGGCACGGACGAAGGCTGCATGGCGTGGGTCAAGGACGAGATCGGCCGCGCGGTGGGGCTGCCGGCGGCGATGGGCGGCATTCCGCTCGACGAGATCGGCGCGACCGGCTGGGGGATCCGACACGCGGCGGACGTCGCGGCGTCGTACTGCAAGCTCGATCTCGCCGGCGCGCGCGTGGTGATCCAGGGCTTCGGCGCCGTGGGGAGACACAGCGCGCGCCTTCTCGCCGAGCGAGGCGCGATTTTGGTAGGGGCCTCCGACTCCCAGGGCACGATCGCGAACCCGGCGGGGCTGCGGGTGGCGGACCTGATCGCCCTGAAAGCCGAGGGCAGGAGCCTGCGCGAGTATCCGGACGGCCGCCCGCTCGAGCGCGACGCCGTCCTCGACGTCGAGTGCGACATCTGGATCCCGGCGGCGCGTCCGGACGTGGTGCGCGAGGACAATGTGCGGCGACTCAAGACGCGGCTCGTGCTGCAGGGCGCGAACATTCCGTTCACGCCGGCCGCCGAGCGCACGCTGCACGACAGCGGCGTGCTCGTCGTTCCCGATTTCATCGCCAACGCGGGCGGCGTCATCTGCGCCGCCATGGAGTACCATGGGGCGACCCAGGCGATGGCGCTCGCGGCCATCGAGGAAAAGATCCGCGCGAACACGAAGACCGTGCTCGACGCCGCGCAGGCGTCGGGAATCCCGCCGCGCACGGCGGCCGTCGAGCTGGCGACGGCGCGGGTGCGGGAGTCCATGCGCTACAGGAGGTTCGCAACGTGAAAGTCTTTCGCCGCATCCTTCATCCCTCGGACTTCTCGCCCGCGTCGCGCCGCGCGTTCCGAAAGGCCGTGGACCTGGCGAAGGCCAGCGGCGCCCAGCTCCTCCTCGTCCACGTCCTTCCGGTGTTGCCGGTGATTCCGGACGCCTATGTCGCCGCGAGCACCTACGACGAACTGCTGCGCGGCCAGGAGACCGGCGCCCGGAAGCAGCTCGCCCGACTCGTGGCGCGCGCGAAGGCGTCGGGTGCTCGGACCACCGGTGTCCTCCTCGACTTCGGCGTGCCCGCCGAGCGTATCGCGCGGCTGGCGAAGGCCCGCCACGTCGACGTGATCGTGATGGGGACGCACGGCCGGACGGGGATCACCCGCGCCCTCCTGGGGAGCGTCGCCGCCCGGGTGGTGACCCTCGCCGCGTGCCCCGTCATGACCGTGCGCGGGTGATGCCGCGCCGCTCCTTCGCCGCGCCGCTCAGGCGGCGGCGTAGCGGCGTCTGACGTTGGGCAGCAGGTAGTCGTCGAACGTGCGCGCGAGGTCGTGCGCCGCCCGGAACCCCCAGTCGCGGCGCGCGCGCGTGTCGTCCACATCTTCCGGCCAGGAGTCCACGATGGCCTGGCGGCGCGGGTCGGGCGCGAACGTGATGAGCACCTCGGGATAGGCCCGGCGCACGAGGTCGGCCAGCTCTCCCGCCGTCGCGCTGAATCCCGCGACGTTGTAGACCGGGCTCGTCAGCGCCCCCGCCGGCGCCCGCGCGAGGGCGAGGAGCGCGTCGATCGCGTCCGGCATCGCCATGAACGGGATCCGCGTGTCGGCGCGCACGAAGCAGGCGTAGGGGCGGCCCTGCGCGGCGGCGTGGATCATCTCGGGCGCGTAGTCGCTGGTGCCGCCGCTGGGGAGGGTGAAGGCCGAGATGAGGCCCGGGAAGCGGAGGGCGCGGAAGTCGACGCCGCTCGGCCCCGGCTGGGGCGCGAGCTGGCGGTAGTGGCGGGTGAAGTAACGGCCCAGATGCTCGCCGTAGAGCTTGTTGCAGCCGTACATCGTCACCGGCGTCGTCCACGCGTCCTCGGCGACGCGGCCGGCCGCCCGCTTGGCGGGCAGGTCGGGCAGCCCGTAGACGGCGATCGAGCTGGGAAAGAGGAACGTCACCGGGCGGCCGAGCGCGCGCGCCTCCTCGACGGCGAGCCGGAGCAGGTTCAGCGTGCCGTCCACGTTCACCTCGTGCGCGGTCTCGGGCACGAACTCGGCGCGGGTCGACAGCAACGCGGCGAGGTGGAAGATCGTGGCGATCTCGAACTCGCTCGTGAGCCGGTCGAGCAGCCGCCGGTCGAGGATGTCGCCGACCCGCACCGCCGCGCAGCGCCGTACCAGGTCGGGGTCGAGCGGGCGGATGTCGAGGGCGAGGACGTCGACGTCGCCCGTCTCGGCGAGACGGTGTACGAGGGCGTGCCCCAGCTCGCCGCTCGCTCCCGTCACCAGGGCGACCGGGCGGCGCGCCATCGCCTCACTGCAGGCGCTTGGCCGCGTAGTACTTCTTCGGCCGCCGCGCGCTCTCCTGGCGGCGCTCGAGCTGCTGGGCGATCTGGCGCGTGATCGCCGCCGTGCTCCGGTCGAAGGCCAGGACGTCGCGCGCGGCGAGCTCCTCGGTGTGGAGCGGCGGCGACTGGGGAATGCTCACGTCGATCGCGCAGCGGACGTCGAGGCCGCCCTTGGGGCCGTTGACGTCCGTGAACGTGACGCGGACGTGCACCGGGCTCGTGTGAACGCCGAGGAGGGCGTGCTGTAGGCGCCGGGCGATATGAGCCCTGAGCGTCGGCGCGATGGCGAGACCGGTGATCTCGATCGTGGGCACCGGGGTGGGACGTGGGCGAGCAATGGCTTTCTTCATACTCGTGATGAGGGAGCAACGACGATGCCGGGACCCCGCGCCAGTGAATCCGGCAACTTGCGCTCGCACGAACGGACGCGGCTGGGACATCGCCGCGACAGGTGGGACAGCGGCGCCGCGCGGTCGGGGTGAGTGTAGAGTACCCGCCGTGACCATGCCCGCCGACGCGCCGGCGGAGACCCCGCTCTGGCGAGCGGTCGTGCCGATCGGCCTCGGCGCCGTCATTGCCGTGATCCCGACTCCGGAGGGGCTGACCTCGAGCGCCTGGCGATACTTCGCGCTGTTCGTCGCGGTCATCGCCGCGCTGGTGACCGAGCCGATTCCCGGTCCCGTGATCGGCCTGATCGGCATCACGGCCGCCGCGGCCCTCGGCCTCGTCGCCGCGGACCCGGCGGAGTCGATCCGCTGGGCGCTCACGGGATTTGCGGACAGCACGGTCTGGCTGATGTTCGTCGTGCTCATGTTCGCGCTCGGGTACGACAAGACGGGGCTGGGCCACCGGATCGCCCTCACCCTCGTTCGACGCCTCGGCGGCCGCACGCTCGGGCTCGGCTACGCCGTCGCGCTGGCGGACCTCGCCCTCGCGCCGCTCACCCCCTCCAACACGGCGCGCAGCGGCGGCGTCGTCTTCCCGATCATCCGCGCGATCCCCGCGCTCTACGGCTCGCGGCCGGGGGAGACCGCCCGCCGCATCGGCGCCTACCTGATGTGGACGGCGTTCGCTGCCACCTCGGTGACGAGCTCGATGTTCCTGACCGCGCTCGCCCCCAATCTCCTCGCGCAGTCGATGCTCCGGGACATCGCGCAGGTGCGCGTGTCGTGGGCGGAGTGGTTCGTGGGGTTCCTGCCGATCGGCCTGCTGCTGTTCGGCGCGCTGCCTGCGCTCGTCTACGTGCTCTATCCGCCGGGCGTGAGGGCGAGCGCCGAGGTGCCGGAGTGGGCGCGCGGCGAGCTGGCCCGGCTCGGGGGGATCAAGCGCAGCGAGCTCGTCATGGCGCTCCTGGTCCTTCTGACGCTCGCCCTCTGGATCTTCGGCGGGCGCTGGGTCCACCCGACCGCCGCCGCCCTGCTCGCGTTCTGCGTCATGATCCTCGTCGGCATCATCGACTGGGGCGACGTGCTGGGCGCGCGGCCGGCGTGGAACACGCTGGCCTGGTTCGCCACCCTGGTCACGCTCGCCGACGGGCTCAACCGGGTGGGATTCCTGCGCTGGTTCGCGACGGGCGCGGTCGGCGCGCTCGGCGACCTCCCCGTCATGGCGAAGACGGGGCTGATCGTGGCGGCATTCTTCGCGGCGCACTACATGTTCGCGAGCCTCACCGCCCACACGACCGCGCTGCTCCCGGTGTTCCTCGCCGTCGTGGTGGCGAGCCCGGACCTGCCGGTGCGGCTGGTGTCGCTCCTTCTCTGTTACACGCTGGGGCTGATGGGCATCCTCACCCCGTACGCCACCGGTTGCGCGCCGATCTACTACGCGAGCGGCTACGTCACCCGCCGGGACTTCTGGAGGCTCGGCGCGATCTTCGGCGCCATGTACCTCGCCGTCCTCCTGGGCCTCGGCCTCCCGTACCTCGCGGCGATCATGCCCTGACGGCGCCGGCGAGCAGCGCGTCGAGGCCGGCGCGATCGAGCGTGCGCACGCCCAGCCGGCGCGCCTGCGCGAGCGTGCGCCCCGGCGCCTCGCCGACCACCACGTAGTCGGTCTGCCGCGACACCGCCTCGCTCACGCGGCCGCCCAGCGCCTCGATGCGCGCCGCCGCGTCGTCGCGGGTGAGGCCGGCGAGCGCGCCGGTCAGCACGAGCGTGCGCCCGGCGAGCGGGCCGCGCGCGGCGGGCGCCGCCTCGGTGACCCGCACCCCGGCGGCGCGCAGCCGGCGCACGACGGCGCGATTGCCGGCGTCGGCGAAGAACTTGACGACGGACGTCGCGATGGCGGGGCCGACGCCGGGGATCGCGGCGAGCGCGCCGGCGGAGGCGCCCGCGAGCCGGTCCAGCGTGCGGAAGCGACGGGCGAGGAGGCGGGCCACGTGCTCGCCCACCAGCCGGATGCCGAGCGCGTTGAGCAGGCGCGCCAGCCCGCGCCCGCGCGAGGCGGCGATGGCGGCGACGAGATTGTCGGCCGACTTGCGCCCGAATCCCTCGAGGGGCTCCACGTCGGCCGCGCGCAGGCGATAGAGATCGCCGAAGTCGCGCACGAGACCGCGCTCGACGAGCTGGCCGATGACGGCCTCGCCCAGGTGCTCGATGTCCATCGCGCGCCGGGAGCCGAAGTGGCGCAG
>JBGPFC010000070.1:0-6686 GCA_041483195.1 Candidatus Eiseniibacteriota bacterium
AACGGCGTCTCGAAGGCACCGCCATCGCGGGTGCCCACGTAGGCGATCTGCCGCAGGGCAGCACGCCTGGAGAGACGGACGTGGTCGGTGCGCACCCGCACATCGGGGGCGAGCTCGGCGAGCACACGCTGCACCTCGACAAACGCCGCCACGTCGCGAGCCGTATCCCCCCAGCCGAGGAACCGGTGATCGCGGTAGACGAAATCGGGGGCACAGCCAGCGGCAACAGCGTCCCAATCGCGGCTGGCCAAGAGGGCATCCGTGCGTGACGCCGCCCCCTCGCGTTCGTAGCCCATGGCCTCGCCCTCCGCGTAGCGCGCGTCGAGCTCGCCGTAAGCGGCGTCGAGGTCGTCGGGGTCGAAGGCGACGACCGCCACGTGGTCGCCGCGGCCGTCCACCTCGATGATCAGCACCCAGTCGATCTCGCTCGGGCCGATGTCGCCTTCCGCGCCGCGCCAGACCACACGGAAGAGTGCCAGCCGCTCGCCGCGCGTGGCGAGCACCTGCTGGGTCGGGCGCGCGGACGTCATCTCGACCATCTGGCGGAACGAGGCGAGCCACTGCCGTCCATCGGTCTCGAGCTGGGCGATCCGGGTGCGGTCATAGTGGCGGAACCCTGTGGCGAAGAGGGCCGCAAAACCCTCCCAGTCGCGGGCTTCGAGCGCCGCGGTGCCGCGGTCCACCGCGCGCGTCGCGGCGTTGGCGAAGGGCGCAGCCGGTGACCCCTCTTCAATTCTCCCCTTACCAAGGGGAGACACACAGGGGTTCAGCTCGTCGAAGCGCGCACGCGCTTGGTCGAGCTGGTCGGGGTCGTAGATGTCGGCCCCGGCCAGTCTGCCCCGGCCGTCCATTTCGAGGACGGCGTTGATCGGAAGCTCGTATTCGCCACCCTCGCGCGAGCCGTGCCATGTGCCCACCGACCAGAACCCGTGCGCGGCCGAGCGGAAGTGATCGACGCGATAGACGGTATCCGGCGCGAGGTCAGTAAGGGTGCGGAAGTTCTGTACCCACGCCTCGGCACTGCGCGTCGTCCCGAGCACCGCGAGGGCACGATGATCGTACTCGACGAACCCCGGCGCACACAGTGCGAGCACGGGCTCCCAGTCGCGGCTCGCGACCGCAGCGGTGAACGCGCGCATAAAGACGCCGTGCGCCACGCCTTCGGCGACGTCGTAGCGCCGCTCGAGCTCGGCGTAGGTGGCGTCAAGGTCGTCCAGGTCGAAGAGCACGATCTCCATGAGGCGGCCGTCGCCATCGCTCTCGATGATGCCGAGGTAATCGATGGCGAGGGTACCGCCTCCTCCGTCGCTGTCGCCTTCGTAGAGTATGCGGCTGAGTGCCAGTCGTTCGCCGCGCGTCGCGACGGGTGTCATGGCCATCCGACTTCGCGGCACCTCGAACAGCGTGCGCAGCTGGGTCAGGTTCGCCTCAGCCGCGACCCGCATCTGCATGAGTCGGCGGCGATCGTCATTGTGGTGCGCCGGGGAGTGCAGTGCAGTTACCGCATCCCAGTCACGCGCAGCCCAGGCTCGAACGATGCGGTCACAGAAGCGCGTCGCGGCGTTGGCGAAAGGTGCCGACGAACCTCTCCCTCGGTCCCTCCCCGGCGCGGGGAGGGAAGGAAGAGCATTGCCTCCCCCTTCCCTCGCAGGGAAGGGGGCCAGGGGGTTAGGTTCCGGTTGTGAGCTGCTTCCAACCAGCCCGTCGAAGCGGGTCGACACCGCACTCGCGGCGTTCGGGCGCACGCGGCGGCCGATGACGGGTTGTTCCCACTCTGTCGTTCCCGCAATCTTCTGTCGGGAATCCACTCCCCCCTCCTGGATGCCGGCTTGAACACTGCCGGCATGACGGACATTGGCTATCAGCTCGTCGAAGCGAGCGAGCGCCTCGTCGACGTGCTCGAGGTCGAAGCGCTCCCAGCGGATGACGCGGCCATCGGCGCCGAAGACGAACAGCTCGCAGAGGCTGCGCTCGAAGGCGCCGCCGCTGCGGCGGTCCGTGCCGCAGCTCGTGTGGCGGACGACGAGCGCGTCGGAGCGCAGCCCATAGACGTCGTCCACCCGCCAGTCGAACCCTTCCGAGAGATCCAGCAGCGCCCGCACGGCGCGCAACAGGGGCTCTGCTCCGGACACGGCTCCAAGCCCCACGTTGCGGTTGTCGGCGACCTGGATGTCCGGCGCGATGGCGGTCGCGAGGCGATCGATGTCGAATTTCCCGGCGATGACCGCGACCGAGCCCGCCGTCGCCGCGGCGCGGACCCGCTCTGGGCCGTCGGAGAGCAGCTCGGCGTAGCGCTCGTACAAGCGGGCGATGGCGTCGCCCAGGTGGTCGGTGCCGAAGACCTCGCCCCGCCGGCGTCGCCCCTGCGCGTCGACCTCGTTCAGATGGATCTCTTGCTTCTCGTAGGCGCCGATATCGACCTTCCCGCGGGCGAGCCCGCTCGCTGACACTGACAGGCGGCACAGCGCGAGCGAGTCGCCGAGGGTTGCCAGCGGCTCGTTCAGGCACGTCGGGTCTCCAGCGTTCATCAGGGAACGGAACGAGGAGAGCGCTCCGTGGCGATCGAATACAACGCCGGTGGTATGATCCACGACTTCCAGCTCTTCGGCGAAAAGGACAAGGAGCGCACCCGCGTCTCGGGCGGCGACGGCGGCGTCAAGCCCAGCCGCGTCCGCGGTCGCCGCATTCGCTCGCACTCGCCGGCGTACCGGAGGGGCTGGCGCAGCGCGATCTTCGGGAGTCCGCGCAACAGGCTCGACGCGCGCGGTGCCGCGGTGCGCACGCTCGCCGAGCAGCGTGGCGCCCTTGGCCTCCCACAGCTCGATGGCGCGCCTCTCCTCGGCATCGGCTTCGGTGTTCCGCCCGGCAGCGCGCAGCGCCGCGGCCAGCGCTCGACACGCGTCGGCGTGGTCGAGCAGCGCGTCGGTAGCGGCGGCGATCTCGACCGCGGCCTTCGCCAGCTCGACGGCAGCAGCATGGTCGCCGCGCCGCGCCAACGCCTCGGCGCGCACGCCGCGCCAGGCGATCGACGCCTGCAGATCGTCGCCGGCGAGCGCCTCGCTCTCGCGGCTGAGCGCCTCCGCCTCGGCGGCTCGATCCTGCGCCAGCAGAGCGCGCCCGAGCAGCGCCGCCGCCCGCGCCGCGTCGATGCCGAGGCCGAGATCGCGCAGGCCCTCGTAGGCGCCGCGCAGGCAGCGCTCGGCGGCGATCGCGTCGCCTTCGAGCAGCTCGACGCGTCCGGCGAAGACGTCGACCTCGAGCAGGCGCTGCGTGATGCCGAGCTCTTCCACCATCTTCCGCGCCGAGGCGATCATGCGTCGCGCCGCGTCGGTGCGGCCGCGCAGCGCCTCGATCACGCCCTGACAACTGAGCGCGACGGCTTCGACAGCGGGCGCTACCTGCGTGATGCGCAGCACGCGCACGACGTCGAGGCAGCGACCGCTGGCGCGCGTGACGGGACTCGGACCCCAGAGCGCGGCGAGCGGCGCCACGGCGAGGACGGTGTTGGAGCGCCGCCAATCACCGGCGCGGCGCGCGGCGGCGAGGGCGCGATCGAGCGCCGCCTCGCAGGGGCCGATTTTGCCAAGACGCGCGAAGGCCTGGGCATGAACGAAATGCGCCTTCGCTTCGCCGGCGGTGTCGCCGAGCGCCGCCAACTCCGCGGCCGCAGCGGCGACGGCGTCGGCGGTGGCGTGCAGCGACTGTGGCGCCGTAAGCGCGGTGAGCTGGCCGACGAAGCAGGTGTGCCAGGCGCGCAGGCGGACGCTGGCCTCTCCCACGCTGAGAAGATGCGTGGGCGAGGGAGCCACACTGCGGTCTGCGGCGTCTTCGCCGATGAACCGTCCCAGCTCTTCGATCGCCTTCGCCGCCGTCCCGACGTCTCCTCCCGCGAGCAGCGCTTCGCACCAATCGAGCGCCAGGTCGGCGCGCGCCGGATCAGCGTCATCGAGTCGATCGAGCGCCCGCCCGAGCAGGTCCGCGGCGACCGGCACGTCGTCGCGCGCCAGCGCCCGCCGGCCCGCTGCGGCGAGATGACGCGCCGCCCGCTCGCCGAGCGTCCTGCCCTGCGCATCGATCGGCCCGAGCTCGCCGAGGAGTTGGTGCGCCTGCTCGAGATGCCAGCCGATCGTCTCGTCGTGCTCGACCGCCTCGGGGGCGCGCGCTTCGATCCAGTCGGCAAGGCGGCCGTGCAGCTCCGCGCGCGTCCCCTTGAGCAGGCGCCGGTAGGCCGCGTCGCGGATCAACACGTGGTGGAAGCGCAGCACCGGCTCGCCGAGGAACCAGCCGCCGTCGGGCTCGATCAGCTCGCCGCGCCGCAGCGCCTCGATCCGCGCGTCCAGGTCGGTGGCTTCGCGTGGCCGCAGCGCAGCAACCGCGTTGCGGGAGAAGTGGCGGCCGATCACCGCGGCACGCTCGAGAACGGCACGATCTTCCGGACGCAGCCGCTCGATGCGGGCCGCGAGCAGCGCGTGAATCGTGGGCGGCATCTCGAGGGCCGCGAGACCGACACCCGTGATCCACCGATCGCCCTCCTGCCGTAGCGCCCCCTCCTGCACCAGCATGCGCACCAGCTCGGCGACGAACAGCGGGTTGCCCTCGCTGGTGGCGAGCACCTTGGCCGCGACGGCGGCCGGTAGATCGGCGGCGCCGATCACGTTGGCGGCGAGGCGCATCGCGGCGCCGGCGTCGAGACCACCGAGCGTCACCACATCGGTAACGAAGCCACCGCTTGCGGCGAGCGAGGAGCGCGTGTCACGCAGCTCCGGTCGCGCACCGACGAGGACGAGCAGCGGCACGCCGCTGCCCCACTGTACCAGATGCTCGACGAGGTCGAGCAGCAGCGGCTCGGCCCACTGCAGGTCATCGATCACCAGCACCACAGGCCTGACCGAGGCGAGCGCGGCGAGCAGGCGGCGGACGACGAAGAATGTCTCTTCTGGCGAGGCGGGGGAACCGGCGAGGAGCGCCGTGATCCCGGTGACAATGCGCGCCCGCTCGGCGTCGGTGCCGGGCACCGCCGCCTCGAGTGCTACGCGCAGCAACTTGTCTTCTTCCCCCTCCTTACCAAGGAGGGGGCCAGGGGGAGGTAGCGCCGGCGGCAAGGCAACCTCCCCTAGCCCCTCCTTGGTAAGGAGGGGAACGCCTCCACCGTTCTCACTGTGGAGCAGCTCTCGCAGCGCTTCCGCGAGCGGCGCGAAGGTGGCACCGCCCTCGGCGTCGCACTGTGCTGTGACGACAGTGGCCGCGTCCCCGAGTCGGCGCGTGAACTCTTCGATCATGCGCGACTTGCCGAGGCCGGGCGATCCGAGCAGCACGGCCAGGCGCGCAGCCGGCGCTGCGATCGCCGCGTTGTACACGCCGGTGATGCGTCCGAGCTCGTCGTCGCGCCCGACGAACGCGGCCGTGGTGGTACCGATGGGGCGCTCGAGCGACTCGACGCGATACGCCTTCATCGCCTCCGCGCGGCCTTTCAGGGCGACGCTGCCCAGCGGTGCAAGGGTCACCAGCGCCGCGACCAGGCGGCGTGTCGGCTCGCCGATCACGACTTCGCCGTCATGCGCCTCCTGTTGCAAGCGGGCCGCGACGTTGACCGGATCGCCGACGACGTCGGTGTTGTCGGCATTGACCACGACCTCGCCGGTGTTGATCCCGACGCGCAGCCCGATGTCGCCCACGGCCGCGAGCTCGTTGCGGGCCAGCTCGCGGAAGGCGTCCTGCATGGCGACGCCGGCGCGCACGGCGCGGATGGCGTCGTCCTCGGCGACGCGCGGCACGCCGAAGGCGGCCATGACCCCGTCGCCCATCAGCTTGACGACCGTACCGCCGTGGGCTTCGACGGCGGTATGCAGTGCCCGATAGTAGCGGTCCATCAAGCGGCGGGTGGACTCCGCATCGAGGCGCTCGTGCAGCGACGTCGATCCAATCAGATCGGCGAAGATGATCGTGACGACCTTGCGCGCCTCGGCCTGATCGGCGGGGCGGGCGGCGCTGGGGGATCGGAGTCCCTTCGTAGCGGCGGGTCTTAGACCCGCGTGCTCTGCAGCCCCACGCTCCACCGCTCCTGAGGCGGGTTTGAAACCCGCCGCTACATTCGGAGCGGAACCGATAAGCACCGCGCCGCATTCGTCGCAGAACTTCTGCCCGGGGGGATTGGTGCTACCGCAGGCTGAACAGGTGGCCTCGTGCAGCAATGCGGCGGCACAGCCACCACAAAACTTCGCGGTGTCGCGATTCTCGTGCCCACAGGCGGGGCAGGCTTGGGGCATCCGCATCAACCTCCTGGCTGATCGAGACCCGACACCCCCAGGGAGGCGCCACACTTGCCGCAAAACCGCGCCTGTGGCTTCAGTTCGTGACCACAGCTCTGACACAGACGGGCCAGTTTCGCGCCGCACGACTCGCAGAAGCGGAGGCCGGCATCGTTGTCCGCCCGGCACTGTGGACACTGCATTGTGCCGCTTGTCCTCCCAGATCAGTCACCGGGCTGTCAAGCGAGCCGGTATCGTATCTCGTTCCTCGTATCTCGTATCTCGCTCGGATCGTTTCAGCACGAGATACGCTTCACGAGATACGAGATACGCGAGGCCCTACTGGTCACTGCTCCTCACATCCAGCGCGTCGCGCAGGCCGTCGCCGAGAAGGGTGAAGCCGAGGACGGTCAGCATCACGGCGAGGCCGGGGAACAG
>JBGPFC010000071.1:0-6630 GCA_041483195.1 Candidatus Eiseniibacteriota bacterium
GTCCCGCACCGCGATCTTCGGGTTCTTCTGCGACAACACCATCGTGATCGCCGCCGTCAGCGTCGTCTTCCCGTGATCCACGTGCCCGATCGTCCCCACGTTCACGTGCGGCTTCGTGCGCTCGTATTTCTGCTTGGCCATGACTCCATCACCTCCGTGATGACGAAAGCATCCGACGCCCGTCTCGGGCGGGATCCCGGCCCGCCGGGATCACGTGCTCTTGGCTTTCGCCACGATCTCCTCGGCGACCGCCGCCGGGAGGGTGTCGTAGCGAGAGAACTGCATGGAATAGACCGCGCGCCCCTGCGAGATCGAGCGCATCCGCGTCGCGTAACCGAACATCTCGGCGAGCGGCACCGAGGCGGCGATCACGCGCGCCGTCCCGCGCTGGAACATGCCGCCGATGCGGCCGCGCCGCGAAGAAAGGTCGCCGATGATGTCGCCCATGTACTCCTCGGGAACGACGACCTCGACGTCGAAGATCGGCTCGAGCAGCCTCGGCCGCGCCTTGTGGCAGGCCTCCTTGAAGGCCATCGAGCCCGCGATCTTGAACGCCATCTCCGATGAATCCACCTCGTGATACTTCCCGTCGAGGAGGGTGACCTTGATGTCCACCATCGGGTAGCCGGCCACCACGCCGCTTCGCAGCGCTTCCTCGACACCCTTCTCGATCGCGGGGATGAACTCCTTGGGAATCGTGCCGCCCACGATCTCGCTCTCGAACACGAAGCCCTTGCCCGGCTCCTGCGGATCCACGCGCAGCTCGACGTCTGCGAACATGCCCTTGCCGCCCGTCTGCCGCACGAAGCGATGCCGCTGCTCGGCCCCCTGCGAGATGGTTTCGCGATACGCGACCTGCGGCTTGCCGACGTTCGCCTGCACGCCGAACTCCCGCTTCATGCGGTCGACGATGATCTCGAGGTGCAGCTCGCCCATGCCCGAGATGACGGTCTGCGCCGTCTCCTCGTCGGTGCGCACGCGAAAGGTCGGATCCTCCTCGGCGAGGCGCTGGAGCGCGTTGCTGAGCTTCTCCTCGTCGACCTTGGACTTGGGCTCGATCGCGACATCCACCACCGGCTCCGGGAAGTGCATGGCCTCGAGCGCGAGCGGATAGTCGATATCGCAAAGGGTATGACCGGTCGTGACGCGCTTGAGCCCGATCGCGGCCGCGATGTCGCCGGCGTAGACCTCGCTGATCTCCTCGCGCTTGTTGGCGTGCATCTGCACCAGCCGGCCGATGCGTTCCTTGTTGCCGGTCACCGCGTTCAGCACGGCGTCGCCGGTCTTGACGGTGCCCGAGTACACGCGGAAGAACGTGAGCTTGCCCACGTAGGGGTCGGTCATGATCTTGAACGCGAGGCCCGCGAACGGCTCGTCGTCGGCCGGCCGGCGCGAGACGTGCGCGAAGGTCGGCAGCTCCTGGCCCGGCACCGGCGGCTTGTCGAGCGGCGAGGGCAGGAACTCGATGACCGCATCGAGCAGGCGCTGCACGCCCTTGTTCTTGAACGCCGATCCGCACAGCACCGGATGCACGACGCCCGAGACCGTGCCCTTGCGCAGCGCCCGGCGCAGGTCGTCGGAAGTGTAAGGTTTCTCGTGCAGGTAGTTGTCGAGCAGCTGCTCGTCGTGCTCGGCGATCGACTCGAGCAGCGCGTGGCGCGCGGCCTTGGCCTGGGCCACCAGGTCGCGCGGGATGTCGTGAACGTCGAACACCGAGCCGTGGCCGTCCTCGTGGTAGGTGATCGCCCGCATCTCGATGAGATCGATCACGCCCACGAAATCCTCGCCCACGAACATCGGGATCTGGATCGGCACCGGGTTCGCGCCGAGCCGGTCGCGCATCATGCGGATGACGTTCTCGAAGTCCGCGCCCACGCGATCCATCTTGTTCACGAACGCCATGCGCGGGACGTTGTACTTGTCGGCCTGGCGCCACACGGTCTCCGACTGCGGCTCGACGCCGCCTACCGCGCAGAACACGGCGACCGCGCCGTCGAGCACGCGCAGGCTGCGCTCCACTTCGACGGTGAAGTCCACGTGGCCCGGGGTGTCGATGATGTTGACGCGGTGATCCAGCCAGTGGCAGGTGGTGGCGGCGGAGGTGATCGTGATGCCGCGCTCGCGTTCCTGCTCCATCCAGTCCATCGTGGCGGCGCCATCGTGCACCTCGCCCACGCGGTGGATGCGGCCCGTATAAAAGAGAATGCGCTCGGTCAAGGTGGTCTTGCCGGCGTCGATGTGGGCCATGATCCCGATGTTCCGGTATCGTTCGAGCGGGAATTGCCGTGGCATTGAAATGAACTTCCTTAGGCTTCGAGTCTCTGAGTGCACCACCTGCCTTTCTGTCTTAGAAAGTGCGGTGATGGAGATTTGAACCACTCTCGGCGTGGAGGTCCGCCCGCGCCCCCGGAGGGGGCCGAGGCGAAAACCCAGGCCGGCCGCGAGGCCGGCCTTAGGCCGCTAGTGGACTACCAGCGATAGTGCGCGAAGGCCTTGTTCGCCTCCGCCATTTTATGCGTGTCCTCTCGCTTCTTGACGGCGCCGCCTTCGTTCTTGGCAGCGGCCATGATCTCGGCCGCGAACTTCTCGCTGAAGGTGCGGTCGGCGCGCACCCGCGCGTTGAGGATGATCCAGCGCGTCGCCAGCGCGTTGCGGCGCTCCGGCCGGACTTCGACCGGGACCTGGTAGTTCGCGCCTCCGACGCGCCTCGACTTCACCTCGAGGGCGGGCTTCACGTTGTTGATCGCCTGCTTCAGCACCGTCATCGCGTCCTGGCCGGTCTTCTGCTCGATCGCGGTCATGGCGCCGTAGAACGCCCGCTCCGCGAGCGAGCGCTTGCCACGCTTCATGATGGCGTTCACGAAGCGTGTCACGATCACGCTGTCGAATTTCGGATCGGCCACCGAATCACGGCGGGCGACCTGACCTTTACGAGGCATGCTTCGGTTCCTCTGGCATCAGGCCACGGGGCTCAAGCTCCCCGCGGACACGTTGCGGGCGGAGACCCCGCAGGGTCGCCGCCCGCAGCATCACTACTTCGACTTGGTACCGTACTTCGATCGGCTCTGCTTGCGTCCGTTCACGCCGCTCGCGTCGAGCGTCCCGCGCACGATGTGGTAGCGCACACCCGGCAGATCCTTGACGCGCCCCCCGCGGATGAGGACGATCGAGTGCTCCTGCAGGTTGTGCCCCTCGCCCGGGATGTAGCACGTGACTTCGATGCCATTCGTCAGCCGCACGCGCGCCACCTTGCGCAACGCGGAGTTCGGCTTCTTCGGCGTCGTGGTGTACACGCGCGTGCACACGCCCCGCTTCTGCGGGCACGAGCGCAAGGCGGGCGCACCGGTCTTGGCCTTCACTCGCCGCCGCCCATGGCGGACGAGTTGACTCAGCGTGGGCACAGAAAACCTCCAAGCCGCTGTCGAAAATTGATTTGCGCGGTGCGACAGGCCACGGCATCCGCGAAGGAAAAACATGGGCCGTAACCGCGCAGACCGGGGAACCTAAGCTTTTCGACAATTCCTGTCAAGCGGTCTTCGCCCCCTCCGCGCTCTCGGCATCCTCGACCGGGAGCACCGCCTGCTTCTCGGCGTCCAGCCGCAACTTGCGATACATCGGCATTCCGGTCCCGGCCGGGATCAGGTGGCCGATGATGACGTTCTCCTTGAGGCCGCGCAGGTAGTCCACCTTGCCCTGGATCGCGGCCTCGGTCAGCACCCGGGTGGTCTCCTGGAAGGAGGCCGCCGAGATGAAGCTGTCGGTCGAGAGCGAGGCCTTGGTGATCCCGAGCAGCAGCGGCTGGAAGTTCGCGGGCTGCTGGCCCTCGCGCACCATGCGGTCGTTCTCCTCGATCACGACCAGGCGGTCGACATGCTCGCCCTCGAGGAACGTGGTGTTGCCCGGGTCCTCGATGCGAACCTTCTGCAGCATCTGGCGCACGATGACCTCGATGTGCTTGTCGTCGATGCGCACGCCCTGCAGCCGGTAGACCTCCTGGATCTCGTTGACGAGGTACTCCTGCACCTCCTCGATGCCCTTGATCTTGAGGATGTCGTGCGGGTTGATCGGGCCCTCGGTGAGCCGGTCTCCGGCGCGCACCTGGCTGCCCTCCTGGACGTACATGTGCTTGCCCTGCGGAATCTGGTACTCGCGGGCGTCCCCGTCCTCGCTGCGCACGATGAGCTTGCGCATCCCGCGTGAGGTGCCGCCGAATTCCACGCGACCGTCGATCTCCGAAACGATCGACGCGTCCTTGGGGCGGCGCGCCTCGAACAGCTCCGCGACGCGCGGCAGACCGCCCGTGATGTCGCGGGTGCGGGACTCCTCGCGGCGGATCTTGACCAGCACGTCGCCGGCCGCCACGGCCTGGCCGTCCCGCACCTCGAGCCGCGCGCCGGTCGGCAGCGGATAGTGCGCGAGCTTCTGGCCGGAGGACGAGAGCACGTCGATCGCGGGCTGCAGCTCCTTGTTGCGGTCTTCCATGATGACGAGCAGCTTGAGTCCGGTCGTGTCGTCCACCTCGTCGCGAACCGTGATCTTCTCCTTCACGTCCACGAACCGCACGGTCCCGGGGCGCTCGGTCACGATCGGCTTGTTGTAGATGTCCCATTCGAACAGCGCCTGCTCGGGCTGGATGACCTGGCCGTCGGAGACGAACAGGTGCGCGCCGTACGGCACGTTGTAGCGCTGCCGCACCCGGCCCTGCTTGTCCACCAGCTCGATCTCGGCGTCGCCGTGGCTGACGCACACCTGGATGCCGTCCCGGTACGCCACCGCCTCGAGCTTCACGAAGCGGATGGTGCCGGAGTCCTTGGCCGTCGCCCGTGACTGCTCGACGATTCGGCTCGCCGTGCCGCCGATGTGGAAGGTGCGAAGCGTGAGCTGGGTGCCGGGCTCGCCGATCGACTGCGCGGCGATGACGCCGGTCGCCTCGCCCAGATCGACCGGACGCCCGGTCGCCAGGTTGCGGCCGTAGCACTTCCCGCATACCCCGCGGCGCGCATCGCAGGTGAGCACGGAGCGGATGCGCATCTTCTCGAGCCCGGACTTGGCGGCCTCGTCGATGCTGGCCGCGATCGCCTCGTCGATCAGCACCCCGGCCTCGACGATGGTCTCGCTCGAGATCGGATGCACCACGTCCTCGGCGGCCACCCGGCCCAGCACGCGGTCGGCGAGCGGCTCGATGACGTCTTCGCCGTCCTTGAGGGCGCCCACCGAGAGTCCGCGGATCGTACCGCAATCGAACTCGTTGATGATGACGTCCTGGGCGACGTCGACCAGACGCCGCGTGAGGTAGCCGGCATCCGCGGTCTTGAGCGCGGTGTCGGCCAGCCCCTTGCGCGCGCCGTGCGTCGAGATGAAGTACTCGAGCACGGTGAGGCCTTCCTTGAAGTTGTGGATGACCGGGGACTCGATGATCTCGCCGAGACCGCCGGTGATCTTCTTCTGCGGCTTCGCCATGAGTCCGCGCATGCCGGCCAGCTGGCGCACCTGCTCGCGGTTACCGCGCGAGCCGGAGTCCGCCATCATGAAGATCGGATTGAAGCCGTCCTTGTCGCGCGAGAGGCCATCGAAGGTGACCTGCTCGACCTCGGTCATCGCGTGCTGCCAGGTGTCGATCACCTTGTTGTAGCGCTCGCCCTCGGTGATCACGCCGTTCCGGTAGTTGGTGTTGATCTGCGCGACGTCCTTCTGCGCGCGCGAGATGATGTCGTGCTTCTCGGGCGGGATCCGCACGTCGTCGACGCCCACCGTGAAGCCGGCCTGGGTCGCGTACTTGAACCCCAGGTTCTTGAGGTCGTCGAGCAGGTCGGAGGTGATCTCGGGGCCGAGCTTGCCGTAGCAATCGCCCACCAGGGTCTCGAGCCGCTTCTTGTCCATGGTCTCGTTGATGTATCCCAGCTCGTCCGGCACGACGTCGTTGAACAGCACGCGGCCGGCGGTGGTCACGACGTAGGCTCCGGCGTTGGCCTTCGCGAGCGTGAGGGACGAGGCCCGCACCGAGATCAGCCCGTGGAGCGTGATCTCGGCGTTGTCGAACGCCGCGCGCACCTCGATCGGATCGTAGAACACCCGCAGGCGGCGCGGGTCGGCGGCATCGAGCTTCGCGGCCTTCGCGTGCGGGTTCAGGAGCTCGCCCCGCGGCTTGGTGAGGTAGTGACAGCCCAGCACGATGTCCTGGTTCGGGGTCGCGAGCGGCCGCCCGTTCGCCGGGGACAAGATGTTGTGGGTCGAGAGCATGAGCAGGCTGGTCTCGATCTGAGCCTCGAACGAGAGCGGCACGTGCACCGCCATCTGGTCGCCGTCGAAGTCGGCGTTGAACGCCTGGCACACCAGCGGGTGGATGCGGATCGCCTTGCCCTCGACCAGCACCGGCTCGAACCCCTGAATGCCGAGGCGGTGGAGGGTCGGCGCGCGGTTGAGCAGCACCGGGTGGTTCTCGATGATCTCGCCCAGGATGTCACACACCTCGGGCTTCTCGCGCTCGACGAGCCGCTTCGCGCTCTTCACCGTCTGGACGAAGCCGCGGTCCTCTAGCTTGCGGATGATGAAAGGCTTGAAGAGCTCGAGGGCCATGTTCTTCGGCAGGCCGCACTGGTTGAGCTTGAGCTCAGGCCCCACGACGATCAC
>JBGPFC010000072.1:0-6514 GCA_041483195.1 Candidatus Eiseniibacteriota bacterium
CCCGCCGCTCGCGCAGGGGGGAACCGAGCTCGCCCCCGACGGCGAGGGCGGCTTCATCGTCGCCTGGAGCGACAATCGCAACTGTCCGGGAACGTGCATCGAGATCTACGCTCAGCGCGTGACCTGGTCGGGGGAGATCGCCGCGGGCTGGCCCGTGGACGGCAAGCAGATCATCGTGGGTGGACGCGCGGCGGTGGTGTGGGGCGTGATCTCGGATGGACTGGGTGGTGCGTACATCGGCTGGCAGTACGGGCTCGATCCCTACGGATCGGACGCCGACGTTTACGCGACCCGGATCCTGAGCGATGGCACGATCGCGCCCGGCTGGCCGGCGGCGGGCTATCCGGTCGCGGCATTCAACGACGTCCAGTGGGTGCGAAGCGTGGTCTCCGACAGCGCCGGCGGGGTGCTGGTGGCCTGGTACGACCTGCGCGACTACCCGGTGGTGCGGGCCTATGTGTCGCGCCTCAGACGTGACGGCACGCTCGCCCCCGGCTGGCAGCCCGGCGGCAACCTGGTGAGCGATATCCCCGGCTACCAGGCCTTGCCGCGCCTCGCCCCGGACGGCAGCGGCGGTGCGTACGTGGCGTTCGTGGACGCCTTCAGCAATAAGGGTTATGTGCAGCACCTGACGGCGGGCGGCATGCTGGCGCCGGGCTGGCCGACTTCAGGGATTGCGCTCGTCGATCTGGATGTGACGGCGCAATTGGACCTGGGCGTCACGCCGGACGGAGGAGGGGGCGCGATTGTGGCGTGGGATGACCGCCGCAACGGAATCCAGAATCAGATCTACGCCCAGCGATACAGCGGCAACGGTCCGACCGCGGTGCTGGTCTCGCTCACGAGCGTCGAAGCGCTGCCCGATCGCGTCACGCTGGTCTGGCACCGCGGCGAGGGTGTCCTCTCCGACGTCACGGTACAGCGCCATCGGGGGGGCGAGGAGTGGGCGACCCTAGCGCGCGTCTCATTCGACGGCACCGGCCGCCTCGCGTTCGAGGACGCGAGCGTCGCTCCCTCCACGCGCTATGCCTATCGCCTGGGCTGGATCGAGTCCGGCACCGAGCAATTCAGCACCGAGACCTGGGTGGACGTCCCCGCCGCGCTCGCGCTCACGCTCGAAGGCGCGCTTCCCAATCCGGCCGTGGGTGCGCTCAACGTCGCGTTCACGCTCCCGCGCTCCGGGCGTGCCTCGCTCGAGCTGCTCGATATCGCGGGTCGTCAGCTCGCCGAGCGCCAAGTGGGCGACCTCGGCGCGGGGCGGCACTTGGTCCGCCTCAACGAATCGCGAAGAACCCCACCAGGGGTCTATTGGCTCAAGCTCACGCAGGCAGAACGATCGCTGATCAAGCGCGCGGTCGTAATCCGCTAGTCCGCGCTCTCGCTCACCCCTCGTGCAGCGGCGGCCGCTCGCGATGAAAAGCGGTGCGCTTCTGGTAGGCCTCGCCGAGATCGAGCAGCGTCGCCTCGTCGTACGGCGCGCCCACGATCTGGAAGCTTAGCGGCATGTGCCCCTTGCCGAACCCCGCGGGCAGCCCGATCGAGGGCAGGCCGCATGCGTTGCCGATCCCGCCCACCGGATCGGGATAGGGCAGCGCGGTGTAGAGGTCGTCGGTGACCAGCGGCGCGACCGACATGAAGTTCGGCGTCACGATCACGTCGTAGTCTGCGAAGAACTCCGCCATCTTCTGCTGAAGGGCGAGGCGAATGCGCCACGCCTTCACCAGATCGGCGCCGGTCACGGCCGCGTTGATCTCGGGCTGGTAGGGGGCGTAGGCGTCGGAGAGCTGCTTCACCGTGCCGTCGCGATAGAACTTCTCGAACGTCGAGAGCGCCTCGGCGGTGATGATCAGGCCCGCCATCTCGCTCGCCGGCAGATCGGGCAGCTTGACCTCGGTGAGCTTGAGCCCGAGCGCGCGGATCTCGTCCACCGCGTGGTCGAACGCGGCCTTCGCCTCGAGCTCGCCATGCTTCTTCCAGTCGAGCGGGACCAGCGCGCCGCGCAGCTGCGAAGGCGAGCGGCGCGCGGCGCCGGAGAGACGCAGCGGCTGGTTGGTGGCGCTGGGGTCGTCCTCGTCAGGACCCGCGATGGCTTCGATGATGAATCGGCAGTCGTTCGCGGAGCGCGCGAGCGGGCCGATCTTGTCGAAGGTCCACGAGCACACCATCGCGCCGGCGCGGCTCACGCGTCCGTAGGTGGGACGCAGCCCGGTGATGCCGCAGAACGCGGACGGGCAGAGGATCGAGCCCCAGGTCTCGGTGCCGATCGCGAAGCCCGCGAGGCCGCCCGACACCGCGGCGCCCGATCCCGACGAAGAGCCGCCGGTCCAGCGGGCCGGATTCCATGGATTGCGTCCGGGACCGCTCACCGACGCGTTCGCGAAGCGATAGCCCAGCCCGCCCGCGAACTCCACCATCGCGGTCTTGCCGAGCAGCACCGCGCCAGCCTCGCGCAGCTTGCGCACCACGGTCGCGTCGTAGTCGAACATCTGGTTCTTGCACGGCGTCGCGCCCCACGTGGCGCGCACGCCGGCGACCGCGAGCAGATCCTTCGCGCCGTAGGGGATGCCGTGGAGCGGGCCGCGGTACTTCCCCGCGTTGATCTCGGCCTCCGCGGTGCGCGCTTCGCGCCTCGCGATGTCGGCGGTCACGGTCTCGAACGCGTTGAGCTTCTCGCCGTAGCGGCGGATGCGCTGCAGGTACGACTCGGTCAGCTCGGCGGGCGAGATCTTGCGCGAGCGGATCTGCGGCCCGAGCTCGGCGACCGACTGGTAGAGGACTTCCTCGCCGAGCATGGCTAGCGCCCCTTCCGGGCGCGACCCGCGCGCATCGGGCGGTACACGAACGCCTGATCGCTGCCGGGCGGCAGCTCGAAGTCGCGGATCACCTTGAGCGCGTCCGCGACGTACTTCTTCTGCTTCTCGAGCTCCTTCGCGGTCACGCCCGGGCGCGATGGCGGTGCGGCGGCGCGCGGCGCGGGCTTCGCGGCCGCGGGCCTGCGAACCGGCGCCTTCTCGGCGGCGAGCGCCGCGATCGGAGAAGCGAGCGCCGCAGCGGATCCCGCAGCGATCAGCTGCATGAACCGGCGCCGCGAGCGGGCGGCGGCGGGGGAGCGGTCGCCGGCCGGCGCGCCGGAATTCGCGAGCGGGGGGCGTGCGGAAGATTGCCTGCGAGTGCTCATGCCTTCACCGTCCTTGCGAGAGCGCGGCCTTCGAAGGCCTCGAACTGCCGTTTGAGATCGTCGGGCATCGGGATGCTGCGCTTCGTCTCGTAGTCATAACATACCTGCACCGAGCTCGCCTCGACGACGAGGCGGCCGCTCTCCCGCTCGCGGATCTGGTAGCCGAACGCGAACGATTTCGTCCCGATCCACTCGCAGCGGATGCCCAGCTCGAGCACCTCGTTCACCAGCGCCTCGGAGCGGAAGTCGATGTGCACGCCGGCGAGGATGAACGGCACGCGCCCGTAGTCGTGCGCGCCGCAGAACGCCCGCCAGTATTCCTGGCGCGCGACCTCGATGTATGTGACGTACACCGCGTTGTTGATGTGCCCCATCGCGTCGGTGTCGCGAAAGCGGGGCGCGAGCGAGTGCGTCACGGTGTAGCCTGGAATGGCCAACGCGGTCTCCGGTTCAGAATCCGTTGAGCTGGTAGAGAAAGGCGGGCCGCGCGCGGAACCAGTGCTCGACGATCTCCGCTGCGCCGCCGGCTGACTCGAGCAGCCCGCACTCCGCGGCGCGCACCGGCGAGAGCGTGCCCGCGAGGAGGGGCCCGATCACGTCGGCGGGCACGCTCAGCCGCGGCAGCCGGCGCTTCCTCGCGGTGCGCGCGCTCTCGAAGCCCACCTTCATGCGTCCCTCTTTCGCGCTCACCACCAGCGGCCGCGCGTTGGCCGGCAGCTGCGGATCGTCCACCTCGATCGCGATCTCGCCGCGCGCCTGGGTGGAAAGCGGCCACATCTCGAGCGCGGCCTTCACGTCGGTGAGACGCAGCATGAGGCCGTTCGCGACGTTGCCGGTGTCTGTGAACACCGCGATCTCGGAGCCGGGTCTCAGGTTCTGGCCGGTGCGGAGCTGCGCGAGCCAGGTGTGCTCGGCGGGTGCCGCGTACTGGATCTCCTGCACCTGGTCCGCGAGCGTCGCGAGGTGGCCGGTCAGCCCGCGATGCGCCTCGGGCGTGGCCGCCGCGAACTCGGCGAGCGTGATCGCGAGCTTGAACGGCCCGTGCGTGTTGTCGACCTCGTAGTAGAGGTAGCCCTCGATCTGGCCGCGCCGCTTGCCCTCGTACACCACCCAGTCGCCGGGATACGTCCACAGCCGCCGCTCCCACCACTCGGGCTTGCGCGCCAGCGCGAAGTGCCCGCGCTCGGCGATGCGATCGTAGAGCGCCTGCACCGCCGGGCGGTCGGGCAGCATCAGCCGCCGCACGCGGCGCGCCTCGTCGGAAGCGGGGAGGTTGGACGGTGAGATCGCGAGCTGGTGCACCAGCTCGACCACGCCGAACCCGATCTTGCGATAGTACGAGCCGCGGAACGCGTAGAGCCCGCACAGCGGGCGGCCGTTCTGCCGCAGCTCGCGCAGCGCAGAGCGCATGAGCGTCTCGCCCACGCCGCGGCGGCGGTGCTCAGGCGACACCGCGACCGAGCCGATGCCGGCGAGCGGAAGCCGCTGGCCGCGCACGATGGCGGTGAATGGGTAGATCACCAGCGACGCCACCACCTGCCCGTCCAACTCGCCCACCCGTACGTCGCGCAGGCCGAAGCGCGGATGATCGGTGTAGAAGTCGCGCCGCTGCTCGACGCTGCGCACGCGATAGGCACGCGTGCCGAGGTCGGCCAGCGTCTCGACGTCGGTGCGGCGCGCGGTACGATAGCGCAGCGCGGGCGGACGCGCGGGACTCATCGGCGGATCGTGGGGGTGAGGGGCCGGACCATGGGAGGGCAGAAACTAACGAACGGGATGCGATTGGGGAAGCGCGATTGTGAGCGCAGGTCCCGCTTGTGGGCGCGCGGGGCGTTTGTTAGGGTTCCGCGCCTGATTTGAGTCCGCGCTCCCCCCGCGCCACAGGCGGACGCCCGCACACCCCGACCGGGGCGAATCTCGAAAGGAGCACAGGCGTGAGGATCTCCCCGAGGAAGCTGTCGGGACGCGCGATGGCCGCGCTGCTCGCCATCACCGCGATCGCGGTGCTCGCTGCGAGTGCGCACGCGGCCGACGATCCGTGGTCGAAGGGCGCGTCGTGGGTCTCGATCCGTGCGGGCTACGCCAAGTCGCTCTCGACCGGGGCGCCCAACGGGTTCGCCGGCTACGGCTTCGGCTACAGCCATTTCCTCAGCGACCGGCTCTCGTTCGGGGTCTTCGTCCATCACGAGCTGCTCGGAAAGTTCGGAGGCGCGGCCGAGATCGAGGTGCCGATGACCGCCGAATACGCGTGGCACTTCAAGTGGAAGACCCCGCTCCATCCGTACCTGGGCGGCGGCGTTGGCGCCTTCTATCACCAGGTCTATCGCAGCGGCGCCGACCGCGCGCATTTCCTGCCCGCCACCGTCTACAAGTTCGGCGTGGACGCCCCGCTCGACCGGCACAGCGTGCTGGGCATCGACATGCGCGTGGCCTCGGTCGCGAGCGACGACGAGACGCACGATCCCGTGTTCGGCACCGACCGCCCGCACTCGGGCCGCTGGAGCGCGAAGCTCAACTACGCTCGCGCGTTCTAGAATTCGCTGAAGGCAGGCGACGGGCGCGGTCCATGTGGACCGCGCCCGATGCGTTTGGGGTGGAATGGGTCGATGAGGAACTGAGGCCACTTCTCCCTCGCTACCCGCCGGACAGCGAGGAATGACCACAGGCCGGTGGTGCCAAGTCAGGGGGTCAACGCCATCTTCTTGCGATCATGCAGCCGAAAACACCGCGCGACACGCGTGCTCACCGTCGCTACACTTGGAGGGTGACTGCCGCCGGGGTCGCCCCCCGGTATGTCAATAATTATTGTGCAGCCGGATCCTCCGGAGCATTGGCTCTGACCCAGGCACCCCGCGTCTCCACCCACAGGCCATGCACCGACCCGCCCACGCGATCGCGAAATCCGCCCTCGGCGCGTTGCTCGCTGTCGCCCTGCTCTTCCCGCTTGCGGCACACGCCCAGGAACAATGGGGCTACAACGGGATGGAAGTGTGCGTGCGGCCGTTGTGCGCCGGGTTCAGCCCGCTCATCTGCCAGGACGGATTCGGGGGCGCGCTCATCGTGTGGGAGCGCAATCCGGGGCTGGTCAACCAGGACCTTTACGTGCAGCGGGTGCTGGCGAACGGATCAATCGCTCCCGGATGGCCCGGGCGCGGCGTGCTCGCGGTGGGTGAATCTCACGACCAGTACTCGGAGGCCATCGTGCCCGATGGCGCGGGCGGTGCGTTCGTCGCCTGGGTGGACTACCGCAGCTGGACCGCGAACGGTCTCGATATCTACGCGCAGCATGTCCGCGGTGATGGCTCGCTCGCCCCGGGCTGGCCCGCGAACGGAATA
>JBGPFC010000073.1:0-6338 GCA_041483195.1 Candidatus Eiseniibacteriota bacterium
CTCATCGCCGCTCACCGTTCGTCGCGTCGCGATACTCCTCACCACTGCGAAGCTCCTCGGAGTACCTTCTCGATCGCGTCGGTCACCGCGATCTCGTCCCCAGACCCTGACGACGTCGCGTTCATGAATAGGTCGGGCTAGGGCTCGGCTGACCGATGCGCGCCCGCCGCGCTGCGATCCTGGCGCTGACCCTCTTCGTCCTTCCGGCGCCCGCCCGCGCGGTGCTCGACGTCCGGGATCGCGGGCCCACCCTTCGCAGCCCCGCCTTCGAGCTGCGCGTCACCAACGCCGGCATCCTGGGCAACGCGTTCCTCGATCGCGGACTCTCGAACGACCCATCGCTCGAATTCCCCACCGACTCGGGACACGAAGCGCTCAACTACGCCGCGCTCTGGGTCGGAGCGTTGAGCGAGACCGGCGATCGCGTGGTCTCGGGCGGACCGCTGCTCGAGTTCCGGCCCACGATCGCAGACGACGACCGCGTGCGGATCGTGGACCACGATCGGCCGGGAGGCCGGCGCTTCGAGGATGACGACGCCGACGGCCGCGTCGACGAAGAAATCCTGAACGGCCGCGACGACGACGGCGATGGAGAGGTCGACGAGGATCTCGGACTGTTCGCGGCGCGTGCCGCGCTCTCCGACTACGTGGACGATCGCCCCGAGGCCATCGCCTTCGTCTACCCCAACGGCGAGAAGCATCACGCGCTGGGTCTCTCGGTGCACGAGGAGGTCTATCAGTGGGAGGTGCCGGGTTACGATCGCTTCGCGGGGATCACCTGGACCATCACCAATCACGGCACGCGCCGGCTTCAGCAACTCTACGTCGGGCTCTACGCCGATCTCGATTCCCGCGACCGCAACGATCGCGCCGGCCACCTGAACGACCGCGTCGCCGACGTGAGTTATCCGTCCTCCACGGCGGGCAGCGGGCCCAAGCTCGGAACGCCCTGCCTGGTTCCCGGCTCCTGCGACACTCGCTGCTTCGCGTACTTCGGCCAGACGCTCCCGGCCGTCTTCGACGGCGTTCCCGGCTCGGGTCTCCCCGCCGTCACGATCGTTCCGCTCGGGCACACCATCGATCCGCTCGCGCTGCTCGAGCCGGCGGCCGCGACGCGCGCGGCGCGCGCGCCGGGTCGCGTCGCGTTCCGCTCGCGCGTGTTCGAGCAGGGCCTGCTGGCCGCGCAGGGCGGGGTGCCTTCGAACGACGCCCAGCGTTACGCGGCGCTCGCCGGGGAATTGCCGGGGGCCGCGACCGACCACCCTGGCGACTACGCCGTGCTGGTCTCGTGCGGTCCGTTCGCCTACCTCGACCCGGGGCAATCCATCGAGTTCTCGGCCGCGCTGGTGGTGGCGGACGACGTGGACAGCCTCCCGCGCATCATGGCGACCGCTGCGAACTCGTACAACGGGCAGGCGCTCAACCTGCTGCCCGATCTCCCCGGGAACGCGTGGTACATCGGCGAGACCGGGAAGAACGGACACGAGGTGTGTCTCGAGCCCCCGCCGGGCGTAAGCTTCCACATGGACCCGCACTGTCCGCAGAAGTTCGACGACCCGCCGCCGCCGTTCGACGTGCTCTATCAGAACGGCACCTGCGTGTGGACCGACGCCGACTGCAGCAGCTGCAGCGGGCGGAGCGGCAACGACACCATCGTGCGCTGGCTCGATCCCGGCTCGCTGCCTCCGGCGCCGAGCTTTCGCGCGGTGGCGGCCGACCGGCGCGTGCGCATCGAGTGGGACAACATGCCTGAGATCCTGTTCAACGCCGGGCTCAGCATCCCGGCCAGCGCGCGCACCGAATCACGCTTCATGGGCTATCGCGTGTACCGCCTCGCCGACTGGCGGCACCGCGCCTCGCTGCTCCCGCCGCAGGAGAACTGGGCGCTGGTCGGCACGTTCGCGTTCGACACGCTGAACGGAGAGCACATGCTCTCATCCGTGACCGACAGCTCCGTGGAATACGACCTCATTCACTATCGCCAGCCGCACTACCCGGTGGGGCGCTACGTCGCCGTGGATTCCGATCTGCTCGACGGATTCGACTACGTCTACGCCGTCACCACGCGCTACGAAATCCGCCAGCGTGACGCCTCCGGGCAGCTCAGCATCCGGCTGATCGAGAGCCCGATCGAGGGGGCATTCGTCGATCGCGTGACGCCCCACGCGGCGGCGCGCGCTGACGCGAAGGGCGTGTGGGTGGTGCCGAACCCGTTCAAGGCGAAGGCCGACTGGGACCGTCCGCGCACCCTCGGGGACGAGCTCACGCGCCACCTGGATTTCATGGGGCTGCCGCGCGCGCTGTGCACCATCAAGATCTGGACGGTGGCGGGGGACCTCGTCGCGATCCTGCAGCATGACGGGCGGAACGGGGACGGCGAGGCGCCGTGGGATCTGGTGTCGCGGAACGGGCAGGAGGTCGAGTCGGGGATCTACCTGTTCACGGTGGACTCCGCGCTCGGGCACCAGGTCGGGCGCTTCGTGGTGATCCGATGAGGGTCGCGCGGCGTGTGGCCGTGCTGGCGGCGCTGGTCGCGATATGGAGCCCGCCCGCCGCGCACGCGGTGCTCGACAACGGGGACCGCGGGCCGGTCCTCAATGCCGGCAACTTCGTGCTGCGCGTCACCAACGCCGGCATCCTCGGAAACGCATTCCTCGCCGCGGGGCGGTCGAACGACCCGTCCTTCGAATTCCCTCCCGGCTCGGGACGCGAGGCGATGAACTACACGGCGCTGTGGGTGGGAGCGCTCGATGCGTCCAACACCGCTCACGTGTCGGGTGGGCCGCTGCTCGAATGGCGGCCCACGCCCGATCCCGAGGACCGCGTGCGCATCGGCGAGAGCGGCCGGCTCGGGACGGCGCGATGGATCGACGACGATGCCGACGGACGCGTCGACGAAGAGACCTTGAACGGCCGCGACGACGACGGGGACGGCGAGATCGACGAGGACCTCGGATTCTTCTCGCAGCAGGTGGCGGCCGCCGACTTCGTGGACGACCGGCCCGAGGCTGTCCAATTCGTGTACCCCAACGGGGAGCGCCACACCGCGCTCGGCCTGTCCGTGCACCAGGAGGTCTACGCGTGGGCGGTGCCCGGCTACGACGACATCGCCGGGATCCAGTACACGATCACGAATCACGGCACGCAGACGTTGCGCCAGCTCTACGTCGGGCTGTTCGCCGATCTCGACTCGCGCGATCGCAACGATGTCGCCGGTCACCTGAACGACCGCGTCCTTTCGCTGTCCTACCCCAGCTCCACCGAGGGGCTCGGTCCCAAGATCGGTGCGCCATGCCGCCCGCCCTATTGCCCCGATTCTGTGGTCGGCAGGGTGTGCTGTCCGCGCACCTGCTTCACTTACCTCGGTCAGACCCTGCCGGCCGTCGTGGATGGAAACCCCAACTCGGGCCTGCCCGCGGTCGCGGTCGTGCCGCTCGATCACACCATCGATCCGCTCGCGCTGCTCGAGCCGTTCGAGGCGACGCGCGCCGCGCGCGCGCCGGGCCGCGTCTCGTTTCGATCCTCGGTATTCACGACCCAGGCCCTGGCGGGCCAGGGCGGAGTGCCGCGAGTGGATGGCGACCGCTATGCCGCGCTGGCCGGGACGCTTCCTTCCAGCGCCGAGGACATCGCTGACGATTACGCCGTCCTCGTGTCGTGCGGGCCGTTTGCGACGCTCGCCCCGGGACAGTCCATCTCGTTTGCGGCGGCGCTGGTGGTGAGCGATTCCCCCGAGAGCCTGATCGTGGCGATGGGGCGCGCCGCGTTTATCTACGATGGAACGCTCCTCCACAATGCCACGCCCGACAGCGGCGCCTTCGGCGAGTTCGGAGAGGAAGTCTGCCTCGAGCCGCCGCCGGGGGTGACGTTCCAGATCGACCCGAACTGCCCCGACAAGTTTCCGATCGACGCGCGTCCACCCGATCTCTACCAGACCTACATGCACGGCCACTGCATCTGGACCGATGCGGACTGCAGCAATTGCACCGGCAGGGGCGGCCGCACGACGGTCGTGCGCTGGATCGATCCGGGAACGCTGCCGCCCGCGCCTCGCGTGCGTATCGAGCCCGGCGACCACGCGGTGCGGATCGGCTGGGACAATCGGCCCGAGATCCTGTTCAACGCCGGCATCACGCGGAGCCTCGATCCGCACTACAGCGAATCCCGCTTCCTCGGGTATCGCGTGTATCGCTACGCGGACTGGAGGCGCCGCGCGTCGCTGGATCCGGACCGCTCGCGCTGGGCGCTGGTTGCCGCCGCCGGATTCGACACGCTCACCGGCGAGCGGCTGCTCGCCGGCGTCACCGACAGCACCGTGGACTACGAGTCCATCCTCTATCGCCAGCGGTTGTATCCTCCCGGGCGCTACACGGTCGCCGACCCCGACGTCCTGAACGGGTTCGACGTGGCGTACGCCGTGACCAGCGTCTACGAGCTCCGATTTCGCGGCGACGACGGCATCCTGACGGTCAACCGGCTCGAGAGTCCGATCGAGACCTCGTTCGTGGATCGCGTGGTGCCGCACGCGGTGGCCCGCGCCGACGCGAAGAGCGTGTGGGTGGTGCCGAACCCGTTCAAGGCAAGCGCGGACTGGGACCGCACCCGCACGCTCGGGGATCAGCTCACGCGCCACCTGGATTTCATGGGGCTGCCGCGGGCGGCGTGCACCATCAAGATCTGGACGGTGGCGGGAGACTTCGTGGCGATCCTGGAGCATGACGGGCGGAACGGGGACGGCGAGGCGCCGTGGGATCTGGTGTCGCGGAACGGGCAGGAGGTGGAGTCGGGGATCTACCTGTTCACGGTGGACTCCGCGCTCGGGCACCAGGTCGGGCGCTTCGTGGTGATCCGATGAGGGCGGCGCGCGGATGGGCGACCGGCGCGGCGTGGTGCGCGGCGCTGGCGATCGCGCTGGTGCCCGGCTGTGGGAACAAGACCAAGTCGCCGACGGCGGTGGTCGAGGACCTTTCGCCGAAGATCGAGGCGGCGTATCCGGCGGCGCGCAGCGCGGGCGTGATGTACGACACGGCGATCTGGGTGCAGTTCGCCGAGCCGCTCGATCCGGCGACCATCGACGAGCGCAGCGTGTTCCTCAAGGTGGACACCGCGCGCATTCCCATCGACGTGAGCTGGGAGTCACTCACGCGCCGCATTCGCATCGTGCCGCGCGTGGCGCTGAATCTGCGCGAGACCTACACCGTGCAGCTCGCGCCGGGAATCGCGACCGCCACCGGGCACGCGCTCGGTCAGACCTCGCTCTGGCAATTCACCACCAACAGCCTGCGCCGGCCCGAGCCCGCCCTGCCCCTGGGTGGAGCTGGCTTCGAGTCGCCGTTCGCGACGCTCGCGTGGGCGAAGACCGACGCCGGCGTGGGGAGCGTGTCGTACGAGCTGTACGTGGATGCGGATTCGGCGGTGGTCGCGGCGCGCGGCGTGATGCCGCGTACCCTCACGCGGCCCCATTACCTTCCGGGCGCGAGGTGGACGATGGGCGCGCGCTACTACTGGGCGGTGACCGCCGTGAACGCCACGACCGGCGAGCGCCTGAGCGGGGCGGTGCGCGCCTTCACGATCGTGTCCGCTGGAACTCCGATCGATTCGCTGGTGGTGGACGCCACCGACTGGTCCTATCTGAGATGGGACCTGAACGAGCCGCGCAATCGCACCCAGTTCTGCCGTCCCACCGACCTCGTGACCGGCAGCCTGTTCGTGTGCACCATCCGCTGGCCGCTTCGTGCGGCGGCCGGCCAGCTGCGGCTCGCGGGCGCGGTGCTCACGACCGCGATGAATCCCTCGCGCAACGCGGCCCCGAGCATCTGGGCCGGGAGCGCGGACTGGTCGACCTGCGCGCTCGGGTATCCCGGGCCGCCGTTCTTCGACAGCGAGAGCTACCTCGCCGACGGCATCCAGCAGGGATTCACGAACCAGCTGCGCTACGAATCCGATCGTCTCACGACCCACTTCGAGGCCGCCTCGCGAGTCGACGACGTCTACGGATACGTGTTGCGGTCGGGCTCGACGCTGGCTTACGGCTCGCCGACCTATCCGGTTCCGAGCTACCGGCCGGTGCTCCGGCTCTACTACTACCGGCTTCCGCCCGCGCCGGGCGCGCCGGCCGCGCCCGCCGTGGCCGCCGCCGCGCCCACCGCCGCCGCGCACCCGCTCCACTGACCGGCCCGCACCCGGCCGGATCGCGGGTGTTGTCACGCAGTGATTCTGTCCGGTTAACTCCGCAGTGATTTTGTCCGGGTGCGGTTGGGGGTTTCCGGATCGAGCGCCTCGGGATGAGCGAGCCGTTTGAGCGGATGCCGATCGTCGGGTCGCCAGCGTGGCCGTTC
>JBGPFC010000074.1:0-6267 GCA_041483195.1 Candidatus Eiseniibacteriota bacterium
CCAGAGCGCGATCGAGCGGCTGTGGCTGTTCCTGGTGTGGCGCAACTACCTGAAGCGCTTCTCGGAGCGCAGGCGCGACGCCACCCCGGCGGTGCGATTGGGGCTGCTCGCGCGGCGGCTCTCGGTCGCCGAGGTGCTGGCGGAGCGGCTGTTTCCGACCCGGATCGCGCTCCCGGCGCGCTGGGCGCGCTATTACTGGCGGGAGGTCACGACCCGCGTCATCCCGCGCTGCGCGACCCACCGGCGGCGCTACGCCATCTGAAGAAGTGATCGACCCCCGCGCAAGACCGCATGCTCTACCGTCGGCTGCAATCTTCGGAGCACAACCCTAGCGATAGCTGGCCTTCAAGCGTCCCCACGTCACGCCGCGCGCCGTGGTGGTGAGCGCCGCGAACTTCTGGACGCGGCTGTTGTCCTTGTCGCATACGAACACGTTGCCGCTCGCGTCAACGCCCACCGCGGTCGGATGGTTGAACTGCCCGTTGCCGACGCCCGACGATCCCCACGCGAGCACGAAGCCGCCGTCGGGGCGGAACACCTGGATGCGGTGGTTGCCCTGGTCGGGGACGATCACGAATCCGGAAGGATCCACGGCGAGCTCGCTCGGAAAGCTGAACTGGCCGGGACCGGTGCCGGCGGTTCCCCATTCCGTGACGTACGCTCCCTCGCCCGTGAATTTCTGAATGCGGTTGTTTCCGGCGTCGCCCACGTAGACGAATCCGCTCGCGTCCACCGCGATCCCGACCGGGGTGTTGAATTGCCCGGCGCCGCTCCCCGGCGATCCCCACTTCGCGACGAACCCGCCGCCGGATGTGAACTCCTGAATGCGCCCGTTGATCCAGTCCGTGACGTACACGAAGCCGAACGCGTCCACCGCGATCCCGATCGGCGTATTGAATTGCCCATCGCCGGCGCCGGCGCTCCCCCAGGCGGTGAGGGGCGCGCCGGTGGATGAGAATTTCTGGACGCGGTTGTTCCCGCCGTCGCACACGTAGACGTTGCCGGAGGCGTCCACCGCGATGCCGTCGTTGGTATTGAACTGCCCGGCGCCGCCGCCCGGAAGTCCCCAGCGCGTCTGGTAGACGCCGGCGTTGGAGAATTTCTGCACGCGATTGTTGCCGGTATCGGAGACGTACACCTCGCCGGTGGGCGCGACGGCGAGCCCGTGCGGTGTGCGGAACTGACCGATCGAGGCGCCCGGCGCCCCCCACTTCTGGACGAAGGCGGGGGCCGAGTAGGCGAGCGCGGCGGCCGGGATGGCCAGCAGCCACAGGATGCGGAGCGAGGTGCGGCGCGCGGCGGAAGTCGCCATGACGTTCTCCGGGACAGGGCTCTCGAGCTCGGGTGCGTGATGCGTGGTGGATGCCGCCCCTGCGCCGGGAATGGCGGAGGACCGGCACGCGCACGGCGCGCCGGTCCTCGCGCTGAAGAATTATGCATGATGCGAACGGCATGCGCCAGGCCCGCGGCGGGACGCGGCCCGGCCACCCGCCGGGTGGCTCAGCGCCGCGCGGCGATGATCTCGAGCACGATCGGCGTCACCATCAGCGTGTGGGGCGAGGCCTCGGCGGCCGCGAATGCGCCGGCCATCGCGCGCGCGCGCTCGGGGGCGAGATGGCCGACGTCCACCAGCCGGCGCAGGCCCACCTCGACGAACGCCTTCGGCCACTGCCACACGAAGCTCGCGGGCGAAACCACGTCGACCAGCGGCCGCAGCTCGCGGATCTCGAATCCCAGCTCCAGCAGCCAGCGCGGCAGGTCCATTCCGATGTCGGGCTCGCCCCCGCTCGTGCGCCAGCTCACCATCACCTCCCGCACGAACTCCTCGAATTCTGGAGAGCGCGGGGCGAGGCGCCAGGTCGAGTAGTCGAGATACTCGTGCGAGACGAACACCCCTCCCGGCTTGAGCGCCTCGCGCACGCGCTCCAGCAGTTCGCGCGGGCGCTGCACGAACGCGAATACCCAGCGCGACCACGCGCCGTCGGCGCCGCGAGCGGGAAGCGCGGCCTCGTCGAGGTCGAGCTCGTGGGTGGCGATCTGTTCGAGCCCGCGCCGGAGCCGCGTGGCGTCGAGCGCTTCGATGAAGCGCCGCGAACGATCGATCGCAACCACGCGGCCCGAGGGCCCCACGATCTCGGCGAGGTCCACCGCAGCGTGGCCGGGGCCGCAGCCCACGTCGAGCACGGTCTGCCCGATCGTGAATCCCGCGCGGCGCCACGCGTCGAGCGCGCGCGGCCTCCACACGCGATGCTGGAGCCCGAGCCGCTCGATCTCGTCGTCGTGCGTGCCGAGGATGTAGTCGCGGTCCTGCGTCATGAGCCGAGACTGGCGGCCGGGAGTGAGATGGCGACGGGCTTCATGTCGCGCACTCTAGCTTGGAACACGAGGCGGCGCTCGCCGGATTCGGGAATGTTATCGCGGCGGGCGCCGGGTACCGTCATTCGCTTCCCAGCAGGCAGCTTCCCGACCACGGGCGCGACCCCTGCGGGCCGGACGAATCCGGCAGCATCGAGAGCAGCCGCATGATGAGCGTGAGGCGGCCCAGGCCCGCCGCGGTCTTGAGCATGGAACGGACCTCGAGCGGCTTCCAGCCGTACGACGCGAAGAAGCCCGGTCCCTCCGCCGGCGCGAACTGCAGCGTGGCGCCGCCCGGGCCGAGCTGAGGACCCAGCCTGCGCTGCAGCAGGCGCAACAACCCGGGCGAGGCGAGGTCGGTCAGCCACCGCTTGAAGCTCGGCGGGGCCGCGAGGTCGCGCGCCAGTTCCCCGACCGCTTCCGCCGTGAGGTAGACGATCAATCCCTCGGTCACGACCAGCGCCCGGCCGGCCCGACGGCCGAGGCGATCGAACAGCTCGCGCCGCGATGTGACGTTCGAGAGATCGAGACGCACCCGCTCGAGCGCGCACCGCGGCCGTTCCCCCGCCAGGATCTCCTCCTTGTACGCGACGAGCTCCGGCAGGTCCACCTCCACCCACTGGAGCGTCGCGGGCAGGTCCATGCGATAGGGCCGCGCATCGAGGCCCGCCGCGAGATTGACCACCATGTCGGCGCCCTGCCGGATCTGCTCCGTGATGATCCGGTCGAACAGCACGGTGCGCGTCACGAACGACCAGGTGTGCTGGTTCGAGAACGGCATGGAGGCCGCGATCTCCTCGCCCCGCGCGCAGGCCAGCCGCTTCGCGAGCGGGTCGCGAAACAGCGCGTCGGGCCGCTCGCTCTCGCGGGCGCGGAAGACCGCGACCCAGCGCGCGGTGTCGGAGATGTTTCGTACCAGCGGTTCGGACTCGGTCACGTCGATGCCTCCTCGGGTTTCACCGGACGCCGCACGCCGGCCCGCCCGGCGAGCGGCGGGATGGCGAGCGCCTTCGCCGAGCGGCCGATCAGGATCTCGAGACGGCGCGCCCTCGTCTCCTCCCGCTTCGCGCTCATTACCCAGAACGCGCACGTGCGCCGGTACCACGGCGCCTGGGCGCCGAAGTACGCCCATGCCGCCCGGTTCGAGCGGAGCCTGGTCGCGAACGCGCTCGTCAGCTCGATGGCCCCGCGTTCGAACGAATAGCGACCGGTGCGCCGTTCGTCGCGGGCCTCGAACGCGGCGAGCCCGGCCTTCGTCATCCGGCCCGCCGCGATCAGCGCCTCCACGCGCCGCACGTTGACCCGGCTCCAGATGCTCCGCGGCCTGCGCGGCGTGAAGCGCACCGAGAAGCTCACCTCGTCGAGGCCGCGGCGGATTCCGTCGATCCAGCCGAAGCAGAGCGCCTCATCCAGCGCCCGAGCGTACCTGAGCCCCTTCGCGGCCGCTCGAGTCTTTTGGCAGCGGACCACCAGCTCCATTGCCGAAGCGTGGTGCTTCTTGAGCCAAGACCGGAACGCGGCCGGCGTGGCGAACCGCCTCGGCGCGGGCATCCGCGTCATGTCGTGCGCCCGTCCAGCAGCCGCTCGAAGTAGGCCAGCGGCGTGCTCCGGTACGACGCGCGGCCGACCTCCGTGAAACCGCAGCGCGCGTAGAACGCGCCGGCGCCGGCTTCCGCGTCGTAGGCATCGAGGCGCAGCGCGTCGGCCGGCCACGCGATGGCGACCTGCTGCGCGTGCTCGAGACAGCGGCGACCGATGCCCTTGCGCTGGAGCGGAGGAGCGACGGCCATGGCGAGAAGGTACAGCGGCGGCGCGCCTCGCTGAAGTACTTGAGGTCGATGGCCCATGGCTTGCGGGTCGCCAGCGCGAACGACGCCAGGATGCCTGAGCGGGCACGCGCGACGTAGACGCGCGAAACCCGGAGCTCGCTCAGCACGCCGCGTTCGGACGCCGGCCTCGACCACGGCCCGCGCCCGAATCGGCTCGTGAGATGCTCGGCGACCGCGATGCGGAACGAGGCGATGGCCGTCGCATCCGCGGGCTCGGCCCGCGCGAAGGAAATCCTCATGCGCGGAACGGAAGCTGAACGGGAGCCGCCGCACGATCGATCGGACGATCCCTCACGCTAGGCCCCCGGCACGGCCGCTCGCGTCTCGCTCATCAGCGCCAGAGCGTTGCCGTCTGGGTCGCGGAATTCGGCCAGCCACAGTTCGGAGGCGGGCGTGCGGTGGACGACGTGCGGGCTCGCGAGGAACGTGACGCCTCGCTCCGCCAGGGTCCGTGACACCGCGTGGATGTCGGCGACCTGGAAGTAGACGGTCGAGCCGCGTTGACGGGGTTGATTCGCCTCCGGGACGCCGATCAGCAATCGCACGCTTCCCGACTGGAAGAAGCTCATCTGGGGAGGGGCGGAGAACAGGAACCGCAGCCCCAGCGTGTCGCGGTAGAAGCCGATCGCCCGGTCCAGGTCTTCGACCGGTATGAGGAGCTGCCCTACGGTCGCTTCCGAGAGATCCATCGTCGCGCCTCCGGTAGATCCGTGGTGGTGACCTGAGGCCGCACCGCCGGAAGGTCCGCGGGCCCGTTTACGCGTCCAGCCTCAGCAACACTTCCTCGACCTCGTCGACCGGCGCGTGGGCATCGCCCGGGTCCTCTTCGCACGCCGTGAACCCGCACTTCTCGAGGACTCGGAGCGATGCGACGTTGTGGCGGGCGACCCGGGCGTAGAGCGGGCGCGCGGGGACCTCGCCGAGGAACCGAAGCAGCGCGCCGCTCGCCACGCCCCTGCCCCAGAACGATTTCCCGATCCAGTAGCCGACTTCGCGAAGCCCGAACCGCTCGAAGCTCACGAGGTAGCCCGCCACCTGGCCGCCGAAGAGAATCGTCCGCTTGTCGATCGTCCCGTCGCCGAGAATGCGGTTCCAGTGGGTGGTGAACGCCTGTCGTTCGCGGGCCGGAAACGCGGCCATCTGATTCGCGGCCGGGTCGCTCTGGTGTTCGAAGAAGATCGGGAGGTCGCCCTTTCGAACGTACCTCAGCAGGAGGTCGCTCGTCTTTGGATCGCGCCGGCGCCCGGCCATGACGTTCGGCACGGAATCCCCCGGCGCTAGACCGGGCGCGACCGGACCGAGTCCAGCCCGGCCTCGGCCTCGCCCAAATCCCGGAGGGTCTGCGTCTCGGTGAAGTGCGCGATCGCGTCCCTGGGCGTGACGGGGCCGGCGCGGCGGGTCCGAATCAGGCCGCGCTCCGCGTCGATCTGATACGTGACGGGCATCGTGTGCTCCTCGTGCCGGGCCGCGCGCCAGCGGCCGGGCGGGCGCCTACGAGTTCATCGACTCCAGGAATTTCTTGTTGGTCTTGGTGTCGGCGAGCTTCCCGATCAGGAACTCCATGGCCTCGACCGGGTTCAGCTCGTTCAGGAACTTGCGCAGGATCCACACGCGCTGCAGCATCTCGGGCGTCATGAGCAGCTCCTCCTTGCGCGTGCCGGAGCGGTTGATGTCGATCGCCGGGAAGATGCGCTTGTCGGAGAGCTTGCGGTCGAGCACCAGCTCGGAATTGCCGGTGCCCTTGAACTCCTCGAAGATCACCTCGTCCATGCGAGAGCCGGTCTCGATCAGCGCGGTTGCGATGATGGTGAGCGAGCCGCCGCCCTCGATGTTCCGCGCCGAGCCGAAGAATCGCTTCGGGCGCTGTAGCGCGTTCGCGTCGACGCCGCCCGAGAGGATCTTGCCGGAGTGCGGCACCACGGTGTTGTGGGCGCGCGCGAGGCGCGTGATCGAGTCGAGCAGGATCACGACGTCGCGCTTGTGCTCGACCAGCCGCTTGGCCTTCTCACTCACCATGTCGGCCACCTGCACATGGCGCTCGGCGGGCTCGTCGAAGGTGGAGGAGACCACCTCGCCCTTGACC
>JBGPFC010000075.1:0-6100 GCA_041483195.1 Candidatus Eiseniibacteriota bacterium
GCATCTCCTCATCGGTTGGCCCGGATGGGACGCCGACACGGCGGCGCCACCCTTCCAACGCCGCGACGCAGTGAAGATGTGCGTCGACCGCATGCACGAGCTCAAGGCGCTCGGCTTGCGCACGTTCCTCGACCCGTGCCCTATCGACTTGGCACGCGATGCCGAGTTCATGGCCGAGGTCGCACAGGCAACCGGCGTGCACATCATCTGCGCCACCGGCCTGTACAAAGAAGACCAAGGCGCGGCGCCCTACTTCAAATTCCGCGGCCAATTCACCGACGCGGTGAGTGAGATGACTGAGACCTTCACCAAGGAGCTCACCGAAGGCATCGGCGGCAGCGGCATCAAGGCGGGCATCCTCAAGGTGGCGACGCAAGCGCACCGGATCACGCCTTATGAGGACTCGGTGCTACGCGCCGCGGCACGCGCCTCGAAGGCGACGGGGGCACGCATCACCACCCACACCGACGAAGGTACGATGGGCCGCGAGCAGCTCGACATCTTCGCCGCCGAAGGCGTCGACCTGAAGCACGTCATCGTCGGCCACTCCTGCGGCAGCGCCGACCTGCGCTACCACGTCGACATGCTCGACCGCGGTTGCATGCTGGGCTTCGACCGCTTTGGGCTGGAGATCCTGCAGCCGGACCGCTTGCGCAAGGCGGCGCTCATCGGCCTGCTCGGCATCGGCTTCGAGAAGCAGATCGTCTTGTCGCACGACACCGTCTGGTGCTGGCGCGGTCGTCCGCTGCCGGTTCCAACATCCACCGTCCCGAACTGGAATCCGACGCACGTCTTCAAGAACATCGTCCCCGCATTGCGCGAAGCCGGCGTCCCGCAAGCGAAGATCGACGCGATGCTCGTCGACAACCCGCGGCGGTTCTTTACATGATGCGACGCGCCACGGTGCGGCGACCTTGCTGGTACAGGTTGACGACCGCCGTGCACAAGCCGCCTGGTCCTCCGTCGCAGACGTGGAACTCTTCCAGCAGAACGGATTACGCCGTTCGCCAGCCCGACGCCGCCGCTGGCTGGGCGAGGACGTCGCTAGCGCAGCCCGAGCTTGCGCAGCTTGCGGTGCAGCATCGAGCGCGAGAGGCCGAGCGCGGCAGCGGCGCGCGAGACGTTGCCGCCGTGCTGTGCAAGCACGTGGGCGACGTGCCGAGCCTCCCAGTCGGCGCGGGCACCGCGGAGCTCGACGTGCGATCGTAACTCCTCCGTGGCGCTGGCTAGGGAGACCGGCGGCGCCACGGGGGCGCGGACCCTGGGGGAGAGATGTTGCGGACGGATCGGTTCACCAGTCCGCACCAGAGCGACCGCTCGCGCCAGCTCGTTCTCGAGCTCGCGTACGTTCCCCGGCCAGCCGTAGCGCAGCAGCAGATCGAAGGCCTCGGGTGCCAGGGTCGGCACTGCTTTCCCCTGCCGCGTGGCTGCCACCGCAAGACAGTGTGCGGCGAGGGTGGGAACGTCCTCGCGGCGCTCCCGCAGGGCGAGGAGCCGGATCGGGAACGCCGCCAACCGGTAATAGAGGTCCTCGCGGAAGCGTCCTTCGGCGACCTCCGCCGCCAGGTCGCGGTTCGTCGCCGAGATAACGCGCACGGCGATGCGCCGCGACGTCGTATCGCCGACGCGGCGCAGCTCGCCGTCGTGCAGCACCCGCAGCAGCTTCGCCTGCATCGGCGCCGGCATCTCGCCGATCTCGTCGAGGAAGAGCGTGCCGCCGGCGGCGGCCGCGACCAACCCCTCGCGGTCGTCGGTCGCGCCGGTGAAGGCACCCTTGCGATGGCCGAACAGCTCGCTCTCAAGCAGATCGTCGGGAATAGCGGCGCAGTTGACCGGCACGAACGGCCCGTTTCCCCGCGGGCTGATGCGGTGGATCGCACGCGCCAGGAGCTCCTTACCCGTGCCGGTCTCGCCTTCGAGGAGAACGGCCAGGGAGGTGCCCGCGGCGCTCTCGGCCAAGGCGAGCATCTCATCGATGGCAGCGGTCGTCCCCAGGATCTCGGCGAAGTGATCGCGGTGCGCGGGTGCGGGGCGTCGGGCCAGGACCTCGGCGCGCACGCGCTCCTCGGTGGTCTTGAGTATCCGGTAGCGGCGCGCCGCGGCGATCTGCGCGACCGTTTCCGGCGCGGTTTCACCCGATGATACCGTACGGCCTGCGTCTGGCGCGTCGACGGGCGGGCGAAGCGCCCGTACTGCCTCCGCGAGCGGCGCCATCCCCAACAGCGCGGCGGTCTCGACGGCCGCGGCGAGCAGGATCTCCGCTGGCTCGCGATTCCCGTCGGGATCAGCCAGGAGAAGCATGGCCGCGTAGTCGTGCTGCGTCCACGCCAGCCACGGCCGCGCTCCCATGCGGCGGTTCATCTCGAGCGCCTTCTCGAAGTGAGCGGCAGCGGTATCAAATTGCTCCAAGGTCGCGGCGAGCAGGCCGAGGTAGCGATCCATCGACCCGAGCCAGGGAACCGGCACGACCGCACGGATGTTCCTCCCGGCGTACGGTAGGAGTCGTAGGTAGAGCACCTCGGCCCAGCGGGACTCTCGAAGGCGCGCGACGGCGATCGCGAGAAGGCCCACACCGGCGAGCCAGTTGATGTCGCGGCGGACGGCGCTGAGGTCCCGGTCGATCAACTCGCCAAGCTGTCGCCGCGCCTCCTCGTCTCTCCCCATCAGGACGTTGATGTACGCGTGTGCGCACTGCCAAGTACCGGCGATTTGCTGCTGACTGCTCAACGCGCCCGCGATCAGCGCCGCAACGTCAGTATATCGACCTCTCAGCAGGTCGATGTAACAGCGAAAGCCCGCAACCATAAACCGCGCCGACTCCTGCGCGGCGACGCTCTCCGGGAGCAGTGCTTCTGCGTCTGCCAAAGCCCCGTCGCTGAGGGCAAGCGCGATGCGGTTGGTGAGAACAAACCACTCGTACACCGGCTGACGCAGCCCGGCGGTCGTGCGCGCGAAGATGTCCGCTTCGAGGCGCGCCCGCTCGATATCGCCGAGATCGAACAGAGCCTGGATGGCCCAGTACGCTCCCAGGATCACCGATTCGCGATCCTGCAGCTCTTCGCCGAGCTGGCGCTGCTCGTTCGCCAGAGCGAGTCGCTGCGCCGGTGGCCCATCTGGTCCCCAGATCGCAAAAGGCGCCCGCCGCACCACGAAGAGGCGAGTCTGTCGATCGAGATTCCGGGAGGCGGACAAAGCCTCGCCGACGAGCGCGACGGTGCGCGGGTCGCCAGGATCGAATAGCCAGACCGCCAGGCTCACCTGCAACATGGCGCGCAGCGTCGGCAGACCCTCGTCCACAGCCGCGAGCGCTTCATCCAAGAGCGGGATCGCCGCCGCTATGCCAGTGTGAGCCCACATACGCTCGTCGCTGATCCCCAGCGCGGCTCGCGCCAGCAGCTCGGGTGAGCGGAGTTGCCGCGCCGCGGCGGCGGCGCGATCGAAAGCCGCACGCGCCGCGGCGACGTCTCCAGCAAGTTTCTCCGCCGCGCCCAGCTCCAGCAGCAGTTCCACCAACCGCGTGTCTGCCGGCGCCGCCGAACGATCGCGCAGCGTCACCGCCACCCGGCGGAGACGCACGGCTTCCTCGTACGCCAGGAGATCCATCGCCCGATCAGCCGCGCGGCGCGAGTACTCGATGGCCTTCTCGGTTTCGATCGGCCCTGCCTCGGCGAAGTGATGCGCGATCTCCGCGAGCCGCGGCTCGCTGTGTGTCTCCAGCACCGCCGCGATCGCGCCGTGAAGCGTCACCCGCCTCGACGGAGAGAGCCGATCGTACAGCGCACCCTGCACGAGCGCGTGGAGGAATCGGTACCGCCCGGAGCCGCCGGGCCGCACAAAGCGCCTCGCGATCGCTTCCTCCACCCGCGGCAGGAGGTCCGCGTGCGAGACCCCGGTCGCTTGCGCGATCACGTCGAGGTCGAACTCGCGGCCAACGACCGCCGCGACGTCCAACAGCTCGCGCGCCGGGGCGCTCAGCCCGGCCAGCCGCCGCTCGACCGCCGCTCGCACACCGTGCGGCACCATGAGCGTCGGCGCCGGGTCGTCGAGCGTCTGCTCCGCGATCAGCAGCCGCACCACCTCGGTGACGAGAAATGGGTTGCCTTCGCTAGCACCGTGTACAGCACGAACCACGGGTGCCGCTCCGACGCGGCCGGCTGTCAGCTCGACGAAGCGCCCTACCTCCGCCTCGCTCAACCCGACCAGCGCGACACGCTGCGTCGAGGGTGCCCGCATGGTCTCACCCAGCGCGTGCGTGAGCGGATGGTCCGGGTCGAGATCGATGTCGCGATAGGTTCCCAGGGCCAGCACGCACGTCGCGCCGAGCTCGCGCGCGATGAACTCCAGACAGCGCAAGGACGATGCGTCGGCGCCATGGAGATCATCCAGCACCACGAGGAGAGGTCGTTCCTCGGCGGCGGAACGGAGCAGCCTGGACAGCGCATCGAAGAGTCGGAAGCGCGCTTCCTCCGAGTCCGGCAGCGCCGTCGGGGCTACGTCCAACGCGAGCTGCTCGCCGATCTCCGGCACAAGCGCGGCGACCAACGCGGCATCGGCGCCGAGGAGGCTCCGGAGCGTCGCGGCACTCTGCACCGCACTGAGCGCGCGCACCACTTGCACCCACGGCCAGAACGCCGGCGCTCCGGCGTCCTCGGAGCAGCGCCCCCACACGACCTCGACGCCGCGCAGGCGCGCGTAGGTTGCCAACTCCTCGGCCGTGCGCGTCTTGCCGATGCCCGCCTCGCCGCTGACGAGGGCGAGCCGCCCGTGCCCACCGCGCGCCTCTTCCAACCAGCGGCGGAGGGATGCCATCTCGGCCGTGCGACCGACGAACACGCCACCGGCGAGCTGGTCGAGAGGATTGACGGGCGCGCCGGCGTAGTCGTCCGCCGGGCCGGCAAGACTCAGGCGTGCGAGGGCATCGCGCACCGCCGCCGCACTCGCCGGACGACGCTCCGGTGTTTTCTCCAATAGGTGCACAACGAGGCTCTCGAGCCCGCGCGGGATTCCACTGCGGCGCCACGACGGCGCCACCGGCGGCGTGTGCACGTGCTGATAGACGACGGCCACCGGATCGTCGCCGGTGAACGGCAGCTGCCCGGTGAGCGCCTCGTAGAGCACCACCCCGAGCGAGTAGAGGTCGCTGCGCGCATCGGGCTGGGCAGCGAGCGCCTGCTCCGGCGCGAGGTAGGCGACCGTGCCGAGCACGAGCCCCTCGGAAGTGAGTCGCGCCTTGCCGATCTCGGCGGCGATGCCGAAGTCTCCCAGCGTCGCCGCGCCGCTGGCGGTGAGCCACACGTTGGCCGGCTTCAGGTCCCGGTGCGTGATCCCCGCCGCGTGCACGTGCGCCAGCGCCTCGCAGAGTTGCACTCCCAGCTCCACCACCTCGCCGATCGGCAGACCCCCGTTCTGCGAGCCGGCGAGCCGAGCCTCCAAGGTGCCACCCGCCAGGTACTGGCTCACCAGGTATGGCTGCCCGTCGTCCTCGCCGACGTCGAAGATCGTCACCACGCGCGGGTGGTCGCCGAGCCGCGCCAGCGCCGAGACCTCCTGCGCGACGCGCGCGCGGCCGGCGTCGTCGAGCCCGTCGGTCTTGATCAGAGCGAGCGCGACGTCGCGCTCGAGGCGGAGGTCGCGCGCCAGGAAGACGCGTTTGCGACTGCCCTCACCGAGCAGCCGTTGCGGCGCGTATCGCCCCCCGACAGTCGGCGGGGCTTGGTGGTCAGGGCGCAACACCATCGTGGCTCCGAGCGACTTGCACGCGCCGTTGTGAATGATTGTCAAAGGCTGTGGTGCCCGGACTCTGCCGTCCGCGTATCGTCTTGTACACTAGTGTGTACGCGGGTAGTGAGCACCCAAGTGCACACTTCGCTGCCGTGGCCGCGTCGAGGAGTTACGAGCCGGGTCGATTCTAGGGCACCCGCCTTGCTCTCCTTCGCGCAACTCATAGGGTGAATATGGAGCGTCTGGCATCTCGAGAAGCCCTGGCACCGAGCGACACCGTCGCGATTTGCCACGCATACCGCCATGCCGCGCTCAAGACTCCTGAAGAGCGATCGCGCCCGCACGTCGTAGCATTGCGCCGCGACGCCGGCGGGGGCGC
>JBGPFC010000076.1:0-6064 GCA_041483195.1 Candidatus Eiseniibacteriota bacterium
CATCTCCGAGCAAGCCGTGCAAGAGGCGATCGCGCGACTCATGAAGCAGCGCACCGTCCTCGTCATCGCCCACCGCCTCTCCACCGTCCAATCCGCCGACGTGATTGCCGTGCTGGAAGACGGCGCCATCAGCATGACCGGAACTCACGACGAGCTCGCGACCCGCGGCGGGCTGTATCAGGAGCTGGTCAAGCTGCAACTGCAGGGGGGTGGCTAGGAGTCAGGTCCCGACTCACCTCTGCCGATGACCCGGTCGGAGGTCGCAAGCCGTGGCCAGACGCAGGAGTCACTTGGCGGCGCTGGCTTGGGCCGCGCTCGGTGCGCGCGCCGCGAGCGCGGCGGGCATGCCGCCGCCGCCCGATCCGAGCACGCTCACGGCGGTGCCGAGCTGCCCCGCTGGCTCGCAGCTCGCGGTGAATCCAGCCACCCCCCTCACATGGAAGTGTCTGTTCTGCACAGATGCGAAGGGCCGCCGGCAGGGACCCGAGCTCTGTTGGCATCCGAACGACTCACTCGCCACGAGCGGCAGCAATCGGGACGGACGCCAGGTCGGCTGGTCGTTCGTGTGGGACGAGCACGGGGTGCTGCTCTCCGAGCGCGAGCTCGACGGCGAGGTCATGCTCGCGCGCCGCCGCCTGCCCGGCGAGGGTCCGCCGCGCGCGTCGCGACCCGGCGACGCGGTGCATCCGTGTCCTAAGGGAACCTTCATCGCCGGCTCGCCGCCGCATGCGCAGTGGTGCGAGAAGCCGCGTGCCGACGGCGCGTACGTTCAGGAGGGACCGTTCATCGACTGGTGGTCGCCGGGTGTCGTCGCCCACCGCCGCTCGTATCGCGACGCGCGTGCCGTCGGTGAGTCGTGGAGTTACTACCCCGACGGCAAACCCCAATCCGTGCGCGACGCCGAGCACTGGTCCGGCGCGCAGCAGGCCTGGTACCGGAACGGTCGCAGGGAGCTCGAGCGCATCGACCGCGCCGATGGAGTCACCGTGACTCGTCGCTGGAATCGGGACGGGTCACTCGAGAGCCAGATCGACGCCCGCGGCCGAGAAACCCTGCGCCGCGTCTTCTACTACGACGAGGGCAGGCCGAGCAGCGAAGAGCTGCGCAGCGGCGGGAAGGTCGAGGGCCTGCAGCGCAAGTGGTGGCCCAACGGCCAGCTCTGGTCGGAGGAGGACAAGCACTCCGGGCGCGCGCGCAGCACGACGCGTGAGTGGAGCCCCCGAGGCGAGCTCATGCGCGTGGCGACGCACGAGCCGGACGGCGCGATGCACGAGGAGAACTACCGGGTCTGGATGGACGACCCGCCGGACTGGAACCTGCCGCGAGTCAATGCGGTGTCTCCAGCCGAATCGGGGAAGCCGGACTGCCCGCGCTTCGCGCACGCCTTCGAGGACCGCGGCGCCGGCTTTCTCGCGCGCGGCTGCGCGATCGGCCTTCTGCCGGTTTTCATCAGCCAGGATTTCTGGACGGCCTTCTTCCAGCAGCGCGAGCCGCGCGTGGTCGCGTCGGGTGGCGTCTTGCACGGCCCTCTCCGTATCTGGAACGCGAACGGCGTCGAGCGTGCGGAGATCCACTTCCGCTGGAACAAGTACGACGGCCAAGTGACTCGCTGGCTCGACGACGGAACGCTTTTCGAAACCACGACCTGGGTCGCGGGCGAGCAGAATGGACCATTCGCGCGCTGGGCGAGGACCGGCGCGCCGGGCTCCTGCGGCACGCTTCACCCGGGCAAGCCACTTCCGGTGCGCGACGGGGTCTGGTGGCACTGCCACGCATCAGGGCTGTGTGACAAGCGCGAGGAGTACCAGAACGGAATCAAGAACGGACGCTTCCTCGAGCTCTGGCCCAATGGCCAGACGCGTCACGAGACCGAGTATCGCGACGGCAAGCTCGACGGGAGTGACTCGAGCTGGGACATCGAGGGTCGACTGCTGAGCCAGGGTCACTACGCCGCCGGTGAGAAGACCGGCCCTTGGCTGGAGGACCGCGACCACGCGCAAGGCAGCTACGACCGCGGCCGGCGCATCGGCGAGTGGCGCACGTTCTGGCCCGACGGCACCGCGAAGGCGCGCGGCTCGTACGCCTGGTGTGCGGAGCCGACACCGCACACGGACGGCTGCAAGACCGGCGAGTGGACTTACTGGGGCGAGAACGGCGAGCCCGAGCATCCGACCGAGGCGCCGGCGAGCGTCAGCCCCTGAGTGACTCGGCGCCGTCGACCGGCGCGGAAGTCAGTCACCGACGCGAGCCCGAGGCGGCGTGTGGGTAGTCCGCCGGTGTAGCGCTCACCTCTCGATCACGGCTTCCTGCCTGAGCCGATCGATCTCCGCGTGAAACTCCGACTGCGCGCGGAGCAGGCGGAGGCTCTGCTCGACCTGCGCACGCACCGCCTCGAAGGGAAGCGTCTCCGCCGCTCGAATCTCCTCGAGTTCGACCAGTGACCAGACGCCGTCGCGCATGACCGCTGCGCGCTGGCCGGGTGAGGTGAACGAGAGCGCCTCGGGAAGCCGGTCCGTGGGCGCTGGACCGATGCTCTCGGCACCATCCGCCGCGAGCCTACCGGCGGCGCCAAGCCGCCGGTCCTCCGCGCGCGCCTGGGCCTCGCTCGCGAGCGGCTTGCGCCGCAGCACGAGCTGCCGAGTCACGTAGCGAATTCGCGTCTGCTCGTAGTGCGCGCGGAGCTCGTCGTCGGCAAGAACGACCGAGTCACGCATCGACGCAAACAACGCGTCGCGGAGTCTCTCCTCGTCGGGACACGCCGGACTATTCGTCGCGATGGGCAAACGACTCAAATCCGAGCTTGGGTAGCGAATTCGTGGGCAAGATGTTGACGCTCTCCGGATCTGCGATTCGCGCCAGCGACATCCGGCGCCGCGAGCGACGGCTCGGTGTGGCGTACGTGATCGCCGCACTCCTCTACGTTCTGTTCCTCAGCGAGTTCACGCGCGTCTGGCGCCGAGTCACTCCCGCCAACTGAGTGCGCCGACGCCGCCGGACCCGAGCGCGGTTCCGGGGAGCACGCGCAGGCGCCAGGGCTCGAGGCGCAGCGCGGCGAAGGCCTCGACGGTCGGGCTCGTCCAGCCCGGGATGATCGCGGGGTCGTAGCCGACGGGCGCGGGCGCGGTCTTGAACATGTGCCAGACGGCGGTCCGCGTGGCGTCGTCGAACGCCCACGTGACTCGGCACTCCGCCTGGCAGGTGTCGTGCGTGGGCGTCCAGTAGGAGAGCGACACGTTCGGGGTCTTCTCCAGGTGCGCGCGCTTCAGCTTCGTCGGCTGCGTGGCGATCCAGCCGTGCAGCCGCGAGCCGTTCCAGATCCAGAGCGGGTGGAGGATGCGTGAGAGGGGCCGGCCGCGCGGATCGACGGTCGCGGCGCTGCACCAGACGATGCGGTGCGCCATCTCGACGAACGCGGGCGCGACCTGTGCGAGCTCGCTCACGGAGTGTCTCGCGGCCGCTCGAAGAAGAACGCGCTGCGGCCACCGTCGACGACCAGGTCGTGGCAGTTGACGAAGCTGGCTTCATCGCTGGCGAGGAAGAGCGCGGCATTCGCCACGTCGTCGGCGTGGCCGGAGCGCGGCAGCGGCGAGGCGTGCGCGAGGCTCCGCTCGAGCTTCTCCTGCTTGCGCCGGTTCTCGGCGTCGGGGAGCGTGTTCGCGCGCGCGGAGCCGCCCCAGAAGATCGGCGTGGCGATCGCCGCGGGCGAGATCGAGTTCACGCGGATGCCGAACGGCCCGAGCTCGACGCCGGCGAGGCGAGTCAGGTGAGTCACCGCGGCCTTGGTCGCGGAGTACAGGATGTCGCCCTGCCCCGCGCGCAGCGCCGCGACGCTCGAGTTGTTGATGACGCTGCCCGAGCCCTGCGGCTTCATGGCGCGCGCCGCGTGCTTCAAGCCGAAGATGACGCTACCGAGCAGGAGCTTCGTCGCGTGCGCGAACTGCTCCTCGCTGATCGTCTCGAGTGGGCCCGCGCCCGGCGCGCCGGCATTGTTGAACAGACAGTCGAGGCGGCCGAACGAGCCGAGCGCCGTGTCGACCAGCGCCGCGATGTCGGCTTCGCGCGTGACGTCCGCGCGCTGGAAGACGGCGCGCTGGCCGAGCTCGCGCGCCAGCGCCTCGCCCTTCGCGACCGTGCGCCCCGCGAGCACGACGCGGGCGCCCTCGGCCGCGAAGCGGCGCGCGGTCGCTTCGCCGATGCCGCTGGTCGCGCCGGTGATGATCGCGACCTTGCCCTCGAGTCTGCCCGCCATGCCGCGCGCATTCTATCGGTCGGCGGGGTCCAGGCGCATAACGAGGACCAGAGCCGAGTTCTGCGGTCCCCACAGGCTGAGTGACTCGAAGAGCGGCTCGAAACCCTGCGCGAGATAGAACTTCCGGGTCTTCTCGTAGTCTGGATCGGGGGTCGCGGGGCCGCGCGTCTTCACGTGCAGCCAGTGGGCGCCGCGGCGCGCCGCGAAGTCGCGCGACCAGCGGACGAGCTCGCGCCCGGCGCCGCGGCGATGGCGGGCGGGCTCGACGCCCATCACGTGGATCTCCAGTGACTGCGGATTGTGCTCCTCGAGCGCCACGAAGCCGACGACTTCGTCGTCGACTTCGGCCACCGCGCCGGGCAGCCGACGCAGACTCTCCACGTAGGCGCGGTTCGACTCTTCCATTCCAAACCACTGGGGCAGCGCGCGCAGGATCCGCTCGCACGCGGCGACGTCGCGAGTCTCCAGGCGGCGGAGCGTGAAGCTCTCGTGCGGGGTCAGGCCTTCACCGCCGCGTAGAGCGCCTCACAGCACTCGGCGTAGCGCGGGATCGCGAAGCGCTCGCGGGCACGTCGCTGCGCGTTCGCGCCGAGCGCGAGCCAGCGGCGAGAGTCGGTGGCCGCGCTCGCGAAGGCCGCGGTGAGAGCGTCGGCGGTCTCGTCGGTCACCACTCCCGCGTCGCCGTCGCCCACGAATTCGGGGAGGACCCCGCGGTGCGAGCAGATCGCCGGGATCCCCATCGCCATCGCCTCGAGCACGGCGCGGCACGAGCCGTCGGAGCCCGGAACGAGATACGCGAGCGCGTCCAGCTGCGCGAGCGCGTCGAGATACTCGTCGCCAGGCAGATAGCCGGCGCGGATCACGGCGTGGTCGAGTCCGAGGCGCTGGGCTGGCTCGTCGACCACTTCGCGCGCCCGCGTGCCCCGGCCAATCACCAGGAGCCGAAGCCCGGGCGCGTCGCGGAGCGCGCGGCCGAGCGCCTCGAGAATGAGCTCGACCCGCCGGTGCGGCTGGAGGCGCGCAACCAGCCCGATCACGCGCTGCTCCGGCTTCAGGCCGAGTGACTCGCGGAGCTCCGCGCGCCGCGACCGGGGCGCGAAGCGCTCCGTGTCGACGACCCCGGAGATGACGCCCACGCGCTCCAGTGTACCGCCGAGGAACGCGCGCGTCTCCGCGGCGAGTCGCTCCGACAGCACGGCCACGCCGTCGCAGCCGCTGGGCCCGAAGAGCCAGCGATTCCACGGCCGGCGCGGGATCGGGTCGCCGTGCGTCCAGCTCGCGACGAGCTTCGTGTGCTCGCGGCGCGCGCCCAGCGCGAAGCGCGCGAGCAGATGCGCGCGCGCGTGCGTCGCGTGCACCACGTCGTAGCGGCGCTCGCGCAGGAACGCGCGCAGGCGTCGCACCTCGCCACCGTCGCGCATCGGCCAATAGCCCTGCCCCGCCGCCGGCTGGAACACCGGCGCGATGCCCCGCGCCCGCGCCCGCACGGGCAGCGCGTCGGAGTGACTCGGCGGCATCGCGGGAAACGCGGCGTCCACCTCGTGTCCTCGGGCGCGCAGGCCGGTGACCGCATGCAGCATCGGCTCCGCCGGACCAGTCCACTTCCAGTCACTGGTGAGCTGGAGGATCTTCATCGCCGGAGCGTGGGTAGGCTGCCCGCGCGATCATCGGACCTGCGCTCGAGCTCCCACAGCTTCGCGTATTTCATGAACACGTAGTACGCGGTCGCCGCGGAGACGACGAAACCGGGAATTCCGTTGCGGAACCCCTGGCGCAGCAGGTAGCCCTTGAAGAAGCGCGCGAGCGGGCGGAGCA
>JBGPFC010000077.1:0-5878 GCA_041483195.1 Candidatus Eiseniibacteriota bacterium
CCGGGTGCGGGGGGGCGGGGCCCGGGCGGCCCCACCCCGCCCCCACCCCCCCCACCCCCCCCCGGGGCCCGCCCCCCCCCCCCCCCGCCCCGCCTCGCCCTCGGGGCGACTAACCGTGCTGAGCGAAGCCCACCACGTGACCCCCTGGTTCGCGGACGAAGACCTCGGTGGCGCCGTAGAAGGTCTCGCGCTTGGGGACGACGATCTCGACGCCTTCGAGCTTCTGGGTGATGGCGGCCAGGTCTTCGACCTCGATGTACATGCCGCACGAGTGTCCGCGTGGAGCGCTCGCGAGCTTCGGGATGTCGGCGGCGACGCTCGCCCAGCTCTGCAGCATGACCTCGATGCCGTCGCGTTCGAGGATCGCGAATCCGAGGCGGCCCTCGTGCGGCACCTCGACCGTCTTCGCGAATCCGAGGCGGTCCACCCAGAACGCGAGCGATGGCTCGATCGCTTCCACGAACAGCACCGGGGTGAGCTTCTTCATGAAGGGCCTTTCAGGGGGAAGAGGGGCGGCGGATACGGTCATACGTGGCCGGAGGACGGCAGCGTACCGTCTCCGAACGGGAAGCGAAACAGCTCGCGCGCGTTCGCGGTGGTGATGCTCGCCGCGTCCTCCGCGCTCCAATCGCGAAGCGCGCAGAGCCGCGCGACCACTCGCGCGAGCAGCGCCGGCTCGTTGCGCCTGAGCGAGCGCGGCTCGGGCTCGAGGTATGGCGCGTCGGTCTCGAGCATCAGCATTCGAGGCGGCGCCATGCGCACCGCCTCCTCGAGCGCGGCGTGGCCGTAGGTGAGGCAGCCGCCGAGGCCGAGCTTGAATCCGATCGCGTGCGCGCGCTCGACTGCGCGCGGCCCGTCGTCGAAGCAGTGCAGCACGCCGCCCGCGGCCGGGCGCACCGACTCGAGGATCGCGAGCGTTTCGTCGAGCGCGCTCCGCTGGTGAATCACGACCGGCAGGCCCAGCTCGTCGGCGAGCGCGAGCTGCGCGCGGAACCAGCGCTCCTGGTCGGCGCGCGGGGCGTAGTCGCGGAAGAAATCGAGCCCGGTCTCGCCGATCGCGACCACGCGGGCGTGGCGCGCGTGATCGCGCAGCGCGTCGAGGTAGCCGGCCGGCACCTTCGCGGACTCGCTGGGGTGGACGCCCACGCACAGGTACAGGTTCGGGTGCCGTGCGGCGAGCGCGTGCGCGCGCGGGACGATCTCCGGCGCGTATGCGATCTCGACGAACGCGCGAACGCCCGCGATCCGCGCGCGATCGAATACCGCCTCGCGATCCTTGTCGAAGCGCTTGTCCGCGAGATGGCAGTGCGTGTCGATCACGCGCCGCATCGTGGCGGCGGCGCGGGGCCTCGTCAAGACCCGGGCGCGCGGCGTAATCTCCCGGCCGCCATGACCGAGCCCATTCCCGCACGCGATCTCGTGACGCGCACGGTGGCCGCGCTCGCGCAGGCGCTCGATCGCGACGACTTCGGCGCGGCGGCCCGCCTGATCGCGCCGGACTGCGTGTACGAGATCCGCGCCAGCACGATCGCGGGCACGCCGGCGATCGTCGCGTCGTACGCCGACGCCTCGGCGTGGGGCCGGCGTCATTTCGACGAGGTGCGCTACGAGAGCGCGGTGGAAACCCCCGATGGCGCGACCGCGGCCGTGACGTTCACCGACTACCTGCTGAAGGCGGGCGGGCGCTGGCACCGTCATCGCTGCCGGCAGGCGTTCACGGTGAACGCGGCGGGCCTCGTCGTCCGCATCGTCCATCACGACCTGCCCGGCGAGCGCGAGACGCTCGACGCCTACTTCCGGGAGTGCGGGGTGGAACGCTAGACGCGTCGGGGGCGACCGGAGCGTGGGTGCGTGTCGCGCGCCATTCGATCGCCGCGCGCCGCGATCAGGCCTTCGCCTGAAGCTCGATGCGCGGGAACAGGCTCTTCACTTCGCCGAGCGCGCGCCCGTCGCCCGCCGCGAAACGGGGCGAGGCCAGATCGCCGCGCGCGGCGCCCGGCTTGCCCGGCAATCGCAGCATCGCCCACAGCTCTTCGCTCTTGGCCGGGATCACGGGCCACGCCCAGATCGCGACCAGCCGCAGCGTCTCGAGCAGCGCGCTCAGCGCGGTGGCCAGCTCGACGCGCCGGCTCTCGTCCTTGGCGAGCGACCACGGCTTCACGCGCTCGATGAACTCGTTGGCGCGCACCACCGGCGCCCAGGCCGCGGCGAGCGCGTCGTGCAGGCGGATCTCGTCGCAGGCCTTCGGCACCTGGACATGCGCTTCCTCGGCCGCCGCGATCACGGCGTCGAGCGCCGCGCGCGCGGCCTCGTCGCGGATCGAGCCCGGGTCCCATTCGACCGGCGCGTTCCCCGCGAAATACTTGTGCACCATCGTGAGCGTGCGGCTCGCGAGGTTGCCGAGATCGTTCGCGAGGTGGGTGTTCGAGTGCTCGATGAATTGTTCGAGCGTGAACTCGCCGTCGCGCCCGGTCGGGAACGAGCGCAGCACGTAGTGGCGCAGCGCGTCCGCGCCGTACTCGCGCGCCAGCTCGATCGGGTCCACGGTGTTGCCGAGCGACTTCGAGAGCTTGCCGCCGCGCGCGTAGATGAAGCCGTGCACGTACACCTGCCGCGGGAGCGGCACCCCGGCCGCGAGCAGCAGCGCCGGCCACAGCACGCAGTGGAAGCGGCTGATGTCCTTGCCGATCAGATGGAGCGCGTTCGTGACCTGGGGCTGGGTCGTGCCCGCCCACGCCGCGCCCGGCTTGCCCTGGCCATCCAGCTCCTGGAACTCGTCCTGCCGCGCGCCGCCCGGTCCGCCGACCTCGGCGGGTTTCGCGAGCCACCAGAGCGTGTACTTGCGCTCCGGCCAGCCGAGGGCCGAGAGGTAGTTGAGCAGCGCGTCGGCCCACACGTACGCGGTGTGTCCCTCGGCGCCCGGGATGTCGTCGGGGAGCGAGATCCCCCATGGCACGTTGGGGCGCGTCACGCTCACGTCCTGCAGCCCTTCCCTGATGACGTTGACCACCTCGTGGCGCCGGTAGTCGGGCTGGATGAACTCGGGATGGTTCTCGAGGTGCTTGAGCAGGGCCTCGTCGTACTCCGAGAGGCGGAAGAAGAAGTTGGTCTCCTTGATCTTCTTCGGAACCGTCAGGTGCTCGGGACATCGGCCCTCGGGATCGAGATCCTTCTCCTGCTTGAATCCCTCGCAGCCCTCGCAGTACAGGCCTTCGTAGTCCTCTTCGTAGAGCACCGGCGCCCCGGTCTTCGGGCTGCGCGCGTCCTTGAGGCGGCTGAACAGCTCGCGCACCGCGGTCTCGTGGCGAGCGTCGGTGGTGCGGATGAACTGGTCGTAGGTGACGTCGAGCGCCGTCCACGCGTCCTTGAAGTGCACAACGATCGAGTCCACGAACGCGCGCGGCTCGAGCCCGGCCTCGGCCGCGGCGCGCGCGATCTTCTGCCCGTGCTCGTCGGTGCCGGTGAGAAAGTAGGTCGCGTCGCCGCGCTGGCGGTGAAAGCGCGCGAGCGCGTCGGCGAGCACCTTCTCGTAGGCATGGCCCAGGTGGGGCCGGCCGTTCACGTAGTCGATGGCGGTGGTGATATAGAAGCGACGCGGCATGCAATCTCCCGGTTGGAAAAGCGGCGGGGATTATAGCGGAAAGCCCGCGGGGGTGTTGGGGGCGGGCGCGCGCGGGGGCGGGGCGATCGGCCGGGCGCCCTCCCGACGGGCCGCTCGGGCCTTGTCCCGTCCCCCGAACTCCGCCTAATCTGCGCGCAACGAAAGGCTCCCACCCATGTCCCTGCTCGCACCCACTTCGCCAGGCGATTTCCTCGACAAGCTGACCATCCTCGAGATCAAGGCCGAGCGGATCTCCGATCCCGCCAAGCTCGAGAACATTCGGCGCGAGCTCATGCTGTTGCGCGCGACCTGGAACGATTCACCGCTCGCGGCTCGCGACGTGAGCGCCCTCGTCGCCGAACTCAAGGCCGTGAACCTCGCGCTCTGGGAGATCGAGGACCGCATCCGCGGAAAGGAGGCCGCCCGCGTCTTCGATCCCGAGTTCGTCGAGCTCGCGCGCTCGGTCTACCGCACCAACGACCGCCGCGCTGGCCTCAAACGCGAACTCAACCTGGCGCTCGGCTCCGAGATCATCGAGGAGAAGTCCTACTCGGACTACGAAGGGTAGGGCGCTGCACCTTCACGACGGCGAAACGGGTTCGAATCCCGTTGGGGACGCCAGCTTCCGTCAATACGGCGCAGCCACTTGCGGGCGCCTCGGAGCCTTCGAACGCCCCGATTCTCCCAAGACTGTCCCCGTTCTCTCGGCGAGCGTGTCGCCGATCGCCACGACCTTGCGTTAGTCGGGAGTCACCGCGCCATGCAGGGCGGCGAGCCTCCGCAACGCGGAGCGGCGAAGGTCGTGCAGCAGTCGTCCAGGCACCCCCGTTTTGCGGCAGGCCGTTTTCCAGCCGTCGCAGTTCCAGCGCACCTGATGCCCGTTGCGATGGAAAACCCATGCGCACACGGTGTCGTTGGCGCGTTCGTAGTCCGGAGCCCGCTCACGCTGCTCGTGAAGCCGCGCGGCGAGACGCGGATCCACGGCGAACGGGAACGAGCGGGGCTCGCCGGACTTGGTCGTGCCGCGCTCGAGCCGGATCGTCCCGCCCTCCCACTCCACCTGCGGCCACCGTAGCCAGCGCAGCTCGCTGCGTCGCCAGCCGGTGATGTAGGCGGCCTCCACGAACGGCCGGAGGTACCCAGGCAAGTGCTTGAGCAGCCCTTCAAAGATCCCAGCCCCGGCTCCAGCGCGCCCACTCCCCGCTCCACCACTCGGGTTGCCCCACGCCTGCACAACCAGAGCCTTGCAGGCGAACCCAACCGGACGACGGCTAGTCGTTACAACGGGAACCCCCAGATCCCAGCACTCACCGTCCCGGCCAACAGCGTCGCGCCGTTGGAGGTAAGGGAATAGATGATCAGGTCCGTCGGCTGAGTCGTGTCCGCCGTCCAGGTGAGGCCGTCATCGGTCGAGCGGAACACTCCGCCGCCATTGGTCCCGGCCAGCAGCGTCGTGCCGCTCGCGGTGAGGGCACGGATACTCGGGTTCGTCGGCTGCGCCGTGGCCGCCGTCCAGCTGACGCCGCCATCGGTCGAGCGGAACACCCCGCCGCCCTGGGTCCCGGCCAGCAGCGTCGTGCCGCTGGCGGTGAGGGCGAAGATGGTCAGGTTCGTCGGCTGCGTCGTGGCCGCCGTCCAGGTGACGCCGCCATCGGTGGAGCGGAACACCCCGCCACCGGTCCCGGCCAACAGCGTCGTGCCGCTGGCGGTGAGGGAACGGATGTTCGGGCTCGTCGGCTGCGTCGTGGCCGCCGTCCAGGTGACGCCGCCATCGGTCGAGCGGAACACCCCGCCGCCAATGGTCCCGGCCAACAGCGTCGTGCCGCTGGCGGTGAGGGCGAAGATGGTCAGGTTTGTCGGCTGCGTCGTGGCCGCCGTCCAGGTGAGGCCGCCATCGGTCGAGTGGAACACGCCGCCAGCGGTCCCGGCCAACAGCGTCGTGCCGCTGGCGGTGAGGGCGAAGATGGTCAGGTTCGTCGGCTGCGTCGTGACCGCTGTCCAGGTGACGCCGCCATCGGTGGAGCGGAACACCCCGCTGCCTTCGGTCCCGGCCAACAGCGTCGTGCCGCTCGCGGTGAGGGCACGGATACTCGGGTTCGTCGGCTGCGCCGTGGCCGCCGTCCAGGTGAGGCCGCCATCGGTCGAGCGGAACACCCCGCCGCCGAAGATCCCCGCCAACAGCGTTGTGCCGCTGGTAGTGAGGGAGAGGATGTACGGATTCGTCGGCTGCGTCGTGGCCGCCGTCCAGGTGACGCCGCCATCGGTCGAGCGGAACAC
>JBGPFC010000078.1:0-5544 GCA_041483195.1 Candidatus Eiseniibacteriota bacterium
GCCCCGGCCTTTCTCGCGACGCCCTGGATCTGGGTGACAGCGCTGGCCGTACACCTGTACCGACGTGCGGCAACGCGACGCAATGACGTTCCGGCGAGCCAGGGGACGAGGAGTACGGCGGTAGCCGTCTGACGATGCCCCCGAGCGCCGCGACGTGTGCGGCCTTCCGGGGTTCGGCGGCTCCCGCCCCTCGCCCCAGCCGCCTCCACCGCCCCGACATGGCCAGAATTTCGGCACTCACGGCGCCGAACGAAGCGGGCCGACACTTCTTCGCGACTGAGCGTGTGAACGCGGGCGTCGATGTCTCCGCGGTGAAGTCGTGGCTCGGTCACTCGGACATCGCGACGACGCAGCGCTACGCGAAGCTCCGGCTGCAGACACTCGCGCGCGTGATCTCGATCGATCGACTTGGACAGCGAGTGGACAGGTCACTGGCGACCCCACCGGGATTCGAACCGGATGGGGAGTGAGTGTTTCCGCGGAGTTAGGTGCCCGGAAGTGGACCACGCATGGACCGGGCCGGCGCAAGGAGCGAACGGAGAATCACTCAGGCCGGCCGTGCGCTCGACCGCGGAGGCAATCGCGGGCACGAACATCCCGCTCCCCGGCGCCGAAGACCCACGCCCCTATCTCATGATCCGGCGCGACCCGAGGACTTCAGCGCAGCCGGTAGCGGATCGGCACGCGCTTGGGGGCGCCCACGAAGGTGGCCGCGGTGTACTCACTCGGCGCGCTGAGCTCTAGCAACTCGAGGCGCGGAAGCAGTTGCTCGAAGAACGTGCGCAGCTCCATACGGGCCAGGTTCGCGCCCAGGCAGAAGTGCACTCCGGTGCCGAAGGAGAGCTGATTCGCGGCGTCGGCGCGAGTCACGTCGAAGCGGAACGGATCGGCGAACACCTCCTCGTCTCGATTCGCAGAGAGATACGACATCATCAGGACATCGCCCTTCGCAACGTGAGTCCCGCGGAGCGTGTAGTCCTCCTGCGCGTGGCGCAGGAAGTGGCGGACCGGCGTGACCCACCGGATCATCTCTTCGATCGCGTTGTCGAGCAGCGCCGGATCGCGCTGCAGCGCCCGAAGCTGTTCGGGATCGCGCGCCAGCGCCTCCAGCCCGCCGGCGAGCGTGCTCGACGTCGTGTCGTGTCCGGCCGTCGCGACGATCACGTAGTAGCCGATCGTCTCGAGGTCGCCGAGGGCTTTGCCGTCGATGTTCGCGTTCGCGATCGTGGACGCGAGGTCGGTTCCCGGATTGGCGCGGCGGTCTGCAGTCATCCGTGCGAAGTACTGGATGAAGTCCAACACCACCGCCATGCGGGCGGCGCGGTCCTCACCGACGCCGAAGTCGGGATCCTCGGCGCCGAAGAGCTTCTGCGTCAGCTCGAGCATGCGCAGCTCGTCGGACTCGGGCACGCCGAGAATGCTCATGATCACCTGCAGCGGGTAATAGCGCGCGACGTCCAGCGCAAAGTCGCAGGCGCCGCCGAGCTCGCCCATGCGGTCGACGTACTTGCGCGCGAGCTGAGTCACGCGCGGCTGTAGCACCTTGCGCAGGCTCGCGGGCTTGAACCACTCTACAGTCACGTTCCGGTACGCGCGATGCTCCTCGCCGTCCATGCTGATCAGGGTTTTCAGCATGGCCCCGCCGGCCTGACTCTGCTCGCGCTGCTCCTTCCGGAGCAGCACGGAGTCCTGCGTGTTCGGGAAGAGCGCGGGCTGCCGCTCGACCTCGAGCAGGTCGGCGTGGCGAGTGACTGCCCAGAACGGGTCGAAGCCCTTCGCGTCGATCCGGCAGACCGGATCCTCCCGGCGCAGGCGTGCGGCCTCGGCGTGCCAGGCGTCCGCGTCGACGTAGGACCTGGGATTGGTGAACAGATCCTCGGGCGAGAAGAGGCTCGTCATTTCGCATTCCTCAGTAAGTCACGATGGGAAGAATCGTTTGTGTCTGTCGGCGCGAGCTGCCGATCGGCCGCCACCAACTTCAACGCCGGGGCGACGAAGGCTCGTGCGGTTCTCAGGTTGGGGCAGCGCCTCGTAGACAGCGATCGATCCGAAGTAGGCGACGTAGATGCGATGCGTGGCGCGGTCCACAACGAGCGAGTGCCCGCCAAGGGGGGTCGGCGCGTTCTCGAGCACGTGATACTGGTCCGCGGAATCCTGCTGGATCACCGTCATGGTGCCGAAGGCGTTCGCGGTGTAGACGCGCCGGAGTGCAGGGTCGTAGTCGGCACCGTCCACGCCGCCGCCGATGGACAGAACTGCGACAACTTCTCCCGAGTCTGCATTGAGCACGATGAGATTCTTGTTGCGGCAGGCTGAGAACAGGCGGCGGTTGGCGGCGTCGAACGCGAGGCCAGTCGGCCCCTCACCGGGGGCTATCTTGTAGCGCTTGGTCACCGCTTGCTTCTCTGGGTCGACGACAACCACCTCGCTGGTGTCTTTGAGATTCTGATAGATCAGACCCGACTCCGGATCGGCCTGTGCGTACTCCGGCTCTCCTCCAAGTGCGATGGCGTCGACAACTCGTCGCGTACCAGGATCGATCAAAGTGCCGGTCTTGCCCTCCTGATCGCCGACGTAAACCAGATGCAGCTTCTCGTCGTAGACGATCGCGTCTGGGTCATTTCCCGCAGGAATCCTTTGCAGCAGCCGGTGTGTCGTCAGATCGAACGCTCCTACCGTGTTGTCTCCGCGGGCGCTGGCGAACCCGAGGTTGCGCTCCGCCACGACAGCGACACCGCTAGCGCGCGGGAGGCCGTCGACGGTGGCGATCACTTGATTTGTGGTGGTGTCCAACACGGCAACGAGGCCGCGGCTCGCGTAGCCCGCGTAGAGGCGCGCACCACTGATCGCAAGGTAGTCGACGAAGGGGCGGCCCATTTTGAAGGGGCCAGGCACACGGATGACAGCCACGAGCTTCACCGTCTTCGCCTCGGGGCGCCCGGACAAGTAGAGGTTGAACGCGACGATCGCGAGAACGACCAGCGCGATCATCGAGCCAAGCACCTTCAGAAGGAACCGGACCGGTCCTCGGGCAGCAGAGCCGCTCTCTTCGAGTAGGTCGTTCCGCTCGCTCACTTGCGGGTCCTGGCCCGTACTTGTCGCGCGCGGCGCGTGCGGCGTTTATTCCGATTGGGCAGGAACGTCGCCACCAGCCCATCCGCATGCTCTTCCACCCAAGCGGCGTCGGTCGGCTCGGCCCCCATCAGCAGGCGGGCCTCGGGAGCATTCACGTAGGGCAGCGATGCCGCGCCCACCAGCACGTAGTGAAACACTGCGTCGTCGATGGGCGCCGCGATCCCCGCCTCGCGCAGGCGGCGCCAGAGCACGCGAACCGCATTGTAAAGCGGCCGCACGTGGCGCTCGGTCATCCAGCGCAGCCGTGCGCTGTTGGCGGTCGCCTCGTGCACCATGATCTGGTTCAGCTCGGGGTGCGCGGCCGCGAAGCGCACGAAGCGGCGGATCATCTCGGCGAAGCCATCCGCGAGAGAGTCGGGCGCGCTGGATCGTCCGGCTCCGACGTCGAGCCCGTCCATCGCGCGGCCGAGCTCCGCGAAGAGATGATCCACAGCGGCCTTCCAGAGCGCCTCTTTCGAGTCGAAGTGGTAGTGGATCTGCGGCTGGTGGGCGTCGGCGCGTTCGGCGATGACGCGGGTCGAAGCACCGTCGAACCCCTTCGCTCCGAACTCCACCAGAGCGGCGTCCAGTAGGCGTTCGCGGTTGTCATCGCGGGACCGACGCAACCGGGAACGAGGCTTCGTGGCTTGGCGCATGACCCGAGCGTAGACTATTATCGATCGATACTAAAGTTTCCGGAGAACCGCACATGATCCTCCCGCTATCCCCCGCACCGTTCACCGCTCCGACCGACCGCGACATGCTCCCGTCCGAGCGCCGCGAGTTCGTCCGGACCCACCGCACCTGCATCTTCGGCTACGCACGGCGCTCCGATGGGCCGGCGATGTCGGTCGTCTACTACGTGCCGACCGATGGCGACGAGCTCTGGGTCTCCACGATGGGAGGCCGCGCCAAGGCGAAGGCGATCGCGCGCGACGGAAAGGTCAGTCTCTGCATCCTCGACGAGCGCTGGCCCTTTGCATACCTGCAGGTCTATTGCGACGCCCGACTCGAGACCGACCCCGCGCTCGTGGTCGATGTCATGATGGCGGTCGGCGGCCACATGTCGGGCCAGCCGCTCCCGGAGCAAGCTCGCCCGGCGGTGCAAGCGATGGCCGAGAAGGAGGGGCGCGTCGTCCTGCGCTGCCGCCCGTACGAGACCTTTGCGCAACCGCCGCGCCACCTGCACCGGAACGACCAGCAGGAGCAGCTCACTCACTGGATCGCGGGAGGGGTTCCTTGGAACGCGACCGACCGGCCGTCGGTGCCGGCTTGACCTCCGTTCGACAGCTCGGCTACCTCGGTCTCGAAGTGAGTGACCTCGCGAAGTGGGAGCGCTTCGCCGTCGACGCGCTCGGCCTCGCACCCGCCGCGCGCGGCAAGGACGGCTCGCTCTCGCTGCGCATGGACGAGCGCGAGCAGCGGATCGTGCTGCACCCCGGCGCTGCCGACGACCTCGCGTACCTCGGCTTCGAGCTCGCAAACGACGTCGAGCTCGAGGCGCTGGGCGCGCGGCTGGTCGCCGCGGGCTTCGCAGTGAGCGAGGGCAAGGCCGAGACTGCCGCGGCGCGGCGAGTGACGCGGCTGCTCGAGCTCAGCGACCCGAGCGGCATTCCGGTCGAGCTCTTCGTCGGCGCCGCCATCGCGAAGGAGCCGTTCCACTCGAGCCGGATGGTGTCGGGCTTCTTGACCGGCGACGAGGGCCTCGGCCACGCGGTGATCTGCGCGCGAGACCCCGCGGCGTCGGAGCGCTTCTACACCGAGCTCTTGGGCATGCGGCTCAGCGACACCGTGAATCTCGCGCTGAACCCGCAGTTCACCTTGGAGATCCGCTTCCTGCACGCGAATGCGCGCCATCACTCGATCGCGTTCGCGTCGGTGCCGATGCCCAAGCGCCTGCACCACTTCATGCTCGAGGTGAACGCCCTGGACGACGTCGGCCGCGCGCACGACCGCTGCGTCGAGGCCGGCGTTCAGTTCGCGATGGATCTCGGCAAGCACCCGAACGATGGGGTGTACTCCTTCTACGCGAAGACGCCGTCCGGCTTCGCGGTCGAGGTCGGCTTCGGCAGCGTGAAGGTCGACGACGCGACCTGGAGCACCCGCACGTACGACCACGTGAGCGTCTGGGGCCACAGACCGCCCGCGACGGCGAGCTGAAACCCGCGCCGCGTGCTGCGCGCCCGCGGGACGAGAAGGCGTTCTCCAGCCCGCAAGACGCGAGTCACTCGCGCGAAGTGGACCGGGCTTCCGCAGAGAGTCTAAATCCCTAGCAGAAGCGAATAGTTACTGGCGACCCCAGCGGGATTCGAACCCGCGTTATCGGCGTGAAAGGCCGACGTCCTGGGCCAGGCTAGACGATGGGGTCGGCTGGCCGGCGCACGGTAGCGAATCTAGACTCGGCGAGCCGGCATCGAACGTCCCGTTCGA
>JBGPFC010000079.1:0-4162 GCA_041483195.1 Candidatus Eiseniibacteriota bacterium
CCTGGCGGGGGCGGGGGCGGCGGTCGGGTATGGTTCCTGGAGTAGATTGTGGTGCTTTACGGAGGACGCGGCCCCGCCCGCCGCCCCCGAGTCCGCCGACGAACGCATTCCCCTTCGTGGCCTGCGGCGCAAGATCGCCGAAGCCATGCGCCGCTCGCTCGACACCGCCGCGCATTTCACGTTCGTCGCGGAGTGCGACTTCACGGCGCTCGCCGAGCATCGCGCGCGCCTCAAGCCGCGCGCCGACGCCGATGGCGTCAAGCTCACGTTCCTCGCCTACGTCGCGAAGGCGATCGCCGCGCCGCTCCGCGAGTTCCCGATGCTCAACGCCAGCCTCGACGACGAACGCGCCGAGATCGTGGTGCATCGCGAGATTCATCTCGGCATCGCGACCGCGACCGCCGACGGCCTCACGGTGCCCATCGTCCACCATCCCGACCGCATGCCGCTGCTCGCTCTGGCGCGTGAGGTCCAGCGTCTCGCCGATGCCGCGCGCGCGCACAAGCTCACGCTCGCCGAGCTGCACGGCGGCACGTTCACCCTCACCAGCACCGGCGCGAAGGGCGGCGTGCTCGCGACACCCATCATCCATCACCCTCAGGTCGCGATCCTCGGGGTGCACGAGGTCAGGAAGAAGCCGGCGGTGGTCGGCGACCAGATCGTCGCGCGCGATCTCGGCAACCTCTCGCTCTCGCTCGACCACCGCGTCGTGGATGGAGCGGTCGGGGCCGACTTTCTCTACGCCCTGATCGCACTCCTCGAACATCCGGCGTCGTGGCTCTCCGAAGGAGACATCGCATGAGCACGAAGGTGGACGAGCAGCCGCGGCAGGTGCTGGACCACGAGGGCCGGGTGGTGGGCGACGTGCCCGCGATTCCGGACGACGACCTGCGCGCGCTCTACCGGCACATGCTCAGGATGCGTCTGCTCGATCAGCGCATGCTCTCGCTCCAGCGCCAGGGCCGGATCGGTTTCTACGGCATGGCGACCGGACAGGAAGCGTCCGTCACCGGCTCGGCCTATCCGCTCCTTCCCACCGACTGGATCTTCCACGCGCTGCGCGAGACCGGGGTGTGCCTGTGGCGCGGCACCACGATTCGCGAGCTCGTCTGCCAGCTGATGGGCAACAGCGGCGACGTGCTGATGGGGCGCCAGATGCCCATGCACTTCAGCGATCGCCGCGTGAACTCGGTGGCGTGGTCCTCGGTGATCGGCACCCAGCTGCCGCACGCGATGGGCGCGGCGTGGGCCGCGAAGATCCGGGGCACGCGCGACGTCTGCGTCGGCTACATCGGCGACGGCGGCACGTCGTCCGGCGACTTCCACGCCGCGATGAACTTCGCTGCCGTGTTCCAGGTGCCGTGCGTGTTCTTCTGCCAGAACAACCAGTGGGCGATCTCGGTGCCGATCGACCAGCAGACGCACTCGAGCTCGATCGCGATCAAGGCGGTCGCGTACGGCATGCCCGGCGTGCGCGTGGACGGCAACGACCTGCTGGCGGTGATCGCCGCGATGCGCGAGGCGGTGGACCGCGCGCGCTCGGGCGGCGGGCCGACGTTCATCGAGTCCGTCACCTTCCGCATGGGCGGGCACTCCTCAAGCGACGATCCCACCCGCTATCGCGACCCGCAGCTGGTGCAGTACTGGGAGCGGCGCGATCCGGTCGCGCGCTACGAGAAGTGGCTGCGGGCGCAAGGCCGGCTCGCCGACTCCGACCTCGAGCGCTGGACCGGCGAGATCACCGAGGAGATCGGCGCCGCGATCACGGCGGCCGAGGCGCTGCCCCCGCCCCCGATCGAGAGCATGTTCGCCGACGTGTACAAGGACATGCCGCGTCACATCGAGGAGCAGATGCGCTACGCGGTGGCGATGGGCGAAGGCCAGAAGTTCGATGGGGCGTTCCCGCTCTAGGCTCGGCACCGCGCGTTGCGCGCCCGCGACGCCGGCGCCAACGCGGCGATCGCCGCCTCGCTACATGCTCTCCTCTTCGCGCGCGAGCACCTCTTCCTGCTCGGCGGGCGACAGCCGCGGGGCGAACCAGCGCTGGGCGATCACGGTGGGCACGATCGCGCTGGCGATGACGACGGCGACCAGGATCGAGAATTGCGTGCGGTCGATGATGCCCGCCTGCAGTCCGTACATCGAGGAGATCGTGCCGAAGGTGAGGCCGGTGCTCATGAGCAGCGTCGTGTAGATCGCCGCGCCCGGCATGTGCAGGCGCGCGATCGGGAACACCGCGAGCGACTTCGCGACGAGCTTCACCGCGAAGAACGCGAGCAGCGCCCACGCCGCCGAGCCGAGGGCCGGGAGCGAAACGTTCATGCCCCCCTTGAGGAAGAAGAACGGGGTGACCATGCCGAACGCGACGACGCGCAGCTTGCGCAGCAGCGCGGGCTTCTCCTGGAACGTGCGCGCGAGGACGAGGCCGAGCACGAAGGCGGGCAGCACCGCGTGGCTCTTTCCCTGGTGCGCGAGCAGCATCAACCCGAGCAGGACCGCGAGGATCAGCTTGATCTCGGGTTCGATCACGCGGGCGCCGTAGCGCTCGAAGAGCGGGGGCACGATGCGCGGCGCGATCGCGATGACGAGCGCCGACACGACGAAGAAGATGGCGGTGGATGCGTTCGGCTCGATGAACAGAATGGAGAGCGCGAGCGCGGTGCCGATATCGGTCACGAACGTCGCCGCCATGATGAGCTTGCCGAGCTCGGTGGCGTTGAGCCCGGTCTCGACCAGCACCGCGTAGACGACGGCCAGCGAGGTGGTCGAGAGAGCGCATCCGGCGATGAGGGAGGCCCGGGGCGACCAGTGCAGGCCATACGCCGCGAACGCGGCCGCCGCGAGGAACGGCACCAGGAACGAGCCCGCGCCCAGCACCACGCTGGGAACGAACTTCTCGCGAAGCACCCGGGCGTCCACCTCGGCCCCGGCGAGCAGCGTCAGCAGCACGCTCCCGAATGCCGCGAGGAAATCGAGCCACGGGGCGCCCGTGATCCCAAACACATTGCCCGCGAAGACGCCGGCCAGGATCTCGATGATGGCGACCGACACCGCCGCCTCGACGGAGATCACGCTCGCGACGAACGCGAGGATCGCAAGGAGCGCTGCGACTGCGAGTGCTTCCATCAGAGCCTCCGTTTCGGTGCGGCGGGCGAAACGAAGCGACTCCCACCGCCATGCGCTGCGGTAGGAGTCATCAGCCCTGCGTGGGCGGTTTAAGGCGGAACTCCATCGCCTTGGATCGCGGCGAGATTATGGCAAGGCAGGGCGGGGATCAAGCGAGGGGACTTGCCGTGGAAAACGCCGCCCCTCTCGTCCATGATCCGCCCCTGACGACAGGCTCGGGCGACCCGGAGACATCCCATGTTCATCGGACATTTCGCGGTGGGTTTCGCCAGCGAGCGCGTGGCGCCGAAGACCTCGCTCGGCACGCTGATGATCGCGCCGCTCCTGCTCGACATGCTCTGGCCGCTGTTCCTGCTGCTCGGCATCGAGCGGGTGCGGATCATTCCGGGGGGCGCGCCATTCGACCAGCTCGAGTTCATCTCGTACCCGTGGTCGCACAGCCTGCTCATGACCTGCGTGTGGGGCGCCGCGTTCGGGCTGATCGTTCGCGCGACCACCCGCGACTCCCGTGGCGCGATCGTGGTCGCGCTCGGCGTGGTGAGCCACTGGGTGCTCGACTTCGTGAGCCACCGGCCGGACCTGCCGCTGATCCCGGGCGCCGGCCCGCGGGTCGGACTCGGCCTGTGGAACTCGCCGGCCGCGACCCTCCTGACCGAGAGCGCCATCTTCGTCGCGGGACTCTGGATCTATCTCGCGACGACCCGCGCGCGCGATCGCATCGGTGTGATCTCGCGCTGGAGCTTTGTCGCGTTGATCGTCCTCCTCTACGTCGGGAACGTGACAGGTCCTCCCCCGCCGAGCCTCGGGGTGCTGACGACGATCGGCATCGTGAGCTGGCTGTTCACGCCGTGGTTCTACTGGATCGACCGCCATCGCGAGGCGCGCGCGGCGAAGACCTAGGAGCCTGTCCGAGTATTCGTCAAAGTTCTGGCGTGGACTGGTGACGGTGTGGAAGATGCGGACATGAAGACCTTCCGCCCGTACCAGCCCGATCAGCAGTTGCTGTTGCCGCCCTCCATCGAGGAGTGGCTTCCCG
>JBGPFC010000080.1:0-4150 GCA_041483195.1 Candidatus Eiseniibacteriota bacterium
CCCGTGGCCCGGGGCGAGGTCGACCGCCGCCGAGGGCGTCGCGGATCCCTTCGCAGGCCGGCCGAAACGACGATCGACGCGCACCACCCAGGATCTCGGATCATGCGCGCCGACGTTGCGAATCCTCGGACAGGCTCCTAGCGGGCGGGGGCCGGGAAGCGCTGAAAGCCGCTGCCCTCGTGCCCGAAGCGGAACGCCTCGGGGTGCAGCGCCTCGGCGAGGATCTCGAGGGTCTCCGCGACGCGCGGCCCGGGGCGATTGAAGTACGCGTTGCCGTCGCCGAGAAACACGCGGCCCGCCCGCACCGCGCTCAGCGCGCTCCAGCCGGGCCGGGCGGTGAGCGCCGCCATCTCGCTCCGCGTGCGCGTGAGGTCGAACCCGCACGGAGTCACCCAGATCGTGTCCGGATCGGCGGCGCGCAGGCGCTCCCACTCCAGCGCCGGAGCGTGGGCGCCCGGCGTGCCGAACAGGTCGGTCGCGCCCGCCATCTCGATCAGCTCCGGCGTCCAGTTGCCGGCCGCCATCAGCGGATCGAGCCACTCGATGCATGCGAGCCGCGGCCGGGGCGTGAGCCCCGAAGCCCGCGCGGCGACGGATCGCATGCGGGCCTGGAGCCGCGTCACCTGCTGCACGCCGCGCTCCGGGACTCCGAGCGCGTCGGCGACCGCGCGCAGGTCGCGCCAGATGTCGGCGAGCGTGTTGGGCTCGAGCGCGACGACGCGCGGGCGCGAGGGCAGGGATTCGCCCACCGCGCGCTCCAGCTCGGCGCGGCTCACCGCGCACACCTCGCACTGGATCTGCGTGAGGATCACGTCGGGCGCGAGCGCGGCGAGTAGAGCGGCGTCCACGCGGTAGACCGAGAGCCCCTGCTCGACCAGCGCGCGCACCCTCTGATCGATCGCGTACGAAGACCCGTCGAGCGCGAACTTGGGACCGGTCACCGCGGGCAGGGAGCGGACGCGCTCGGGGTAGTCACATTCGTGGGAGCGCCCCACCAGCCATTCGCCACAGCCCAGCGCGAACACCATCTCGGTACTGGACGCGATCAGCGATACCACGCGCGGGGGTGCCAGCGGATCTCCGGAAGAGGGGTGAGACGGCGTGCGGCCGGTGGAGTCGCGCGGCCACTCGTTTCATACACCGCGGGGGCCGGCTTCGGCGCGGGATTCTTCGCGGGCGCCCTCCGCGGCGGCGGCGGCCCCGGCTACTGCGCGGCGCTGGTGTGGTCGTGCACGATCTTCCAGCCGTCGGGGAAGCGGCGCAACACCAGCGTGAACAGGCCGTGCGGCGAGCCGGACTTGAGCGCGAGACGCCACGCCCCGCGCACCATCGCGTGGCGATCGTCGAGCACGTCCACCTGGCGCAGCTCGAAATCGAGCGAGCCCATCTCCCGGCCCTCGCCGCGGTAGCGGCGCTGGTAGCGATCGAACGCCGCCTGCCAGCCCTGGCTGACGTCGCCCGCGCTATAGAAGGTGAGCGAATCGCTCCTCCAGTAGCCGGCCATGAAGCCCTCGAGATCGCCGTGATTCCAGGCCGCGCGCTGCATGGCGAGCACCCCGCGCACCGCCGCCTCGTCCGCGCCGCGGCCCGCGCGGTGGGCGCACGCCCCGAGCAGCAGCGATCCCGTGAGCAAGGCGGCGAACGATGCGTGCGAAAGCGCTCGTGACATGCACTCCTCCCCGCGCGGGGGGGGCGCCCGCGTGCGGCGGTGACTCTCGCCGCGATCGGAGTGGGACGCAAGCGCGAAGCGCCGGCGCACGCTCCGACCGAGGATCGGAGGGCCGGCGGGCCGCGAGTGCGCCGGGCGAGGTCGAGCGCTGCTCCGCATGCGCTTGTTCTTGCCGTGACCAGATGCCTCGGCTAGTATCCCCCGTCCTTTGCCACCGGGACCAGCCGGGGCATCGGCCTTCCCCTGCCGACCGGGCCGCGACGGGTCGTTCGCGTGCGCCGCCCGCCGGTTGGAATCCGCGGCCAGCTCGGACCGCCAGCCCCACAACTCCGAAGGAGCAATCGATGAAGATGCTGCGCACCGCGGGCCTCGCCCTGCGGAGATCCCTCCAGCCGCGACGGGCGTTCGGGCTCTCCGCACTCGGCGCACTCGTCGCGCCCGCGCTCGCGCGGGCGAGCGAACTCGATCTCAAGATCCCGGCGCTCGACACCAGCTACATGTTGTTCGGCACTCCGGTTTCCGGCGTCACGCTGCTGATGGCCGGGCTGGTGGTGTGCGTTCTGGGGATGATGTTCGGCCTGGCGATGTTCAATCAGGTGAAGGGCATGCCGGCGCACAAGAGCATGCTCGACGTGTCGAGCATCATCTACGAGACCTGCAAGGCCTATCTGCTCCAGCAGGGCAAGCTCCTCATGGTGCTCGAGGTCTTCATCGGCGCATGCATCGTCTACTACTTCGGGGTGCTCCAGCACATGACGGTGGCGAAGGTCGCCCTGATCCTCATGTGGTCGGTGGTCGGCATCCTCGGCTCGTACTCGGTGGCCTGGTTCGGCATCCGCATGAACACCTACGCGAACAGCCGCACCGCCTTCGCCTCGCTGAAGGGCAAGCCGCTCCCGGTGTACGAGATCCCGCTCCAGGCGGGCATGAGCATCGGCGTGCTGCTGATCTGCGTCGAGCTCATCATGATGCTCGTGATCCTGCTGTTCGTCTCCAAGGAGGCGGCGGGCGCTTCGTTCCTGGGTTTCGCGATCGGCGAGTCGCTCGGCGCCTCGGCGCTGCGCATCGCGGGCGGCATCTTCACCAAGATCGCCGACATCGGTTCCGACCTCATGAAGGTCGTCTTCAAGATCAAGGAGGACGATCCCCGCAACCCCGGCGTGATCGCCGACTGCACCGGCGACAACGCCGGCGATTCGGTGGGCCCCACCGCCGACGGCTTCGAGACCTACGGCGTGACCGGCGTGGCGCTGATCTCGTTCATCGCGCTCGCGGTGTTCCCTGAGCACAAGGCGCACCTGCTGGTGTGGATCTTCGTGATGCGCATCCTCATGATCGTCACCTCGATCGTGTCGTTCAGCGTCAACGGCGCGATCGCGCGCTCGAAGAACCAGGGCAAGGACAAGATCAACTTCGAGGACCCGCTCACCAGCCTGGTGTGGATGACCTCGCTGCTCTCGATCGTGGTCACGTTCGCGGTGTCCCGCTGGATGCTCGCGGACCTCGGGGCGGGGCTGTGGTGGAAGCTGTCGACCATCATCTCGTGCGGCACGCTGGCGGCTGCGCTCATCCCCGAGTTCACCAAGGTGTTCACGAGCAGCAGCTCGCGCCACGTGAAGGAGATCGTCGCCGCCAGCCGCGAGGGGGGCGCCTCGCTGACCATCCTCTCGGGGCTGGTCGCCGGTAACTTCTCGGTGTTCTGGAAGGCGCTGACCCTCGCGTCCATGCTCCTGATCGCCTACGTCATCTCGCTCCAAGGCCTGGCGCAGTACATGGACCACGCCGCGGTGTTCGCGTTCGGCCTGGTCGCGTTCGGGTTGCTGGGAATGGGCCCGGTCACCATCGCCGTGGACTCCTACGGCCCGGTGACCGACAACGCGCAGAGCATCTTCGAGCTGTCGCAGGTCGAGACCGCGCCCGGCACGGCCGCCGAGATCGAGAAGCAGTTCGGATTCAAGCCCGACTTCGCCAGGGGCAAGCACTTGCTCGAAGACAACGACGGGGCTGGCAACACCTTCAAGGCGACCGCGAAGCCGGTGCTGATCGCGACCGCCGTCGCCGGCGCCACCACCATGATCTTCTCGCTCATCGTGATGCTCACGAACCAGATGGGCGCCGCGTTCGACCTCACGCTCACCGAGCCGCGCGTGCTGCTCGGCCTGCTGATGGGCGGCGCCACCATCTACTGGTTCACCGGGGCCTCGATGCAGGCGGTCACCACCGGGGCCTACCGCGCGGTCGAGTACATCAAGCGCAACATCCGCCTCGATTCCGCCGACAAGGCCTCCACCAAGGACTCGGTCGAGGTGGTGCGCATCTGCACCCAGTACGCGCAGAAGGGCATGTTCAACATCTTCATCGTGATCTTCTGCCTGACCCTCGCCTACGCGTTCTTCGACCCGATCTTCTTCGTTGCCTACCTGGTCTCGATCGCGGTGGTCGGACTGTTCCAGGCGGTCTACATGGCGAACGCCGGCGGCG
>JBGPFC010000081.1:0-4051 GCA_041483195.1 Candidatus Eiseniibacteriota bacterium
CCAGAAGCGGTGGCCGCCCCGATGGAGCGCCCCGAACACGGCGATCCCGAGGTTCCAGGGACGCTCGAGCAGCCACTCCGCCACCGCGGCCGACCGCTCGGTGAGGTCGATGAGCTGAGCGTGCAGCTCGCGCAAGCTCGCGAGCGAAGCCCGGCCGTACTCGTCGGTCTTGATCGGCGAGTCGCCCCACCGCTGCCGGATGCGGGCGAGCAGCTCGGGCGGGTGACTCTGGGGTGGGACGAGCTTATCGTGACTTCCCCAGCCGGTCGTCTCGACTCCGTGAAACGGCGCGATGCCGGGCGTCATGGGAACGTCGTGCGCGACGGCGGCGACGCCCTCGCCCAGCGCGCGCCAGAAGGGAAGCACCGGAAGCCAGTCGGCGGCGGGCGCGGCGAACGCCATGCGTTCCTGCCGCCACTGGAAGTCGTGGTAGATGCCGTGGTCGGATGCGGGCCGACCGGTGTAGAATGTCGGCCATGGGGAACCGGTCAGATACCGGGCTGATGTCGAAAGCCGCCCCCACGTGCCCGCGGCCTTGAGCGAGGCCAGCGTGGGGAGCGTGCCATCGGCCGTCCAGCGCTCGACGAGCTCGACGTCGGCGGCATCGAGCCCGATCATGAGGAGACGGCCATGGGTGTCGGTCATGGAGGGGGAATAACATCAGTCCCAGACACGAGTCAAGCCGACAAGCTGCTCGTCGTGCTGGTGCTGAGCCATGACAAGCGCGACGCGACGCTCCGCTGCCTCGCGAGCGTCGCGGGGTTACACTACCGCCCCCGTGAGGTCATCGTGGTGGACAACGGCTCGTCGGACGGCTCGGCCGACGCGATCGCGCGGGCCCACCCCGAGGTCCACCTCGTGCGGAGCCCGACCAACCTCGGTGCCGCCGGCGGCCGCAATCTGGGCATCCGGCATGCGGCGCGGTTCCCCTGGGCCTACCTGCTCTTGCTGGACGACGATGCGGTGGTGGACGAGCGACTCGCGAACGAGCTGGTGCTGGCGCTCCGCACCGATCCGGCCGCCGGATTGGCGACGCCGAAGGCGTACCGCGTCGGTCAGCCGGGCGTGATCGCCTCCGCCGGCGGGATGCGGGTGCGGCTCGGGCTCGGCTCGATCACCGATCTCGGCGCGGGCCAGCGCGACCAGGGCCAGTTCGATCGCTCGGCGTTGGTGGATTCGTGCGTCGGATTCGCGGTCCTGGCCCGCCGAGAGACGCTGGCACGCATCGGTGGATTCGATGAGAGCTACAACCCGTATGGCTGGGAGGAGGTCGACTTCTCGCTCCGGGCGCGCCGCGCCGGTTTCACCATTCGCTACGCGCCATCCGCCATCGCCCATCATGCGGGAGGCACGCCGGGCAGAGGTCGCTCGGTGACGGCGTACGAGCGCGGCAAGAGCGCGAACTACCTCCGGCTCATGCGGGGCCATGCGACACGGCTTCAGTGGGTCGGGTTCGTGCTGCTGCTGCCCGCGCGCGCGGCGATGATCCTGTTGGGCGAGTTGGGGCGGGGGAATTGGCGGGCGGCGGCGGCACGGGTGCGGGGGGTCCTGGACGGACTGTTGGCGCGATGACGACTCACGAGTCCACCTCGCTCACGATCGACGCCGGGGACCGTGCGGGGCGCGTGTCCGCGATCTTCGAGCGCCCGCGAGATCCCCGCGCGCTTTGCGTGCTGGCGCATGGCGCCGGCGCCGGGATGCAGCACCCGTTCCTGCAGGCGGTGGCCGATGGTCTTGCCGAGCGACAGCTCGCCACGTTGCGCTATCAGTTTCCCTACATGGAGGCGCGGCAGCGGCGGCCCGATCCGCCGGCGGTGCTGGTCGCGACCGTTGCGGCGGCAGTGCGCTGCGCGGGTGAGCTCGCACCAGGGCTGCCGCTCCTCGCCGGCGGCAAGTCGCTGGGCGCGCGCATGACCTCCACTGCCCAGGCGGCCGCGCCGCTGCCGGGGGTACGGGGCCTCGTGTTCCTGGGCTTCCCGCTGCACCCACCGGGTAGGCCCGACATCGCGCGCGCGGCGCATCTCGACGCCGTGCACGTGCCGATGCTCTTCTTACAGGGCACCAGGGACGATTTCGCCCAGCTCCATCTGCTGCTGCCGCTCTGCCGCCGGCTCGGCGCACACGCGGACTTGCGATTGATCGACGGGGCCGATCATTCGTTCGCGGTGCTCAAGCGCTCGGGCCGAACGCCGGCCGACGTGCTGACCGAGCTGCTCGACGCGATCGCGAGTTGGAGCGCGGAGGTGACGCGGGACGGGTGAAGAATCAGCTCAGGAGGAAAGACTACGAAGGTGCAGCGAGAAAGGCTCTTGCCATCTGCAGCTCCCGCCGATCGCCGTCGGCCTTCTCCATCAACTTGAGAAACTCCTGATACCGCGCCCGCGCCGTCACCCGATGGGCGGTCATCTCCGCCGCTTTGGCGGCGCCGAACAGGCTGCGGGCCCGGCCCGGCTGCCTGGCAAGCGAGCGCGCGTACGCGTGCTCCGCGTCCGCGGGCCGGCCGAGGTCGAGCAGCAAGTCGCCGAGCAGCTCACGCGCCGGCAGCACGGCTCCGGGCGTCACCGGGTCCTTCAGCGTGACATCCTCGAGATCCGCAGCCTCGGTTGCGAGCCGCACCGCCTCCGTCGTGTCACCTCCGGCGCGCGCGCTCCACGCGGAGGCGGCGAGCCGTTGGATCCTCACCTGCTCCGCCCAGTAGGTCTGCGGGCCCCCCGCCGCCGCCAGCGCCGACTCAAGGTCGGCGAGCGCCGCCACCTCGGTCTGGGCGAGTCCGACGTCGCCGCTGCGCGCGGCGCCGATCGCGCGCGCGAAGTGGGTCATCGCTTCTGTCGCCCGCCATTCAGGCGCCGGACGCACGGTGAGCTGGGTAGCCTCGGCCCACTCGCCCCGCTCGAGGGCGTAGCGGGCGGGCATCGCGGCGAGCGCGTACTCGTTGGTCAGCGACCCCGGCGGGTACCCCGCGGTGACGCCCGCCGCTTCATCCACAACGCGCTTCGCCTCGGCGTCCCTGCCCTCCTGCAAGTAGGCGTAGACCAGGTAGTCCCATGGGTGCCCATGCTGGTCCCACAGCGCGTTGAGGTGCTGGTCCGCTTCGAACTTCTTGGCGGCCGCCACGGCGCGGGTGTTTGACGCGATGTCGTCGTCCCACAGACCAAGGCGAGTGAAAATGTGCGACGGCATGTGCTGCGCGTGTGGCACGTCGGGCGCGATCTCCGCGTAGCGCTGCGCGGCGTAGAGCCCGAGGTGCGCGAGCTGGGGCACGTCGTTGGTGTGGATCAGGTAATGCGCAAGACCCGGATGCCGCGGCTCGAGCTTGAACAGCGGCTCGAGGATCGAGTCGGCGCGCTTTTGGTAGGTGTATGTGGTGTCCTTGGGATTCGCCTGGCCAACCGCGATCAGCGCCAACGCATAGAAGATCTTCGCCTCGCGGTCCCGCGGATGGCGGCGCTGCACGCCTTCCATAGCCTGCGCATAGTCGACCAGCCGGGCCTTGTGATCGATGGTCGCGTAGTTCTTGTAGTACGTCCGGATCGCGGCGAGGTAGTCCCGCTCTCGGGGCGTCTTCGCGAGCGTGAGGCCCCGCTCTGCCGCCGCGAGCCCGGCCGCGAGCTGGGCTGACGCCGGCGGGGTCCACAGCGGGTGCAGGATACTCATCGCCTGGCCCCAGTAGCCCAGCGCGCAGGTGGAGTCCGCCGCCACGACCTCCGCGAACGTCTCGGTCGCGCGCTCGTACCAGAACGAGTGCAGCAGCGCGACGCCGCGCTCAAAGCGCCCCTGGGCCTCGGCGTTGCAGCGTGTCGGGAAGACGACGCGACCGATTTCCTCGCCGCGTTCGGCGCCGTGGTGCTCGTGCACCGCCTGTGCGTGGAGGCCCGTGGCGACGGTAGCGGTGAAGGTCAGGGCCGCGTACGTGACCAGACGAGTGACGGTGGACATACGTGATCTCCTAGCTCTGACGGCCGCGCCTTACTGGGGTGATCCTTACAAGTTGTGGTCGCACGCAGTCGGCGAGTTCGCTGCACTCGCAGGATAGAAGGTCCCCGAGCAATCG
>JBGPFC010000082.1:0-4038 GCA_041483195.1 Candidatus Eiseniibacteriota bacterium
CACGGCGGGACGACCTGCGAAGAGCCCCCGGGAGTGCGTGAAGGCGGCATGGGCAAGATGTATCTCGCCTATCTGCGCGATCCGTCCGGAAACAAGCTCTGCGCCCTTCATCGCATGGGTTGAGCAAGCGCATCCCTCGATCCCTTTCCGTTCCAGCGGAGAGGGATCGAGGAGGGCTGCTCGCTGGGGTCAGCGCGGCACGGGCAGGTCCGAACGCTTCGCCAACTCTTCAGGCGGAACGCGCGGGGGGCGCGTCGTGCGATCGTGCTGCCGCTCGCCCGGCGGCCGGAGCATCTCGCGGGCGAGCGCGGTCAGGCGCGTCTGGAACGCGGCGAGCGTCCACTGCCCGAAGATGGTGTGGCCGCCTTCGTAGCACTGCTCCTGGTATTCTTCGTTGGTCGTGACGTAGCCCATGTAATCGTTGGCGTAGGTGCAGAGCAGCACCTGGCGCGTGCCCGACGGTCGCAGGATCTCGCCGACCGACTGCATCAAGCGCGCGCCGGCGGTGGTGGTGAACTCGCCCGGGCAGCAGACGATGGCGAGATCTCCGAGGCGGACGATCTGCAGCGGCAGCACGGTCGGCACGAGCGGGCTGCGGTCGATCGCGCCGCTGCGCGCCTGGCGTTTCAGCTCGGCCGTGCTCGGATCGACGAAGTCCGGCAGCGCGACGGCAGCGAGCGGTCGGCCGAGAATCGTCTTGCGGCCCGCTTCGAGCAGGATCGCCTTGGCGCCCTGCGCCGCGTAGAGGCGGCGATAGTAGTCGCGCTCCGCCTGCGGCAGCTGCTCGAGACGTGCGAGCCGTCGCCGCTTGAGGAATCCGGCGATGGCGCGCGACAGGGCGGCGAGCGCCGGCGGCATGCCGCGGCCGTCGATGGGCGTGCCCTCGAAGAAGCTAACGCCGTGGCACGGCTCGCTGGTGTAGGCGTCGCCGGCGCCGTTGGCGAAGCGCGGCTCCGCCTGGATCGCGGTGAAATCGGCGTAGCTGAAGATCGCGTCGAGCCCGGCGCCGATCGCTTCGCCTGGCTGCTCGGCCAACATGCTCAGCGCCCGTTTGCTCTGCGCCTGCCCGTTGCGCTCGGCGTACGCATACTCCGCCGCGCCGCGGATCTGCTTGCGCCGCTCCCAGTCGCCCGGACCGTGATAGTGCGGCGAGATGTCGCCCGCCGTGGCCTGCGCGAAGATCGCCACCGGATCCGTCGCACCGGCAGCGCGCAACGCCTGCTCGGCGTGCGCCGCCGCGTATCCTTTGTTGTCGCCATCGTAGTTCGTGAGCTTGTTGCCGATGCAGGTGGCGTGCACGCCGAACAACGAGAGCAGCGCCTGCACGCTGCCGCCGCGACGGAAGCCGAGCACGTGCATGGTGCGATTCATCGCCAGGTGCCGCTCGCTCTCGCCGCGCCGCGTGACGTCGGGATTGCGGTTGTAGGCGCGCAGCGAGCGGTTCCAGGCGACGGGCACCTGATCGTCGAAGGCGGCTGCGGACAGCGTGATCTCTGTCGGGGCGACGCTCGCCCAGGCGTGGACGATCGCGTCGCTGACGGCGCTCACCACGGCGCGGAAATGCGGGGTGACGAAGCCGGGCGTGACGACGTTGTACAGCGCTTCGTGCGAGCAGCCGCCGGGACCGGAGTGCGTGTGGGTGCAGGTCAGCACCAGCGCCGCTGCGTCGAAGTCGGCGCCGAGCCGCTGCCGCAACGCCTCACACACGCCTTCGCGCACCGCGTAGCTGATCGAGCCGAGATCGGCGCAGCAGACGATCAGCCGCCGCGTGCCGTCGCCGATGCAGAAAGCGCGCGCATACAGCGGCGTCTGCCGGCCGCGCGCGCGATGGTTCCACATGCCGTAGCCGAACATCGCGTACCCATCCGGCTCGACGGCGATCTCCGCCCGTCCCCAACCTGCGTGATGCATTTTTCGTCGGCCCTCCACCAGCTGGCGTGTCTTAGCGGTTTTCCCGCCGGCGCTATAGGGGGCTTCGCTCGCCGGTTGCGGCGGTACGATCGCCGCCGGCGACCCGTTCGGCGGAGGCGGTCCCTTCGAGGCTCTCATCGTCCAGCTCTGGCTCAGCGACGGCCAGCGTATCCTGCGCTACGAGAGCTTCGACGCCATTGACGCCGACCGCGCCGTCGCGGGCTTCGAGGAGCTGTGTCGCGACAGCTGACGAGCCGAGGGCGAGAGGCGGTCGCGGCCAGGGTCGGCGAGAAAAGCAACCCGGCCTGAGACTGGACAGAATTTCTGACCACAGGTACAGTGACGTCATGAAACACATCGGCGCTGCCCAGTTCAAACAGGAGTGCCTCGCGGTTCTCGACCGACTGAGCCCGGAAGGGATCATTATCACCAAGCACGGCCGGCCGGTCGCCAAGCTCATTCCAGTGGGCACCGACTCGGCCAGCATGATTGGGTGCTTGAAGGGGAAGCTGAAGATCCGCGGCGATGTCCTGTCGACCGGGCTGCGCTGGCATGCTCAACCTTGACACTCACGTCCTCTTGCATGCCCTGACCGGGGAGCTCACCGCCAGGGAGGCACGGCTCCTCGGCGCGGATACGTGGAGCATCTCGGCGATCGTGCTCTGGGAGATCGCCAAGCTTGCCCAACTCGGGCGCATCGACGTCGACCTCGACGGCGTGGAGCTGACACGCGCGCTGGCGCGCGTGCACACCTGGCCCATCACGTTGGAGATCTGCCGCGCGCTGCGTACGCTCGACTTTCACAGCGACCCGGCCGATGAGCTCATCGCGGCCACGAGCATCGTCCATCGTGTCCCACTGGTCACGCGTGACCGTACCATCCGGAAATCGCGCCGCGTGCCGCTGGTCCGCTGACGCACCCGTGAGCCAGGCCACCATGATGTGCGCGGCGTGCGGGCACGAGAACCGCGAGGCTGCGAAGTTCTGTGAGGAGTGCGCCGCGCCGCTACAGCAGCGCTGTGCCGGCTGCGGCGCCGCGCTGCGCCCGACCGCGAAGTTCTGTGACGAGTGCGGCACTCCACTGGGGGTGTCGGGCAAAACTCAGGCGCGTGTCGATACCCCACACCCGACACTCGACCCCCGCTCCTACACCCCCAAGCACCTCGCCGACAAAATCCTGCAATCCAAGTCCGCCCTCGAAGGCGAGCGCAAGCAGGTGACCGTGATGTTCGCCGACGTCAAGGGCTCGATGGAGCTGGCCGAGCAGCTCGACGCGGAAGAGTGGCACAAGATTCTCGAGCGCTTCTTCGCGATCCTCACCGAGGGTGTCCATCGCTTCGAAGGCACGGTGAACCAGTATACCGGCGACGGCATCATGGCGCTCTTCGGCGCGCCGATCGCCCACGAGGACCACGCGCATCGCGCCTGCTACGCAGCGCTGCATCTGCGCGATGCCGTGCGCGAGTATGCCAACGATGTGCGCGTGCAGCACGGCGTGCCGTTTGGGGTGCGCATCGGTCTCAACTCGGGCGACGTCGTCGTCGGCAAGATCGGCGATGACTTGCGCATGGACTACACGGCCCAGGGGCATACCGTCGGCCTAGCGCAGCGCATGGAAGCGCTCGCCGAATCGGGGCACGCCTGCTTGTCGGAGCACACGGCGCGTCTGGTCACGGGATATTTTCAACTGCAGGACCTGGGTCGCACCAAAGTAAAAGGCGTGAGCGAGCCGGTAGGGCTCTTCGATCTCGAAGGCGTTGGCCCATTCCGCACTCGCCTCGACCGCTCGCGCGCCCGCGGGCTCTCCACCTTCGTCGGCCGCGACAGCGAGATGGGACTGCTCGAAGCGGCGCTGCAGAGTGCGTTGGCGGGGCACGGGCGGATCGTCGGCGTGGTCGCCCAGGCGGGCGTCGGCAAGAGCCGCCTGTGCTTCGAGTTCACCGAGTCCTGCCGCGCCCGTGGCATCGTCGTGCACGAGGCGCACTGCCCGGCGCACGGCAAGACGGTGGCGCATCTGCCCGTACTCGAGCTGCTGCGCAGCTACTTCGGCCTCGTCGACGGCGACAGCGCGCGCGTCGCGCGCGAGAAAATCGCCGGGCGCTTGCTGCTGCTCGATCGCGCCTTCGA
>JBGPFC010000083.1:0-3996 GCA_041483195.1 Candidatus Eiseniibacteriota bacterium
CAGGCTTCGAGGTGCGGAGCGAGTCTCCTGAAGTCCGAAGCCTGAGGTCTGAAGTCCACTTCGAGTCAACGACATGACGCAGTAGTTGCAGAATCTTTGTGGCGTGCGACGAAATCGCGAAGTAGTAGATCAGCAGCCTTCCTTGCTCCTGAGCCCCCGGCGGGAGTAGACAGCTGAGGCCATGTCCACCCAGCCGGCCGGTTCGCACGCCGCCACTGCCACGATCCTCTTCACCGACCTCGTCGGCTCGACTGCGCAGCGTGCGCAGCTCGGCGAGGAGGCGGCCGAGACGCTGCGGCGCGCGCATGACCGGCTGCTCGCGGACGCCATCGCGGCAAGCCGCGGGACGGTGGCGAAGCATGTCGGCGACGGGATCATGGCCACCTTCACCGGCGCGGCCGATGCCGTCGCCGCCGCGGTGGCAATTCAGCAAGCCGTTGACGGCCACAACCGCCGCGCGGGCAGCGCGCCGCTCGCGGTGCCGCTGGCGGTGCGCATCGGGATCAGTCTCGGCGACGTCACCTGGGAGCAGAGCGACTGCTTCGGCACGCCCGTGATCGAGGCGGCACGGCTCTGTGCGGCGGCGGAGGGCGGACAGATCCTCGTGGCCGACCTGGTGCGCCTCACGGCACGCGGGCGCGGCGGCCATACCTTCGCGCCGGTCGGGCCGATCGCGTTGAAGGGCCTGCCCGAGCCGGTCGTGGCTTGCGCTGTCGCCTGGGAGCCGCTCGAGCAAATGGGCCTGCCGCTGCCGCCTCGGCTCGGGACCCGGCCGCCGTTCGCGATGTTCGGCCGTGGCGCGGAAGCGGAAGCGCTCGCCCTCGCGTGGGCGAAGGCGAAGGACGGCCAGCGGCAGGTGGTGCTCATCGCCGGCGAGCCGGGGATCGGCAAGACGCGCCTCGCTGCCGAGGCGGCGCGCGCGGCGCATGCCGACGGTGGCACGGTGCTCTTCGGCGCCTGCGACGAGGACGTCGGACTCCCCTACCGGCCGTTCGTCGAGGCGCTGCGCCACTACGTCACGCATGCGCCCGACGACGTGCTCGCCGCCCACGTCCGCACGCATCGCGGCGAGCTCACCCGCCTCGTGCCCGAGCTGGGCAGGCGCATTGCGGAACTTCCAGCACCGCAAGTTGCCGAGGCCGAGACCGAGCGCTTCCTGCTGTTCGAGGCGGTCACGGGCCTGCTCGCCGCCGCGTCCCGGGAGCGTCCGCTGGTGCTCGTCCTCGAGGATCTCCACTGGGCCGGCGCGCCGGAGCTGCTGCTCTTGAAGCATCTGATCCGCTCGGCCGAGCCGATGCGGCTCCTGGTGATCAGTACGTACCGCGACACCGACCTCTCGCGCACCCATCCGTTGACACCGATGCTGGCCGATCTGCGGCGCGAGGCCGGGGTCGAGCGTGTGTCGCTGCACGGGCTCGACGATACCGCGGTCGAAACACTGGTGGCCGCGGTGGCGCGCCACGAGCTCGACGAGGCCTTGGTCGCGCTCGCGCACGCCGTCCGGCGCGAGACCGAGGGCAATCCCTTCTTCATCGGCGAGGTGATCCGCCACCTCAGCGAGTCGGGAGCGCTATTCGAGGAGAATGGGCGCTGGACGTACCGGGGCGCGATCGCGGCGCTCGGCATTCCTGAGGGCGTGCGCGAGGTGATCGGACGCCGGCTCGGGCGGCTCTCCGAAGCAACGAACCGGGTGCTTGGCCTGGCGGCGGTGATCGGCCGCCAGTTCGACCTGGCATTGCTGGCGAAGATCGCGGAGGTGAGCGAGGACGCAGTGCTCGACGCGCTCGACGAGGCGACGGCGGCGGCGCTGGTGAGCGAGGTCCGCGGCGGTGCCGAGCAGTTCACGTTCCGGCACGCGCTGATCCGGACGACGCTCTACGAGGAACTGAGCGCGCCGCGCCGGGCCCGGCTGCACCAGCGCGTCGGCGAGGCGCTGGAGGATCTCGTTCAAGCGACACCGGGGGTGCGCGTAGAGGAGCTAGCCTACCACTGGCTCGCGGCGACCCACGCGGCAGATGTCGGGAAGGCGATCGGCTACGCGCGTCAGGCGGGTGAGCGGGCTCTCGCCGGCCTGGCTTTCGAGGAGGCGGCCGCGCACTTCGAGCGGGCGCTCGCTGTGCTCGAGCCGCGGGACAGCGACGGCGGGCGCCTGCGGTGCGACCTCCTCCTCGCGTTTGCCGACGCGCAGTGCCGATCGGGCAACGCCAGTTACCGCGAGACGGTGGCCAAGGCCGTCGAGGCGGCTCGCGCGCTCGGCGATGGGCAGCGTCTGGCCCGCGCGGCGATCGCGAGCGCCCGCCCCGGCGGGTTCTTGGCGAGCGTCAGTCTCGTCGACGAGCCGCTGATTGCGCTCTACGAGGAGGCGAGCATCGCCCTCGGTGATGCCGACAGCCTGCTGCGGGCGCGCCTGCTCGGTCAGCTCGCGGTCGAGCTTCTCTTGACCCCCGATCGCGCGCGGCGCGATGCGCTCTCTCGGGAGGCGGTCGCGATCACGCGGCGGCTCGGCGACCGAACCGGGCTCGCGGAGGTGCTCATTCTGCGGCTTTTCGCCACGGGCGACCCGTTCACGCTCGCCGAACGGATCGAGCTCACGGCCGAGTTGGCAGCACTGGCTGGCGAGGTCAGCAGCAGCGAGCTCGCATACAATGCGGCGTTCCTTCGCACGCGCGCCCTTCTCGAATCGGGCGACATCGGCGGCGCAGAACGCGCCCTCGTCGACACCGAGCGGCTCGCAGGCGAACTACGCCAACCCTTCTACATGTGGTTCGCCCGCATGGAGCGGACGATGCTCGCCGTCATGCGCGGGGCGCCCGATTCGGAGGCACTGGCACGTGCGACGTTCGAGCTGGGGACGGCTGCTGGCCAACCCGACGCGCCTGTCGTCTTCGGCGCCCAGATGTACGGTATTCGGGAGAACCAGGGCCGGCTCAGCGAGCTCACCGGCGCCGTGCGCGCCAACGTCGACGCCATGCCACACATACCCACCTTTCGAGCCAGCCTGACGTGGCTCTACTGCGACACGGATCAGGCTGCGGCGGCGCGCGAGCAGGTCGACATCCTGCGAATCAACGGCTTCGACCACCCACCCAGCTCAGTGTGGGGCGGGTACATGGTGTACCTGAGCGGCGCGGTCTGCGACCTCCATGACCGGTCAGCGGCGGCGGTGTTCTACGACCGGCTGCGCTTGGTCGCCGGCCAGGTGGTTACGGTCGGGTTTCTCGCCTGCGGCGGCTCATACGCCCTCCATTGCGGCATGCTTGCTGCCTGCCTCGCCCGCTGGGACGACGCCGAGCACCACTTCGCCGACGCGCTGGCGATGAACGAGCACCTCGGCGCGCGCCCCTACGTCGTTCGCACCCGGCGCGCCTGGGCCGCCATGCTCCTCGACCGCGGCGCGCCGGACGACGCGGCCCGCGCCCGCGAGCTCATCGCCACCGGCCTCGCCGAAGCCGAAGCGCTCGGCATGGCGCGCGAGGTCGTGCGTTTCCAGCGGCTGCACGAGCGGCTGTAGAGCCGGGTAACTCGAGCGGGAAGCGATGGCAACGATCGTCTATGGAGACTTCGAGTGGGACGATGCGAAAGCAGCGGCGAATCTGGCCAAGCACGGCGTCTCGTTCGAAGAAGCGTCGACGGCCTTTGCCGATCCGTGCTACATTCTGCTCAGAGATGAAACCGATCCGGATCAGTTCTGGGCAATCGGCCTGAGTGGGCTGGCGCGTCTGCTGACCGTTGTACACGTCGAACGCGGCCCGCGGATTCGCATCATCAGCGCGCGAAAGGCGACCCAGGCAGAAGGACACACGTATGAAAGACGACGGTTCTAAGACGGACCCATCCGCCGAATCATTGGAGGAAATGCCCGAGGTCGACTTTGCGCGTGGCATTCAGCCGCATCGCTACGCACGGTTGCAGCCCGGCTATGAATACGCGGTGTTTCTGGAACCGGAGCTGTGGGAACACTTTGGCAGCGCGGACGCGGTCAAAGCCGCCCTCCGC
>JBGPFC010000084.1:0-3832 GCA_041483195.1 Candidatus Eiseniibacteriota bacterium
ACCGTCAAACAGCAGTACGCGGAGTCCTTGTACTTCCTCGACGCACCGCTGGCCGATGCCACGATCGCCCAGGATCAGCGCGATCACGTCATCGACGGTTTCCTCACGGGCACGACTGACGAGACGGAGATTCAGGTTCGGAACGTGACGCTCGACGACCTGAAGACCCCGCCCTACAAGGCCGTCGTCGAGTTCGAGAAGGCGTCCATCGGCTACGGCAACCGGCAGGAGCGGAGCCGCGAGACCCATGTCGCGCAGATCACCTTTGTGCTCCGCGGTCAGATTCCCAATGCGGTCATTCCGGTCAATCCGCTCGGGCTGACCATCACGTATTTCCGCGTGGATCAGGCGTTCAAATGATCGCCAACGCCGCCTTCCTCGCCGCGATGGTGCTCCTGCTGCTGGCGTTCTCCGTCCTGGGGCCGCTGGAGTTCTTGGCACCCTACAAGCGCCTCATCGCGGCCCAGTATCTGTGGGTCATCCTCGGCGCGCTCGTCATCGTGTTCCTGAATTTGTTCGCGCTCTTCTACCTCATCGCTCGCGGTCTGTTCCTCAAGGAAACGGGTCGGAAGCTGGCTCACGTGGAAAAGCAGCTCCGGACAGGGGACACCATCGTGCGCGATCTGTCGGAGCGCTTGGCGGGAGAGGACTGACGCCGTGTCGCGAGGCTCCCGCTCCGACACGCGCACCGACGCAGCCAGCCGAACACCCGAGCCGCGGGCGGACCGCGCGGCCTCCGCGCGCACACCGCGCGTGCCCATGGACGGCCTCTCACTGCCTCGGACCGAGACGCGCGAGCGCGTCGTCGTTCACGACCACGTGTACCACTTGCGCGGGTCCGAGGCGCGAACGCTGGCCACGGTCGGCGCGTTCCGCCTCGTGCCGGCGGAGCAGCTCGACGAGCGGCGCGGCGAGTTTTGGAGTGGTGACCTCCAACGCCTGGATGCGCAGGGCCTGATCGAGCGCAAGACGATTACCGTCAATCAGCAGCCGATGCACCTTGTGGTGTTGACGCGCGAGGGCCAAGCGCTCCTCGCCGCCAAGCAGGATCAGGACGCGGGCCGGCCGCGCCAGCAGTACCACGCGGGCTTGGTCAAGCCGCGCGAGGCCGCCCACGACGCCCAGCTGCATCGGCTCTTTCAAGCCGAAGGCGCACGGATTGAGGCGAGCGGCGGTCGGATCGAGCGGGTCGTCCTCGACTACGAACTGAAGCGCGACTACCAAACGTTTCTGAACCGCCGCGACCGGCCCGCTGACGCCACGACGGACACGGACATGCGGGTGTTCGCGGCGGCGCAGGGTTTGTCCGTGGTGGGCGGCCACCTGGAACTGCCGGATCTGCGCATCGAGTACGAGACGGAGGACGGCCGTCACGAGTCCCGCGATGTGGAACTCGTGACGGAGCATTACTCCCGCGCGCAGCTCGCGGGCAAAGCGCAGGCGGGCTTCTCGCTCTACCGGGCGGCCGGCACCGGTCGGCTCGGAGCGGGCGGCGCTCGGCAGGGCGGTACGCCGGTCGACCCGCATCACTTGGAGTGGTTGGGATGACCTTCGACGAACGCGTCACCGCCCTGGCCCCGCTAGGGTTCACGGCGCGGCAGACCCGGTTTCTGGTGACGGCCGCCTTACACAGCGGATATTGCCTGCGTCGGCAATATCAAGCGTTTGCCGGCCTGAGCCACGGCCAGCAAGTGAACGACTTCTTTGACGCGCTGGTGCGCCGGAAGCTCGCGCATTCCTTCGTCTATCAGCCCAACCGCGGGCACATCTATCACCTGCACGCGAAGCCGCTCTACCGGGCGCTCGCGCAGCGCGACAACCGCAATCGGCGCCAGGTCAGTCCGGCGGTCATCGCGCGCAAGCTCATGGTGTTGGACTACGTGCTGACGCTGCCCGACGCGGAGTGGTACGCCACCGAAGAGGACAAGGTCGGCCTGTTCACGCGGGAGCGAGGGATTCCCCTCGGCGACTTGCCGGCGCGCGTGTACGCACCCACGGACCGCCACAGCCGCCCGACGACGCGGTATTTCATTCACAAACTGCCGGTCTACCTAACGACCGATCGGTCCGTCGTCCACTTCGTGTATCTCGTGAACGACGAGACCGGCCACGGGCTGGAGCAGTTTCTTCAGGACCACGTGCGACTGTTCACCGCGTTGCCGGCCTGGTCCGTCGTGGCCGTCTGCCCACGCGAAATGGGCGGATTGGCCGCGTGCCGGACCGTCTTCGACCGGTTCGCGGCCACGACGTGGGAGCCGGCGCCGCAAGACGGCATCGGCGACTTGCGATGGTTCTTCGCGACTCGACAACTCGTCGAGGGCGGCGATCTGCGCAGCCTGTCCGTCGCGGACCTGGACCGGTTCCGCGAGGCGCGTCGGCGGTTCACGGGCGCGCGCATGGAAGCCCTGTACGGCGGCTGGCTCGCCCATGGCGATCTCGCCATCGCTGACGAGAACGACCGCGTGCCTCAAGTCCAAGCGCCAGCGGCCCAGCTGATCACACACAAAATCGTCTCGACGTACCGCCAGTTCGGATCGCTGCCGGGGGTGTGCTGATGAGGCTAGCAGCCCGGAAGTCTGCTAGCCCCCTTGCTAGCCCCTCTGCTAGCCCCTACTTTCGCGTCTCGGAGAGAAACGAGGCGCCGGAGGCGCGACCGCAAAGTCCTTGGTGCACCAAGTCGTTATGCGGTGGCGTGGCGCTCGGGGACACGGCGCCCTTCGCCGCGTCCCGGGTCAAGAGCAGGGTCACAGGCGAGGGGGGAGCGACCCCCTCGAAATCGCGGGGCCTCGACCCCGCGCCTCACGGCGCGGGTCGGCCCGCTGGGGTCGCTCCCCCCTCGCCCGTCACGAAGAATCGGATCGCGCGACGGCACGGCCCGCGATCCTTCTGTGATCCCGTTGCGATCACAACTGTGCCGTGCCGCTGACGACAAGGAGAACCTAATGCCGCTCATCAAGCCGCGCACCCATCGGATCAAGATCGTGCGTCACATCTGTCGGCTCCAGGAGCCGAATCGCGATGCGCTCGTGCTCTATGCACGGTTCATCGGCGACACGGCCGACTACGTCCTCAATCAACTGATCGAGACCACGATCGCCAAGGACCGTGAGTTCGTGACGTGGCGTACGGAGCAGCCCGCCGCGCAACTCACCGAGGCCGCGCCGAAGCCGAACGGGCGTGACCGCACGAGCACGGTGCGCGCCCACGCCGAGGCCGCCCGCTAGGAGGCATGCGATGCGCTTCCTGGTCGAGTACCGATTCGTGCTCAGTCTGGCGTGCAGCGCCATCATGGGCGTTATCGGACTCCATACGTGGCCGTTTCCGGCGGACAACGTGTTCCTCGCGCTGATCCAGGCGCGGCAACCGACCATCTACGCCGGGTTCTCGTACACGTACGCGACCGTGTGGTTCAGCACGCCGTTCCTGGTGCTGAGTAGCGGGTTCTCGTTCCTGTACATCTTCGTCGCCCGCTGGGATCGGCCGACGACGTCGCAGCCGCTCCCACCGTATCCTCCGCCTGAGACGCGCGAGGATCTGTTCCTGATCCTCGGCGAACGGCATCGCCAGACGTCACCGCAGCGCGCGAGCGTGCCGACCTGGTTGACGATCCCGGAGCGCGGCCTCTACACGGGCATGGTCATTGTCGGCGCCATCGGTACGGGCAAGACGTCGGCGTGCATGTATCCGTACGTCGAACAGTTGCTCGGCTACCGGGCGACCGATCCGGTGCAGAAGCTCGGCGGCCTCATTCTGGAAGTGAAGGGCGACTTCTGTACGCACGTCCGCGACATGCTCGCGCGTCGCGGCCGTACCGACGACTACGTGGAGATCA
>JBGPFC010000085.1:0-3310 GCA_041483195.1 Candidatus Eiseniibacteriota bacterium
CCGGACTCGCCCCGGGACGCACCCGGGTGGCTTCGATCGTGTGGTTCGTCCTGGGGTTCGCCGTCCTCGCCGTGCCGTGGCTCGTGCCGTCGCTGCGCGCCGGCCACGTGCCGGGGGCGAACCTGTTCCAGAGCTTCTCCTTCTATACCGACCCTTCGGCGACGCGCAACATCCAGGACGCGGCCCCCGGCGCCACGCCCGGCGGGTACCGCTCGCTCACCGACCTGCTGCGCGAGCACCCGGGGGCGCTGATCGGGCGCCTGCTCGCCAACGTCCCCGATCACCTGGCACGCAACGCGCGCAGCCTGGTCGGCGCGCCGGTGAGCTGGGTGTGCGGCATCGGGCTCGTGTTCGCGCTGCTCGACGGCTCGTGGCGGCGGCTGCTCCCGGTGGCGCTCACCGGAGCGCTGTTGTTCGCCTCGCTGGTGCCGGTGTTCTACAGCGAGCGCTACGCGCTGCCGCTCGTGCCCTACTTCATGGTGCTCGCCGGGCTCGCCGCGGGCTCGCCGCTGCTGGCGCTGCGGATCGGGCGGCCGGGACTGTGGCTCAAGGGGCTCGCGGCGCTCTGGCCGCTCGTGCTCTCGATCCAGACCTCGGTCACCCTGCAGCGCTGGGTAAAGAGCCAGCTTCCGGTCGAGGTCATCGCCGCCGGCCGCGCGTTGCGCGACGTGGCGCCGCCCGGATCGGGCGTCCTGAGCCGCAAGATGCATCTGTCCTATTATTCGGGGCTCAACCCGGTCGCCTTCCCGCGCTTCTCCCGCCTCGCGGAGCTCGCCGACCACTGCCGCAAGAACGGCGCCCAGTACCTGTACTTCTCGTGGTACGAGGCCGAGCTGAGGCCCGAGTTCTGGTACCTGCTCGACTCGACCGCAGTGGTCCCCGGGCTCACGCGCATCCCGTTCGTGGGGAAGAACCCGGCACTGCTGTTCGCGATCGGCCCCGATTTCGGGCGCGATCCCGAGTGGCTCGCGAGCGACAGCCTCACCGGAATCCACGTCGCCCGCGCCCAGGTCCAGGTGCTGGACGACGCCCAGGTGTGGCCGGCGCACTTCGCGCTGGCCCAGGACGCGATCGCGCGGGCCGACACCGCCGCGGCGCTCGAGCATTTCCTCGCGGTGACGCGCGGCAACCCGCGGCTCACCTGGGGCTGGATCCGAGCCGGCGACCTGCTGCTCGGCCTGGGGCGCTACGATCCGGCGCGCGAGGCCTACGAGCGCGCGCGCCGCCTCGAGCCCGCGAACGTCACGGCGCTGCTCGGCATCGGCTGGACCCAGGTGCGCACGCGGCGCTTCGAGCTCGCGGCCCGCACCTGGGCGCCGCTCACGGGCGCGACGCGCGACCCCGCGACCCTGCGCGCCATGGCGGAGGTGTTCGAGCGCGCCGGGAACTCTGCGGCGCTCGCGGAGGTGCAACGGGCGCTGGCCGCGCTCCCGTCGGAGAGCCTGCCCTAGGCTCGGCTCGAGCAGGCCGCGCGAGCGCTAGGAGCGCCGGACCACGCTAGCGCGTGGTGCCCGGCGAGCGCGCGAGGCTCGCGGCCACCGACTGGAACACCTCGATCGCCCGCGCGATCCCGGCATCGTCCACGTCGAGGTGGGTGATGGCGCGAATGCGCCGGGGCCCGAACCCGATCGTGCGCACCCCCTGCGACTCGAGGGTCGCGAGCACCGCCGCGCGCTCGAGCGCGGGATCCTCGAGGTCCACGAGCACGATGTTGGTGTCGGGCTCGGGCACCCGCACGCCCGGGACCGCGCGCCACCCCGCCGCCAGCGCGCGCGCGCGCCGGTGATCCTCGGCGAGCCGCTCGACGTGATGGTCGAGCGCATACAGGCAGGCGGCGGCGAGGATCCCGGCCTGTCGCATGCCGCCCCCCCAGCGCTTGCGGATCCGGCGCGCGCGCCGCACGGTGTCGGCGCTTCCCACCAGGATCGAGCCCACCGGCGCCCCCAGGCCTTTCGAGAAGCACATCATGACGGTGTCGAAGGGCGCCGCCCAGTCGCGCAGCGGCACCCCGGTCGCGACACTCGCGTTCCACAGCCGCGCGCCGTCGAGGTGCACGGCCAGCGAGCGCTCGCGCGCCGCCGCGACGGCGGCGCTCAGGCGTTCGAACGGCACGATCGCGCCGCCGTGGCGGTTGTGGGTGTTCTCGAGGCACAGCAGCGCCGGGCGCGCGATGTGATCGTCCTCGGGGTCCTCGTCGAGGGCCGCGGCGAGCACGGCGGGAGCGAGCACGCCGCGCTCGGCGGGCAGAATGTGGGCGAGGCAGCCGGAGTTCGCGGCCACGCCCGCCTGCTCGTATAGGAAGATGTGGGACTCGGCCTCGAGCACGACCCGGTCGCCGGGGCGGGTGTGGACCGCGACCGCGAGCTGGTTGCCCATGGTGCCGCTGGGCACGAACAGCGCCGCCGACTTGGCGGTGAGGGTCGCGACCCGGCCCTCGAGCGCCTGCACGGTCGGATCGTCGCCGAACACGTCGTCACCGACCTCGGCGCGCGCGATCGCCTCGCGCATCCCCGGGGTGGGGCGGGTGACGGTGTCGCTGCGAAGATCGACGATCGGGGTCCGGGTCACGGCGCGGCAAGTGTAAGCGAGCCCTGGGGAGCGCGGTAGGCCGTCGGTGCGCGCCCGGAGTGACAGGCGCTTGACAACTCGCGGGGCAGGATGCCGTCTCCTTGGCGGGAACGCGCATCCAAACCGCGGTCAGACCCGGGCGGACCGGCCGCCGGGCTCAAGGCTTCGAGGGAGTCACGCAATGCCCTTCATGTTCTTCGATCCGACGATGATTCTGCTCGTGCCCGCGGTGATCTTCGCGATGTGGGCACAGTGGAAGGTTCAGCATACCTACGCCGAGCTGTCGCGCGTGCGCGCCGCGAACGGCCTCACCGGGCGCGAGATGGCGCAGGCGATCATGACCCGCAACGGCATCAGCGACGTCGCGGTCGAGGAGGTGGGCGGGGTCTTGAGCGATCACTTCGACCCGCGCGTGAAGAAGGTGCGGCTCTCGTCCGCCAACTACGGCGGCGATTCGCTCGCCTCGATCGCGGTCGCGGCGCACGAGGTGGGCCACGTGCTCCAGCACGCGCAGGGCTACGCGCCGCTCGCGATCCGCGGAGCGATCGTGCCGGTCGCGGGCTTCGCGAGCAACCTCGCGTTCCCGCTGTTCTTCATCGGCCTGTTCTTCGGGGGCCACGGCCAGCTCGCCAAGGTCCTCATGGACCTCGGCATCCTGCTGTTCTCGGGCGCGGTCTTCTTCCAGCTCATCACGCTGCCGGTCGAGTTCGACGCCTCGAAGCGCGCGATGGTCCAGCTCACC
>JBGPFC010000086.1:0-2993 GCA_041483195.1 Candidatus Eiseniibacteriota bacterium
GCCACCGCCTGGCGCAGGGCCAGCCCGAGCGCCTTGAACGTCGCTTCGGCGATGTGGTGGCGGTTGCGACCCCTGATCACGTCGACGTGGATGGTTGCCCCCGCGTGAATCGACAGGGCCTTCCAGAACTCCTCGAGCACCTCCGACTCAACGGTCCCGATGCGCCCCCGCAGCGGAACGTTGTACGAGAGATAAGGCCGCTTGCCCAGGTCGATCACCACACGCGCGAGCGCCTCATCAAGCGGGGCATATGAGGAGGCGAAGCGCGCGATGCCGGCCCGATCACCAAGCGCCTGCGAAAGCGCCTGACCGACAACGATGCCCGCGTCCTCGACGAGGTGGTGCGTATCGACCTGCAGGTCTCCGGATCCACGCAAGCTCAGGTCGAATCCGCCGTAACGCGCGACCTGCTCGAGCATGTGGTCCAGGAAATCGAGACCTGTTGCGACCTTGACCTTGCCTTCTCCGTCGAGGTCGACCCTAGCGCGCAGCTTTGTCTCTTTGCTGTTCCGGGTCACGTCGGCCCTTCTACTCAAAGCGCACCTCCACCGCGTGCGCGTGCGCGCTCAAGCCCTCCAGCTGAGCCAGGCGCACCGTGGCCTCGCGCAGCAGCTCGAGGTCGGCGCGACCAAGGGTCAGCACGCTCATCTGCTTCATGAACGTACGCACGCCGAGCGGAGACGCGAAGCGCGCGGCGCCCGCCGTTGGCAGCGTGTGGTTGGGGCCGGCCGTGTAATCACCGAGCGGAACTGTCGCATAGGCGCCCACGAAAACCGCACCCGCGTTCTCGACTTGCTTCGCGCGCGCCCCCGCGTCGACGGTGACGATCAGCAGGTGCTCCGGCGCGAACTCATTCGCGATCTGCATGGCTTGATCGAGGTCGCGCACGACGACCGCGCTGCAGGTCGCGGCGCGAATGATGTCCGCCCGCTCCAGACCGAGAAGCAGGTTGTCGAGCTCCTCCTCAACCCTTTCGGCGAGCTTCGCGTTGTCTGTAACGAGCACCGCCATCGCCATCGGATCGTGCTCGAGCTGAGCCGCCAGGTCGGCAGCGACGAAATCAGGACGGGCGCTCGCGTCCGCGATGACCATCACCTCCGTCGGTCCCGCGATGCCGTCTACGCCGACTGCTCCGAACACCTCGCGCTTGGCAAGGTTCACATACACATTGCCTGGGCCGGCGATGAGGTCCACGCGGGCGATGGACGCTGTGCCGTACGCCATCGCCGCGATCGCCTGCGCTCCGCCCAATCGATAAACCGTGTCCACGCCCGCGATGTGGGCAGCCGCAAGGATTGCGGTCGGAACCGTGCCGTCCGGCTGCGGCGGGGTGGCCAGCACCACCTCGGGCACGCCGGCGACACGAGCCGGGATCGCAGTCATAAGGACCGTTGACGGATAGGCGGCCCGGCCCCCCGGCGCATAAAGGCCGACTCGCCGCACCGGCCGCGTGAGCAGCTCGAGCCCCGGCGACCCGGTCTTCGCCGCGTCCATCTGCCGCGCGTGAAATTCGCGGATGCGTTGCGCTGCGAATTCAAGCGCTTCGCGATCGGCTTTGCCAAGGCGGCCGGCCGCGGCGGCCAGTTCGCCCGCACCAACCTCGAAGCTCTCGTCACTCCGCGGCGCCCAGCCGTCGAACTCTGCGCTGTAGTGGCGCAGCGCGCCGTCGCCCTCGGCGGCGACGCGCGCGCAAATCTCGGTCACCACATCGCGCTCCTTCTTGAAGCGCGACAGATCGAGCCCACGGCGGGACATTGCCGAGCCTGACCACGAGTCCGCGTCAAAACGCTTCATCGTTCTCGACCGATGAAGACGCTGCCGTGCGGCGAGCCGGCTGATCCGCCGCGGCGCGCAGCCGTCCGACCAACGACTGGACGGCGACGGTCCGTGTCTTCAGGCTCGCCTGGTTCGCAATGAGCCGCGCGGTGGAGGTGCCGAGCACGGCTGCAACCCGAAGGTTGTTCTCGCGCAACGTGCGGCCGGTGGCGGTCAGGTCGACGATGCCGTCGACGAGGCCGACCTGCGGCGCCAGCTCGACCGAGCCGTGAAGCGGTATCACCTCGACCGATTGGCCGTGCGCCTCAAACCAAGATGCAGTGGAGCGTGGGTATTTCGTCGCAACGCGGAGGAGAGGCGGCCATGTCTCCCGGCCCGCGAGCCTGGAAGACGTGGGTACCGCAAGCACCAGCCGGCAGTCGCCGAAATGCAGGTCCACCAGCTCGTAATGGGCCCCTGGTGATTCCCACAAGACGTCCTTGCCGACGATGCCGAGGTCGGCGGCGCCGTAGTCGACATATGCGGGGACGTCGGCCGGCCGCACCAGGATGACGCGCACCGCCGAGCGATCCACGAGCAGCTGGCGGCCGAGCTCGGCGGCGCTCAACCTCGCCACGCCGGAGCGGCCGAGAATCCTCAACGCGCCAGGCAGTAGCGCGCCGGTGGGGAGCGCGATCGCGACCCTCTCTTTCTTCATGCCGGTGACCCGGCGAGGCGCCCCGCCACCTGCTCGGGCGGCAGCGTCCGCATCCGGCGGCCTGGCGCCGACCACGACGTCGAGGTGGCGGTGTGGCAGTGAACGAGGTTGACGGCACCCACTGCTCGCCACCAGTCCAAGGCTTCTTTGTGACTTCTCGGCTCGGTATCGACCACCGCCCGCATCCCGAACAGCCGCAGGGTCGAGCCCAGGCGAAGCGCTGTCGCGAGCCCGGCCGCTTCCCACGCGATTGCCGCATCGAGCCGAGGGAGCTCAGGCGGGTGGGCAGCGCGCGTCAACATCTCCCACACGAGGTCGAGCTGAACCACGAAGCCGGTGGCAGGCGCCGGCCGCCCGAAGCGCGCCAGGAGCCCGTCGTAGCGGCCGCCTTGCGCGACGGGCCGGCCGAGGTCCGGGCCGTAGCCCTCGAAGATGATGCCCGTGTAGTAGTCGAAATCCCTGATCGCGCCGAGATCGAGGCTGACGACATCGCCGAGCCCGTGGGCGCCCAGCAGCTCCA
>JBGPFC010000087.1:0-2919 GCA_041483195.1 Candidatus Eiseniibacteriota bacterium
GCGCGCACCGTCGCGCTCGCCGGCGGGTCGATCCTGTCGCCCGCGCTGCTCCTCCGATCGGGCATCGCGCGTGACCTCGCGGGCCGCACCCTTTACCTGCACCCCGTGAGCGTCGTCGTCGGGACGTACGACGAACCGCTCGAGCCGTGGCGCGGTGTGCCGCAGTCGGTCATGAGCGACGCCTTCGCGCAGATCGACGGCGCGTATGGCTTCCGCGTCGAGTGCGCCCCGGCTCATCCCGGCGTGCTCGCGTCGGCGTTCCCGTGGTGGGGCAGCGCTCATTATCAGGAGCGCGTCGCCGACGCCGCGCATGTGGCGCCGCTCATCGGCATCGTGCGCGACCGCACGCCGGGGCGCGTCGATCTCGACCGCGACGGCGCGCCACGCATGCGGTACTTCCCGGCGGCCGCGGAGCGGCGGCTCCTCGTTCGCGCGATGGTGGAGTTGGCGCGGATCCACCGGGCCGCGGGCGCGCGCCGGCTCGCGACGCTCCACACGCCGCCACTCGAGCTCGACGGTCAGAACGGGCTCGACGGGTTCGTGGCGGAGATCGAGCGTCGCGGCGTGTCGCCGAACCGCATCCTGTTGTTCTCCGCGCACCAGATGGGGACCTGCGGGATCGGCCTGAGCGCGCGCGACTCCGTGGCCGACCCCGACGGCCAGGTCCGGGGCGTGCGCGGCCTTTACGTCACCGACGCGAGCGCGTTCCCGAGCGCGTCCGGCGTCAACCCGATGCTCACGATCATGGCTCTCGCGCGGCGCACCGCGGAGCGGATGCTCGTCGCGTCATCCGGCTAGCGACGACGCGAGGCCCCTGGGGACCACGGTGGTGAACCGCCAGGGCGAGTACCGGCACCGCCTCTCGAGCACTACTCGCGCGGCGCGGGCAGGACGTAGACGAGGACCACGACGTAGAACGCGATCGCTGCCGCGATGGTCAAAAGGTGAAAGACCTCGTGGTACCCGAAGACGCGCGGCCAGGGGTCCGGCCACTTGCGCGCGTAGAGCAAGGCGCCCGCGGAGTACAGCGCGCCGCCGGTGATGAGGAGCCCGATGGCGGGCCACGGCAGCGCGGCCGAGATCTGCCCGAGGGCCGCCAGGGCGATCCAGCCCATCCCCACGTAAAGGCCCGCGCGCGCCCAGCGGCGCAGCTGCACTCCGACGACCGCGGCCCCGATCCCGACGAGTGCCGCGCCCCACACCGCACCGAGGATGCCGACCCGCCACCATCCGGACAGCAGGTTGAAGGCGAGCGGGGTGTAGGTCGCGGCGATGAGGACGAAGATGTTCGCGTGATCGATCCGCCGCAGGATCGCCCGGCGGGCTGGCGCCCAGGTGTGCACGTGGTAGGCGGCGCTGAAGGCGAAGAGCACGGTGAGGCCGGCGCCATACACGAGCATCGAAAGCTGCCGTGGCCGATCGCCGCTCGACTGAGCCACGAGGTACGTTCCACCGAGCGCGGCGACGACCGCGGCCCCGGCGTGGAGGTAGCCGCGCAACAGCGGGCGCTTATTCAACACGGTCATGGGATGCCCCTTTGCCGCCGGCGGTGTGAAGGCAACTTGCGTGGAGCGGAGACGGCTCGACGGGGGCACCGCCAGTTCGCCTGAGGCCGCGGGACGTCACCGGTGTCTACCGGCGGAGCGAGGCGGAGATGACCGGGCGCCTCGAGCACCGGTCGCGACCGCACATCGACCGACCATGCGTGCTTCCGGGACGTCAGCGCAAAAACGATCGACCCCTCCATTCGCGCGACAAGGATTTTCGGACCCCTCGGAGCGAGATTGCCGAGATGATCGCGACGCTCGCGACGGAGTGACCTGCGTGAACGATTCCTAAGGCGAGCGCCCGCGGAGCCTATGACGTCACCATGAGGGTGCGGTGACAGCCTCGTTCAGGCCGCGTCCGGAGTGGGAGCCTTACATCGACACGGTGATGGCGAGGAAGACCGCGAATAGCGCGCGGGTCTCCGCCGTTGCTACATCGGAGCGGAAGACGGGGGTCAAGCACGCGGAAGTGGTAACAGCCCGGCTCGTTCAGGACGAGCGTGGGTGGCTCCAGCTGGCGAACTAAACGCGGGGGGATTCGGGAGCACGCGCGGAAGGCCTCTGCGAGGGTGCGTCAGGCGGCCTAACTCGCCCGCGATCGCTCGGCACGCCTAAAGATGCATCCCGCCACTCAGGCCTACGCCCGAACGTGCAGCGGCTTTCGCGTGATACCGCTTGGACCATCGACGCCGAAGCCGACGACGAAACCGAAGACGACGTCTAGAGCGTAAGCAGTGATGCGATGAATCCGCCGAAAGACGGGGACAGCCACGTCTCGGAATAGTCTGTACTCGGTTCCGAAGGGTTCATGGCTGAGGGAGGGCGTGGCGAACGTGGCTCAAACGGGCAGGCCACCCGCGAAGTACCAGCGTTCCCGGTGGTCGTGGGCCATGGTCGTTCTATTTGGCTATGGTGCCATTGCGTCGCTGGTGAACCAGGGGCCCTACGTCGGCGGTGTTGGATTCGCCCTGCTGGCTATTTGGGCGTGGCGCAGAGGCGACCCATCGATCACTGGTTCGCTGTCGCAAAGAAAACTAGCGGTAGCCGGCACGCTGCTCGTTGTCGTTCCCTACGTGCTCTTCGCAATTGCGGCCAGACTCTACCTATCGCGCTAGGGACGCGGCGCTCGCCGCCCACACGTGTACCGAAACCCCCGAGAACAAGGATGGGATTCGCGCCTGCGGCACAGAAGCCGGCCACCGTTCCGTCCCGCCTTCGAAAAGCGATGTGTACCCGACCAGAAAGCTGGGCGTCACCCTAGTTACGGCACGCACTCCGCCACCGGTGCGATCCAACACCCAGCGTCCCATCTGATTTCACAACTCGGCGACCGAGAGAACTCTCCGAGCTGCCATGCCTCTACCGCTCAGCC
>JBGPFC010000088.1:0-2840 GCA_041483195.1 Candidatus Eiseniibacteriota bacterium
CGGCCGCGGCGGATGACCTGGCGGCGGCCGGTGACGCCGCTGGCGAGGCGAAGGGACACTTCGTGCACGCCACGGCGCTGGCGCGTCTCGGCAAGGTCGGGGCGTGTGAAGCCGCGCTCGACCGGGCGCTGGCCGCCGCCCGCCGCGTGGACGATCGGCGGCGCTCCAACGCGGTGCTGGCGGTCGCGCCGCTCGCCGCCCTGTGGGGTCCGAGCCCGGTGACGCGCGCCAGCGGCCGCTGCCTCGACGTCGTGCGCGTGCTGCGCATCACGCAGGGGGCACCGGCGGTCGAGGCCGTCGCGCTGCGCTGTCAGGCGGTGCTCGAAGCGCTGCGCGGGCGCACCGAGGCGGCGCGACGCATGATCGCCTCCTCACGGCGCATGGTCGAAGAGCTGGGCATCACGCAGGGACTCCTCGAAACCGAGATGTTCGCTGGGCTCATCGAGCTCATCGAAGGGGACACGTCCGCGGCGGAGCACAGCCTGCGCGCGGCGTACGATGGCTTGCGCAACCACGGGCTCGGGATCGATGCGGCGCGCGCCGCGGCGCTGCTCGGGCGCACTCTCCTGGCACAGGGTCGGGCCGCCGAAGCTGAAGCGCTCAGTCACGAGAGCGAGGCGCTCGCCGGCGACGACCTGCAGGCGGCGATCACCTGGCGTCGCGTCCGCGCGGAGGCATTGGCCAGGCGCGGCGAGCATGCTGCTGCAGTCGACTTCGCACGCGCCGCCGTCGACATCGCCGCCACCACCGACGCCCTGCTGCACCACGCCGACGCCCGTCTGGCGCTCGCCACGGCGTTGCGCGCCGCCGGCCGGCGCGACGACGCCGGGGCCGCCGCCGAAGAGGCGCGCGCCATCGAGCTGTGGCAGGCCAAGGGTGCCACCGTGCTCGCCGAGCGCACCCGCCGCGGTGCCGGCCGGGTGAACCAAGCGGAACGATCGCCCGACGATGGTGGCGCACCGGTGCATCGCGTCCGCCGCAGCGTACGGCCGAACGCCGCGACCGCGAACGCTGCCGGCTTCGAGGCCGCGATCGCCGCGCGAGACGCCGACGCGATCGCTGCCCATGTCGCGACCAGCGGCGAGATCATTGACCATACCACCGGCACGATCTACGACCGGCAGGCAGAGCTCGCTACGTTCCTCTCGCTGGCGAGGGCCCCGGACGGGATGTACACGATCGAGCCGCTGGCAAGCCTCGGCGACTCGCTGGCGCTCTGCCGCTCTTCAGCATCGGCGAGCGCACTAGCCAGCCGGAAGTTCGATGTCGGCGTCTACGAGATCGAGAATGTCCTTCTGATCGAGGTTGACGCGCAGGGGCAACGCCGGCGGAGCGAGGTCTTCGCCGCCGACCGGCTGGGCGACGCCGTCGTCCGGTTGTACGAACGCTACGCCGACCTCCTCCCCGACGGCCCGGCGCGCGACCGCGCCGCGGCGACGGCACGCTCGGTCGCGGCGCTGCTGGGACCGTTCGACCTCGATCGCTGGGCCACCGCGTTTGCGCCGGCCATCGAGTTCATCGATACCCGGACCGTCGGGTTGGGGTCTGTGCACGGGGCTCAAGCACTGCTCCGGGCCATCCACGCCCTCGTGGAGCTCATTGAAAATTTCACCACTCGCCTCGACGATACCCTTGATCTGCGCCCCGACGCGATCCTCTTCCACATGACGAACTTCGGCACCGATCGCACCAGCGGTGGCGCTGTCGAGCGCAACCTTTGCCAGCTGTGGATCTTCGCAGCAGATGGCCGGCTGACGCGCTGGGAGCAGTCGGAGGCCGATCGTGACGCCGAGGCCCTCGCCCGCTTCGACGAGCTGGTCGGGAGCAACCCCTCTGTATCTCCCCTTGGCGAAGGGAGAACAAATGAGGGATCGCTGCCGCCGGCGCAGCCCGCCCGCCGCCGCGTGCGTGCGAACCCCGCTACCGCGAACTTGGCTCGCCTCGAGGCCGCCATCACCGCGCGCGACGCCGATGCGTTGCCCGCACAGCTCGCCGCCGACATGCAGGTCGTGGATAATAGGACCGGCACCACGTTCGGCCGGGAGGGACTGCTCTTCTCGTTTCGCTCGCTGCTGACTTCTCGAGACCCGACCTACCGGAGCGAGCCGCTGGCAACCCTCGGCGACTCGCTCGTGCTGTCCCGCTCGTCAATGTCGGCAAGCGGAACCTCTGGTAGAAAGTTCGATGTCGGCGCCTTCGAGAGAGAAGAGATCGGCCTCATCGAGGTCGACGCGCACGGGCAACGACGGCGGGTCGAGCTCTTCGCCGCCGATCGCCTCGGCGAGGCGATCGCGCGGCTGTACGCGCGCTACGCCGACCTCCTCCCCGACGGCGCCGCACGCGCCCGCGCCGCGGCGACGGCGCGCTCGGTGGCGGCGCATGTGGGATTCCTGGAGCTCGATCGCTTTGCACTCGCGTTCGCACCCGCCGTCGAGTTCGCCGACCACCGGACCATGGGATTCGGCTCTGCCCACGGAGTGGAAACGCTGCTGGGCGTGCTGCGCTCGCTACTCGAGACCGCCGACGACGCCGCCAATCGCTTCGACGATATCCTCGGCCTGCGATCGGCCGCACTCCTGGTCCGCGTCACGAACTTCGGCACGCAGCGCGTCGGCGGTGGTGCATACGAGAGACCATTCCTCATGCTGTTCGCCCTAGGAAGCGATGGCCTGATCACGCGCCTCGAGCAGTTCGACGCCGACCGCGACGCAGAGGCGCTCGCCCGTTTCGATCAGCTGACGGCCGCACCGGCGGCGGTGGCGTTCGGGACCGCGCCATCCCGAACTGCGAAGCGGCCCGAGCGCCGCGTGCGAGCGAACGCCGCGACCGCGCACGCAGCC
>JBGPFC010000089.1:0-2729 GCA_041483195.1 Candidatus Eiseniibacteriota bacterium
ACGCCGGTCTTCGAGGGCAGCCGGATCTCGACCGTCCCGAAGAGGCCCGGCTTGAGCTCGCCTTGCGCGTTGGGGAATGCGACGCGGACGGGGAGCGTGCGCGTCTCCGCCTCGAGGCGCGGGTAGACGTACTCGATGCGACCATCAAAGCTCTTGCCTGGGTAGGCGTCGAGCGTGAGGGCCGCGGCGAGGCCCGACTTCACCCGGCCGAGCTCGCGCTCGTACACGTCGGCGATGGCCCAGACGCGGGAGAGGTCCGCCACCTCGAACAGCTCGCGGTCCGGGTCGACGCGGTCGCCTTGCACCACGTTCAGCGCGACGACGTACCCCGCCACTGGGCTCCGGATCGTGGCGACCGGGTCGGGCTTTCCGCGCTTGACCATGGCCGCGATCTCGTCCTGCGAGATCCCGAGCACTCGGAGCCGCTGACGTGCGCGTTCCGCGAGCCCGTCGCCCCAACCCTTCGCCTGGAGCAGCTCCTGCTCGATGCGGAAGATCTCATCGCTGTAGATGGCCGCGAGCGGCTGCCCCTTCTTCACAGGCGCGCCCTGCTCCGCGACGAAGAGCTTCTCGACATACCCGCTGAAGCGCACGTGGATCCGCGCGAGACGCGACTCGTCGGCGGCGATGCGCGCGACGGCGCGCAGGGAGGGCGCGAGCTGTGCGCGCCGGGCTGCCTCGACGCGGATGCCGATGGCCTGCACCCGGTCCGCGGGGGCCTCGACGGACGCGAGGCCGGGCACTGCCGGAGCGGTACTCGCCGCAGCGGTCGCCGACGCGCCCTCTTTCATCGGCACGAGCGTCATCGAGCAGATGGGGCACTGCCCCGGCTGATCGGAGACGATCTGCGGATGCATCGGGCAGTAGTACTTCGTCCCGTGCTGGTGGCCGGCGTGCTCGTCCTTCGACGCCGTCGCGCCGGAGCGGGACGGCAGGAACGCGAGGCCGAGCGTGTAGAGCGCCGCGAGCACGACCCCAGCCAGCAGCACCCAGCGGACGATCGCCATCGTGCGGACGCCGGGAGGCGGCCCCTCCTCCCCCTCCGGCATCGGTTCACGCGTCCTGTCGTTCATGGCTTCGCCTCGGCTTTCACTTCTTGAAGGAGATCGATCGCGAGCGCCCGGCGGAGGTCGGCACCCGCGTCCGCCAGCGCGGCGTGCTGGCGCACCGCCGAGAGGCGCGCGTCGAGGAGCACGCTCTCCGCGTCGATGAGGGCGACGAGGTCGGCGTCGCCCGAGGCATAACTCGCGCGCATCGCCTGCAGCGTGCGATCGGCGCGCGGGATGACGTCGTCCTCGAGCACGGCGAGCTGCGCCTTCGCTGCCTTCGCGCGCGCCTGCGCCTCCACCTGCTCGTACCGAGCGGCGTTGACCGCGGCCGCCGCAGCGTCTCGCGCCCGCTGCGCCTCGGCTCCGGCGCGCTCGGCCTCGGAGGCGCGACGCGAAGAAAACCACGGCACCCCGACTTGGATCATGACCGAGTACGCGTCGGGAAAGCCCGGCATGAGCATGTAGTCGAATCCGATCATGAGGTCGGGCGCCCGGCGCGCGCGGTCGGCGAGGCGGGCCAATGTCCGTGCTCCCTCGGCCTGCGCGCGCGCCGCCCCGACCTCGGGCCGCTCGCCGTCGCCTACGGGGAGCGTGACGTCTGGCGCCATCGGCGGTGAAAGTGGCTCGTCGGGCGCGCCCATGGCCGCCGCGAGGAGCGCCTGGGATCCGCGCAAGGCCTCCTGGATGCCGGCGATGTCTGCGTGGAGGCGGTGGAGATCGGTCTGGGCGCGCAGGATGTCCGCCTGCCGCCCTCCGCCCGTTCCGTAGCGCGCTTCAACGGCGGCGAGCGTGCGTTCCGCGAGCGTCATGTGCTCGAGATGCACGCGTAGTTCCTCGCCGGCACGCCACCAGGCCACGTAGGCGTGCGCGACCTGCGCCTGCACAGCGAGCCGCCGCGCGCGCACGTCGTCGCGCCGCGCCTCTGCCGCGCTGCGCGCCGCGCGCTCCGCGATCCCGAGCTGGCCCGGGAAGGGAAACGACTGGCGGATGCCGATCATGTGCATGTTCGTCGCGGTCGGGTCGAAGGGCCGCGACAAGGGCTGTTGCCACGCCTGGTACGACAGCATCGGCTCGGGGAGCGAACCGGCGGCGCGCACCCCGCGCTCCGCCGCACGCGCGGCCGATGCTGCCTCCGCGAGCTCGGGGTTGTGGTCCATCGCGACGCGTGTGGCGTCGATGAGCGAGAGGGTCTGTGACGTCTGTGCCGCCGCAGCCGACAACAACGCGGCGAGCGGACGAAAGGGAATGGACACGCTCGGCTCCGTGGCTTCCGGCGCGGGCGGGTACCGCCAGCCCGCGCCCGTTCACGCGAAGAGCGCACCACACGCGCAAGGCGCGGCGGCGCACCGGCTCTGAACGGACGCGTGCTCTAGACGCGCAGCGTGATGAGAGGCGGGCCCGCGGCGCTCGCGAGGAGAGCGCGATTCTGCGTACCGCCGAGCAGCGACGGGCCTCGGATGAAGAACACCCAGTGTACGGAAACCGGGGGAGGGGCGAGTTCCGATCGCTCGTGCCGATCGCGCGCGCCCGCAGTCGAGGCGCTCGCCTTCGTTACGGCACAGCACGTCAGGCGAGCGTGCCCCTGGGGTGCAGGTGGACAGCAGCACCGCTTCAGCGCATGCGCGCGCATCGTGGGGCACGGCTCCGCCGCGGCCGCGACAGACGTCGTCGCGACCGCAC
>JBGPFC010000090.1:0-2724 GCA_041483195.1 Candidatus Eiseniibacteriota bacterium
CGATAGTCCCGAACGCATCCGTGCCGCGGCGACGGCACGCTCGGTCGCGGTGTGGAACGGGTCGATCGACCCCGATCGCGTGGTGGCCACAACGGCCCCGCTCATCGAATGCGTCGACCATCGGAGTCTTCACCTTTGGAGCGTCCGAGGGGCGGACGAGTTCCTCGGACAGTGGCGCGGCCAGCTCGACCTCGCCACCGGGTCCGTGCGCCACGACGACGTGGTCGCCCTCGAGCCTGACACCTTGCTCGTTCGCCAGACCTATTTTGGCAACGAACGAACCACCGGGGGCTTCTTCGATCATCCGCTCCTCGTGCTCTTCGCCTTCGGAGCTGATGGGCTCTTGACGCGGGCCGAGCTGTGGGAATCCGACCGCGAAGCCGAGGCGCTGGCGCGCTTCGCAGAGATCGCCGGCGCCGTGGAGGCGGAGTCGCCTCGCGGGCCCTTCGCCAACGCCGCGTCGCGAACCGACCGCGAGCTCTTCCGCTGCTTCAACGGGCGCGACTGGGAGGGCGTCCTGGCCTGCGTGGCGCCGGTGATGGTGTTCGACGAGCGCCGCCGCCTGGTGCGCAACACCTGCGACCGCGACGTCTGGCTGGAGCAGTTCCGCTTCCTCTTCGACGTGCCCAAGAGCCGCTTCACCTCGCACCTGCGGGCGACGCGCGGCGAGCGCCTGGCGCTCAACTTCCACCGCTTCGAGGGTGAGGTCGCGGAGGGCGGCGGCCCGCTCGCGATCGAGGACCACCCGGCGCTGCACGAGGTCGATGCCGACGGGCGCATCGTCGGCCTCGTGCTCTTCGACCTCGAAGACGAGGACGCCGCCTACGCCGAGCTCGACGCGCGCTTCGACGCCGGCGAGGGCGCCGCACACGCGCGCGTTCTGGAGGCGATTCGTGCCATGCGGCGCGCCAGCGCCAGCCGCGATTGGGACACTTACACAGCGCTCCACGACGCCGACACCATCCTCCGCGATCACCGCGTGCTCGGCCTGGGCACGATCGTGAGCGACCGCGAGGCCTGGGTCCGCTCGCAGCAGGCGCTCGTTGAGCTGGCGCCGGACGTTCACTATCGAATGGACCACCTGCGCCTCGCGGCGCGCGGCTTCCTGTGGCAGCTGACGCGGCTCGGCACTCGCGACGGCGGCGCCTTCGAGAACACCTTCCTCGCCGTCAACGAGGTCGACTCGCAAGGCCGGTTGCGCACCTTCGACACCTACGACCCCGAGCAGATCGACCTGGCGCTGGCGCGATTCACGGAGCTGGCCGGCCCCGACCCTCAGCCGTTCGTCCCGAGTAGCGGCGTGCCTGCACATTCACCGTTTCTCGATATGGCGCCGAAAGACGGCGCCTACTCGGGACGAACGGGCAGAGTCGGGCCGCCCTTCGACGCTGCTCAGGACAGGCGTATCGAGGGATTCGAGAATGCCGCGTCGCGCGCCTGGCGCGAGGTGATCGCGGCGTGGCGAGGGCGCGACCTGGAGCGCTTCGCCGCGCTCCAGCCAGGCCTGCTCCGCTACCGCGACCACCGCCGCCTCTTCCAGCTCGATCTCGACCGCGAGGGTTTCCTCGAGTTCACGCGCCCGCTGCTCACCATGCGCTCGGCCAGCGCCGCGCTCGAGCTCCTCGCCACCCGCGGCGAGCGGCTGGCGCTGATGCGCTTCACGCTCGAGATGGAAGACGAGGTGGTCGGGCCGAGCGCGATCGACTCGCTGCTCCTGATCGAGACCGACGAGCGCGGCGCGATCACGGCGTACGACCGCTACGAGGTCGACGACCAGGACGCCGCCCGGGCCGAGATCCAGGCGCGCTGGGAGGCCGGCGAAGGCGCGGCACACGCGCACGCGGCGGCGTGGAACGCGGGCTTTGACGCGGCGGTCGATCGTCGCGACTGGGACGCCGCCGCAAGCTTCTTCGCGCCCGCGTTCGTCGGCAACGACGCGCGGCTGGCGGGCTGGGGAGCCCTGCACGGTCCGACCGGGTTTCTCGTGGCGGCCAAGACAATGGTCGAGCTCGCGCCCGACGTCCGAACGCGAACGCAACACTTGCGCACCTCGAGCCGAGCGTTGCTCCAGGACAAAGTCTGGCTCGGAACGCGCGACGGCGGCGCCTTCGAGAGCCCGTTCGTCGGAGTCATCGAGCTCGCCGGCGACGGCCGGGCGCTCCGCATGGACCTATACGACCCGCATCACCTCGATCGGGCGCTCGCGCGCTTCGAGGAGATCGGCGCGGAACCTAACCCCCTGCTCGCGGCGCTCGCGAAGCCGAACGCGGCGGCGGCGTTCCTGGAGCGCGCCTGGGCTGCGTTCGACGTGGTCGATCTCGCGGCCGCCACGGAGGCGCTCGCCACCGCGCGTGCGTTCTTTGCCCCGGACTTCGTGTGGGAGGATCGCCGGCCGATCGTCGGACTCTCCGGCGGACTGGATCTGATGCTCGCCTCGGCACGCGAGCGCCTCGCTTCGGGCGCCCGTCACCAGCGCCGTACGATCGTTGGCACCGCGGGTGACCGCGTCGCCGTCGGACGCATACTGTGGGCTGGCGGACCGCCGGATGGCCGCTTCGAGGTCGAGTTCCTCGCGGTGCACGAGGTGAACGAGGCCGGGCTCTGCACCGCGCTGATCTTCTTCGACCCCGACGACACCCGCGCCGCGCAGCGCGAGGCGTGGACGCGCTGGGCGGCGATCGATCCCGTCGCGGCGCCGTGGGTCGAGCTGGTGAATGAGTTTAC
>JBGPFC010000091.1:0-2701 GCA_041483195.1 Candidatus Eiseniibacteriota bacterium
ACCTGAAATGATCATGAGGTCGAGATGGAAGAGGCTCGCGACTCCGCCCACTGCGGGTCGTCGATCGCGAGCACCCTCTCCTTCGTTCGTTGCGGACCACAATCTCGTCGTCGATGGCGAAAAAGTCGCGTGGTTCTCCCGGATCGCCGCGCGGAGCGGCCTCGATGCCGCCGAGCTACTCGCCAAGGTGGAGCAGCCGGCCTACAAGGAGCGGCTTCGCGCCAACACCGACGAGCTCATCGCTCGGGGCGGATTTGGGTCGCCCACGATGTTCGTCGGCGGTGACGACATGTACTTCGGCAACGACCGTCTCGAGCTGGTAGGCGCGGCCCTCGTGCGCGGCTGAACCGGGCGCCGGCGCGGAACCGGATGGCGTTGGTCTACGAGACCCCGCAAGACCGTAGCTCCTGAAGAGCACCAGAACTTCGCGCGTCGTCCAGCTTCCAGTGCAGCGCGCGTGCCTCAGCGACGCACCGAGCCGGGAAACAGCTGCTTCCGTGCCTCGGCGTCCGGACCGCGAGCGGAGAGCTCGCGCAGTTCCTTGCCGACGTCGTAGCCACGCCGGACACGCACCGCCGCCGCCGCACGGCATGCGCGCCTACTTGCCTTCGAAGCGCGTCTTGCGCTTCTCGCGCGCGGCGGCGTAGCCCTCAAGCAGATCGTCGGAGACGAAGCAGGTCGCTGTGCTCATCGCCTCGAACTTGAGCGCATCGGTGAGGCCGCGCTTGGCCCACATGTTGATGGTGCGCTTGGTCCCCTGCACGGCCAGTGGCGCGTTGGCGGCGATTTCCTCGGCGAGGCGGCGGGCGGCGGCGAGCAGCTCCGCTTCCGGGTAGACCTCCTGCACCAGGCCGATGGCCAGCGCCTTGGCGGCATCGAAGCGCCGGCCACTGAAGGTAATCCACTTCGCCCAGCCGGGGCCGACCTCTTCGGCCAGGCGCATGTCGAGCCCCCGTCGATCGCGACGCCGATCTGCACCTCGGGCGCGGCGAAGGTCGTCGTCTCGGCGGCGAGGCGGATGTCGCCCAGCATGGCGACCTCGAAGCCGGCGCCGAGGCAGTAGCCGTGCAACGCGACGATGAGCGGCTGCGGCAGCTCCTCGATCAGCTGCATGCGCCGGTGCGAGCCGCGAAAGCGCTGGTAGTAGTTGCGCACGCGCTCGGCCGGCCGGGTCGCTTCGTCGAAATGTAGCATGCGCGAGTGGATGCGCACCATCACGATGCCGTGGCGAAGCGCCACATAAGTCTCGTACCAGCGCAGGTCGCCGACTCGTTTGCTGCTCGCGCGCTCGTAGGTTGCGACGACATCGCGTGCGCGCAGAAAGTCCGGCATGCCGGGGAGGCCAGCGGCGCGCGCGATCATCTCGAAGAACGCGTGCAGGAAGACGAGCCAGCCGAGGTCGATCTCGCGCGGGCCGAGGGCCGCCATCTCCCAGTCGAGCACGGCGACCGGCGTGAATCCGTTGTAGAGAATGTTGCCGATGCGCGAGTCGCCCCAGCTGATGACGGTGTCGCCCTCGGGCTCGGGCCAATGCGCGTCGATCCAGGCGAACGCTCGCTCGAGCAGCGGGTAGCGACGCTCTTGTCGCACCCAGTCGTAGAAGCGGCGCTGGCTCTCGACGTGGCGGCGCAGCGGCGTTGCGCCGGGCACAGGGAATTCCAGGAAGCTCGCGCTCGACTTGTTGGGATCGATCGTGTGGAGCCTCGCGATCGTGGCGATCGTCGCGTCTTGCAGGTGCCGCTGGTCTGCGCGGCTCGCTTCCGAGAGCCAGCGCCCCATCGGGTAGGGCATGATGTCCGGCGGTACGCGGCCCGCGACGCGATCCATTGCAAAAAAGGGCGCGCCGATCTGCGAAGCGTCGAGCTCGAGCCAGCGCAGATTGGGCACCGGCACGCCGTGCTCGCGCGCGAGGCGGATTACCCGGAACTGCGCCTCGAGGTCGTAGCTCGGAAAAAACCGGCACGTCTTTCGGATCCGGCGCGACGCGCGCGACGAAGGCCGCGGAGCGCGGCGCGCCGACTTCGCTCCAGGTCGCGTCGAACAGCAGCGTCTCGCTCGACATACCGGTCGCGGACGGGCTCGAGAGCGACGTGACCCGTGCACCGAGCAGTCGCGCCTCGAGCCAGCGATCGAGCCGCGCGCGCGTCTGCTGCGGGTCGCGCGTCGTGCGCTTAGGGCTGGCGATGGTCTCGGGCATCGGGGCCTCCGGGCCGCAAGGTGCGCGACGGTCGCAGCGAAAAAATGGGGACAGACTCCATTTTTTCGCTGGCGAGGAACCGGGTCAGATCTGCGTGGCGCGCGCGCTGACGAGCGGGAGCGTTGCGTGGGTCGCGATGCCGGCCGGAGCTGCCACGACCGCCGCACCCGCGAGCCAGTGTGTTTCAGCGAGCAGTACATGCCGAACACGCCCAAGGGCGCCGGAGGATCGCCGTCGCCGCGGTGTCGCCCGACGACCTCGTTCACCGGGTGATCGAGCAGGAGATCCGGGCCGACCTGCTCGACGAGGAGCAGGCCGCCGCCCTCCACGCCGAGCCAGGCACGGCCGCGCTCGTCGTCGTGCGTCGCCACCGGGACCCGGGCGGCCGGCTGGTCCCCATCGGCGTCCACACCCACCCGGCCGAGCGCTTCTCGATCATGATGTCAATCGGAGCTCAGCCACGGAGGTAGCGCGCCGACGATCCCGGTCGCCGAAGGCAAGCCC
>JBGPFC010000092.1:0-2589 GCA_041483195.1 Candidatus Eiseniibacteriota bacterium
CGTGCCAAGCGTCCACCATGCCCGGGACCGCGGCCGCCGGCAGCAACCCGCAGTGCGCGGCCTCGATGTCGCGCGCGAGGCCGCGCTCGCGATCGGCGTCCGGCGCCAGCCGCGAGACGAGGCCGCTTCGCTCGCCGGCGGGCAGGGCGCTCAGACCTTCCTTGGCGATGCGGCGCACCAAGCGCTGGTCCAGGTCGACCGCGACGATCGGCAGGCCGTAGCGCCGCGCGAGGTCGAAGAGCGGCCGGTACATCTCGAAGTCGGGCCAGCGGCGCTCGACCCACCTGAGACGCTTCCCGACGGCGGCCGGGTCTGCCTCTTCGAGCATCGCCTCGTCCACCGCGGGCTGCTGGTCCTGGGCCAGCATCTCGAAGGCGAGGGCCGGCCGCGCGCCTCCGGCCAGCATGGCCTCGAGCACGCGCGCCTGGTCCATGTGGTGGTAGGGGTTGTCGTGGGACTCGCCGAGATAGACGAGCTGGACATGCCGCGCGCGGGCCGCGATGAGGCGCGCGACTGCGGCGGGATCGTCGTCGAGCGACGCCGAAAGCGTCGTCGCGGCGCAGCCCGCCATGGCGAGCGCGGCGGCAAGGCGCCAGGCGTCCGGGGCGCGGATCACCCGAAGCTGAGCCGGGCGCCGTGGCTGAGGCGCGGATCGAGCGCGGCGCCCGGCGCGCCCTCGGTGAAGCGCGCGGCGTAGGGCCCAGGCCCGCGTGAGTCGACCCACTGGCCGACCGGCCCGCGTCCGTGTCGGGGCTGGAGAAACTCCAGCGCGTGCGGGCCTATGGTGAAGCGTACGCCGTCGGCATCGAGGTCGTCCCGGCGCAGCGCCTCGCCCGGGCGCCCCAGCACGGCCTCGTACCAACCCCTCGCCTCGCGCACGTCCGTCGCGGCCACCATCACCGCCGCGAGACCCGTGACACCGTTGGCGTGGCGGCTCTCCGGCGGCACGCGCTCGGCCCGCGGCGTCTCGTCGCGGATGAGAAACGGCGCCAGGCCCCGCTGCGGCCCTTCCGCGAGCGCCAGCACCCACCTGACCGCGTAGCCGTCGGGGCGCGTGCGCACCGAGGGTGTCGGATCCGTCATCGCGACCCCGGCGCGTCGGAAGGCCCGCGTATCGGCGGCGAGGTCGTCGGTCTGGAGACAATAGTCCATGAGCCCGCCGCCGCGCTCGAGCGCCGCCCACCAGCGGTGCGTCGGATACGGCTCGTGGAAGGCGATCAACTCGAGGTAGGCGCCGTCGGCGAGCGCGATCAGGGCGTTGTGGGTGCCGGCGGCGTGGCGGCCGCCCGGCACGACGGAGAACCCGAGCGCCGCGTAGTCGCGCATCGCCGCTCCCAGATCCCCAACGCCGATGACCAGATGATCCACGCCGAGGAGCATCAGGCCCGCATCCTGCTGCGCAGCGCGTCCAGCGCGTGGCGGTAGCGCGTATCCCGGGGCTCCAGGCGTGCGGCTTCGCGGCATGCGGCCAGAGCTTCGTCCGTGCGACCGAGCCTCTCGAGGACGGCGGCCAGCCGCGCATGGGCCTCGGCGTGCTCCGGCTTGATCCGTATGGCCTCGCGGTACGCCGCCTCGCACTCCGCGTCCTTGCCCTGTCTCTCGAGCGCCGCCCAGAGATTGAAGTGACTCTGGGCGTCTCCGGGGCGGTGCCTGAGAGCTTCGCGGTACGCGGCCTCGGCTTCTGCATCGAGCCCCAGGGCCAGCAGGACGCGCCCCAGGCCCCGGTGCGATCCGACCCGCTGGGGTTTGACGCGGACGGCTTCGCGGAACGTCTCGGCGGCCTCGCCGAGCCGCCCCTGCTCGCTCAGGAGCTCGCCCAGGTCGGCCCACGCCCGCGCATAGGCGGGATTGAGCCTCACCGCCTCGCGGAACGCGGCCTCGGCGTCCTCGTAGCGTCCGAGAAAGTACAGCCCCATGCCGAGGCCCCGGTGCAGCGCGGCCCCGTCCGGCTTGAGTCTCAAGGCCTCGCGATAGGCCGCCTCGGACTCGGCGTAGCGTCCCTGGCGGCCCAAGCCCAATGCCAGGTTGGCCCAGGCGACGATGTCGGAGGGGCTCAGCTGTATGGCCTCGCGCAGGGCCGTTTCGGCCTCGGCGTGGCGCCCCTGGCGGCCGAGCGCGATGCCGAGATCCAGGTGGTGGTCGGGATTCGCGGGCGCGAGCCGCACCGCCTCGCGGAACGCGGCCTCGGCATTGGCCTCGAGCCCCTGGGCCTCGAAGGCCACGCCGAGCTCCGCGTAGAGGTGGGCGTCGGCGGGGCGGAGCGCCAGCGCTCGCGCATAAGCCTGCGCCTCCTGCTCCCAGTCGCCCTGGCGCCGGCACACGGCCGCGAGGCCCAGCCATGCTGCCACGTCGTCGCCCTCGAGCCTCAAGGCATGCCCGAAGGCCGCAGCCGCATCGGGCAGCCGGCCCAGCCTCTCGAGGACGAGCCCGAGCCACCGGTGCCACAGTCCGCGCCGAGGTTCCAGGCGTGTCGCATCGCTCCACGCGCCGGCCGCCTCGCCATAGCGCCGGAGCCGCCACAGCGTGAGACCCAGGCAGCCGTGGAGCCGCGCGAGACCGGGGCGCTGGCGAATCGCTTCGCGGTAGCGC
>JBGPFC010000093.1:0-2542 GCA_041483195.1 Candidatus Eiseniibacteriota bacterium
CGACCGCCCAACGTCAGGCGCAGCGCGAGCTGCTGTTGCACGGTCTGCTCGCCGGCGCGGGCATTCTCATGCTGCTCTGGCTCGCGTTCGGTGACGCGAGCAGGCTCCTGCTCGTGCTCGCCAACCTGCAGTTCGCGCTCGTGGGTGGCGTGCTCGCGGTGTTCGCGACGGGCGGGCTGCTCTCGCTCGGGTCGTTGGTGGGATTCGTCACGCTCTTCGGCATCGCGACCCGGAACGCCGTGATGCTCATCTCCCACTACGAGCATCTCGTGGCGGTGGAAGGTGCGCCCTGGGGACTCGAAAGCGCGATTCGAGGCGCGCTCGAGCGGCTGGGCCCCATTCTGATGACGGCGCTCGTCACGGCGTTGGGCCTCCTGCCACTCGCCATCGGGAGCGGAGATCCGGGGCGCGAGATCGAAGGGCCCATGGCGACGGTCATCCTGGGTGGTCTGCTCACGTCGACCGTGCTCAGCCTGTTCGTGCTCCCCACGCTGGCGCTGCGGTTCGGCCGGTTTGCGACTCGCGCGGAGTGACCCGGATCACGTCCTTGCGCGATCCCGTTGGTTAAGCTCACAAGCCGGACGGCCGCTTTCGCGCGGTGCGGAGGCGGGCAGCCGAGGCGACAACTGGGGAGAGCAGGCATGAGACAAGCACACTGGATCGCCGCGGCGGTGGCCGTGGCCGCGCTGGCGGGCTGCAATCGGCCGGCTAACAAGGATACGACAGGTGGAGTGAATGGCGGTGGCACGCAGACCGGGGCCGCGCCGACGACTACGGACACGTCCATGCAAGGTGGCATGGGTACGACGAAGGATACATCAAAGGCGAGCAGGGGAACCGGTGATACCAGCCGGATCCCGGGTCGGGACTCGAGTCATCCGCGCGGGAGCGCGAATCCATAGGATAGCGGCTCCCTTCGGTGGGCTATGGCTGGCCGATCGGCAACGCGGTCCGATCGGTCCGCTCGAACACGTGTCCAAGCCAGCGAATCACCAGGGCGGCTTCGACGCTCGTCGCGGCGAGCCCCGCGAGCATCGCCGCCGCCCAGACCCAACCATCCATTCGGCCTCCAAACAGCCAAGCCACTCCAGCCCCAACTCCGACAGGCGGTGCCAACAAGACACCGAGCAGCACGGTGAACACGAGCATGGCGAGCAGGTTCTGACCCAGCGCCTCCACCCCCGTCATGCCGCGGCCCAGCCGCACCCACGCCGGATACAAGAGCGCGGCGGCGTTCTGCAACAACATCGCCATGAAATTCACCCCGGGCAGCAGCAGCACCGCCGCGACCAGGAGTAGCGAGCGCTCTTGCAGCGAGATTTCGATTGTCGGATGCCGGAGGAAGGCGAGGTAGACGAAGCCGAGCATGAGGAACTCGAGCGCGCAGAGGGTCGCGGTCGACGCAAGCGCCTCGGCGGCCACGATCACCCAGCCGCGCACCGGATAGCTGCGCAGCAGATCGAGCTTTCGCAGGTCGCTCCGAAGGTCGTTGCGGATCCATTGCGGCCCGAGGAGCAGCAACAACCCGGACCACGCAATGGCCAATGCACCCGCCAACTCCGCAATGCCGCCATCGCCGGCCGGCGACAGGAGCGCCGCGAGAGCGCCCGCCGCGGCAAATCCGAGAATCGTATTGCCGGCCCGCCGCCGCCGCGCGACGGCCGTCAGGTTCTTCCACAGGATCGCCGTGCCCGGTGAGCCTCGCGGCCCCAGCGCGAAGAGCGGGCGCGATGGCGAGCGAACGCCGCGCTCGAGCGACATGCCGCCGACCGCGCTTTGCGAACGCCTGCGGGCGCGCGCCAGCGACGCCTCCGCCGCGGCCTCCTCGAATGCCGCGTCGGAGCGAATCACCCAGAGGTAGTGCGCGAACAGCAGTCCTATGGCCGGGAGCATGGCGGCGAGCCACGCGCGGGGGCCGGTGGCGGCGAGCGGGCGAACCAGCCATCGAAACGGGAGCAGGAGCGCCGCCGGCACGGGCCGGGCCGCCGCCGATTCGAGTGCGGCGAGCAATTGCGGCCCCCCGGCCCGCCGCGCCGCCGAGACGGCCGGGTAACTCTCGAAGGCGGTCCACGCGACCGCCGCCACTACCAACGCGAGCAGTGTGACCGACACCGCCCGCCGCCGCCACGCGGCGCGGCCGTGCTGGGAGAGGCTCGTGCGGACGAACGACGCGCCGAGCCGGTGCAGCGTGAGGGTCGAGAAGAGGGTCCAGATCGCGAGCGCCCGGAGCCACGGTGACACCCCGAAGCGCTCGCGCGCGAATATCAGCGTCCACAGCAGACTGTTGAACAGCACCACGAGCTGCGAGCGGAACAGCTTGTATCGGATCAGCGTGCGCCGCGTCAGCGGAGCCGGGAAGAGAAACGTCACTTCCGCCGGCGAGAAGACGAGCGCCCGCCGTTCCGCGCCCGCGATCCAAGTCCACGCCACGAGCGCAAACAGCGCCACCGAGCCCGCCAACTCGATCCAGCGCCCCGCGATTGCGGCGTCCGCCGTGGGCTCAGCGCGTTGACGGAAGAGAACCAACCAGAGGTAGGCGACG